>DASYUY010000031.1:0-92072 GCA_036000705.1 Candidatus Limnocylindria bacterium | reverse complement strand
GCTCGGCGGGCTTCGTCGCCTCGAGTACCGCGGCTACGACTCGGCCGGCGTCGCCGTACAGCACAACGGGACGCTCGCGGTGACCCGCGCCGAGGGGAAGCTCGACAACCTCGCGCAGGCGCTCGCGAAGCATCCGCTCGCGGGGTCCGTCGGCATGGGGCACACGCGCTGGGCGACCCACGGCCGCCCGACCGAGCAGAACGCGCACCCGCATGTGGACTGCGGCTCCGTCACGGCCGTGATCCACAACGGCATCATCGAGAACTTTTCCGACCTGAAGGCGCCGCTCCTGAAGGCCGGCCACAGGTTCTCGTCCGAGACCGACACCGAGGTCGTCGTGCACATGCTCGAGGACGAGCTGAAGGCCGGACGGACGCTCGACGAAGCCGCATTCGCGGTCCTCCCGCGGCTGGAGGGCGCCGCCGCGCTGGTGTTCCTCTCGATGAAGGACCCGGGCAAGCTGGTCGCCGCGCGGATCGCGAGCGCCGGCGGCGTCATCGTCGGCTTCGGCGAGGGCGAGAACTTCATCGCCTCCGACATGCCCGCGCTGCTCGAGCACACGCGCAAGGTCGTGTTCCTCGAGGCGGGTGACGTCGCGGTCGTCACGAAGGACGGCGTCCGGTTCCACCGGACCGATGGAACGCCCATCGGCCGCACGCCGCAGACCGTGACGTGGGACCCGGTGGCCGCGTCGAAGTCCGGCTACAAGCACTTCATGCTCAAGGAGATCCACGAGCAGCCGCGCGCGATCAACGACACGCTCCTCGGCCGGGTCGACCGCACGACGGGGCGCGTGCTCTTCGACGAGAACCTGAAGATGGACGAGGCCTTCGTGCGCGCGCTCCCGCGGATCTCCTTCGTCGCCTGCGGCACCGCCTGCCACGCCGCGCTCGTGGGCAAGTACCTCGTCGAGCGGATCGCGAAGATCCCCGCGGACGTGGAGATCGCGAGCGAGTACCGCTATCGAGAGCCGGTCGTGACGAAAGGACAGCTCGTCGTCGCGGTCACGCAGTCCGGCGAGACGGCCGACACGCTCGCCGCCATGAACGCGGGACGGCAGCGCGGGGCTCGGCTGCTCGCGCTCGTGAACGTGATGGGAAGCGAGGCGAGCCGCATCGCCGACGACGTCATCTACCTCCACACGGGTCCCGAGATCGCCGTCGCGTCGACGAAGGCGTACAGCGCGATGCTCGTCGACCTGTACCTCTTCGCGATCTACCTCGGCCAGCGCCGCGGCACGATCTCGCGCGAGGACAGCGGGAGCCTCCTCGCCGACGCATTCCATCTGCCCACGCTGATGGACGCCGTGCTCCAGGAGGAGGGAAAGATCCGGTCGCTCGCGTACAAGTACCACCAGGCGCGCGACTTCCTCTACCTGGGTCGCGGTGTGAACTACGCGACCGCGCTCGAGGGTGCCCTCAAGCTGAAGGAGCTGTCGTACATCCACGCCGAGGGCACCGCCGCGGGTGAGATGAAACACGGGACGAACGCGCTGATCGACAAGACCCTGCCGGTCGTCGCGATCGCGCTGCAGGACGGCGTGTACAAGAAGATGCTCTCGAACATCCAGGAAGTACGCGCTCGCGCCGGCATCGTCATCGCGCTCGCGACCGACGGAGACGAGGAGATTACCCGTCACGCCGACGAGATCATCCGCATCCCCGCGGTCCACGAGCTGCTGTCGCCCGTGCTCGCCGTGGTCCCGCTGCAGCTCCTCGCGTATCACATCGCTGATCGGCGCGGCAACGACGTCGATCAGCCGCGCAATCTCGCCAAGGCCGTGACCGTCGAGTGAATCCGGCGGGCACGGAGGTGGGCATCGACATCATCGAGACGCACCGGATCCGCGGGGTGCTCGAGAAGCACGACACGCGTTTCCTGCAACGGGTGTACACGGAGTGGGAGCGCATGTACTGCCGGCGAAACGTGCTGCATCTCGCCGGGCGGTGGGCGGCGAAGGAGGCGGTCTCGAAGGTGCTCGGGCTCGGCGTCCGGGGCGTCGGTTGGCGCGAGATCGAGATCCGTCGCACGCCGTACGGTCAGCCGACGGTGACGCTGCACGGACGGGCCGAGCAGCGGCGGCGCGCGCTCGGCCTCACCGAACCGCTCACCGTCAGCATTTCGCACATCCGCGACCTCGCCGTCGCCGTCGCTGTGGGCGTGCGCTGACGCCACCGCAGCCGCTCGACACGCGGATCGTCCGCGCCTCGCTCCGACCGCTCCCGGCGGACGCCGGCAAGGAGGCGCGCGGGCGCGTCCTCATCGTCGGTGGGTCGCATCGGTATCCCGGCGCGGTGCTCCTCGCGGCGCGCGCGGCGGCGCGCTGCGGCGCCGGTGTCGTCACCGTCGCCGCCGCCCGTTCGGTCGTGGAGATGGTGGCGGGCCAGGATCCGAACATCACGTTCTTCCCGCTCGCCGAGGCGCAGCCCGGCGTCGTCGCCACCGGCGCCGCCGCGCAGATCACGCCTATCTTCGGCGACAAGATCCGCGCGCTGCTCATCGGCCCCGGTCTCGCGCACGCGTCGGGCACGGACGACTTCGTCGTCGCGCTGCTGCGCAACGCGAAGACCATGGGCACGGTGATCGACGCCGACGGGCTCAACGCGCTCGCGCGCACCGAGGACTGGACCGCGGCGCTCCCGCGCGCGTCGGTCCTCACGCCCCACGACGGCGAGGCCGCGCGTCTCGCCGGCCGCGTCGTCCCGACCGGTGCGGCGCGCGTCGCGTTCGCCGAACGCTATGCGAGCTCGTGGAGCGCGGTCGTCGTGCTGAAGGGCGCGGTGACCGTGGTGAGCGACGGGAAACGCACGTACGTGCACGACGCTCCGAACCCGACGCTCGGTGTCGGCGGCTCGGGGGACGCGCTGGCCGGGGCGGTCGCGGCGTTCCTGGCGCGCGGTCTGACGCCGCTCGCCGCGTCGGCAGCGGCGGTCTGGGTGCACGGCCGGGCGGGCGCGCTGCTCGCCGCGGAGATCGGCGAATCCGGCGCGCTGGCGACGGACATCGTCGACGCGATGCCGCGCGCGCTGCGCGAGATCCTTTCCAAGTGAGCGTCGTCGTACCGCTCCGCACCACCGTCGTCGACGTCGACCTCGACGCCATCGCCGCGAATCTCGTCGCGCTCAAGCGGCGCGGCGGCGGCGAGATCATCGCGGTGGTGAAGGCCGACGCCTACGGCCACGGCGTCGAGGCCGTCGCGGAGACGCTGGTCGAGGCGGGCGCGGTGATGCTCGCGGTCATCACGGTGGAAGAGGCGGTCGTGATCCGCCGCGCCGGGATCACCGCCCCACTGCTGGTGCTCTTCGGGGCCGTGGACCGCGCCGAGGCTGAGGCCGCGATTGCATCCGACTGCGCGCTCGTCTTGTGGGACCTCGACCACGCGCGCCTGGTCGATGCCGCCGCCGCGGCCGCGGGCCGCACCGCGCGCGTGCACTTCAAGGTGGACACCGGCCTCACGCGGCTCGGCGCGCCGGTCGCTGAGGCGCCCGCGCGACTGAAGGCCATCCGCGACCTCCGGCACATCGAGGTCGAGGGCCTCTTCACGCATCTCGCGACGGCCGACGAGCCGGACGTCAGCGGCGACCGGCAGCAGCTCGCGCGCTTCGCCGAGGTCCTGCGCGCGGTGGACGAGCCGCCGCGCTGGGTCCACGTCGCGGCGAGCGCCGGGCTCGCGACGTTCGGCCCGATCGCGGGCTGCACCGCGCTCCGCCCAGGCCTCTCGCTCTACGGCCTGCACACCGCGCCGCACCTGGAGTCCGCGCTCGCGCTGCGGCCCGCGCTCGAGTGGCGGTCGCGCATCCATCGCATCGCGGCCGCGCCGAAGGGGACGGGCGTGTCCTACGGGCTCGAGTACCGGATGCCCCGGGACGGGCGCATCGCGACCGTGCCGGTCGGCTACGGCGATGGGCTCCAGCGAAGGCTCAGCCGGCGCGGTCGGCTCCTTGTCGGTGGGCGCGCGCTGCCGTTCGCCGGGCGGATCTGCATGGACCTCGTCATGCTTGACGTGACGGACCGTCCCGCGGTCCGCGAAGGCGACGAGGTGGTGGTGATCGGCTCACAGGACGGCGCGCGACAGACCGCGGAGGACCTCGCGAAAGCGGTGGACACGATCAATTTCGAGATCGTCGTGGGCATCCGACGGCGCGTGCCACGGCGCTATCACCGCGGCGGGCGCGTCGTCGCGACGCGCACCCTCGTTGACGGCTATCGCCGGTCGTGAGCGTGTCCCGGCGCGTGGCCCTCCTCCTCGCGGGCGTCATCAGCGTCGCCGCGTGCGTTCCGCTGCAGACGGCGCCCAACAGCTCCCCGTCGCCGGGGGCGAGCGCGGCCGCCTCGGCGACCGCGGCCGGCGGCGCGAGCAGCGGACCCCTGGCCGCGGACATGAGCGCGGCTCTCCTCGCCAAGCCTCTCCCCGAGGCGAACATCTTCGACCTCACGCGCCGCATGCGCGGCCGTGACGGGCAGCCGGCCGCCCAGTTCCTGCCGGTGCGCGCGACGCCACTGGTCGAGGACATCGGAGCGCAGGTCCCGTTCTGGACGTACGACTTCGCCGCGAAGAAGCCCGTGCGCATCACGGCGACGCTGCGCGTCATCGGCGATCACGCGAAGTGGTGGGTGCAGAACGACGTGCAGGTCGATCTCGAACAGCTCCGCGCGAGCGCGTCGTCGTTCGATACCAGGGTGTACCCGACGGACCGCAAGCTTTACGGCGAGGAGTGGTCGCCCGGCGTCGACGCGGATCCGCGCATCAACATCCTGCTCGCGCGGATCCCCGGCGCGGCCGCAGGGTACTTCAGCTCGTCGGACGAGCTTCCGCTCTGGGTGAACGAGTTCTCCGCCGAGCGCGAGATGGTCTACATCAATTCGGCCGCGGCACGACCGGGGACGAGCTACCTCACCTCGGTCGTGGCCCACGAGTTCTGCCACATGATCCAGTACGGCAAACGCAAACGATCGTCGGTGTGGTTCAACGAGGGCCAGGCCCAGCTGTGCGAGCAGGCAAACGGGTTCCCGGTCTCGCACGCACAGACTTTCCTCCAGCTGCCGGACACGCAGCTCAACGACTGGCCCGAGCTCGAGCAGTCGCAGGCGCACTACGGGCTGGCCTACCTGTTCCTCGAGTACGCGCGCCAGCAGGCGGGCGGCGACGACCTCATCAACGCGTTCATGGCGAAGGGCATCGACACGCCCGCCGACCTCGATCTCGTGCTTCGCGCGCGCGGTCAGCGCGGCATCGAGGAGCTCTTCGCCGACTTCACCGCGGCCAACGCGTTCATCGGAGCGAGCGCCGAGGCGCGTTACAGCTACCCGAGCGGTCTCCCGTTCCGGACCCCCGCGGGCGCGGCCGATCAGGACCGCGTCACGCTGGGCAGCACGCTCGGCTCGAGCACGCACGAGTACGCGGCCCGCTACGTCGAGCTGCCTCGGGCGGCGATGAAGCTCCATTTCGACGGCGCCCGGCAGACCAAGCTGCTCCCGACCGATGCGCATTCGGGCAAGGCGATGTGGTGGTCCGATCGCGCCGACGGCCTCGACAGCACGCTCACGCGGACGGTGGATCTGCGCAGCGCGACACGACCGGTCCTGTCGTACTGGACGTGGTACGAGATCGAGAAGGATTACGACTACGCGTACCTCGCCGTCTCGACCGACGGCGGCGCGCACTGGACGACGCTCGCCGCGCCGGCCACAACGAAGGACGATCCGAACGGGAACAACCTCGGCAACGGTTACACCGACATGTCCGGCGGCGGCCGGAGCCCCGCGTGGATCCAGCAGGAGGTCGACCTCTCGCCGTACGCGGGCAAGGAGATCCAGCTGCGGTTCGAGTACGTGACGGACGGTGCGCTCAGCCTCCACGGCCTGGCGGTCGACGACATCGCGATCCCCGGTGTCCTGAACGACGACGCGGAGAGCGACAACGGCTGGACGGCGGACGGCTTCATTCGCTCCACGAACGTCGTCGCACAACGCTTCGTCGTGCAGCTGCTTCGCTTCACGGCCAGCGGTACGACGGTGGACCGCCGCAGCGTCGACGCCGGAACGCTCGACCTCGAGGTCGACACCTCGAGCGACCGCCGCGCTCCGCTCCTCGCCGTCACCGGTTTCGCGGTGCGCGCGACGGAGCCGGTCCCATTCAGCGTCTCGGCTGAGCGGCGGTGACAGGCGCGCGGGAGACCTCGCTGCCGGCGCTGCGGCCGGTGCGGTACGGCGTCATCCCGGCGGGCGGGCTCGGCACGCGCTTCCTCCCGATCAGCCGCGCGGTGCCGAAGGAGCTGCTCCCGGTCGTCGACACGCCGGTGATAGAGATCGTCGTGACCGAGATGACCGAGTCGGGGATCGAGCGCGTGGTCCTGGTCGTCGGTCCCGGCAAGGAATGGATCGAGTCCTACTTCAAGCCGAACCCGCGCATCGAGGCGCGACTGGCTGCCGACATGCGCAAGGAGGACCTCGAGCTGCTGAAGCGGGCCGAGCGCCTCGCCCAGGTCAAGACCGTCCTGCAGCCCGAGCCGAAAGGGAATGGAGACGCCGTCCTGCGGGCGCGCTCGCTCGTTGGCGACGAGCCATTCGCGATGCTGTGGGGTGACGACGTCATGCTCGGAGTGGAGCCGGCGCTGCTGCAGCTCATCCGGGCGCGGGAGCGTCTGGGTGGCGGGAGCGTCGTCGGGTGCGTCCGGGTCGGGAAGGAGGACATCAGCCGCTACGGTGTCGTCGCCGGCACCGAGGTGGACGACGAGACACGACGGGTCATCGGGATCGTGGAGAAGCCGGCGCCGGACGAGGCGCCCAGCGATCTCGCGGCGGTGCACGGCTACGTCCTCGAGCCCGAGGTCTTCGACGTCCTCGCGAAGCAGCCGCCCGGGCGGGGCGGCGAGATCTGGCTCACCGACGCCGTCGCCGAGCTGGCGCGCGAGGGCGCACCGGTCTGGGCGGTCGAGCTCAAGGGCCAGCGCTACGACTGCGGCGACAAGATCGGCTACGTGAAGGCGTTCGTGGACGGCGCGCTCAGCCGGAACGACACCGGGCCCGCTGTTCGCGCCCATTTAGAGGGGCTCGGGTGGAGGGCGCCGCGCGGACGATAACCGTCCACTCGCCCGCCTAAACACGCGCCCGGACGTCTAAACGTCGCCTCCGGACTCTCTGCTAGCATCCTTGGCGTTCCCCCTCAGTACACCTAGGGCATCGCCATGTCCGATGTGTGAGGGGCCGGGGAGGGTGGGAAGTGAAGCGGACACCGGTCGCCCAGCTGCTGCGCGTCGCGTCGCTCGCGCTTCTCACCGTCGTCGCCTTCGGCGCGTCCTGGGCGCTGGCCTCCGACGCAACGCGCGGCGCCGCCGCGCAGCCCGCATCCGATGTCGCTCGTGTCACCCCGGTATCACGGTCGCTGCCGCGCGAGGTTCCGCCGGTGGCGCCGGCGCAGCTGCGCCTGATCGCCCCGACGGTGCCGCTGACGCTCATCGACGCCGGCGCCGTGACGCCGCTCCGCGCCCCGCGCGCGGTGACCGTCGCCGACGCGCTGGCCGTCAACGGGATCGAGGTCGGCCCGCAGGACCGTCTCTCGAGCGCGCCCGACGCGATCGTCAACGCCGGCGATGTCATCCAGCTCGTGCGCGTCGCGGACCAGGACATCGTCGTTCGGGAGGCGCTGGCGTTCCCGGTCATGGTCATCCAGGACCCCGAGCTCCTCGTCGGGCGCGCAGTCGTCGTGATCGCGGGCGTGCCCGGTCTGGCGGACAACACCTACCGCATCCACATGGCCGACGGCGCCGAGGAGGCGCGGACGCTCGTGAGCAGCGTCGAGGTCGTGACCCCGGTCGCGGAGGTCCGGCGCGTCGGAACGAGGCCGGCACCGCCGCCGCCGGCGCCGGGTGACATCGAGTCGATCATCCGCGACGCTGCGGCGATCTGGGGCGCCGATCCGAGCCAGCTGCTCCGCGTCGCGTGGTGCGAGAGCCGTTACAACCCGCTCGCGTACAACGCGCGCTCCGGGGCGTCGGGCCTCTTCCAATTCATGCCCGCGACCTGGGCCGCGAACAGCGTGCGCGCCGGGTACGGCGGTGCCAGCGTCTTCGACGCGGTCGCGAGCGCCAACGTCGCGGCGTACATGTTCCACAACGGCCAGGCCGGCCAGTGGAGCTGCAAATAACCGCAGCCGCTTAGGCTGCGGGGCGTGGACGTCGCCGACCCGCGCGCCCTCAAGGATGTCCTGCGCCGGCACGGCGTGCGCGCCGCGGCCTCGCTTGGCCAGCGCTTTCTCGTCGATCGGGGCGTCCTGCGCGCCATCGTCGACGCCGCCGAGCTGTCCGCCCGGGACGACGTCCTCGAGGTCGGGCCGGGGCCCGGAGTCCTCACCGGCCAGCTCGCCGAACGGGCACGCGCCGTGACCGCCGTCGAGATCGATGAGCGGATGGTCTCGGTCCTGCGCGACACGCTGGGGCAGCACGACAACGTCACGATCGTGCGCGCGGACGCGCTGGATGTCGACCTGTTCGCGCTGGGCGAGCGGCCGCCGACACGCATCGTCGCAAACCTGCCGTACCAGATCACCACGCCCCTTCTCGAGCGATTCATCGGCGACGACCGCCGGCCGCCGCTGGTCGTGGTCCTCGTACAGGAGGAGGTGGCTCGCCGGATCGTCGCGAGCGCGTCGTCGGGGAGAGAGCGCGGCTACCTCTCGGTGTTCGTCCAGTCGTTCTCCGATGCGAAGATCGTTCGCCGCGTTCCGCCCAGCGCGTTCCGCCCCGCGCCGAAGGTGAGCTCGGCGGTGGTCGCGCTGCGAACGCGCGAGCGGCCCGCGTTCGCGCCCCTCGAACGCCAGAAGTTCCTCCGCTTCGTGAGCGATGTCTTCCGCCACCGCCGCAAGCAGCTCCGAAGCGCGCTCGGGCACGAGGCCGGCGTGGCGCGCGACCGCGCCGACACCGCCCTGGCGGCGTCCGGGATCGAGCCTCGGCGGCGCGCCGAGGAGCTCACCCTCGACGAGTGGGTCGCGCTCGCGCGGGCCATCGGGGTGCCGACGGATCCGGCGACGGCCGGGTCATGACGCGCGCGGTGATCCTGCGCGCGCCCGCGAAGCTCAACCTCGCGCTCGCGGTCACCGGCAAGCGGGACGACGGCTACCACGAGCTGCGCGGCGTGTTCGCGACCATCGATCTCGCAGATCGCGTGCGCGTCGCAGCGCACCCGCGGCTGGCTGTCCGCATCGCACCCGACGTCGGTGCCCCGCGTGGTGACGATCTCGCGAGCCGCGCGGTACGCGCCATGGCGACGGCCAGCGGTCGCGAGCCCGCCGCGTTCGTGGACATTCGCAAGCGCGTTCCCGTCGCCGCCGGGCTCGGAGGGGGTTCGAGCGATGCGGCCGCCGTGCTGCGCGGGCTCGCGATGATCTGGCACCGGAACGACATCGATCTCCTTGCCGTCGCCGCGGCCGTCGGATCCGATGTGCCATTCTTCGTGAGCGGTGCGCTCGTCGCTTTCGTCGCGGGGCGCGGCGAGCGCGTCGAGCCGCTCCCGCACGCGACGCCAACACAGGTCGTCATCGTGCGAAGTGCGCCACGTCTCGCGACCCGGGACGTCTTCGCGGCGCTGCGGAGCGATGACGGCGGCGCGGCCGACGCGGTGGACGCGATCCGCGAGGCTTTCGCGCGCGGCACGGTCACTCCCCAGCTGCTCCGTGATAACGCGCGGAACGATCTTCTCGGACCGGCGGAACGCCTGTGTCCGGCTATCGCTGATGCGCGCTCCCGCGCCGGGCAGCGCGGCATCGCTCTCGCGCTCACCGGAAGCGGGCCGACGCTGTTCGCAGTCGCCGACGACCACCGCGATGCCCTCCGTATCGCGCGAATCCTCCGCCGGATCGGTCTTACGGCGCACGCGCACACGATGGCTGGCTAAGGGTCACAAGACCGGGCGAGCGAGGGCTGTCCCCCTAACGTGGGACGTATGGACGACAAACGCGGAGACATGACCGTGCGCCAAGCCGGCCAAAAGGGTGGGACCTCGACGGCCGGGAAGCACGGCGCGTCCTTCTATCGAGAGATCGGCAAGCGCGGTGGTCAGGCGCGCAAGGGTCAGCTCGGCACCGAGGGCTACGCGAAGCTCGGGCGCAAAGGCGGCGAGGCGCGCAAGACGCAGCTCGGATCGAAGGGCTACGCGGACCTCGGACGGAAGGGCGGAGAGGCGCGAAAGACGCAGCTCGGCAGCGAGGGCTACGCGCAGCTTGGACGCAAGGGTGGCCGTCGCGTGGCGGAGCTCATCCGGCGCGGAAAACAGCCCGCGAACGGCGAGAAGACGGGCGAGCGCCGCTAGTCCCGCCTATCCTTTTGGCCGTGTCCACTGGGGCGTGGCCAAGTGGTAAGGCAGGGGACTTTGGATCCCCGATCCCAGGTTCGAATCCTGGCGCCCCAACCCGCCGCGCACCCACCCGCCTAAGCCGTCAAGCTCTATGACCGCGGGGCCGCCGGGCATCGTGCTCGCGGCGGGTCTGGGCACGCGGATGCGGTCGCAGACCCCCAAAGTCCTCCACCTCGTCGCCGGCAAGCCGCTCCTTTCTCACGTTCTGGACGCGGTGCGCGGGGCGGGAGCCCATCCGGTCGTCGTCCTGTCGAAGGAAAGCGAGCCCGCGCGGGCGATCGTCGGCGATGGTGCCGTCGTGGCGATGCAGGACGTGCCGCGGGGCACCGGCGACGCCGTCCGCGTCGCGCTCCGCGCGATCCCCGATGGCGCGGGCGAGACCTTCATCGTCTACAGCGACACACCCCTGCTGCGCGCGAGCACGCTGCGCGCGCTGGCCGAGCTGCGCGCCGACCGCGGTGCGCCGCTCGCGCTCCTCTCGGGCATGGTCGGCACCACGAACGCGTACGGACGCGTCATCCGCGATGCGAGCGGTGATGTCGCTCGGGTCGTCGAGATGCGGCTCGCGACCGCCGACGAGCGGCGCCTCCCCGAATCGAACCTCGGCGCATACGCCGTCGACCTCGCGTGGCTGCGCAAGGCGGTGCCGCGCCTGCGTGCGAACGAGACCGGCGAGGTGTTCCTCACCGACCTGGTCGCGCTCGCGACGGCTGATGGCGCGCGCGTCGTTGCGTACTGCACCGATGATCCCGACGAAGGCATGGGCGTCAACACCCGCGTCGAGCTCGCGGCGGCGGAAGACGTCGTGCGGAAGCGGATACGCGAACGTCACATGCTCGCCGGTGTGACGTTCCACGATCCCCGCTCGTCGCTGGTCGACGCCGATGTCGAGATCGCACCGGACGTCGTCATCGAGCGCGGCTGCGTCCTCGAGGGACGGACGCGCATCGGGTCGGGCACGCGCGTCGGCCCCTACGCGATCGTGCGCGACACGACGATCGGCGAGCGCTGCCGCGTCGACGCATCGGTGCTCGAGGGCGCGACGCTGGAGGACGACGTGCGCATCGGTCCGTACTCCCACCTTCGTCCCGGCGCGCACCTGGAGAAGGGTGTCGAGATGGGCAACTTCGGCGAGGTGAAGAACGCACGCCTCGGCAGGGGCACGAAGATGCATCACTTCTCGTACGTGGGGGACGCGGGGGTCGGGCAGCGTGTGAACATCGGCGCCGGCACGATCACGCTGAATTACGACGGCGTGCGGAAGAATCGGACCGAGATCGGCGACGATGCGTTCATCGGATCGGACACGCTGCTGCGCGCTCCGATCAAGATCGGCGCGCGGGCGGTGACCGGCGCGGGGTCCGTGGTGACCAAGGACGTTCCCGACGACATGCTCGCGGTCGGCGTCCCGGCCCGGATGCGCAAGAAGACCGAGCGCCCCGACAAGGCGACCTGATGGACGCGATCGCGTGGCAGCTTCTCCTCCTCGAGCTCGCGCTCGTCGGCCTCCTTGCGGTGCTGTCCGCGAGCGAGGCCGCGATCAACATCGCACGTCGGCCCGGTGTCGCGGACGAGCTCGACCAGCGCGGCCGCCGCGGCCAGCGGGCCGGCGCGATCGGCCGTCGCGCCGGCTACTACCTCGCGGCCATCCAGGTGTCGGAGTTCCTCATCGTCTTCACCTACGCGGGCATCGCCGCGGCGTTCATCGCGCCGCGTCTGTCGGCGCTGCTCGCCTTCTTCCTGAGGATCGACACGCGCGGCATCTTCACCGATGTGAGCGCGGTGGCCGTCACCGTCGCGGTGCTGTCGCTGATCGCCGTGCTGTTCGGCCTGTTCGTGCCGCGCGCCATCGCCGCGCGCCACGCGCAGGGCACGCTGCTGCTCCTCGCGTTCCCGCTCGAGCTCATCACCTGGCTCACGCGCCCGGTGGTCACGGTGCTGTTCCGGTTGACCCAGGTCATCGTCCGCCCGTTCGGGGGGACGGCCCCGCAGCCCGGCGTCGTCACCGAAGACCAGATCCGCGCGCTCATCGAGACGGGCCAGGCGCAGGGCGTCCTCGAGCGGACCGAGCAGGAGATGATCAGCTCGATCTTCGAGATGGGTGAGAAGACGGTGGCCGAGGTCATGGTCCCCCGCACGGACATCGTCGGTCTCGACGTCGAGACATCGCCGCAGGAGCTGCTCGACCGGATCACGACCGTCGGCCACTCCCGCATCCCTGTGTACGAAGGCTCGGCCGACAACATCATCGGCATCCTTTACGTCAAGGACGTGTTCCGCCGCATCGCCCGTGGCGACCGGCAGCTCAACCTCCGGCAGTTCCTACGCCCGGCCGTCTTCGTGCCTGAGACGAAGAAGGTCGACGAGCTGTTGCGCGAGATGCAGAAGAACAAGGTCCATATCGCGATCGTCGTGGACGAGTACGGCGGCACCGCCGGTCTCGTCACGATCGAGGACCTCGTGGAGGAGATCGTCGGCGAGATCCGCGACGAATACGACGTGGAGCACGAGCTCGTTCTCCCCGTCTCCGAGAACGAGGCACTCATGGACGCGCGCGTGCCGTTCGAGGAGGTGCGCGAGACGTTCGGGCTGGAGGTCGAGCCGACCGAGGCCTACGACACGCTGGGTGGCTTCGTGACCGCGCAGCTCGGACGGTTCCCGCGCCAGGGTGAATCCTTCGAGGCCGCCGGAGCCCGCTTCGTCGTCGAGACGGTCGAGGGCAAGCGCATCCGTCGCGTCCGCGTCACGCGATTGCAGCCCAGCCCGGAGCCGGCTTGAGCGAGATCGGTCCCGGCGACGAGGAGCTGATCCGCGTCGCCTCGCTCGCGCGACAGCGCGCCTACGCGCCCTACTCGACGTACAAGGTCGGCGCCGCGATCCGCACCAGGCGAAACAAGGTGCACAGCGGCGCGAACGTGGAGAACGCGTCGTATGGGATGACGGTCTGCGCGGAGCGGACCGCGGCGTTCGCGGCCGTGAACGCCGGCGACACCGCGTTCGACGCGATCGCCATCGTCATCGACGACGACAGGCTGCCGACGCCGTGCGGCGCGTGTCGACAGGTGCTGGCCGAATTCGCGCCCGAGATGCGCGTGATCCTCGCAACGACGGGCGGGAAGCGGAAGGTCACGAGCCTGCGCGAGCTGCTGCCCGACCCGTTCCTGCCGGACAACCTGCGCTAGCCGGCGAAACGCGGCCGCGCGACCTCCCCCCATGCCCCCTCGATGAGGTCGTACACGACGAGCTCTTCGACGATGAAGTCGTGATCCAGGTTGAGGTTGCCCAGCGACGCCCACGCCTCATCGATCTGGTCCTGGCTGCCCACGCTGTCGCGATGCAGAAGTGTGACGTGGGCGCGATACGTCGCACGCTCCGCCCCGAGCACGGCCTCGCGGAAACGCCGCAGGTCGCCCTGCGGATCGTCGACGACGACAAACACGCCGGGATCCGGCGCGATCCAGCGCGCGGTGCGCGAGATGCGCAGGCGGAGCGGTGGCATCGACGCGGCCACCGCGTTCAGACGCGGCAGGTCGGCCGGCTCGTCGATGACCGTGACGTGTGACTCGACCGTCGCGGCCATGTGCGGATCCCAGCGCCGCCGGAGCTCGTCCACGCGGTCCCGGAGCGGCCCGCTGAGCTCCGCGATGGCGATGCGGCGCGTTGGCTCGCTGATCAGCCGGGCGTCTGCGCGTCCGTGAGCGCGCGGTAGAAAGCGGTCGCGTTCGTCATTCCAAGCTCGCGCAGGCCGCCGCTGATCCGCTCCTCGGCGTGCTCGCCGGCGGACTCGAGGTGTAGCACGCCGTAGCCGCGGATGACGCGCAGCGGAAAGGGCCGCGTCAGGCTGGCGTCCTGGATGCGGTCGAGCAGGAGCGCGGCCTGGTTGCGGTTGAGCACACCCCAGCTCGCGATCACGCGGCGGTCGGTGAGCACGAAGTGCTTGCGGCTCCAGGGGATCCAGCGGACGACGATCCAGACGAACAGGATCAGCGCAGTGATGAGGAGTGTACCGGCGAGAACGTCGCTCGCCTGACCGGCGGCGTAGAGCGCGCCGATCACCAGCAGGATCTCGATGACCACGAGCGGCTCCCAGAGGAAGAGCGGGCGCGTGGCGAGGAGCACGCGCTCGCTCGGCTCGAGAATGAGGTCGCCCGGCGCGTCGCCACGTCGCTCGCGGTCGGACACGCGGGAATCTTAGGCGAGGGTTCCCGCCGCCGCAGGTTCGTCCGCCGCGCCGGTCGCGCTCGCGACGAGATGGTCCAGCAGGCGCAGCGGCTCGTCACGCGCGGCCACTCCGTGCAGCAGGTGCAGGGCGCGCCCACGGTGTGCTTCGATCTCACGCTCGAGCATCGGACGCACACCGAGGTCGTCGAGGATCGCGCGGATGCGGTCGACGTTCTCGGATGGCAGCGGCGCCTGCGGTGCGAAGAGCTCATCGAGCTGCGCGCGAACCCGGGGCGTTGCGCGCTCGAACGCGAGGACCACCGGCAGCGTCTTCTTGCGCTTCACGAGGTCGTTCATCTCGAGCTTGCCGGTGCGCTCGGTCGAGGCCCAGATGCCGAGCAGGTCGTCGTGGGCCTGGAACGCCTGACCGAACTCCTCACCGAAGCGCGCGAGCTGGTCACGCACGGACGGGTCGTCGCTGGCGAGCATCGCGGCGCTCTGCGCCGAAGCGGCGAACAGCGCGCCGGTCTTCCGCGCCGCCATGACGCGGTAGCGCTCCGCGGTCACGTCGGTGCGCGACTCGAAGCTGATGTCTAGGAACTGGCCCTCGCAGACGCGGACGCAGGTCTGGTCCACGAGGCTCGCGAAATCGAGGATGCGCTCCGCGGGAAAGCCCAGCTTCCGCAGGCGCTGCACCGCCACCCGCGAGACGGCGTACATGCCGTCACCGGCGTTGATCGCCTGCGGGACGCCCCAGACGGACCAGACCGTGGGCCGGTGGTGGCGGGCCGGGTCCTGGTCCTCGATGTCGTCGTGGATGAGCGTGAAGTTGTGCAGGAGCTCGATCGCGGCGGCCGCCGGCAACGCCCGCTGCGGCTCTCCCGCGAGCGCCTCGAAAACGAGGAGGCACAGCAGTGGACGGAGCCGCTTTCCCCCGCGCGGCCGTGCCGCGTCGAGGCCGAGGTGGTACAGCATCATCCCGTAGAAGGGCTGCAGCGCCGGCTCAGGCTGCGACAGCAGGGAGCGGATCTCCTCGTCGATCGAGGCGACGCGTGCCTCGAGAAGCGCCTGCGATGCGTGCGTGTCCACCGTGTTCGATGATACGTGCGCGAACGGTCACTCGGTGACGCGGGGACCGTCACGCAGCGTCACCAGCGATTAGCATGCGTTCCTGATGGCGTCGCGCACGTATCGCGCCGAGGCGATCGTCCTGCGGACGGTCGATTTCGGAGAAGCGGACCGCATCCTCGTGCTCTTCAGCCGCCACTTCGGCAAGCTCCACGTCGTCGCGAAGGGCATCCGACGTGCGACGAGCCGCATGGCGGGACACGCGGAGCCGCTGACGCATGCAACGTATCAGCTGGCGCGAGGTCGCGAGCTCGACGTGCTCACCGGCGCGGAGACGCGCGCGATCTATCCGCGGGTCCGCGACGACCTGCTGCGGATCGCGGCGGGCTGGTACGTCGCGGAGCTGACCGACCGCTTCACCTTGGAGCACGAGCCCTCGGCGCCGCTCTTCGAACTGCTCGAGACGGCGCTGCGCCACCTCGATGCGGGGCACGCCCCGGGCCTGGTCTGCCGCTGGTTCGATCTCCACCTTCTCGATCGTTCCGGCTTCCGGCCAGAGCTGTACCGGTGCGTCTCGTGCCGCGAGGTGCTTCAGGAGCGGCAGAACGCCTGGAGCGCGGCCGCGGGCGGCGCGGTGTGTGCCTCGTGCGCCGCGAAGGTGAGCATGGGGCTCGCGCTCACGGTGCGCGCGCTGAAGTCGCTGCGTTATCTGCTGGTCAGTGACCTCGCGGGCGCGGCCCAGCTGCGCGTCGACGGCTCGCTCGCGAGCGAGCTCGAGGGCCACATGCGGTTCTTCGTGCAGCATGTCATCGACCGCGAGATCACGGCGGCGCGCCTGCTCGACGAGATACGCGCGCTGCCTCCGCTCCCGAGCCCCGCGGCCTCGTGACCGTCTCGGACGTCGCGGAGAAGCTCACCTCGCTCGCGAAACGACGGGGTTTCGTATTTCCGTCGAGCGAGATCTACGGTGGCGCCGGGGCGACGTGGGACTACGGTCCGCTCGGCGTCGAGCTGAAGAACAACGTGAAGCGCTCGTGGTGGCGCGCGATGGTGCAGCTGCGCGAGGACGTCGTCGGACTCGATGCCGCGATCCTGATGCACCCGAAGGTCTGGGAGGCATCCGGCCATGTCGAGAACTTCATCGACCCGCTGGTGGAGTGCCGGAACTGCCGCAAGCGGTTCCGGATCGACGAGCTGCCGGACGGCCCGCGGCTCATGGACGCGTGGCGGTCGAGCAAGGCGGACCTCTCGAGCACCGCATGCCCGAACTGCGGCGAGAAGAAGCTCGCCGATCCGCGCCGGTTCAACCTCATGTTCAAGACCTTCGTCGGACCGGTCGAGGACACGGCGTCGGTCGCGTGGCTGCGGCCCGAGACCGCGCAAGGCATCTTCGTCAACTTCGAGAACGTGCAGCAATCGACGCGTCGCCGACTCCCTTTCGGCATCGCGCAGATCGGCAAGTCGTTCCGCAATGAGATCACGCCCGGAAACTTCATCTTCCGCTCGCGCGAGTTCGAGCAGATGGAGATGCAGTACTTCTGCCGGCCCGCCGACGCGCCGCGCTTCTTCGACGAGTGGCTCGCGCGCCGCCGGCAGTGGTACGCGGACCTCGGCATCGCCGATGAGCTTCTTCGCTTCCGCGAGCACGCCGAGAACGAGCGCGCGCACTACGCCGCGAAAGCGATCGACATCGAGTTCAAGTACCCCTTCGGCTGGAACGAGACCGAGGGCATCCACAACCGCACCGACTTCGATCTTCGCCGCCACAGCGAGTTCTCGGGCAAGGACCTGAGCTACCGCGACGACGCGACGAACGAGAAGTTCATTCCCTACGTCGTCGAGACGGCCGTGGGCGCGGACCGTGCGACCTACGCGCTGATGTGCGCGGCGTACGACGAGGAGCCCGACAAGGAGGGCGTGCGTGTGGTCCTGCGGCTGCACCGCTCGATCGCGCCGTACAAGGTCGCGGTGCTGCCGCTCTCGAAGAACGAGAGGCTCACGCCGCTGGCGCGTGAGGTCTGGGCGGCCATACGACCGCAGTTCATAAGCACGTACGACGAGACGCAGGCGATCGGGCGACGTTACCGCCGCCAGGACGAGATCGGCACCCCGCTGTGCGTGACCGTCGACTTCGATTCGCTGGAGGATCGCGCGGTCACGATCCGGGACCGTGACAGCATGGCGCAGGTGCGCGTGCCCATCGCGCAGCTCGTGCCCGCGCTGCAGGAGCGGCTCGGCGCCTAGCGTCGCCGCGTTCGCCGCCCTCCTGTATCTCGCGGCGCATGGCGCGCGCACACCGCTCCTCGCCCTCATGGGGCTGAAGCGACTCCGCAACCTCGTGCTCGTGCTCGCGCCGTACGCGGTGAGCGTCCCGCTCGCGTTCGCGGTCTCGGGGCGTCTCGACCCGGTGGTCGGCGCGGGTCTGGTCGCGTGGTCGGTCGCGCCCGGCGCGCTCCTCGGTCCGGCGTTCGTGGGCGCCGTAGGCGGGCGGCGCGCGGATATGGCGGGCGCGCTCGTGCTCGGGACCGTCCTCCTGTCGCTCGTGCTCGTGGCGACCCGCCCGGAACAGATGACGCTCGCCCTCACCGCCGGGCAGGCCTTCCTCATCGCGTCGCTGGTGGCCGGCGCGATACCGACCGTCCGCGACCGTGTGCTCGGGCCGCTCCGCTGGGTAGGCCATGCCGGGGCAGTGCTCGTCATCCTCCTGGTGCTCGCGAGCCCACCGCCGATGGATGTCGGCACGATCGCCGTCGCGGTCGCGGCCCTGGCGCTCACGCTCGGCGTCGCGGGCGCGATGGCGTTCGCGCTCCGACGCGACGTTCTCTCCGCCGCTGCGGCGGTCGGCGCACGGGATCCGATCGTGGCCATCGCGCTTGCATGGTCGACCGGCGGATCCGACGCGACGGGCGTGCCCCTGGTGAATGCCGTAATCCTGGGTATCGTCGCCGCGGCGCTGCTCATTCGCCGGCGCTAGGCTCCGGCCGTGCTTCCACTCGTCACCGCTCTCGTGTCCGGCGCCTTCGGGATCGCGGTGGGACTCCAGTACATGCGAAAGCGACGGCCGGCGCTGCTCGCGTGGGCCATCGGCCTCCTGCTCTTCACCATCGCGGCGTTCATGGGCTACCTCGCGCGTAGCGGCGGCGCGACCGAGGTCGAGTACAGGCTCTTCTACCTCTTCGGCGCGATCACCAACGTCGCGTGGCTCGCCCTCGGCACCGTCTTCATCGTCGCGCCGCGCTACGGGCGTGCGGCGCTCGCGGTGGTGCTGGCGCTCTCGGCCGTGGCGGTGTACGCCGTGTTCGCGTCTCCGGTCGATATCGCCGTCGCCGTCGATACCGGCAAGGGCTACCCGGACGGGTCGCTGCCGCGCATTCTCGCCGCGATCGGCAGCGGCGTGGGCAGCCTCGTGCTCATCGGCGGCGCGCTGTGGTCCGCGTGGGTCTTCTTCCGGCGGCGGCACCAGGGACGGCGCGCCCTCGCCAACGCGATCATCGCCGTCGGCGTGTTCATCGTTGCTGCCGGCGGCACGGTCGCGTTCACCGGCGCCTCGGGGATACTCGAGCTGACGAACCTCATCGGCGTGTCCGTGATGTTCGTCGGCTTCCTTCTTGCATGAGCCAGATCGACGTCACCGGGAGGGAACGATGAGGACATCTGTGTCGCTTGTCACGCTGGCGATCCTTCTCGTCGCACAGCAACCCGCGATCGCCACTACCGACGTCGGCGCCGTCCGTAACTTCGGTCCCGACCTCGCCGCGACCTGCAACCTTCCCGAGGGCGTCGCGGTCGACCCCACCGGCAACGTCTACGTCTCATCACTCAACTTCGCGGCGGCCAGCGGGCCCGCCAACATCTGCGTCCTCGATCGCCGCGGCAGCATCGTCGATGTCATCAGCGTCGCGCCTGTGGCGGGTGGCGTCGCGAAGCTCCTCGGGATGCTCTTCGTGCCGAGCGAGGGCCTCTACGTCGGCGACATGGGTGGCGGGCGCGTGCTTCGTATCGACGTCGGGACGCACGCCGCGACGACGATCGCGACCGGTTTCGGCGCACCGAACGCGTTCGCGCGTGACCACGCCGGGAACGTCTGGGTCTCGGACTCGTTCCCCGGAACGATCACGAAGATCGCGCCGAGTGGGGACACGACGGTGTTCGCGTACCCGACCGAGCTCGCGCCGCGCGAGGGCGAATCACCGGGTTTCGGCGCCAACGGGCTGGCGTTCGATCGGACCCAGGCCTTCCTGTATGTCGCTGAGACGTCACGCGACGAGATCTACCGGATCGCCTACTCGAACGGCAACCTCGGCGCGATCGAGCTATTCGCGAGGGGTACCGGCGGTGGCGCGCTGGATGGAGCCGACGGGATCGCGTTCGACGTTCGCGGCAACCTCTACGTCTGCTCGAATCAGTCGGATGAGATCGCGGTGCTGTCGCCGGAGGGAGACGTGATCGCCGAGATCCGCGGCACTGGTGCGGATGTCCTCAACTCGCCGGCCAGCCTGGTCTTCAAGGGACGCTCCGTGTACGTCACGAACCTCGCGCTCTTCCACGGAGGTCCGAACAAGCTGAGCATCTTCACCGCGCCGTTCCCCGGCCCCTAGCGTTCCTCGGGTAGCTCCTCGTCGCCGACGAGCCTCGACGCGAAACGGCGCGTGACCAGCGTCAGCGCCGCGGTGATCGCGGCGGTCGCCGCGTTCCATGCGGCTTGCGTCGCGCGCGGACCCGCCTCGACCTCACCGATCTCCTTCCGGAGCGTCTCGCGCAGCCGCTTACGTGCCTTTCCCTTCAGCTTGTCGACGCGACCGCCGAGGCGCGCGATGACCGCGTCGAGCTCGGTGTCGGCGCGGCGCAGGCGGCGCTCGCGCATCCCGCGCAGGACGCCGACGACGCCGACCCCGACCAGCGATCCGAGCGTCCCGAAGACCGCCACGGGCTGGCGGCGCGCGAGCCGGCGTGGATCGACGTCCTCGCGGAGCCGCGTGCGCAGCTCGTGCAGGTCGACGTCGAGGCTCGCGCGGAGGTCGGCTAGCTCGCGCTCCGTCCGAGCAGACGGGCTTTCGCCCAACGCATCGTCTCCTTCAATGAATTGATGGTCCGCGTCGGACCGCGAAGCTCGAGCTTCCTGTAGCCGACCCAGCCCGTCAGGCCGGCGAGCGCCAGGAAGAGCACCAGGGCGATGAGGGCCGCGACCGGGAATGGCAGCCAGATCGCGATCAGCGCGATCACGACAACGGTCAGCGCGACGAGCGTGCAGAGCATGAAGGCGAACGCGACGCCGAACCACATCGCCGCGCGGAGATTCGCCTGCACGATCTCGGCGATCTCCTGGCGCGGCAGCTCGAGCTGCTTCCGGATGTAGGTCCGCACGTTCTCGCGGATGCGGCCGAGGAGCGTGCGATAGCCGGGACGTTCGTACAAGGAGGGCGACTGTACCGCAGGCGAGCGCATCTCGGGCCGACGGAGCAGGAAATCTGCCAGAAAGCATTGGAAAGGATCAAGTTCCTAGCTGCTGTCACCACGATCGCGGGGCTCGCGATCTGCTCCCAGCCCTCACGTGCTCGTCCATGCTCCCGCTTCGATATGGCGGCGATCACTCCTGCGAGGACATACTCGCGCGCTGGGGGTCACGGACGATGAAGACGCGAGTCAGCGTTCTATTGACATCCTCGCGCCACGTCAGCGGGCTTTACGAAAGTGGGAACGCGCGGCTATCCGACGCGCTCAACAACACGATGGAGTCGGTCGTCACACTGACGAACGCCACGCTCGGACGACTTGGCAACCCCGCTGCCAACGAGCCATTGTCACTCGCGGTCGTGCCGAAGGCGCAGATCGCCCTTGTCTTCGCCGAACTGGAAGCAACACGCCCAGTCGAGCGCCGCATGGCCGGGTACGTACCGAAACGGACCACCGAACTGCTTGTGCTGGTCGCAGGCCTGCGGGTGCGCGGTCAGGCGCACGCTTCCGGCGCCCTCGATCCGGCCGAGCTGCAGCGGCTGGTCGCGCAGACCGGCGACCGATTCGTCGTGCTGACCGACGCGCGCCTCGCAGTGGACGTGGAGGGCACGACCGAGCGCCCGATCGGCGTCGCGATGCTGAACGCGCGCCACATCCAGTTCGTTGCTCAAGGCAATGAAGCTGCGGCGCCACCGTCAGGCAATCAGTAGCCCAGTCCGCGCGCGACATGGCCGAAACGCACGAAACGAAATCTGCCAGAATCGACGCGTCCCAAGGGGAGGTGCACGGTGCCCGCACGCCGAAGCGCGACGAAGAAGAAGACGACCGCGAAGGCGAAGAAGTGGGTCTACCTCTTCGTCGACGGCAAGGCCGAGGGCAGCGCGCAGATGCGTTCGCTCCTCGGTGGGAAGGGCGCCGGAATCGCCGAGATGACCAACGCGGGCCTGCCTGTCCCGCCGGGCTTCACGATCACGACCGAGGCGTGCAACGCGTACTTCGCGGCGGAGAAGAAGCTCCCGCCCGGACTCTGGGATCAGGTCGAGAAGGCGCTTGCGCGCGTCGAGACGTCCACCGGGAAGAAGCTCGGCGACACGAAGAATCCGCTCTTGGTGTCGGTCCGCTCGGGCGCCGCGATGTCGATGCCCGGCATGATGGACACGGTCCTCAACCTCGGCCTCAACGACGAGAGCCGCGCGGCGCTGGAGAAGCTCACGAGGAACCCGCGCTTCGCGTGGGACGCGTACCGGCGCTTCATCTCGATGTTCGGCCGCATCGTGCAGGACATCCCGGCGGAGAAGTTCGATCACGCCCTCGAGGCGAAGAAGAAATCCACCGGAGCGAAGACCGACACCGAGCTCACTCCGAAGGCGCTGCAGGGGCTCGTGGCCGAGTTCAAGGACATCGTGAAGCGCGAGACGAAGAGGCCGTTCCCGACGGAGCCGCGCGACCAGCTGCGCCTCGCGATCGAGGCCGTCTTCGGATCCTGGTTCGGGCGACGCGCAGTCGACTACCGCAACGCGTTCAAGATCCGCCACGACCTCGGCACGGCCGTGAACGTCCAGGGCATGGCCTACGGGAACATGGGCGATGACTCGGGCACCGGCGTCGCGTTCACACGCGATCCGAACACCGGGGCGAAGGAGCTGTACGGCGAGTATCTCGTGAACGCGCAGGGCGAAGACGTTGTCGCGGGCATCCGCACGCCGTCCAAGATCGCGCAGATGAAAGACGAGATGCCGAAGGCGTACGCGCAGTTCGAGAAGATCGCGCAGCGGCTCGAGAAGCACTACCGGGACGTGCAGGACCTCGAGTTCACGATCGAGCGCGGCAAGCTGTACATGCTCCAGACGCGCAGCGCGAAGCGCACCGCGCGCGCCGCGGTGAAGATCGCGACGGATATGGTGCGCGAGAAGCTGATCAACAAGGACGAGGCGATCCAGCGCGTCGATCCCGCGCAGGTCGAGCAGCTGCTCCTCCCGCGCTTCGACGAGGCCCAGGTCGAGAAAGCCCGGACGGCCGGACGGTTCCTCGCGAAGGGCCTGAACGCCTCACCGGGCGCGGCGACCGGCCGAGCGGTCTTCGACGCCGACCGGGCGGTCGAGCTCAAGGGATCGAAGCAGCTCGTCGTCCTCGTGCGTCCGGAGACCAGCCCCGATGACTTTCACGGGATGGTCGCCGCGACCGGGATCCTCACCGCGCGTGGTGGGTCGACGAGCCACGCCGCGGTCGTCGCGCGCGGTCTCGGCCTGCCCTGTGTCGCGGGCGTCGCTGCCCTCGACATCGACCTCGCGAAACGACAGATGCGCGTCGACGGGAAGATCGTCCGAGAGGGCGACGCGATCTCGATCGACGGCACGACCGGCGAGGTCTTCTCGGGTGAGCTGCCGACGATCCAGCCGACGTTCCGCGAGGAGAAGGAGCTGATCGAGCTCCTGTCGTGGGCCGACCAGCGCCGCCGGCTCGGGGTGTGGGTGAACGCCGACACACCCGAGGAGTGCCGCCTCGCGCGCGAGCTCGGCGCCGAAGGCGTCGGTCTCGCCCGCACCGAGCATATGTTCCGTCAGGCCGATCGCTTACCGATCGTGCAGGACATGATCATGGCCGAGGACACCGAGGGGCGGAAGAGGGCGCTCGCGAAGCTGCTGCCGTTCCAGCAGGGCGACTTCCGTGACATGTACGAAGCGATGGACGGGCTTCCCGTCGTGATCCGGCTCATCGACCCGCCACTGCACGAGTTCCTGCGCGAGTACTCGGACGTCGACGTGGACATCGCGGTCATGCGCGCCACGGGCCAGGACGGGGCCGAGCTCGCGCGGAAGGAGAAGATCGAGCATCGGCTGCGGCAGCTCCACGAGGACAACCCGATGCTCGGCCTCCGTGGCTGCCGCCTGCTCCTCGTCTACCCCGAGATCCTCGAGATGCAGATCCGGGCGATCCTCGGCGCCGCGATCGACTCCGCGGAGAAGGGCGTCAAGGCGAAGCCCGAGATCATGATGCCGCTCGTCGGCGTGATGGGAGAGCTCGACCGGCTGCAAGAGCAGGTCGTCTCGGTCGCGGAGGCGGTCTTCAAGGAGCGGGGCAAGCGCGTGCCGTACAAGTTCGGGACGATGATCGAGATCCCGCGCGCGTGCCTCATCGCCGACGAGATCGCGACCAAGGCGGAGTTCTTCTCGTTCGGCACGAACGACCTCACCCAGACGATCCTCGGCATCTCGCGCGACGACGCGCAGAAAAGCTTCCTGACGAAGTACGTCGAGCAGAAGATCATCCCGAACGACCCCTTCCAGGTGCTCGATCGTGATGGCGTCGGCGCGATGATGCGGATCGCCATCGAGCGCGGGCGCAAGTCGCGCCCGGGGCTGAAGATCGGCATCTGCGGCGAGCACGGCGGCGATCCGTCGTCGATCGAGTTCTGCCACCTTGCCGGTCTCACCTATGTCTCGCCGTCGACGTACCGCGTGCCGGTCGCCCGTCTCGCGGCCGCGCAGGCGGCGATCGCGGAGGCGGGGGAGAAGGACCGTTAGCACGCTGGGGAAGATCAGCGAGCGCGGGGACAACGACGACGCGCGCGGGTATCCCGACCCTGGGCACGAGGCGCGGCTCATCGAGCGGCACGCCGGGCTCGCGGGTCGTGACGTGCTGGAGGTGGGTTGCGGCAACGGGCGGCTCACCGTGGAGTACGCCCGACGCGCGGGACACGTCGTCGCCCTCGAGCCGAACCGCGAGATGATCCGCGAGGCGCGTGCCCGCGCCCGGGCCCGCGGGATCGTGAACGCGACCTTCCTCGCGCGTCCGGCCCAGACCGGCATCCGCGGCGGGCCATTCGACGTCGTCCTCTTCTCCTGGTCGCTCTGCTGAATCGCGCCAGAGGGCATGGTCGATGCCCTGCGCAGCGCCGGGCGGGTGCTGCGGCGGGGCGGCCTCGTGGTCGACCTGCAGCCCGCCGACGACTACACGCCGCGACTTGCGATCGTCTCCGGCCGTCACCGCACGGAGCTCGGCGCGATCGCGCGCACGTCCGACGCGGGTGTCGCTGCCGCGCATCGCGCGAGGCGCCGGGCCGTGGCCGAGGGGGCCTTCTCGTACGCGGTCTCGACCCATGGCTCTCATCGGACCCTGTACCGCGGACTCCCGGACCTGCGGTGGGTGCTGCGTCAGAACGAGAATTGGCGGATCGAGCCAGCGCTCTGGCGACGTCTCATCGCGACGTGGGCGCGACGGCCTGACGGTGCGCAGATCGAGATACGCCGAGCGTACTCGCTGGCCGTGCTGCGAAAGCGTGGGTGACGCCCGCTAGTCTTAGCGCCGACATGGCCACCAAAGTTGAGCGCGCCGCGAAGCTCTCGCGCGACCGCAGCGTCGCCTCGCTCCGCATCCGCGAGCGCAGCGAGGAGCTCGAGGGCACGACGCTCGCTCCGCACGCGACGAGGAGCGCCGAGGGGAAGCGCGACAAACCGGACGAGGCGTCGCCGACGCGGACCGCGTTCGCCGTCGACCGCGACCGCATCATCCACAGCAAAGCGTTCCGCCGGACCAAGCACAAGACGCAGGTGTTCCTCGCGCCGGTCGGCGATCACTACCGGACGCGCCTCACGCACATCCTCGAGGTGAATCAGATCGGCCGGGCCATCGGGCGCGCGTTGCGCCTGAACGAGGATCTGGTCGAGGCGATGGCGCTCGGACACGACATCGGACATACACCGTTCGGTCACATCGGCGAAGAGCTGCTGGCGCGCTTCCTGCCGGAAGGCTTCCGCCACAACCAGCAGAGCGTGCGGATCGTGGAGAAGCTCGAGAAGAACGGCGCGGGACTCAACCTCACGCGGCAGACGCGCGACGGCATCCTCAAGCACAGCGCGCCGACCGAAGGTGGTCTCGAGACGGCCGCCTGGGGCGAGCCGGAGACGCCCGAGGGGTGGGTCGTTCGCTACGCCGACAAGATCGCCTACCTGCATCACGACATCGACGACGCGATGCGCGCCGGGATCATCACCGAGGCCGATCTGCCGCCCGAGCTGCGCACCGCGCTGGGCGGCGACCGTGCCGAGCGCCTCGACACGATGATCTACGACGTCATCGTCACGTCCTACGGGAAGAGCGAGGTGACGATGAGCGGCGAGGTGCTCGAGGCGACCAACGCGCTGCGCAAGTTCATGTTCGACAACGTCTACCTCGCGGGCCCGGCGAAGACGGAAGACGAGAAGGCCCAAGGCGTGCTGTGGGAGCTCCTGCGGTACTTCGAGACACATCCTGACCGTATGCCGGCGGAGCACCAGCGGATCGCTTCCCAGGAGAACATCAAACGGGCGGTGGCGGACTACATCGCCGGTATGACGGACGGCTATGCCCTCGACACGTTCACGAGCCTCTTCATCCCCGCGGCCTGGAGTCACCTCTAGGTCGCGCCGCACTCGCCCGTCCCGTCGGTCGCTGCGCTCGGCCCGCGCCCACCCGCCGTCACGTCGGTGTCTGCACAGAGCCTCGCTACGCTCGGCCTGCGCAGCAACACCGCGTCGTCTTGCCGACAGGGTGTTGTAACAGGCATGCAACTTGCGGCGCGGCTCAAGCGATGCCGGGGATCCAGCCAAGCGACATAGCCGTAGATGGCCACGCCGCAGATGCGACTGAGACGATGCGGCTTCGTCACGCGGACGCCGAGGAGTTTCTCGCGATGCTCGGGCACGAGCTTAGAAATCCGCTCGCACCGATCACGACGGCGCTCGAGCTGATGCGGCTGCACAGCGACGAACCGCTCCGCGTCGTGCGCGCTCGCGAGACGATCGAGCGCCAGGTCGAGCACCTGACGCGGCTCATCGACGATCTGCTCGACGTGTCGCGCCTCACGCGCGGCAAGATCGAGCTTCGGCGCGAGGCCGTTGTCCTCTCGACACTCGTCGCGCGCGCGATCGAGGGTGCGCGGCCGGTCATCGACGCGCGCGGTCAGCGACTGACGCTCGAACTGCCGGACGAGCCCGTGGCCTTCAGCGCGGATCCCGCGCGGCTCGAGCAAGTGCTGGCGAACCTCCTCAACAACGCCGCCAAGTACACGGACGTCGGCGGCCGTATCTGGCTGAGCGCCGGCGTCGCTGGCGATCACGTCGTCCTGTCGGTGAGGGACAGCGGCGCAGGGCTCGACCCGGAGATCCGCGATCGTGTCTTCGATCTGTTCGTGCAGGGGCCCGACGCGCATGCCTACGCGCGCGGCGGCCTCGGCATCGGCCTGACCCTTGCGCGGCGTCTCGTCGAGATGCATGGCGGCACCATCGAGGCGCGTAGCAAAGGGCCGGGATGGGGAAGCGAGTTCATCGTCCGCCTTCCGATCGTGCCCGTGTTCCTGGTCGCGACGAACGGCCACCGCCGCAGCGACCCGCTGCGGGCGGGCCCGTCACGAAAGATCCTCGTCGTCGACGACAACGTGGATGCCGCGGACGCGCTGGCCGAGCTGCTGCGCGACTTCGGCCATGACGTGCGCGCTGCGCACGACGGCCCGAGCGCGATCGAACAGGCCGGCTTGCATCAGCCCGACATCGTGTTTCTCGACATCGGGATGCCAGGCTGCGACGGTTATGAAGTCGCACGGCGGATGCGCACCGAGCTCGGTCTGAAAGCCACGCTCGTCGCTCTCACGGGATACGGCGAGGCGCGTCATCGCCGGCTGTCGCGCGACGCTGGATTCGACGAGCACGTGACCAAGCCCGTCGACGTCCGAAAGCTGGAGAAGCTGCTGACAACGTCCGGCCGCTAACGTTGTCGGTATGCCTGGTGACTTCGATCTCGTCAAGGAACGCGTCGACATCGTCCAACTCATCGGTGAAAGCGTTCCTCTCAAGAAGGCTGGCCGAGGCTTTGTCGGGCTGTGCCCGTTCCATCTCGAGAAGACGCCTTCGTTCCACGTCGACCCGGATCGCCGCAGTTACAAGTGCTTTGGCTGTAGCGAGGGGGGCGATGTCTTCACCTGGCTCGAGAAGCGGGAGGGCCTGACGCCGGCCGAGGCGCTGCAGACGCTGGCCGAGCGCGCCGGCATCGAGCTGACGCGCCGGGCGCCTGAGGAGCGAAAGCTCGAGGACCGGCTGCTGCAGGCCAACGACGCAGCCGCTTTCTACTTCCGGCAGGCGCTCCGGGGCACGCCTCGCGGCAAGCAGGTGGCCGAATATCTCGCGAAGCGCGGGATCACGCCCGAATCGATCGACACCTGGGGCATCGGGTACGCGCCCGACGAGCGCGACAGCCTCCTCGCGTACCTGAGGAAGAAGGGCTATAGCGAGGACGAGGCCATCGCCGCGGGACTCATCATCAGGACCGACAGGGGCCTTTTCGACCGGTTCCGAGACCGCCTGATGGTGCCCATTCGCGACCGGCGGGGCCGCGCCATCGCCTTCGGGGGCCGCGCGATGCGGCCCGATCAGCAGGGCAAGTACGTCAACTCGACTCAGACCCTCCTGTTCAACAAGAGCGCCACGCTCTACGGGCTGGACAAGGCCAGCGCGGCGATCCGCAAGGAAGGCACCGCGGTCATCGTCGAGGGCTATTTCGACACGATCGCCTGCCACCAGTCGGGGTTCGCCAACGTCGTCGCCTCGATGGGCACGGCGCTGACCGAGGATCAGTACCGCGCGCTCAACGACATGAAGATCGAGCGAGCCATCGTCGCCTTTGACGGGGACGCCGCTGGCCAGCGCTCCGCCGAATCCCGCGGGCGGGAGCTCCTCAGCGCCCTCAGCCGTTTCGGCTCGGGCGCCGGCGGTGGGCGTCTGGGCACACGCACCGGGCTGGCCCTGTTCGTGACCGTCCTGCCCGAGGGCCTCGACCCGGACGACGTCGCCCGAAAGGAGCCGGAGCTGCTCCGCCGGCTCCTGACCGACGCGAAGCCGCTCCTCGAATTCCTCATCGACCGGGTCCGCGCGACCTCCCGACTGGACCAGTCCGAAGGCAGGCTGCGCTTCCTCCAGCGAACGGCGGCCTTGATCGCCGAGGAGCCGGATCCGGTCCGCCGCGAGGTCTATCTCTCCGAGGTGGCGGGAAGCGCTGGGGTCGATCCAGCGTTCTTAAGAGAGAGGCTCCCCGCGGCCGGAAAGGGAACGGACCGAACGCCTCGAACCGGGCGCGAGCCTTCTGCGCAAACACGCGCCGAGACGGCGACGCCGAAACAAACGCCTTCATTCGAGCGTTACGTCATGGCACTATTGACTCGATATCCGGAGGAGATCGCGCGCGCTGACCTCGCGCCTGCTGACCTGGTGGACCCCGACCTGCGTGCACTTTTCGAACATCTTCAGGCGGGGAAGCGTCCGGAGTCTGACCTGCCGGCTCACCTGGCCGCCTTAGCTGCGGCACTTGGCGCAAGTGCGCCTGAGCTCGGCGAACAGACGGACCCAGGCCAGATGATCGAGATCGCCGCGCTGCGCCTTCGGGAGAAGAACGTGCAGCGTCGTCTGGGTGACGCGCGGGTCCAGCTCGCGCGCGCTGACGGCGATGTTGGGGGGTTGGATGGCGAGATCGCGCGGATGGGCGAGGAGCTCGAACAGCTCATGAAGCGGCGCGAACGCCGGACAGTTTTGCACAGCGAGCTGGAGCGAGAAGAGGATCGATGAAAGCGACAACGAAGGAAAAAGAGACCGAAAAGGCGGCTCCCGAGCGCACCGGGATCCACCCGGAGCACAAGGAGCAGGCCGAGCGGCTGCTTGCGCGCGGCCGGCAGCAGGGCTACGTCACGCAGGAAGACATCGTTCGGGCGATCCCGGACGCCGAGCCGGGCGAGATCGAGGAGCTGCTCCTCGCTCTCGATGACAACAACGTCGAGATCCTCGAGGCTGAGCGCGGCCCCAACTGGGCCCAGGTCAAAGAGGAAGAAGAAGAAGCCGAGGAGCTGCAGCGTGAGGACGCCATCTCGGCGGTCCTCGCCAGCGACCTCATCAGCGTCGACGACCCGGTCCGCATGTACCTCAAGGAGATCGGCAAGGTCCCTCTGCTCACCGCGGAGGAAGAGGTCAACCTCGCCAAGTCGATCGAGCTGGGGGAACAGGCGCTCGTGTCGCCCGCGCTCTCCGTCGTTCACCTGTACGAGCTCGGCGTCGAGGTCAAGAAGCGCATGGCGCTCGGACGTCCGCGTGAGTACGTGGACGAGGCGACGCGCTTCACCGTCAAGGCACTGACGCGCACCCTCGACGACGGCGAGGGCGGCAAGGAGCTGCGCCGTCTGACCAACCGTCTCCTCAAGCTGCGCGATCCGCTCAAGGCGGAAGCGAACAGCAAGGAGATCTCCACCGAGGCGAAGGTCCTCATCGACGAGACCGTCTCGCTGATCGATGCCGCGAAGCGCGATCCGCAGCGCCTCGCGTTCCGCATCCTGCCGCAGTACGCGAAGATCCACGGCCCGGCCGAAGGCGCCGAGCGTCTCGGCGAGCTCGTCATGCTCGGCCAGGAGATCCGCGACGTGCTGGTGAAGAACCTCAACATGCTCGTCGAGTCCGACGCGGACGAGCAGCGCGCGCTGCGCCGTCTCGCCGACGAGCTCATCCAGAAGGGCGACGACGCGCGGCACAACCTCACCGAGGCGAACCTGCGACTCGTCGTCTCGATCGCTAAGAAGTACATCGGCCGTGGCATGTCGTTCCTCGACCTCATCCAGGAAGGCAACATCGGCCTCATCCGCGCGGTCGAGAAGTTCGACTACCGCAAGGGCTACAAGTTCTCGACCTACGCGACGTGGTGGATCCGTCAGGCCATCACGCGCGCCATCGCGGATCAGGCACGGACGATCCGTATCCCGGTCCACATGGTGGAGACGATCAACAAGCTCATCCGCGTGTCACGTGGCCTGCTCCAGGAGCTCGGTCGCGAGCCGACGGCGGAGGAGATCGCCGAGCGCATGCTCATCACGCCCGACAAGGTGCGCGAGATCGTGAAGGTCTCGCAGGAGCCGGTCTCGCTCGAGACGCCCATCGGTGAGGAGGAGGACAGTCACCTCGGTGACTTCATCCCCGACAACCAGGCGCTCGCGCCGTCCGACGCGGCATCGCACAAGCTCCTCAAGGAGCAAGTGGAGAGCGTGCTCGAAGGTCTCACCGGCCGCGAGCGTCGCGTGTTGCAGCTGCGCTTCGGTCTCGAGGACGGACGGACGCGGACGCTCGAAGAGGTCGGTCGCGAGTTCAACGTGACGCGCGAACGGATCCGTCAGATCGAGGCGAAGGCGCTGCGGAAGCTGCGTCACCCGAGCCGGAGCCGCAAGCTCAAGGACTACCTGGAGTAACGGCAAGGGCCGCGACGAGAGTCGCGGCTCTTTGTTGCGAGGTCCGTTCTGTTAGCGCGCACCATGCGCCTGGTCTCGCCAACGAGCTACTTCGTGAAGCGGTCGTGGCTCACGATCTCGGCGAGGGGCTTACGCCCGCCGCGCCGCGGGCTCGGACGTGGGTCCGTCGTCGACGTGGCTCGGCCGACCATGACGATGGAGCGTGCGCTGCGTTCGGCGGGGATGCCGAGGATGCGCTTGGCCTCGGCCTGCTGCGTCTTGTCACCGAACCAGGCGACTCCTCCGCCGTAACCCAGCGCATGGGCGGCGATGAGGATGCGCTCGGTCACGCGTCCTTCGTCATAGGCCTCGCTCGTTTCGCTCGCGCCGTCGAGAACGATCGCGATGCCGAGCGGCGCGGCGGCGAGCCAGTTGATCGGCGCGCGCAGCTGGCTGATCTTCCGCAGCTGCCCCTTGTCTGTCACGACGATGAAGTGCCACGGCTGGGAGTTCCGCGAGCTCCCCGTCCAGCGGGCGACCTGCACGAGCTGCTTCACGACCGGTTCGGGCACCGGGTCGGCTGAGTACTGCCGGATCTGCCTCACCGTGCGGATGCGGTCGATCAACGAGCGGACGTTAGCATCTGCGACCAGTGGCGTCGCAGGAGGTCGATCAAGGCGAGCTCGAGCGACTCAGCTCGGCCCTGCGCCTCGCGGAGTCCGCGCTCGAAGAGGCGCTCGAGGCCGCGGAGAATCTCGGCAACTTCGACCGCCGCTTTGACGTCCCGCGCGCCATCGGTGGAGCCCAGCGGCTCGTGCAGAACGCGAACGAGGCGGTCGAGGCCGCCCGCAAGCCTTAGCATCACGGCCATGCGACAGCTCATCGGCAAGCGTCTCCTCGATATCGACGTCGGTTAGATCGCCCGGCTCGCCCGCGCCTTCCCGCGCACGGCGGTCGACGCGGGTACCGGAGACGGTCGTTACCCGCTCCATGTAGCGCGCACGAGAGCGGATACGCTCGCGATCGGACTCGATGCGTCCGCGGACGCGCTCGCCTTTGCCGCACGCCGCGCCATGCGCGAACGTTTGCCGAACCTCGTGCTGCTACGTGAGCCCGCGGAGGGCATCCCGCTCGAGTCGTTCGCCGACGAGGTCACGATCCACTTCCCATGGGGTTCGCTCCTGCGCGGCGCGCTGGCGGAGGACGAGTCTGTATTCGCGGCGATCTGTCGACTGCCGCGCCCTGGTGGACGACTCACCATGCTGCTGTCGGTGACCGCGCGCGAGGGGCGTGAACCGCTGACCGATGAGGATCGCGCGCGCGTGGCGCGCGCGTATCGCTCGCGCGGCCTGACGCTGACCGAGCATCGCGCCGTCGTCCGTGCGGATGTGGATGCGGCGCGCTCCAGCTGGGGTAAGCGACTTGACGTCGGCGGCACGCGACCCGGTGAGCTGCTGCGTTTCGTCCGCGGCAGCGCAGCGGCCCGGGCTCCGGTACCCTCCCTATTCGACGGTCGCTGAGGGAGGTCACATGTCGGAGCACCGGCCGGTCCGCGAGGAGCCGCGCATCGAAGAGCACAAGGTCTATGCGCTTCTCGCGATACCGATCTTCCTCGTGACTGTCTTCATCATCGCGTTGATCGCGATGCTCGGGACCGTACCGCGGCCTTAGCGCGCACCGCCGCCGCCGGCCCGGCCCAGGCGACGTCGCTCGGCAGCTCCCGGCGGAGGATCGGCTCGAGCGCGGTCACGTAGGCTGCGACGCGGTCGGCGAGCTCGCTCGCAAGCCCCTCGTCCGGCTTGCGGTGGGGCAGCGGCTCCCACACACGACTCCAGCCGCGGTCCCATTCCTCGATCCGTGCGCCGGCAAGCGCGCGCCGGATGCCCTTGGCGTTCGCGGTGAACGCTGCGAGCAGTCGCGCGTTCGTCAGCGGGTCCGCCTCGAAATGCAGGCCGATCTCGATCGTGCCGAGGCGCTCGCGCCGCCAGATCTCGTAGTGGAGATCCTTGTTCCCGTACCAGAGCTTCGCCTGGAACGACGCGGCGTTCCAATGAAAGTCCCGCAGATCGACGGGGATGCGGGAACGGAGGAGCAACTGCACCCGCCGCAGACATTCGCCGGGTTGCATCAGGGGATACGGGCCCGGAGGCTCAGATCGACGATCCCCGTGAGCGCCGGCATCGCCAGACCGGCCAGCGCTGTCAGCGCGAGCACACGCGTCCGCGTCGGCGCGTACGCGAGCGTGATGGTCGCGCACGGGTGCAGCGAGTAGATGAAGAGGTGCGGCGGGAGAAGAAGTCCTCGAACGCGAGCGTCGCGTGCCAGCGGCGATCCCAATCGAATCCGATGCCGAACGCGAGTAGGTCGGAGGCGAGGGCGAGCCAGAGAAGTCGATACGCGGTCGAGAGACTCGTGTCCTCGCGGGCCGGCTCGATCGCGGCGACGGTGGCCGTGCTCATACGAGGAGTACGTTAGTTGTGCGGAGTCTTGCGGCCGAATCTCGCGATCCAGCGGTGACGATCCTGCTATGTTGGTCCACGCGCTGATTCCGTAAAATGAATTGGCGACCCATTTTCCGCGGTAGATCAACGGTAGATCGGCGCCCTGTTAAGGCGATGGTTGGAGGTTCGAATCCTCCCCGCGGAGCTGAATTGTCACGAACCTATTGACGGCCGATCCTCGTTAGAACTATTGTTCTATCGTGCAGACATGTGTGGCGTGCGGGGCAGACTTCGCGATGTACCCGGTCGTGAATGACGTGTGGATGAACCTTCGCGGCCGAAAGCACTGTCTGCAATGTCGACCACATCGGCCGCTGCGAAGACCGCGAAAGAGAGTCGATCGTCCGGCGAAGGTAAAGGTCTGCGAATCCTGTGGCGCGTCATTCGCGGCGAAGGCGATGATCAATGGGCGGTTGCGCTCTCTCTATCGACGTCGTTTCTGTTTGAGTTGTTCGCCATTCGGTACCCACAACACCTCGAAGTCGCCATTGCACGCCACGAATTCCGCCCAACTCCAGGAGCAGCGCAGGCGCCGACGCAACGCAAAGACATATCGATCGCAGAAGCGGCGTCGCACGCGGCGCAAGGCGGAGCTGGTTGCTGTGGCGGGCGGGCGCTGCGTGGACTGCGGATACGCCACGTGCCTCTGGGTCCTCGAGTTCCACCACCGCGATCCCGCGACGAAGGAATTCGGTGTCGGCGGCTTCAACGGATCGCTGGGTCGTCTCCGCACCGAAGTCGACAAGTGTGATCTGCTTTGTGCGAACTGCCACCGACTACGACATGCCCCGGCGAACGGGTTCTTGTCGGTCGACCAGCGCGTCCAGCTTGCACGCGACAAGAAAACGCGCGCGATCATGTTGATGGGGTCTGTGTGTTACTCCTGCGACCGCGCGGGGCCGACCACGCTATTCGAGTTCCATCACTGGGATGCGCGGGAGAAAGACTTCGGTATCAGCGCCGACGGTCTGTCGCGCCCTTGGGCGAAGATCCTCGCGGAGCTCGAGAAGTGCGTGATGCTCTGCGCGAACTGCCATCGTGAAGTGCACGCCGGTGTCCGCACGATCCGCCCGACACTGCTGGGCCTCGCGGAGGACCCAGCGGAGTATCGCGCGGCATAACCCCCGTCCGGACCACGCGTGGCAGTATCGCCCGCGTGGACGGCCCGTTCTTTGAAGAATTCAGTGTCGGTGCCACCTTCCGTTCATCGATCGGTCGCACGATCACCCAGGCCGACAACATCCAGTTCTCGCTCCTCACCAACAACACCAACGAGATCCACGTCAACGCGCACTACGCGGCGCAGACCGAGTTCAAACGTCCGCTGGTGAACAGCTTCCTCACGCTCGCGACCGTCGCCGGCCTGATGGTCGCAACGACGAGCCGCTGGGGATTCGCCCTCGGGGTCGGTGAGGTCACGCTGCCGCATCCGTTGTTCGAAGGCGACACGCTCTACGCCGACACCGAAGTGCTCGAGGCACGCGTCTCGCGCTCGCGCCCGGGGTGGGGCATCGTCACGGTGCGCCAGCGCGGCATCAAACAGGATGGCACCGTCGTGCTGATCGCCACGCGCACGTTCATGGTCCCGACGCGCGCGAATGCGCCGAGGCCACACTTCCCCGAGCCGCGCGAGTAGCGATGGACTTCGGCCGGACCGACGAGCAGGAGTCGATCCGCTCGGCGGTGCGCTCCCTCTGCGCGCGGTTCCCGGACGAGTACTGGCGCGACCTTGATCGCAAGAGCGAGTATCCCGACGCGTTCGTGCGCGCGCTCACGGACGCCGGCTGGCTCGCGGTGCTCATCCCGACGGAGTACGGCGGCGCCGGGCTGGGACTGTCCGAAGCCGCGATCATCATCGAGGAGATCAACGCATCCGGTGGCAATGCGGCCGTTGCGCACGCCCAGATGTACACGATGGGCACGGTCCTCCGTCATGGCAGCCCGGACCAGAAGCGGCGATATCTCCCGCGCCTCGCGAAGGGCGACCTGCGGCTTCAGGCCTTCGGCGTGACCGAGCCCGAGGCGGGATCCGAAACGACGCGCATCAAGACGACGGCGGTGCGCCGCGGAGAGCGCTGGGTGATCAGCGGAAAGAAGATATTCATCTCGCGCGCGCAGCACTCGGATCTCCTGCTGTTGCTTGCCAGGACGACGCCCTACGAGGACGTGACCGACAAGACACAGGGGCTGTCGGTATTCATCGTGGATCTCAAGGGGGCGATCGATCGCAAGCGGATCGTCGTGCGCCCGATCGACACGATGCTCAACCATCACACCACCGAGCTTTTCATCGACGAGCTCGAGGTCGCGGCCGACGACCTCGTCGGAACGGAAGGCCAGGGCTTTCGCCACATCATCGACAGCTGGAACGCGGAGCGGATCCTCATCGCGTCCGAGTCGCTGGGCGACGGGCGCTGGTTCGTCGCGCGCGCGGCGAGATACGCGTCCGAGCGCGTCGTCTTCGGACGGCCGATCGGCGCGAACCAGGGCGTACAGTTCCCGATCGCTCAGGCGCACGCCCGGCTCGAGGCTGCGTCGCTCATGCGTGACAAGGCCGCGTGGCTGTTCGACGGCGGTCGCAAGTGCGGCGCGGAAGCGAACATGGCGAAGCTTCTCGCGTCGCAGGCCGCGTGGGAAGCGGCCAATGCCGCGATGGACGCGTACGGCGGCTACGGATTCGCCCGCGAGTTCGACGTCGAACGCAAATTCCGCGAAACGAGGCTGCTGCTGACCGCGCCGGTCAGCAACAACCTCGTGCTCGCCTACCTGGGGCAGAACGTTCTCGGCATGCCGCGGTCGTACTGATGGACGAGAGGCGCCCGATGCGCTCGCTGATGTTCGTGCCGGGCCACCGCGAGCGAATGGTGCAGCGTGCCCTCGGCCTCGGAGAGTTTCGCGTCGGGCCGCTCGACGTCGCGATCCTCGACCTCGAGGACGGCGTCCCGGCGGGGTCGAAAGCCGAGGCGTGCCGGATCGTCGCCGACGCTCTCGGCCGGCGCTCGCAGGGCGGCGCCGGTCCGCTGCGGTATGTCCGCATCCGGCGGGCGCTCAGCGATGACGGTGCGTCGGATCTCGACGCGATCGTGCGGCCCGGTCTGGACGGGCTCATGGCGCCGAAGGTGCGTCGTGCGGACGAGGTGGCGTGGCTCGCGGAGGAGCTCGACGCGCGCGAGCGTGACGCGAAGCTCGCAGCGCGTACGGTCCGGATCGTCCCGTCGATCGAGAGCGCCGCCGCGCTGCTCGAAGCGCCGAGCATCGCGCGCGCGTCGGATCGTGTCATGGGCCTCGCGTTCGGATCCGAAGACTACGCGCTCGATCTCGGATTGCCCACGACGCGCGAGGGTGAAGCGCTCGATCTCCTGTATGCGCGCTCCGCCACGGTCGTCGCGGCCGCCGCCGCCCACCGCCTTGCGTTCGACGGCATCTTTCCGGACATCAGCGACATCGCCGGCCTGCGTGCCGACAGCCTGCGCGCCCGTCGCCTCGGATTCGCCGGTAAGACGCTGGTCCATCCCGACCAGATCGAGACCGTGAACCGGATCTTCAGCCCAGCGCCAGAGGAGATCGAGCACGCGCGTCGGGTCGTCGCGGCGTACGACGACGGCATCCGGCGTGGGGTCGGCGCGGTCGCACTCGAGGGTCAAATGCTCGACGCGCCAGTCGTCGACCGTGCCCGGCGCATGCTGCGCGCGCACGGCCGCACACCCTAGGCTCGCGGCATGCGCCTCATCACGTTTCAGTCCGACGACGGTCCGCGCGCCGGAACATTCGTGTCGGACGGCACGATCGTGGCGATCCGCGATCTCGTTCCCGGCGGGCCGATCGATATGTTGCGCGTGATCGAGCAGTTCGAGGGATTCCGCAAAGGGATCGGAGACGCCGCACAGCGCGCCCGCGGCGGTATCAACCTGTCGAAGGCGACGCTCCTCGCGCCGATCCCCGTGCCCCGCCGGAACGTCTTCTGCGTCGGCTGGAACTACTCCGAGCACTTCCAGGAGGGCGCGAATCTTCGCGCCGCCCAGGGAGCGCCGGGCCGGCAGGAGATCCCCGAGTACCCGGCGCTCTTCTCCAAGAATCCCGCGGCCGTGACCGGCCCGGACTCCGCGGTGCTCTTCCCCGCGCCGCACTCCGAGCAGCTCGACTGGGAGGTCGAGCTGGCCGTCATCGTCGGGCGTCCGGGGCGCGATATCGCCGAGGGCCGCGCGATGGAGCACGTGTTCGGCTACACCTGCGCGAACGACGTCTCGGTGCGGGATGTGCAGCGCCGCCACGGAGGTCAATGGTTCAAGGGCAAGAACTTCGACACGCACCTGCCGATGGGTCCATGGATCGTGACCGCCGATGAGCTGGACCCGTCAGCGCTGCGCGTGCAGACGCGCGTGAATGGTGTGACGAAACAGGACTCGAACACGCGCTTCATGGTCTTCAAGATCCCACGCCTGATCAGCGAGTTCTCGGCAGGCTGCCGACTCGAGGCCGGTGACATCATGATCACCGGCACGCCCGAGGGCGTGGGCTTCGCGCGCAAGCCACCCGAGTTCATGAAGCCGGGCGACGTCGTCGAGGTCGAGATCGACGGAATAGGCGTGCTGCGAAATCGTGTCCAGGGGAGGACGTAGATGCCTGGTCAGATGGTGCAGTTTCCGGCGAACGGCGGCACCGCCGAGGGTTACGTGGCGACACCACCCTCCGGCAAGGGACCGGGTGTGATCGTCATCCAGGAATGGTGGGGACTCAACGACCAGGTGAAGGGCGTCGCGGACATGTTCGCTCGCGAGGGCTTCGTGGCGCTCGCCCCGGACTTCTATCACGGGAAGGGCGCGAAGATCGGTGAGCCGAACGACGCCCAGAAGCTGATGATGGAGTTCTTCCAGGCGAACACCGCCGCGAAGGATGCGAAGGCCGCGGCCGAGTACCTCAGCAAGCATCCCGCGGTCACCAGCAACAAGGTCGGCGCCATCGGCTTCTGCATGGGCGGCTTCGTCGCGATCCTCGTCGGGAGCGTCGCGCCCGACAAGGTCGCCGCGGTCGTGGATTGCTACGGTGTGGGCCAGCGCGTCCCCGACCTCAAGCCGATGCGCGGCATCCCGCTGCTCGGCATCTTCGGCGGCAAGGACCACTCCGCGAATGCCGAAGCCATCGCGAGCCTCGAGAAGGCGGCCAAGGAAGCCCGTGTGCCGCTCACGAAGTTCATCTATCCGGAGGCGGACCACGCGTTCTTGAACGAGCAGCGGAGGGATGCCTACCGCCCCAACGACGCGAAGGATGCCTGGAGCAAGATCCTGCCCTTCCTGAAGAGCAACGTGGCCTGATGAGCACGACGCTTTCGCCGATCACGAGCGTCAACCCCGCCACCGAGGAGGTCCTGGCGCGGTTCGACCCGTTCACACCCGAGCAGGTGGACCGTGCGCTGAACGAGGCACAGGACGCGTTCCTCGCCTGGCGGGACCGCTCCCTCGCCGAACGCGCGGCGCCGATGCGCCGCCTTGCGTCGCTGCTGCGCGAGCGTGCCGACCGCTACGGACGGCTGATCACCATCGAGATGGGGAAGCCGATCGCCGAGGCCAAGGCCGAGATCGAGAAGTGCGCCTGGGGCTGCGAGCACTACGCCGACAACGCCGCGCGCTACCTCGCGGACGAGGTCATCGAGACGGATGCCCGGCGCAGCATCGTGGCCTTCGAGCCCCTCGGCATCGTCCTCGCGGTCATGCCCTGGAACTTCCCGTTCTGGCAGGTGATCCGTTTCGGCGCGCCGGCGCTCATGGCCGGCAACGCCGCGGTGCTGAAGCATGCCTCGAACGTCCCGCAATGCGCGCTCGCGATCGAAGAGGTGATCCGCGACGCCGGCTTCCCAGAGGGGCTGTTGCGGACCGTGCTTCTTGCCGGGTCGCAGGTCGAACCGCTCATCGCCGACCCGCGCATCCGCGCCGTGACGCTGACCGGGAGCTCCGACACCGGCTCGCGGATCGCGGCGCTCGCCGGCCAAGCGCTCAAGAAGAGCGTGCTGGAGCTGGGCGGATCCGACCCGTACATCGTCCTCGCGGACGCGGACCTCGAGACCGCCGCGAGGGTCGGGGCGCGCGCACGCAACCAGAACAACGGGCAGTCGTGCATCGCCGCGAAGCGCTTCATCGCGGTGGAGCGGGTCGCGCCCGACTTCGAGAGGCGTTTCGCCGCGGAGGTCGAGGCGCTGCGCATGGGCGACCCGCTCGACCCGAAAACGCAGATCGGGCCGCTCGCGCGCGCGGACCTGCGGGACACGCTCGAGCGCCAGGTGCGCGAGTCCGTGGGCATGGGTGCGCGCGTGCTCACCGGCGGCGAACGCGGTCCAGGCAAAGGCTGGTACTACCAGCCGACCGTCCTCGCCGACGTGACCGAGGACATGCCCGTCTTCAAGGAGGAGACCTTCGGACCGGTGGCCGCGGTCCTGCGCGTCCTGGACGCCGACGATGCGGTGCGCGTCGCCAACGATTCCGCCTATGGGCTGGGAGCGAGCGTCTGGACGCGCGACCTGAAGCTGGGCGAGGCGCTCGCGCGGAAGATCGAGTCAGGCGCGGTCTTCGTCAACGGGATGGTGGCTTCCGACCCGCGCCTGCCCTTCGGCGGCGTCAAGCGCAGCGGCTATGGGCGCGAACTCTCGTCATTCGGCATCCACGAGTTCGTGAACATCCAGACGATCTGGATCGGTGAGGGTTCTCAGAAGCCGGCCAGCCCGCAGTCCGAGTGATCGGGCGGTGTCGCCGCCCTTCATCTGCACGTCGCAGTAGCGCTCAGACATTGGGCGTCGCGGGCAGGTGCTCGCCGAAGTGGTCCTCCAGCAGCGCGAGGCTCGCGTCGAGATCGCGCGATCCATCCATCACTTCGCAGCGAAGCCCGAGCTCGGCGCACGACGACCTGATACGTGCGTCGAGGAGCACGTCGCGCGCGCCGAGGTTGGCGAGCGCGCGCTCGCGCGCGACGATGCCCGGGAATCGCTCGACCTGACCAGCGCCCCAGCGTCGCGCGGCGACGATCTCGCGGCGCTCGGGCGTCGGGACGAGGAAGATCGCCTGCCGTGGTGAGCTGATCACCGGGGCCACGAGCCACGGGAACGCGCCCGGACCCTCCGCGACGATCGTCCGCGACCGCGGCAGTGCGAGCAGGTCTTCCAGCACGAGCGGGAATCCCTCATCCCACAGCGCGACCGAGCGCTCGAGGAGGGCTTCGGCGCTCGGCGTCGCCCAGCGCTCGTCCATCGACAGCCGCTGGAATGCCGCGACGCCTTCGCTGGGACGCAGGCCGTGCTCGCGCACTGAGTGCCAGTCGAGGTTGTAGACCTTCAGGTCCCACTTCCCCGCGAGCAGACGCGACAGCGTGCTCTTTCCCGCCTGAGGTCCACCGCCGACCCACAGCACGTGGGACAGCCGGTCACGCACGTCGTCCACGAGCGGCGCATCATGCGCCGCACGTCATGCGAAAAACAGTCTTCCGCTCGCGGGACGCGTGGCGCACAATGAGCGTGTTCCCCACATGAACGTCGCGCAGCTTCTCGTTCGCTGCCTCGAGAACGAGGGCGTGCGTTACGTTTTCGGCATCCCCGGCGAGGAGACCCTCGATCTGGGCGCTGCGCTCGAGGACAGCGACAAGGTCCAGTTCGTCCTCACCCGTCACGAGCAGGCCGCCGCGTTCATGGCCGACGTGTACGGCCGACTCTCGTCGTTCCCCGGCGTGTGCCTCGCGACGCTCGGCCCCGGCGCGACGAACCTGCTGACCGGGGTCGCCGACGCGCAGCTCGATCGAGCGCCGCTGGTCGCGATCACGGGGCAGGCGGGGCTCGAGCGCGTTCACCTCGAATCGCATCAGTACATCGACGTCGTTCAGATGTTCGCGCCAGTGACGAAGTGGAGCACGCGCGTCGCGGTCCCGGAATCCGTGCCCGAGGTCGTCCGCAAGGCGTTCCGCTTGGCGCGCATCGAGAAACCAGGCGCGACGCACATCGAGCTGCCTGAGGACGTGGCGAAAGAAGAGGTGCGTTCGGCGCCACTCGAGGTGCGGCGAACGTCCTATCCAAAGGCGCAGCGGGAGGCCATCGATCGCGCGGCCGAGATCATCAACGGCGCGACGATGCCGGTGATCCTCGCGGGCAACGGCGTCACGCGCCGCCACGCCGTCGGCAATCCCACCGTCGACGCGCTGCGCCGATTCGTCCAACGCAGCCGGATCTGGGCGACGCACACATACATGGCCAAGGGTGTCCTCGATCCTCTGGGGCAACACTCGCTGCCGCCGGTCGGCCTGCAGCGACCGGGCGCGGATCTCGCCAACGTGAAGGTGCTCGCCGACGCGGACGTCGTGATCGCGATTGGCTACGACCTCGTCGAGTGGGCGCCGGTGCTGTGGAACCCGAAGCGCGACAAGATCGTCGTGCACATCGACAGCACCGCCGCGGAGCTGGATGGGCACTACCAGCCATCGATCGAGGTCATCGGCGAGCTCGACGAGTCGCTGGCCGCGCTCGCGGAGGCCGTGAGGCCGCGCGAAGATCGCCAGTGGGTCGTGGGATCCGCACGCTCGAAGCCGGTCGAGGACATCCCGGTGCCCCTGCCACCTAGCGCGGTCGTCGCCGATCTGCGCGAGGCTCTGGGCGCAGACGACATCGTGGTCAGCGATGTCGGCGCGCACAAGGTCTGGCTCGCCCGGCTCTTCCCGACCGAGCGTCCGAACACCGTCGTGATCTCCAACGGCCTCGCCTCGATGGGCATCGCGCTGCCGGGGGCGATCGCCGCGAAGCTCGTGCATCCCGACCGCAAGGTGGTCGCATTCAGCGGTGACGGTGGATTCCTCATGAACGTGCAGGAGCTCGAGACCGCCAAGCGCTTGGGCACCGCGATCGTCATCGTCGTGCTCGTCGACGACCGGCTCGGCGTCATCGAGGTGAATGAGAAGCGCCAGTTCGGGCGCGTCTTCGCCACGGAGTTCGGCAACCCTGACTTCGTTCAGCTCGCCCGCGCCTTCGGGGTCGCCGGCTACGCGGTCGAGAGCGCGAAGGACCTGCTACCGACGCTCCGCCACGCACTGGACCTGGGCGGGCCGGCGCTCGTTGCGGTGCCCTGGGATCACCGCGAGAACGACAGGATCGCCGACGCGATGACCTTTGGCCGCCAGCTGGTCGTCCTTCGCTAACTCGCTTGCCTGGCGGCGTAGCCTGAGCGTCGCATGGAACTGATCGCCGTCGCGCGAAGCCTTGCCGACGTCCTCCCGGTGAACGAGCTTACCGACGCGCAGCTCACCGAGTTGCTCGCGCAGGCGAAGCTGCGCCGTTTCGAGCGAGATGAAGTGATCTACCACCGCGGGGATCCCGCGCGCGATCTCCACATCGTCGTCGAGGGAGCGGTGAAGCTCGTGCGCGAGGACATCGAAGGCCGCGAGGTGCTCCTCTGGGTCCTCGAGCGGGGCGGCGTTCTCGGTCAGTCGGCGATCTTCGGGCGACCACGGCCGACGACCGCGATCGCGACGACCAACGCCGCCACGATCCAGCTTCTCGGCGAAACCTGCGCGCGCATGCTCGAGCGCAACCCGCGGATCCTGTACCGGGCGTTCGAGATGTTCGAAGCGCGCGTCGAGAAGCTGACGCAGGCGCTCGAGGACGTGATGCTTCTCGACGTCCCAAGCCGCCTGGCGAAGTACATCCTGGATTCCGGCGACGGGCAGCCCGACCCGCACGCGCTCACGCTCACACAGGACGAGATCGCGGCCGCGGTGGGCTCCACGCGGGTAACGGTCAACAAGGTCCTCGCCGATTTCGAGCACCGCGGGCTCATCCGCGTCGCGCGCCGCCACGTCGACGTGCTCTCCCCGGAGCGCCTGCGCAAGGAGATCCACGGCTGACGGCGGGCCTCAGTCGCGCGCGGGCAATCCCAGCGTGCGCCGCCAGTGCTGCTGGCCGAGCTCGAAGCCGATCGCACATCCGAGGTCGACCAGCTCCGGCTCGCTGAAGTGAGCGTGCAGGAGCGTCCACAATGCGTCATCGGCGCGACCCGAGTCGTGTGCGATCGCGTCGGCCCACCGCAGCGCGGTGCCCTCGCGCGGTCCGAAGCGGCCGTGATCCATCGTGTCGGGGTCGCCCGCGAGGTGGCGGAAACAGAGCTCCTTGAGGCCCTGATCCACGATGCCGGTGCGGAGCACGTTGTCGGCGATCTCGCGCCAGGCATCGCGGGCGGCGGGGACCATGCCCCGGATCGTGTCGGCATCACCCGGCAGGCGTGTCACGAGCGCTCGCTCTCGGTCGGCGCGAGTCCCGCGCCGGCCTCCCCCGCAAGCTCGCCATGGCCGACGCTCCAGGTCTTGATGACCCGCTGCTGTCCGTAGGTCACCGCGATGAAGCTGCCCAGCTCGACGATCTGCGCCTCGGAGAAATGCCGGCGGAGCTCCGCCCACAGGGCGTCGTCAACACCCTCCGGATCCCAGACCAGCATGCTGGTGTACAGGAGCGCGGCCTTCTGACGTGCCGTGAAGCGATCGGAGCGTTCGAAATCGAGGAGCCCCGTGTAGTCCGCCTCGGTCAGTCCCTGTTCTCTTCCACGAAGAGACCGCTGCGAGCCTCAGTAGTCGCACTCGATGGTCTTCGAGACGTAGACGCGGCACAGCTCTTTGAGCGGATGATCCAGCACACCGTGGCGGAACATGCGATCCCAGGCATGCGAGAACGCCTTGGCGACGGCCGGAACGTGCGAGCGGATCGACTGCGTCTCGGGTCGTGGCGTGCCGAAGCGTCGCGCGTCCTCGAGATAGCCGCGGAGCTCCGGATCGAGCGACTCCGGAGCGACGTAGCTGATGCGCGCCATCGCTCAGCATCCTATCCGGCGCGTCAGGTGAGCCACCGCAGCGGTCGCCGCTCCGCGCCTTCCCACGCGCTGAGGCGACGGCGGCGCCACGCTGCTCGCACAATCGATTGTCCAATCGATTGTTCATTTGACGCTGGCGCCGCCTGCGGCCGATACTGCGGAAATTCCCGATCCCGGGGTGGTGGGAACGAGAGGAGCCCGATTGGCGGAGCCGCGCATCACGATCATGGACGTCGCGCGCGCTGCGAGCGTCCACCCGTCGACCGTGTCACGCGTCCTCAACGGGCGCGCCGAGCTCAGCTTGCTGCCGGAGACGCGCGAGCGAGTCATCGCCGCGGCGAGCCGTCTCGGCTATCGCCCGTCGGCACTCGCGCGGAGCCTTCGACTACGGCGAACGTTCACGCTCGGCATGCTGGTGCCCGACATCACCAATCCGTTCTTTCCGCCGATCATCAAGGGCGTCGAGGACACGGCGCACGCGCGCGGCTACAACCTCATCCTGTGCAACACGATGGATTCATCGGAGCGCGAGGCCACGTATCTCCGCGTGCTGCGCGAACGGCAGGTCGACGGGCTGCTGATCGCATCGAGCTTCATGGCGGATTCGACGATCGCCGAGCTGCGCCGCGAGAAATTCCCTTACGTCCTGCTGAACCGCGCGCCGCGTGGCGGCGATGATCTCGCCGTGCTGCCCAACAACCGCGAAGGCACCGCCGCAGCCGTCGACCACCTCGTGGGGCTCGGCCACCGGGGCATCGGACTGGTCGGTGGACCGCAGACGACGATGACCGGACAGGAGCGGCTCGCGACAGCGCGGGCCGCGCTTCGCCGGCACCGGCTGCCGGCCGACGACGGGATCGTCGCGATCGCGGAAGGCTTCTCGGAGGAGGCCGGTTATCGCGCGGCGCGCCGGCTGCTGCGCGCGGGCGAGGCACCGACGGCGATCTTCGCCGCCAACGACCTGATCGCTCTGGGCACCCTGCGCGCCGCGCGCGAGGCCGGTCTCGAGGTACCGAAGGATCTGTCGATCGTGGGCTTCAACGACATCCCGCTGGCGGACCTCTTCGACCCACCCCTCACCACGGTGCATGTGCCGCAGCAGGAGATGGGAGCGACAGCCGCATCGCTCCTCATCGCTCAGCTGGAGCGGGAGACCATCAAGGATCGGCGCGTCGTCCTCGATGCCACGCTGGTGATCCGTGGATCGACCGCTCCCGCCCGCGCGACCGCGCGGAGATCGGCGTGAACCGTATCGTGGTCGACGGCGCGACGAAGCGATTCTCCACTGGCGCGGTGACCGTGTTCGAGGGCCTCGACCTGGCGGTGCGCGAGCGCGAGACGCTCTGCATCCTCGGACCCTCCGGCTGCGGCAAGACGACGCTCCTCCGGACCATGCACGGCCTCGTGCGGCTCGACGCCGGCCGGATCCTGATCGACGACACAGAGGTGCGCACGCCGCGGCGGAACGTCGCGATGGTGTTCCAGCACTTCGGTCTCATGCCCTGGAAGCGCGTCAGCGAGAACGTCGGATATGGCGTGGAGCTCAGCGGCCTGCCGCGGGCGGAGGTGGCGGACCGCGTCGCGCGCTACATCGACATGGTCGGCCTGGTGGGCTTCGAGCGCAGCTACCCGTACCAGCTTTCGGGAGGCATGCAGCAGCGGGCGGGTCTCGCGCGGGCGCTCGCGCTGCAGCCGGACATCCTGCTCATGGACGAGCCGTTCGGGTCGCTGGACGCGCAGACGCGCGAGATCCTGCAGGACGAGTTGCTGCGGATCTATCAGCGAGAGCCGCGCACGATGGTGTTCATCACGCACTCCATCGAGGAGGCGATCGCACTCGGTGACCGCGTCGTCGTGCTGACCGCTCGGCCGGCGCGCGTGCGGGAGACGCTCGTCATCGACATCCCACGCCCGCGGACGGTCGCGTCGGTCATCGCGCATCCGCGTTTCGTCGAGCTCCGGGACCACTGCTGGCGTCTGCTGCGCGAGAAGGCAGCGGCCGCGTGACGTTCCATCGCGCCGGCGTCGAGACGCAGGACGCCCGTCATGCCGGTGTCGAACGGATGCGCGTCGCGGCGCCGCCCGTGGGGATGGCCCACGCGTCGTCACGTCTCCGCCAGCTCAGCACGAGCGATCTCGCGATCCGCGCGGCATCGATCGTCGTCGTCCTGGCCGCGTGGGAGTTCCTCGGTCCGTACGTCAATCGCCTCATCCTCCGTCCCCCATCGCAGATCTTCCTGGCGTTCTTCGATCTCATCGGGAACGGCGAGCTGCAGCTCGCGATGGGGCAGAGCTTCCGCGTGTTCAGCGTGGGTCTCGCGATCGCCGTCGTGGCCGGTCTCGTCATCGGCATCGCGTCCGGCCGCTCGCGCGTGCTCTTCAATGCGCTCGACCCGTGGGTCAGCGCGCTGTACTCGGTGCCTTCGGTGGCGCTCCTGCCGATCATCGCCGTCGCGTTCAACTACTCCGGCGAAGCGCCGCGCATCGCGGCGGTGGTCGTGTTCGCGATCTTCCCGATCCTGATCAACACGCAGCAGGGCGTTCGCAACATCGATCCTTCTTTGATGGAGGTGGCTCGCGCGTTCAACACCAGCGAGAGACGACTGTGGTCCGACGTCATCGTGCCGGCGTCGCTGCCGTTCATGCTCGCGGGCATCCGCCTGGCGATCGGCCGCGCGCTGATCGGCATGATCGTCGCCGAGTTCATCATCGGCCTGGCCGGCCTTGGCTACCTGATCATCGTGTACCAGAACACGTTCCGCATCGACCGGATGTTCGTCCCGGTCATCGTCGTCGCGCTCTTCGGGGTCGTTCTCATGGGGTTGGTCCAGCTCATCGAAGGCCGCGTCGCACCGTGGCTGCGGCGCGAGCAATAACCGGGAGGGTCAGCATGCGCGCACGTTTGACCAGCGCACTGGTATTCGTTCTCGTTCTTGGCGCGTGCGGCGGAGGAGCGACGCCGAGTCCGAGCGCATCGGCCGCGACCGTGGCCAGCGCGACCGCCGCGGCGAAGGCGACGTGCCAGCCGACTTCGGTGAAGATCGCGGTGCCGGTGACACCGCCGAACGTCGTGCACCTGCCGCCGTACGTCGCGCAGGAGCTCGGCTACTTCAAGGACGAGAACCTGACCGTGGAGCTGGTGCGCTTCGAGGGCGGCGTCGGCGCGCTGCGCTCGATGGCATCCGGCGGCGTGAACATGGCCGGGACATCGACCGAACCGGTCATCACCGCGATCTCGCAGGGCGTGAGCGTCCGCGTCGTGCAGTCGTACTCGCCCAACATCAGCCAGGTGTTCGCGGTTCGCGACACGATCAAGACGCCCGCGGACCTCAAGGGCAAGAAGATCGGGATCCAGGAGCCGGGTGGCTTCGCCGACGCGCTCTCGCGCGCCTATCTCAAGAAGGTCGGCATCAATGCGACGGACGTGCAGTTCGTCACGACGACGACGGCCGCCCGCGTACAGCAGCTCGTGTCCGGTGGCACCGATACGGCCATCCTGCACGTCGATCAAGTGCTGGCCGTCAAGAAGACCGCACCGAACATCGTCCCTCTGGTCAACATGTGGGACGTACTCACCGACTACCAGTACGCGGTCTACGCCGTGCCGACGAGCGAGGCGAAGAGCGCGCTCACCGAATGCATGCTCCGCGCGATCATGCGCGCGAACCGCGCGATGTACGACCCGGCGCTACGTGCGCAGATCCTCACGATGGCGGTCCGCGAGACCAAGGCGGAGCGCGATGTCGTCGAGGCGGCGTACAAGACACTCGAGACCGGAAAGGCATGGCCGCAGAACGAGGGCGTGCCGCAGAAGAACGTCGAAGGGACTGTGGCGAGCCTCGTCGATCTGAAGCAGATCGACCGGGCGATCTCGTTCGCGGACATCGCGGACCTCACCCTGGCGAACAAGATCGTTTCGCAGCTCGGCAAGAAGGACTGGCCGTACTGACGGGGCAGCGGTAGCGGAGGACGGATGGCGCGACTCGTCGACCTCACCCAGCCGTGGGGTGATCGGATGCCGACCTGGCCGCAGTTCGAGGCGATCCAGGTGACGGACATCACGACGCATCACCGCGACGGCAAGAGCACCGTGCTGGTGCGCACGAACATGCACACCGGCACGCACATCGACGCGCCGATCCATTACTGGCCGACGGGCAAGCACCTGGGCGAGATCCCCATCGGTGACCTGTACGGGACCGGGCTGGTGGTCGACCTGCGCCCGATCACCAAGCCTTGGTCCTATTACTCGCTCAAGGACGTGCTCTCGTGCGTGCCGAAGGGCGAGCAGATCCGCGACGGCGACATCGTGATCCTTTACACCGGCTGGGACCGCTACAACTGGACGAAGCCGACACGCGACGACGTCGCGTACTTCGACCGGCATCCCGGCCCGCAGCCGGAAGTGTGCGACTACCTCGTCGAGAAGAAGATCCGGTGGTTCGGCGGCGACCTCGCGTCGATGGACCACTCCCTGCACGTCCGTGTCCGCTACTTCCGGCCCGACCTGGTCAAGGAGTACGAGGCGCAGACCGGGAAGCCGATCGACGAGACGCTTCCGATGAAGGACTTCGAGCACGTGCACTACCACATGGCCAAGGCGAATGTCCCGATGCTGGAGAACCTCGGCGGCGAGCTCGCCGAGGTCGCGGGCCGACGCGTCGACGTCGGCGCGTTCCCCTGGCGCTGGGTCGGCGGCGAAGGATGCATCTGCCGCGTCGTCGCCTTCGTGGAGAGGTAGGAGCTGATGAACGCGCTCGTGCTGACCGCGCCACACGAGTTCGAGATCCGCGACGTGCCCAAGCCCGCGCCGGCGTCGAACGAGGTGCTCTGCCGCGTCAAGGCGATCGCGATCTGCGGCACGGACGCCGAGATCATCGCGGGCACCTTCACGGGCCGCTGGCCGCGCGCGTACCCGTTCATCCCGGGTCACGAGTGGTCGGGCGAGGTCGTCGAAGCGGGCGATGTCGCGCGCGCGTTCGGCTTCGTCCCGCGCACGCGTGTCGCCGGAACGTCGCACTCGGGGTGCGGCTACTGCCGGATGTGCCGCACCGGCCGCTACAACCTGTGCTTCAACTACGGCCGTGAGGATCTCGGCCACCGGCAGTACGGCCACTACACGCAGGGTGCCTATGCCGAGTACGTGGTCCAGACGATCAAGAGCGTCTTCCGGGTCCCCGACGCGATGCCCTACGACGTCGCCGCGCTGTGCGACACCGCATCGATCGCGCTCCACTCGGTAAAACGTCCGGGCGTCGAGCCGGGTGACGTCGTCGTCGGCGTGGGCTCGGGCGGCATGGGCATTCTGATCGCGATGTGCGCGAAGACACTCGGCGCCGGACGCGTGATCGTCGTCGGCGGTGGCAAGCGCCTGGATCGCGCGTGCGCTCTGGGCTTTGAGACCGTCGACTACCACGACGGCGACCCGGTCGCGAAGGTGCGCGAGATGACGGGCGGCGTGGGCGCGGACGTCGCCCTCGATTCCGCCGGGACCAAGGACTCGGTCGGACAGGCGATCCGAATGGTCCGCAAGGGTGGACGCGTCGCGTTCACCGGTATCCCGAAGGAACCGAGCACGATCGATTTCCAGAAGATCGTTCTCGAGGAGATCGACCTCTACGGCGTGCGCGCGAACCGCAACACGATGGAGGAGGTCATCCCCCTCTTGGCGGAGGGCCGCATCCCGGCGGACAAGCTCATCACGCATCACTTCAAGCTCGCGGACTTCGCCGACGCGCTTCGCACCTTCACCGGACGGGTCGACGGCGCACTCAAGGTGATCGTCGAGCCATGAGGACCGCGACCGAGGCACCGCCTCGCCGCGCCGGCGTTCCCTCCACCATGCGCGCCGTCGTCTTCGCTCGCTCCGGCGAGTACAGCGTCGAGACGGTGCCCGTGCCGACGCCGAGCCGTGGCCAGGCGATCGTGCGCGTGCGCTCGTCGATGGTGTGCGCGTCAGACCAGAAGATCCTCGCCGGGCGGTTCCCCGGTACGCGCTTCCCGCATATCCCAGGTCATGAGTTCAGCGGTGAGGTCGTCAGCGCCGGCGAGCGCGTCACGCTGCCCGTGGGCTCGCGCGTCGGCGTCGAGGTGCACGTCGGCTGCGGCTCGTGCGACCGTTGCCGCGAGGGCATGTACACGCTCTGCATGAACTACGGGAAACGCGAGACCGGCCACGCGCACGTCGGCTTCACGATCGCCGGAGGGCTCGCCGAGTACGCGCTCGTGCCGAAGGCCGCGCTGCACCTCCTCCCCGATGCGGTGAGCTTCGATGACGGGGCCTGGACCGATAACCTCGGGGTCGCGCTGTGGGCGCTCGAGCGCGGCCGCCTCGCGGCGGGGGAGCGCGTCGTGGTCTTCGGACCCGGGGCGATCGGTCTCTGCGCCGTGCAGCTCGCGCGCGCCCTCGGCGCCCGCGCGGTGACACTCGTCGGGCGGGGCACTCGCCTCGAGCGCGTCCGCGATCTCGCGGACGAGGTCGTCGACCCCGCCGATGTCGATGCGCTCCGCGGCGCCGCGGATGTGGTGGTCGAGTTCGCCGGGACTGCCGATGCGGCTCGCGCGGCGATCCTGACCGCGCGTCGTGGCGGTCGTGTCGTCCTCGGCGGCGCGACCGGGAGCGGCGTCGAGCTGTCGGGCATCGACCTCGCCACGATCGTGCGCGGCAACCTGGATGTTCTCGGCTCACTCGCGAACCCGAAAGGTGTGTCCGGGCGCGCGCTCGAGCTGCTGGCTGACCGGCGGATCGACGTGCGCCGGCTCGTGACCCATCACTTCCCGCTCGAGCACTTCGCCGAGGCGTGGGCGACCTTCACCGAGCGTCGCGATGGAGCGATCCGGGTCATGCTGCATCCGGCCGGGGAGAGCTGATGGACAAGGGCACGGCGCTGGATGTGTACCGCGTCATGAAGCGCATCCGAGATTTCGAGGAGCGCTCCACGGTGCTGTTCGGCGAAGGCAAGCTCTGGGGCACGATCCATTCGTACGCTGGTGAGGAAGGCATCGCGGCCGGCGTGTGCGCCCACCTGCGCGACGACGACTGGATCACCTCCACCCACCGGGGACACGGACACTGCATCGCGAAGGGTGCCGACCTCGGCCGGATGTACGCGGAGCTGCTCGGACGAGAAACGGGGTACTGCCGCGGCCGAGGCGGGTCGATGCACATCGCCGACACCTCGAAGGGCAATCTCGGCGCGAACGGCATCGTCGGCGGCGGCATCCCGATCGCGACGGGCGCGGCGCTGACGGCGAAGCAGCTCGGCACGGATCAGGTCGCCGTGTCGTTCTTCGGCGACGGCGCCGTCAACCAGGGTGCGTTCCACGAATCCGCCAACCTCGCGTCCATCTGGAAGCTGCCGGTCATCTACGTGTGCGAGAACAACCAGTACGCCGAAAGCCTCCCGGTGAAGCGCGCATTCGCCGTCGAGGACATCAGCAAGCGCGCGGAAGGCTACGGCATGCCCGGCGTGCGGGTGAACGGTCGCGACGTGCGCGCCGTCTACGACGCGGCGGGCGACCTGATCGCGCGTGCGCGACGCGGCGAGGGACCGGCCTTCCTCGTCGCGGATACGTACCGCCATGAGGGGCACTACTACGGCGACCCGCGGAAGTACCAGTCGAAGGACGAGATCGAAGGATGGAAGGCGCGCTTCGACCCGCTCGTCGACATGCGCGCCTGGATCACCCAGGCGAAGCTCGCGACCGCGGCGGAGCTCGACGCGATCGACGCCGAGGTGCTCGAGGAAGCGAGGCGCGCCGTCGCGTGGGCCGAGGCGGGGCCGCCGGCGTCGCCCATCACGCTTCCTGAGGACGTGTATGCGAGCTACTGAGCACCCTGAGCGCGTCTCGGAGTCGAGCCCGACGCGCGAGATGTTCTACAACGAGGCGCTCGGCGACGCGCTGCGCATCGAAATGGAGCGCGACCCGCGCGTGATCGTGATGGGCGAGGACATCGCCGAGCACGGTGGCGCGTTCCAGGTCACGGCGGGGCTGCTCGACGCGTTCGGCCCGACGCGCATCCGCCAAACGCCGATCAGCGAGCTCGGCATCGTCGGCGCCGCGGTCGGTGCCGCGCTGACGGGCCTGCGTCCGGTCGTGGAGCTCATGTACGTCGACTTCTCGGGGCTGGCGATGGACCAGCTCGTGAACCAGGCGGCCCAGAACCGGTTCATGTTCGGCGGGCAGGCACGGGTACCCATGGTCATGCGAACGCAGGGCGGATCCGGCCGCGGGAACGCGGCCCAGCACTCGAAGTCGCTCGAGGCGTGGTTCACGCACGTCGCGGGCCTCAAGGTGGTGATGCCTTCGACGCCGGCCGACGCGAAGGGTCTGCTCGCAGCCGCGATCCGCGACGACGATCCGGTGATCTTTCTCGAGCACAAGCTCCTGTACCGCACCAAAGGCCAGGTGCCCACCGGCGAGCATGTCGTGCCGCTCGGCACGGCCGAGGTGAAGCGCCAGGGCACCGATCTCACGATCGTGACCTGGTCGCGCGAGACGCTGCTCTCACTCGAAGCCGCGGACAGGCTCGCCGCCGACGGCATCGATGCCGAAGTCATCGACCTGCGGTCGCTCGTGCCGCTCGACAAGGACGCCGTGCTGACCTCGGTCCGCAAGACGCACCGGCTGCTCGTCGTGCACGAGGCGGTGAGGCGCGGTGGATACGGCGCGGAGATCGCGGCGATGGTCGCGGAGGAGGCGTTCGACGACCTGGACGCGCCGCCGAAGCGCCTGGCCGGTCTCGAGACGCCGATCCCGTACGCGCAGCATCTCGAGAAGACCGTCGTGCCGCAAGTCGACGACATCGTCCGCGTCGCGAAGGAGCTTGTCGCCTGATGGAGGCAGGGATGCGAGCGTGAGCGTCACCCGCGTCATCCTCCCCAAGCTCGGACTCACGATGGATGAAGGGCGGCTCATCGCCTGGCACAAGAAGGAAGGTGACCGCGTCGCCAAGGGCGACGTCCTCTTCGAAGTCGAGACGGACAAAGCGAACATGGAGATCGAGGCGTCGGCTGGAGGCATCCTGCGACGGATCCTCGTGCCGGCGAACGCGACCGCCCCGGTGACCACGGTGATCGCGCTCATCTCGGACACGGCGGACGAGCCGCTGCCGAGCGTCGCCGAGCCGGTAGCGGCCCGCGCGGACGCCGTTCGATCAGCCGCCGGTCTCACGCAGCCTGCCGCGCCGGTCTTGCCGTCCGACGGCGAGCGCGTGCGCTCGTCGCCCGCGGCTCGCAAGCGTGCGCAAGAACTGGGCGTCGACATCAACGTGGTGCGCGGCACCGGCCCGGGCGGACGCATCGGCCTCGACGACGTCGACGCCGCCGCGTCGTCTCCGACCGCGGAGTCGGCCGCGGCTTTGGGCGAGACACGCGTCCCACTCACGCGTATGCGGCGCGCCGTCGCCGAGGCGATGACACGCAGCGCGCGCGAGGCGCCGCAGTTCTCGATCTCGCGCGATGTCGACATGACCGCGGCCAACGCCCGGCGCAAGGCCGCGGGCGTGTCGTACACCGACGTGATCGTCGCGGCGGCGGCGAGGGCGCTTCGCGGCCACCCGCGCCTGCGCTCACGGTTCGATGGCGACGCGGTGATCGAGTCGGATCGTGCCGACATCGGCATCGCCGTCGCGCTCGATGCCGGGCTCATCGTGCCGGTCGTGCGCGAGGCCGACCGCAAGGATCTGGCGACCCTGCGCGACGAGCGAGAGGCGCTCGAGGCGGCCGCGCGGTCGGGCCATGTGCCTGCGGGCGCGTTCGGCGGGGCGACGCTCACGGTGTCCAACCTGGGCACGTTCGGCGTCGACCGCTTCACGGCGATCGTGAATCCGCCGGAGGCGGCGATCCTCGCGGTGGGTCGCGTCGCGGATCGCGTGACCGTCGCGAACGGCGCGCCCGCGGTCGGTCCGGTCGTTTCGCTCACCCTCAGCGTCGACCACCGGGTCGCGGATGGCGCCGACGCCGCGCAGTTCCTGGCCGACGTCGCGAAGCAACTGGAGAGCTGATGGCGACCGAGACCGCGGACCGCGTCCGGCTCGCCGCGAGCCACTGGAAGCCGCGCTTCGTCGCGAACGGGATCGACGCCAACGACTTCGAGCGCGTGCTCTCCGAGACCACGGAGTGGCGCGACTGGGCGCCACATTGGCAGCGGGTGGGGGACCAGCATCGAGCGATCGCGGAGGACGCGCAGCGGAGCGGCCGCCTCGTCACGGCAACCGACGCGTTCCAGCGTGCCGCGTGGTCGTACCACCTCGGCAAGTTCCTCTGGTTCGAGGACGCCGCGCTCCACGACCTGCTACGCCAGCTGACCGTCGACACCTACGCGAACGCGCTACGCGGCCTGAGCCCGGCCGGCGCGCGCGTCGAAGCGCCGTTCGAAGGGTCGGTCATCCCGGGCATCCTGCGCCGACCCGACGGGGAGGCCGCGCCGCTCGTCATTCTCGTGCCCGGGCTCGACTCGGTGAAAGAGGAGCTCTTCGCGATCGAGAACGAATTCCTCCGGCGCGGGATGGCGACGCTCAGCATCGACGGTCCGGGGCAGGGTGAGAGCGCGCCGCGATTCGCGATCCGCGCCGACTGGTCGACGGTCATCACGCCACTGCTCGATCACCTCGCGTCGCGCGACCATGGCGTGCGCCTGGACCGCGTCGGTCTCGTGGGCGTCAGCATGGGCGGGATCTACGGACCGCGCGCGGCGGCGAAGGAGAAGCGGCTTCGCGCGCTCGTCGCGCTCGCGGGCCCCTTCGACCTCTCGGAGTGCTGGGCGCAGCTGAATCCGCTCACGAGGGCCGGCTACGTCTTCTACACGAAGTCGCGTGACGAAGCCGAGGCATTCGAGCGATCGAAGACCCTCACCCTGCGTGGGGTGCTCCCCGACGTCAGCTGCCCCCTCCTCGTGGTCCACGGCGGCAAGGACCGTCTGTTCCCGCCCGAGCAGGCGGAGCGCATCGTCCGCGAAGCTCCGAACGGCACGCTTCTCCTGTATCCGGAAGGCAACCACGTCTGCAACAACATCCCCTACAAGTACCGGCCGGCCATGGCGGACTGGATGCGCGAGCGCCTCGGGTGAGCGACGCCGACGTCGTCGTCGCCGGCGCGGGCCACAACAGCCTGGTCACCGCGGCCTATCTCGCGCGCGCTGGCATGCGCGTTCTCGTCCTCGAGCGCGCATCGCGCATCGGAGGAGACACCTCGACCGAAGAGGTCACGCTGCCCGGATTCCGCCACGACCTCTGCGCGTCCGCGCACACGATCTTCCAATCGAGTCCGATCATCCGGAGCGACGAGCTTCAGCTCGGCCGCTACGGACTCCGCTATCTCTTCCCGGATCCGGTGGTGGTCATGCCGTTCACTGGTGGCGGGGGCATCGCGATGTATCGCGACCGTGCGGCGACCGTGCGCGCGATCGCGCGGTTCTCGGCGCGCGATGCGCGCGCGTACCAGCGGATGCTCGACGACTGGGACGCGATCAAGGAATCGCAGAACCGCGCGCGCTACAGCCCCGCGACGACACCGAGCAACGCGACCCTGGACCTCGAAGCGACGACTCCGGGCGTCGAGGCCGTGCGCTGGCGGTACTCGAGCGCGCTCGACACGGTCCGCGAGCGCTTCGAGGACGAGCACGTCCGCACGTTCTTCCTGTGGCTCTCGCTCATGACCATGGCGCGCGTCGATCAGCCCGGGACGGGTCTGCTGCCGCTCTCGATCGCGGCCGGGCGCCAAGCGTTCTCCTGGACGACGGCACAGGGCGGGTCGGTCGCGCTGCCCGACGCGCTCGCGCGGATCGTCGTCGAGCACGGCGGTGAGGTCCGCGCCGGGGCGGAAGTGACGCGGATCCTCATCGAGGGCGGGCGCGCCGTGGGCGTCGTCACCGCCGACGGCTCCGAGCATCGCGCGCGGCGCGCGGTCGTGTCGACGATCCATGTCAAGCACCTGCCGGCGATCGTCGGCGCCGATGCGCTCGGCGAGGACTTCCTGCGTGGCCTGGAGCGCTGGCGCGCCGGGGTGACGATGTTCGTGACGCACTACGCGCTCGCGGCGGTGCCGCAGTACGCCCTTGACGCCGGCGCGACCGCGTCGGTGGCCGCGGGCATCTGCGAGTCCACCGAGGATCTCCTCGCGGCGCTCGCCGCGTTCGAGCGCGGCGAGATCCACCTCGAGCGCCCCCCGCTTCTGTGCATCGCCTCGTCGGTCGTGGATGCGACCCGCGCGCCGGCGGGGCGGCACACGCTCAAGGTCGTCGGCTTCCTGCCGTACGAGCTCCGCGACGGCGGCCCCGCGCGCTGGGACGCGATCAAGAACGACGTCTCCGATGCGCTGCTCGAGCACTACCTGCGGCACACGACCGGCCTCTCGCGGCGCGACATCCTGGCGCGGCACATCGAAAGCCCGGTCGATCTCGAGCGCCGCAACCCGCACAACTACCGTGGCTCCTGTCACGGCGGCGAGCAGGACCTCGCGCACGAAGGCGCGCTGCGTCCGATGCCGGGGTGGTCCGGCTACCGACTGCCGATCGCCGGCCTGTACCAAACGGGGGCGACGACGCATCCTGGCGCCTCGGTCACCGGCGCGCCGGGCCGCAACTGCGCCCAGGTGATGCTGGAGGATCTCGGCCTGACGCTCGCGGATGTCATCGCGGGAAAGGCCGCGCCGGCGCGCGCCTGAGTCAGGCGAGCGCGATGCGCAGCGCGGCGCCCATGTCGTCGATCGCGGTGCGACCCATCGGGATCGTCACCGCCATCCCGGTGAAGCCGTGCACCATGCCGGGATACTCGACGTACGTCGTCGGCACTCCGGCCTCGATCAGGCGTGCCGCGTAGGCCTTGCCCTCGTCGCGAAGCGGGTCGCACTCCGCGGTCACGACGTGCGCGCGCGGAAGGCCCGAGAGGTCCCTCGCGCGGAGGGGTGACGCGTACGGCTCGCTGCGTAGCTTCGGATCGGGAGCGTAGTGATCCCAGAACCACCGCATGCCGTTCCGCGTCAGCCCGTATCCGGTCGCGTTCGCGCGATACGAGAGCGTCTCGAAGTCGTGGTCGGTGACCGGCACGTGGAGCAGCTGGAACGCGATCTTCGGCGCGCGGCGCTCCCGCGCCATGAGCGTGACGACCGCCGCCAGGTTGCCGCCGGCGCTCGACCCGCCCACCGCGACCCGTGTCGGGTCGATCCCGAGGTCCGTCGCGTGATCGGCGGACCAGCGCGTCGCGGCATACGCGTCGTCCGCGGCCGCCGGATAGCGGTCCTCGGGCGCGAGACGGTACTCGACCGATAGGACGGCGCAGCCGCTGCTGTTCGCGATCGCGCGACAGAACGGATCCGAGATCGCGACGCTGCCGACGACCCAGCCGCCGCCGTGGAAGTACACGAGCAGTGGACGCGTTCCGCCGCGCGGCCGATACAGTCGCGCCGCGATCGGCGGCAGCGTGTCGATGATGAGGTCCCGGACGTCGGCGACGGGCTCGAGAGGGAGCGCGGGAGCGATGTTGACCGAGCCGCCCCGAGCGCGCGCCTCCGCGACGCTGAGCGTCTCGAGCGGGCGCGGGTCGGTCCGCTCGGCCTCCGCCAGCAGCTCGACGATCCGCGGATCCACCGGCATCGCTTCGAGACTAGTCGTCGCGGCGGGCGGGGCCGAAGACGACGCGGCCCGGGCGGGCGCCGGTGTGATCGCCGTCCCGCAGCACCTGAATTCCATTGACGAGCACGTGGGCAACACCCGTCGCGTAGCGATGCGGCTCGGTGTAGGTCGCGTGGTCCTGGACGGCGGCCCGATCGAACGCGACGACGTCCGCGAAAAACCCCGGGCGAAGCTGTCCGCGGCGGTCGAGCTTCAGATTCGCCGCCGGGAAACCCGTCATGCGGTGGATGACGTCCTCGAGGGGCGCGGCATGCTCGTCGCGCACGAACGTGCCGAGCACGCGCGCGAACGTCCCGTACGTGCGCGGATGCGGCTGCGACAGCAGGAAGACGCCTTCGGGCGCGATCGAGCCGGCGTCCGACCCGAAGCTCATCCAGGGGAGGGCGACCTCACGTCGCAGGTTATCCGCCGCGGCCATGAAGATGACCATGCCGACGCGGCTCTCGTCCTCCAGCACCAGGTCCATCGCCGCGTCCCGCGGATCCACGGCACGCTGGGCGGCGACCTGGCCGAGGGTCCGTCCGGTGAGCGGCTTGAGGCGCTCGTTCTTGAACGACACGAGGACGATGCCCTCCGGCGTGCCCGCCGCTTCGTACAGGTTCTCCCAGTCGGTGCCGGGGCGCGCCATCTCGTCGCGGATACGCGCGCGCTGGCTCGGGTCGCGCAGGCGTGCGAGCGTCGCGCGAAGCCCGCCCTCGTGCGCCCACGGTGGGAAGCAGGCGCTGAGTCCCGTGGCGCCGGCCTCGTACGGGTACATGTCCGCGGTGATCGCGAGGCCGTCCGCGCGAGCGCGCTTCACGCGATCGATGACCTCGTCGAGCTTGGTCCAGTTCGCGCGGCCCGCCTGCTTCAGGTGGTAGATCTCGGCCGGCAGCTTCGCGCGGCGCGCGATCTCGACGACCTCGTCGACCGCTTCGAGGAGACGATTGCCCTCGCTGCGCAGGTGCGAGATGTACATGCCGCCCCGCCGTCCCGCGACGTCCGCGAGCGCGACGAGCTCGTCGGTGTTCGCGTACGTCGCCGGCGCGTAGATGAGCGCGGAGCCGAGCCCCAGCGCCCCGTCGCGCATCGCGGCGTCGACGAGCCCACGCATGCGCTCGAGCTCCGTGGGCGATGGCCGCCGGTCCTCGTGCGCGAGCTCGTGGATGCGGACGCTCGCGGCGCCGACGAACGACGCGATGTTCGGCGAGATCCCGCGCCCGGCGATCGTGTCGAGCGCCTCGGCCAGCGTCGTCCACGTGATGTCGTACGTGATGTCGCCCTGCTGCTCGGTCTGTTCGCGTCGCATCGCGTCGTTGACCGGACCGAGAGACCAACCCTCGCCGAAGACCTCGAGGGTCACGCCTTGCCGGATGTCGCTCTGCGACCGACCGTCCGCGATGAGCGATGTCGTCGCCCAGCTCAGCATGTTGATGAAGCCCGGAGCGACGGCGAGTCCGCCGGCGTCGATCTCGACATGTCCGCGCGCTCCGACCGTGCCGACGCTGGTGATCCGGTCGCCATCGATCGCGACGTCGGCGGAGGACGGCGCGGCACCCGAGCCGTCGTACACGGTTCCACCGCGGATCACGACGTCATGCCCCGCGTGCATCGCCGGAATGCTAGAGACTGGCGAGGGTGTACGGACTGACGCGCGCCGAGGTCGGACTCCTTCGGCGACTCTCGACGCCCGACAAGGTCCAGCGTTATCTCGACGATCTCACGTACAACGTCGAGGCCGATGGCGACACCGTGCGGTCGCCGCGGCGTGTGATGCGCGACCGCACCGCCCACTGCGCCGAGGGCGCATTCTTCGCGGCCGCCGCGTTCCGCGTCAACGGACGGCCGCCGCTGCTCGTCGACCTCGAGGCCGAGAACGACGACGATCACGTGCTCGCGGTCTATCGCGACCGCGGACTCTGGGGCTCGGTCGCGACCTCGAAGTTCTCCGGCCTGCGCTTCCGCGCGCCGGTCTACCGCTCGATCCGCGAGCTGGTGATGAGCTACTTCGAGGATTACTACAGCTGGGACGGCGACCGGAGCCTGCGCGCCTACTCCAGACCGCTCTCGCTCGCGCGGTTCGACAGGATCGGCTGGATGACGGCCGAGGACGATCTCTGGCCGGTCGTCGAGTGGCTGGCGGAAGCCGGCCACACCGCGCTCATACCGCGCGCGGCCGCGAGACGGCTGCCGCGCGTCGATCGCCGGTCATACACAGCCGGCGTTTTGGGGGCTCCAGAACACTAATCTGTTAGGGTTTCGCGCCGGGGACGATCGCGTTCATGGAGGGGAGATGCTCCGTACGGTCTCGGCCGCCGAACAACGCCCGTGGGTGCTGCTTGCGGCCGTCTTCGGCGCGACCGTCTTCTTCGGGTTCGTCGTCCAGGCCGCGGGTAACGTCTACCTGAACTGGACGGCCGACCCCATCGTCAGCGAGTACCGGACGACCCTCACCTACACCTCCGCCGTGGTCGGCGACGGCCTGCTCATCCCGCTCGCGAACGTGTTCATCACCAGCCAGCTCGTGGCCTGGCGACGGCGTCCGCGCCTCGCCGAGGTCGCCGGAGCCGTGCTCGGTGCCGCTGTCATCACCGTCGTCGTGCATCTCTATCAGGCCGTCAACGCGCTCCTGAACTGGACGATGGTCAAGCCGTTCGAGTGGACGCCGCTGGGTTATTACCACGCCTGGTTCATGTGGACCGAGCTGACGCTCGTCCTCTTCTTCTGGGGTCAGGTCGCCCTCGTCGGGAAGGAGAATCCGCGCGCGATCCTCTCGCAGCGCGTGGGGTTCGTCTTCCTCTGCGGCGCGCTCTTCCTCCGATTGCTCTTCGCCGACTACGGGTATATCCGCTAGCTCATCGCGGGTCCTTCTCTGGTCCGCCCTCGGGGTCGTGTACCTCGTGTGGGGGTCGACGTATCTCGCCATCGCGATCGCCGTGCAGACGCTCCCGCCGCTCCTTTCGGGCGGCCTCCGTTTCCTTCTCGCGGGCGTGATCCTGGGCGCGTGGCTGATCGCGCGGCACGGTCGCGCCGCGCTGCGGATCGACCGCGCACAGCTCGGCGGCGCCGCTCTCGTCGGTGCGCTGCTCCTGGCCGGCGGCAACGGTCTCGTCATGCTGGCGGAGCGCACCGTGCCATCCGGACTGGCGGCACTCGTGGTCGCGTCGGTCCCGCTCTGGATCGTGCTGTTCCGGCTCGTAGCAGGCGACCGGGTCGCCCCGTCGCTGATCGTCGGCGTGCTGGTGGGCTTCGCGGGCGTCGCGATCCTCGTCGTCCCGCGCGGCGCCAGCGGCGAGGTCGATCCGGTCGGCCTGATCACGGTCGTCGGTGCGACGCTCTCGTGGGCTCTCGGGACGTTCGCGTCGCCGCGCCTCCGCACGCCGCGCGATCCGCTCGCGTCGACCGCGTTGCAGATGCTCGCCGGCGGCGCCCTCCTCGCCGTGATCGCTGTGGCCGTCGGCGAGCCCGCAGGCGCCGATCCGGCGAATTTCTCGACGGCGTCGCTGCTCGCGATGGCCTACCTCGTCGTATTCGGGTCGCTCGTCGCCTTCTCCGCGTACACCTGGCTGCTGCAGCACACTTCGGTCTCGGTCGTGTCCACGTACGCCTACGTCAATCCGGTCGTCGCCGTGTTCCTCGGCGCGGTCGTCCTGAGTGAGCTCGTGACACCGCCGATGCTCATCGGGGCCGCCACCATCCTCGCCGCCGTCGCATTCATCGTGTCCCGCGGTGCGACACGGCCGGGCTAGGGACTGGCCGATGGTGAGGCGGGTCGTCGCGTGTGGTGGCCAGCAGCTCTCTTACCCGGCGCTCACCAGCTACGTTCTCGGGCTCGCGCGCCGCGCGCGACCACGCGTGCTCTTCCTGGGCACTGCGTCAGGCGATGGCGCGGGGTACCTGCTCACCTTCTATCAGGCGTTCGCGGGGGTCGACTGTGAGCCGACCCATCTCGCACTCTTCGATCGCGTGGTCGACGACATCGACACACTGGTGCGCGCTCAGGACATCGTCATCGTGGGCGGCGGCAACACCGCGAACATGCTCGCGATCTGGCGGCTGCACGGTGTCGACGGCGCGCTGCGCTCGGCCTACGCGGGCGGCACGGTGCTGAGCGGTTGGTCCGCGGGCTGTCTGTGTTGGTTCGAAGGAGGCATCACGGACTCGTTCACGCCGCGGCTCACCGCTCTGCGTGATGGTCTCGCGCTCCTCGCCGGCACCGCGTGTCCCCACTACGACTCACAGGACGCACGCCGCCCTGTCTACGCGCGCGAGGTCGCTGCCGGCCTGCCGCCGGGCATCGCGCTCGAAGATGGCGTCGCGGCGCGCTACGACGACGAGGGACTCGTCGAAGTCGTCAGCGCACGTGCCGAGGGACGGGCGTTCCACGTCGACGCGAAGGGCGAGCGACCGCTCGCCGTGCGCACGCTCTAGTCGAGCGGCCCAGCTCTGAGATGTGCGGGGCGACTGTGCGTGCCATCGTCATCCCGGGGACGTGTCGCTCCCCTGGCCATAGATCTTTCCCGGATTCAGGATGCCCTTGGGATCGAGTGCGGTCTTCACTCGGCGCATGAGGTCAAGCGCGTCACCGTGCTCCGCGCGCATGTACTGCTGACGCACCGCCCCGGTGCCGTGTTCGCCCGTGACGGTGCCACCGACCTCGATCGCGAGACGGTGGAGCCGGTCGGCGAGCTCGTCCGCGCGCCGGACCTCATCGGCGTCCGACGGGTCGATGAGGATCGCCGAGTGCACGTTGCCGTCGCCGAAGTGGCCGTAGAAGATCACCGCGATGTGGAGCTCGGCGCTGATCTCGCGCGCGCGTCGGATCGTGCGGGGGATCTCCGACAGCGGCACCGCCAGGTCCTCGCCCGCGAAGATGCGGTGCTTGTCGGGATGCGCGAGCCCGGCGGCCGCCGCGAGGCCGCTGCGCGCCGCCCATAGCCGGGCGATGTCCGCCTCGGCCTCGGCGAACTTCGTCACCGTCGCGCGCCGGCGCACGATGCCGTCGACGTAGCGCACCGAGGACGCGACCTGGTCCGGCGTGCCCTCGACCTCGATGAAGAGCACCGCCTCGCCGTCGGGCAGCCCGAGCTCCGGCTTCCAGCGTTGGAGCGCATCGACCGCGCTGCGATCCAGCAGCTCCGCAGTCGACGGCAGGATGCCGGCCGCGAAGAGATCGTCGAGCGAGGCGACGGTGTCCTCGAGCGCGGCGTAGCCGGCCAGAACGACGCCACGTGCCGGCGGTCGCGGCTGCACGCGAAGGCGTAGGCGAGTGATGATGCCGAGCGTTCCCTCCGAGCCGACGAAGAGCTTCGTGAGATCGATGCCGCTCGACGACTTCAGCGCCTTCGAGCGCACGCCGCCGGTCGTGATGACCGATCCGTCCGCGAGTACGACCTCAACGCCGAGCACGTACGCGGACGTCGTTCCCCAACGGACCGCATGCGGACCGCTGGCGTTGTTCGCCGCCATGCCGCCGAGGGTGCAGGCGCGCCCGCTGCCCGGATCGGGCGGGAAAAAGAGGCCATGCGGTCGCAGCGCGTCCTGGAGATCGGCGAAGACGAGCCCGGGCTCGGCGACGACCTGCAGGTTTCGGCGGTCGATCTCGAGGATCTCGCGCATCCGTGCGAAGGAGATGACGATCCCGCCACGGGCGGCGATCGCGCCACCGGTCTGCCCCGTCCCCGCGCCGCGCGGGACGACGGGGGTGCCGGTCGCGTCGGCGAAGCGCACCACACTCGCCACCTCCGACGTCGTACGCGGCACGACGACGACATCGGGCAGGCGTTGCTGGCGGAGCGACCAGAAGGACGCGTCGTACGCGTAGGGGAGCAGCGTCGCGGGATCGTCGATGACCTGCTCGGCGGGGACGATCTCGCGCAGACGATCCGCGAGCGTGGGCGCCTTCGTCGCCATCGCGACCGTATCCTACGGTCTATCACGTCGCTCTCCATGCACGTCCGCTCCGAGGATCTCGCCACGTGTATCTCGTGCGGGCTGTGTCTCAACGACTGCCCGACGTACCGTGTCCTCGGCGAAGAGGCGGACTCTCCGCGCGGGCGCATCCAACTCATCCGCGAACTGGTGTCGTCACCCGCGGCGCCCACGGCCACGCTGACCGGACACCTGGGTGCGTGCCTGGTGTGCCGTGCGTGCGAGACCGTGTGCCCATCGGGCGTTCCGTTCGGTCGGATCATGGAGGGCGCGCGCGAAGTGCTGGCCGAGCGCCGGACGGAGGGTCGCGTCGAACGTGCGATGCGGCGCATCGGACTGAACGTCATCGCTCGACGCCGGCGCCTGGCGATCGCGACGAAGCTCACCGATCTCGCCGTGCGCAGCGGCATCACGTCGCTCGTGCGACGTGTCGGTCCACGCCGGCTCGCCTGGCTCAGCGCTCTCGCGCAGCGCGCGGAGGGTCCGGCGTTCGCGCTCACCGAGCGCGCGGACGCCGATGTCTGCCTCTTCGCTGGCTGCGTGATGCGGGAGGCATTCGGCGACACCGAGCGGGCGACGGTGCGCGTCCTCGAGCGCGATGGACACCGCGTGACGGCTCCGGTCGAGCAGGTGTGCTGCGGCGCGCTGCACGCGCACGCCGGTGACGGCGAGCACGCACGCGAGCTCGCGCGCTTCAACATCGACGCCTTCGCGGGGACCGATCTTCCGATCGTCGCGAACGCCGCGGGCTGCGGCGCACACCTGAAGGCGTACGGCGAAGTGCTCCGCGACGACCCGGCCTGGACCGAACGGGGCCGAGCGTTCGCGAGGCGCGTGCGCGACGCGACGGAGGTCGCGCGGCCGTGGCCGGATCGGGTCGCGCGTCCGTTGCGGGTCGTCTACCAGGACGCCTGCCATCTCGCGCACGGCCAGCGGATCCGCGGACAGCCACGCGCTCTACTGCGCGCGATCGAGGGCGTGACGCTCATCGAGATCGCCGACGCCGAACGTTGCTGCGGCAGCGCCGGGACCTACAACCTGACGCAGCCCGATATCTCGCGGGAGCTGCAGCGCCAGAAGGTCGCCGCGATCCTGGCCGCTCGGCCCGACGTCGTCGTCAGCGCGAATCCCGGATGCATCCTGCAGATCGTCGCCGGGCTCCGCATGGCCGGTTCGGACCTGCCGGTCGTGCATTTGATGCGGGTCTTGGACGATCCGGCGGTGTTCGCCTAGCGGCAAGGAGCCCAAAATGGGGCCGAACGGGGGGCCGTACGGCCGGTCCGCGCACAGACCGTTTTCGTGCGAAAATAGACGTACCGATGAGTGTTTCTCGATCGACCTACCGTCACCGCCTCAGCTCCGAAGATGTCCGCAAGGCCAGGATCCTCATCACCAAGGACGCGTGGAAGCTGTTCCCCAATCCCGGCGAGCGCGTCGCGCTGCGTATCGGCGCGCGGCGCTTCGACGCGGAGATCAAGTCAGAGAACTGCGTCTGCGTTCCGCCGGAGCACGAGCACTACCACCTGATCTGTCCCGCGCTGAAGGGACAGGCAGGCTTCAAGAGCGGCGCGCTCGTCGTCATCGCGAAGGATTCCGATGGTGGCTACCGCTTCGTTGAGGAGCGGGGCTAGCCCTAGACTTCGCCCGTGGCCGGTCCGACGTACATCCTCATCCACGTCTTCGGGACCGTCCGTGACGAGCTGGACCGCGAAGAGCCGGGCAAGCGCAAGCGCTCGTACTCCACATGGCTGCGGGAGTATGTCGCCGAGCAGCCCAAGCGGCTGACCGAGATCGCGTGGCTCCTCGATCATCTGACGGAGAACGGTTGGCGCGTGATCGGATCGCCCTATGACTGCGACGTCATGCTCGAGCGAGAGGTCTCTCGCCAGACCGCCGAGGAAGAGCTGCGGCGCGCCGAGGTCTGGGACCGTCTGGTGCGCATCGCATCGCCCGACGACGACGGGCACGTGATCTGGCGCGAGCACCCCGAAGGCCGACCGGCGCCGCCCCGACGCCGACGCCGGGTGCGCCGCCCGCCCACCCGCGAACAGGGAAGCTGAGCACTGCCGCATCCACTCGGCGACGAGCTCACCGAGCTACACGTCCACCTCGGCGGCTCGGTCGATCCCGCGGCGATGTGGGGCATCGCGGCGAAGCAGGGGATCCGTCTTCCGACGAAGGACTACTGGGAATTCGTCGATCTCATCACGGTCGGCAAGAAAGAGCGCAAGTCGTTCGAGGACTTCCTCGCGCTGTATCGCTGGACCGAGCTGATCCAGTCGAGTCCTCTCGCGGTCGAGGAGTCCGTCTACGAGGTCGTTGGCGGCGCGTACCGAAAGGCGAACATCACGACGCTCGAGCTCCGCTACAACCCGATGAAACGCAACCGGGGCGGCGAGCAGGACCTCGACCACATCATCATGGCGTCGATCCGCGGTCTCGACCGCGCACGTCTCGAGTATCCGGTCCGCGCCGGACTCATCTTCTGCCTCGACCGGACCTTCACGTACGCGCTCAACGAGATCATCGTGGAGAAGGCCATCGCCTACCGCCACCGCGGTGTCGTCGGCATCGACATCGCCGGGCCGGCGCACGCGGAGTTCCAGTACCGCGACTACGCGGCGCTGTTCAAGAAGGCGCGCCGCGCCGGGCTGGGTCTCACCGTGCATGCCGGTGAGGACGAGGATTGGCACTCGGTCGACGAGGTGCTCCAGCACCTCGACCCCGAGCGCGTCGGCCACGGCATCCACGCCGCGGAGAACGCCGCGCTGTGCAAGCGGCTGGCCGAACGTGGCGTGCTCCTCGAGATCTGTCCGAGCTCGAACCTGCACACTCAGGTGGTGAAAGACGCCGACGAGCTCGGGAAGTACATCGCGATCTTCAAGAAGCACAAGGTCCGTTTCAGCTTCAACACCGATGGGCCGGAGATGCTGCAGACGACCCTGCGCGACGAGCTGCGCTTTGCCGTTCGCAGCGAATGGGTGTCGAAGGAAGAGCTCTCGCAGTGTGGCGAGTGGGCGCAACAGGCTTCGTTCGTGCAGCGTGCGGCTGTCGTATGACGCGCGCACAAGCCGCGATCCTGCGTTTCGTCCTGATCTGCGCCGCGTGGGCGGTCGGTCAGACGCTGACGTGGGGCCTCGCGTTCGGGCCGATAGGCGTGGTCATCCCGGCGGTCCTCGCCGTCGGTGTCCTCGTGGTCACCGAGGATCTCGGTCGGCCGCGCCCCGGTGGCGGCGACCTCAAGTACTGGCGCGGTCGCCGCGTGGACGACGACGAGCGTCGCGGGCGCTGGAACTAAGCCGCCCCCGACTTCACCTTCGCGCCGCTCCGCGAATCAACCTGATGGATCTCACGCGCGCGGAGTTGGATGCAAGCGCGTTGTAGTCAAATCGCGATGCAGGCGCGGTCCGGTTCTGGGATGATGCGCGGGACGCGGAGGTGATCGCATGGGTCTGCTCGAAGGGAAGCGCGCGCTCATCGTGGGCGTCGGCAATCAGCGCAGCATCGCGTGGGGGATCGCCACCGCGTTCCAGCGCGAGGGCGCGCGCCTGGCCTTCACGTATCTGAACGACCGCTTCAAGGACAACGTCACGAGGCTCGTCGAGACCCTGCCGGAGCACGACGGCATGCCGGTGCTTCTCTGCGACGCGGCCAAACCGGACGACGTCGCCTCCCTCATGTCGGAGGTCGAGCGTCGCTGGGAGGGGCTCGACATCCTCGTCCATTCGATCGCGTACGCGCCGGTCGAGGACCTGAAGGGCCGTTTCCACGAGATCTCGCGCGACGGCGTGCTCACGGCCGTCGAGATCAGCGCGTACACCTTGGTGTCGCTCTCACGCGCGGCTCTGCCGCTCTTCACGAAGGCCGGCGGCGGGAGCGTGATGACGCTGACGTACAACGCGGTCGAGCGGGTCGTGCCGAGCTACAACTCCATGGCGGTGGCGAAGGCCGCGCTCGAGACCTGCGTGCGCTACCTCGCCGTGGACCTGGGACCGTCGAACATCCGGGTCAACGCGATCTCGGCCGGGCCACTGAAGACGCTCTCGGCGAGCGCGGTCAAGGGCATCTCCACCGCACGCGACATCATGGAGGCCAAGGCACCGCTGCGCCGCAACATCACACAGGAAGAGGTCGGCAACGTGGCGGTCTTCCTCGCGAGCGAGATGTCACGCAGCGTGACCGGGGACACGATCTACGCCGACAACGGCGTGAACATCCTGGGCGTGACCGACTAGGTCTGGGCGAGGCGCAGCTCGGGCAGGATGCCGGAGTCGCGCAGGACGCGCAGCGACGAGATCTCGGCGCCGATCGTCGTCGTCTCGCCGTGACCGGGATACACCTTCGTCTCCGGCGGCAGAGCTGCGACGACGCGCGACAGGCTGTCGGCCATCTGCGACGCGTCGCCACCGGGCAGGTCGGTCCGGCCGACGCTCCCTCTGAAAAGCAGGTCGCCGGAGAAGAGCGCGCCCTCGCGCCGCAGGTAGAAGCAGGTCGAGCCCTCGGTGTGCCCCGGCGTGTGCAGCGCATTCAGCTCGACGTCGTCGAGGTACGGGAGCTGCCCCTCGTCGAATAGGTCGTCGGCCGCGCAGGGTGGGATCTCGAACGTCGTCGGCGGCCGGCGCGGGCCGAGCCGGTATTCGTCGAGGCGGTGGATCGCGAGGCGCGCGTTCGTAGCCGCCTTCAGCGCGGCGTTCCCGAAGATATGGTCAGGATGCCCGTGGGTGTTGAGGATCTCGACGAGGCGCAGACCCTTCTCGCGGACCGTGTCGATGATCTGGCGTTCGCCCATCGACGGATCGATGACGAGGGCTTCGTTCCGCGCATCCACGATGACGTAGCAGCCGTTGTCGTACGGCGCAACGCGCCAAGCGATGATCCGGACCATCGCCGAAACAGTAATCGCGCGGCCAGCCGCGCTCATCTGCTCGGCGTCTGCTTCGCGCACGCCGCAGTATCGTTCGCACGATGCGCGAGATGCCGGTCGAGAACACCGCGCCACCGGTCGGAGTGACGCAGGGTCGGCCGGCCGTGCTCGGCAAACGCTGGATGGTCAGCTCGAGCCACTACTTGGCCTCGCAGGCCGGCGCCAAGATGTTCGAGCGAGGCGGGAACGCCATCGACGCGGGCGTCGCCGCCGGGATCGCGCTCAATGTCCTGGAGCGGCATCTCACCGACTTCGGCGGCGTCGCTCCGATCATGGTCTTCACGCCGGGCATGGGCGAGCCGGAGACCATCGACGGGCTCGGTCGCTGGCCCGCGATGTTCACCCTCGACGACTACCGGCGCCGGCACGGCGACGACATGCCCATCGGGGTCGCACGCTCCGTCACGCCCGCCGCCGCGGATTCGTGGCTGACGGCGCTCGCGCGGCATGGACGTCTCACCCTCGAAGACGTCCTTGCGCCGAACATCGAGCTCGCGGAGGGCTTCCCGGTGTACCCGCGCCTCGCGCGCGCGATCGGGATGCTCGAGGCGCGCCTGCGGCAATGGCCGTCGAGCGCGGCGGTGTTCCTACCCGACGGACGCGCGCCGCGCGTGGGAGAGGTCCTCGTGCAAAAGGATCTCGCTGCATTCTTCCGGCTGCTCGTGCAGATCGAGCGCTCGCGCTCGGCGCTCGGACGCGCCGGCGCGATCATGGCCGCGCGCGACGTCATCTACAGCGGCGGCGTCGCCGACACGATCGCAGCCTCGCAGGCGCGGTACGGCGGCATGGTCAGCAAAGAGGATCTCGCCGAGTACCACGTCTCGATCGCACCACCGGTGCACACGACCTACCGCGGCATCGACGTGTACGCGTGCGGTCCATGGTCCCAGGGTCCGCTCGTGCCGATGACGCTCAACCTGCTCGAGGGCTACGACGTCGCGTCGATGGGTCCGGGTTCGCTCGCGTTCCTGCACCGCTACGCCGAGTCCTTCAAGCTCGCGGCCGCCGATCGTGAGGGGTTCTTCGGCGACCCCGGTCAGGTCGACGTGCCGGTGCGCGGCATGCTCGACAAGGCGTACGCCGAGGAGCGCCGTGCACTCATCCGGGACGATCGGGCCTGGCCCGAGCTCCCGCCGCCGGGCGACCCGTGGCGATACGAGGGACGGTCGGGCGCGTCCGGCTATCGCCCGCGCGTCGCGAGCGGCGTCGGCGCGCCGGACACCTCGTACTGCTGCGCGATGGACGCCGAGGGGAACGCGTTCTCAGCGACGCCGTCCGATCCGGGTCTGGGGTCGCCCCTCGTCGAAGGCCTCGGCATCATCGTGAGCACCCGCGGCGCCCAGCTGTGGACCACGCCTGGCCACCCGTCGGCCATCGCGCCGCGCAAGCGACCGCGGCTCACCCCGAACCCCGCCCTACTGATGCAGGGTGGCCACGCGCTCATGCCCTTCGGCTGTCCGGGCGAGGATGCGCAGTGCCAGGCGATGGTGCAGACCGTCTGCAACGTCGTCGACTTCGAGATGAACCTGCAGGCCGCGATCGAGGCGCCACGCGTGATCTCGCGGTCGTTCCCGTGGACCTTCCATCCCCACGCGTACGAGCCCGGCGTGCTCACGGTGGAGGGCCGCGTCGCGCGCGACGTGCGTGATGGCCTGGCGTCTCTCGGCCACGTCATCCGCGACCTACCGGACTTCACGCCCGCCGCCGCCGGCATGTGCGCGATCCGCAGGCTCGAGCCCGGCGCGCTCGAGGGAGGAGCGGACCCGCGTCGCGAGAGCTACGCGATCGGGTGGTGACGTGAACGAGCAGGAGCGGCGCTGGCGCGAGGAGTTCCCGATCACGCGCGAGCTGGTCTATCTGAACAACTGCTCGCTCACACCACTGCACCGGACGGGTCGCGAGCGGATCGAGCGCTTCACGCGCGAGTGGACGGAGCTCGGTGGGCGCGCATGGTACGACCACTGGATCGGCGAATACGAGGCGCTGCGCGACGGCATCGCCGGCGTGCTCGGGGCGACGCGCGACGAGGTCGCCATCGAGCCCAACGTGTCCGCCGGCCTGGTCGGGATCGCGAGCACGCTCGACTACGCGAAGCGTCCGAAGGTCGTGATCGCGGATCTCGACTTCCCGACCGATGGTCACGCCTTCCACGCCGTCGCCGACCGCGGTGCGCGCGTCCAGTTCGTGCGGAGCCCGGACCGCGTCCGCGTTCCAGTAGAGCTCTTCGAGACGGCGGTGGACGAGCGCACCAGCGCGGTGTGCACGGGTCACGTGTACTTCACGACCGGGTGGATCCAGGACGTGCGCGCGCTCGCTGAGATCTGTCATCGGAAGGGCGCGGTCCTCATCGTCGACGCGTACCAGTCGATCGGCGCGTTCCCGTTCGACGTCCACGCGACCGGCGTGGACTACCTTGTCGGCGGGACGCTCAAGTGGCTCATGGGCGGTCCGGGCATCGCGTTCCTGTACGCGCGGCGTGACATCGCTGACCGCGCTCGCCCGAGCGCAGTCGGGTGGTGGGGCGTGATGGACCCGTTCGCGTTCGACGTCGAGCATCTTGCGTACGGGACGGGCGCGCGGCGGTTCGAGTACGGGACACCCGCCGTCGCCGCGATCTACGCGGCGCGCGCCGGCCTCGCTTTGCTGTCTGACGTCGGCGTCGCGACCGTGCGCGAGCGTCACCAGCTCCTGTCGCAGCGGCTCGTCGACGGCGCGATCGCGCAGGGCTGGACCGTGCGCTGCCCGCGCGTCGCGTCGGAGCGCACCGCGATCGTGACGCTCGAGCATCCCGAGCCACAGCGCGCGGTCGAGGCTCTGCGCACGCATGGCGTCATCTGCGACAGCCGTCCCGGCCTCATCCGGCTGTCGCCGCATTACTACAACACCATCGAGGAGATGGATCGCGCGCTGGAGCTGCTCGCGCCGCTCCGCGCGATGGCCGCGACCGCCTGAACGCGCCCCGCGACGGCCGGCGGCTCGCCGCGTGGATCGTGTTGATGACCGCGATCGCGGCCCTCAGCTATGCCGCACGCTTCGCGGGTGGCGATGCCGCCGTGCGTGACTTCTTCTTCCGCTGGTCGACCGCGATCTTCACCTTCGCGTTCGACGGCCTGGTCCTGGTCCTGCTCGTCCTGATCGCTCGCGGCCTGCCGCTTCGCGAGACGTTCGCGCTGCGCCGTCCACCGTCGTGGCCGGCGTCGTGGCGGATCGCGGGTGGCGCGCTCGCCGCGACGTACGCCGTCTCCTTTCTCGAGGAGATCGCGCTCGGCCACGGCTCGCGCGAGCAGGCCGTGCCGCAGTTCTGGGATCCGACGCGCGCCGACGCCTTCATCGCCAACGCGATCGCCATCGCGTTGTTCGTCCCGCTGGTCGAGGAGGCGGCCTGTCGTGGGTTGGGATTCCGTCTGCTGGAGGCCCACGGGCAGCGCGTCGCCATCGTCGGCAGCGGCATCGCGTTCGCGCTCGCCCACGGCGCGGTCATCGATCTGCCGTGGGTGCTCGTCACCGGTCTCGGTCTCGGTTACCTGCGGAGCCGCTCGGGAAGCCTGTACCCGTGCGTCGCGCTCCACGCGATCGTGAACGGCGTGGCCGTGCTCGCGTCCGCCGCGACCTCGGCGGGCGGTTAGCCTCCCGCGCGCAGCGCGGCGACGACCTGGACGAGGTCGCCGCCCGGATCGTCGAACGCGTCGCGCTTGGCGGCGATGCGCTCGCCCGCGATGACGTGCGCGCGCAGGCGCTCGTACGGGAGCAGTGGGTCGGCGAGGTTCGCCGCGTCGTGGTCGAGGCCGATCGACTCGCGGATGCGGCGCCGGACCTCGGTCCAGCGGACGATCGCGTCACGATCGGCTTCCGGCAGTGCCGCATACACCGCGGCGTCGTTGAGCGCCGCGCGGTAGGGCAGGAGCCGGCGCCGTTCGGTGCCCCGCGGATGCTCCGCCGCGAGCGCGAGCTCCTTCCCGTCGATGGTCACCTGTCGATGCTACGCAGGCTCGCGTGGGACGAAGCGGCTGCGCGCGGCGACGGCGGCGGTCAGGACGAGGAATGCGGCGGCGATCGGCGCGATCACGATGCCCGTGACGATCGGAACGACGTTCTCCGCCGCGATGGGACCCGCGAGGCTCCGCGATGCGAACGGCAGCTGCAGCGAGACCCACGGCACCAGCCAGATCGCGGCGACGATGGCGGCGTTCCGGACACCGCGTGGCAACTGCGCGGCCAGCACACCGGCCGCGACCGCAGCGGCGACGAAACCGGCTGCGAGCGTGAGCGTGCTCGTCAGCGCGCCGGCCATCTGCGCGGCGTAACCGGCCTGTGCGACGGCGATGCCCCAGGCGGCGCTCACGAGGAATAGCGCCATCGCCAACCCGCCAGCGACTCGCAGGAATCCATTGGTCCCCTCGCCACGCGTGGTGAGGCTGGTGCGCGCGAGCATGATGCCGAGGCCGATCCCAACGAACTGTGGCCAGAGCGAGGCGAGGAAGCCGACAGCGGTGCATTGATCCGGACCCGGGAAGGGGTTCGCTCCGCCGGACCGCTCACAGAACGTGATCACGCCGGGAACGTGGAGAGCGATCCCGACCGCGACGTAGACAAGATCGAGCACGAGCGCCACGACTCCGCCGGCCCCGAGGGCAACGGCGGCCGCCGCAGCGCTGCCGGCGATCGTGACCGCGGGAAAGAGCGGGAAGGGCACCGGCGCCCTGAGGGCCCCCATCGCCTCACTCGCGAGTCCGACCATCGCTTGAACCACGGAAGCGACGAGGAAACCGGCGCCGATGCCCGACACCGTCGCCCATGGAACGGACTCACTCCAGATCGCAACGTGTCGACCTCGGATACGCGTGCGGACCCACTCCGCGCCGCGGACTGCCTCCGGGAACTCACGTGCAAGGCCCTCGCGCATTCGCACGTATTGTGACGATGTGAGCGAGGCGCACATGGAGGATGCGACGGCCGAGCACGACGTGCTCGCCATCGCCAAGACGATCGCGGCCAACGAGTTCCCGGTCGAGCGCGCGTCGGTGATCGGCGTCGATCGAGAGAGCGGTCGTCTGCTCCGCCTCTCGCCCTTTCCGTGGAAGGGCAACGACACCGATCCACCGCTCCTGCGCTGGTCGTGGATCCACGCGCGTACGGTGAAGGACGCACGCGACGTGCGCCCCGAGACCGTGAGCGTCGAGGGCGACGTGACGGCGACGGCGTACGTCGACGCGAAGGATGCCTGGCGTCTGCGGTGGCCATTCGTGCGGCCGCATCTGCATGCGTCGCTCGAATCGCTGCAGGCGCTCGCACGCGATCGCGCGGCCACGGCCGGATTCATCCGCCCCGAACCCGACGGCGATGTCCTTCACCTGCCGCTGCGGCTGCGCTTCCGTTGTGCGAGCGAGGACTGCCGCGAGACGCACGAGCTACCGGTACTGGACTGGGAGCTCCACGAGATGACGCGGCTCAGCCGCGAGCGCTACGGACCGCAGTGGGCGACGCGCTTCCGCGAGACCTGGGGCGCCGCGCTGTTCGCCAAGTACGACGTGCATCTCCTGCTCTCGTCGTACGCGCAGGCCCCGTCGCGCTTCTATGTCGCGGGCCTCTTCTATCCGCCGAAGGAGAAGGAGGACGAGCACGCGCACCTTCATCACCGGGAGCACCGCGAGCACGTCAAGGCGGAGACCAGCCCCGGCGGCTAGACCTTGCCCGCGAACTCCTTCGGCACGTCCTTGCGCTCGGTGCCGGTCTCGCCGGCCTTGCCCTTGTAGCCGTGCGGGTAGATGCGCAGCAGCAGATACGTCCCGGTGACGGGGTCGTCGGCGCGCTCGATCACGAGCGACGGTCCCCAGGGCGAATCGAATCGCTCGCCGATGTCCGGCTTGCGCTTCGCGAGGTCGAAGCCGTGCTTGTCCCACTGCAGCACCGAGTAGCCGCGCACGACGCGCTCCTCGTCGCCTCCCTCATCGGGACGCCAGCGGTGCGCGTCGGGATGCTCGCGCTGGCAGACCGCGGGCGAGCCGGAATGCATCGTGACCCACTTGTAGACATCCGCATCCTTGCTCTGCGCGCCGAGCGGATACGCCGCGCGATGCCGCTCCTCTCCGAGCGTGCAGAGGTAGTAGAAGAGCATCGAGCGCAGTATATGGACGTGATCCGCTCGAAGACGGTGAGCGTCATGGGTCTGCGCACGCGCGTCCTCGAAGAAGGCGACGCAGGGCGCGGCGATGCGGTGCTGATGATCCACGGTGTCGGCGGTTGGGCCGAGAACTGGCGCGAGGTGATGACACCGATCGCTCGCAGTGGTCGGCACGCGATCGCGTTCGACCTTCCCGGTTTCGGCCAGAGCGATCCACCGGGGGACGTCGAGCACTTCGGACCGCGCGATCCCTTCTATCCGCGGTTCATCGGTGCGCTGCTGGACGAGCTCGGCATCCGCTCCGCTCATCTCGTCGGTAATTCGATGGGCGGTGCGGTCGCGTACACCGCGGCGGTGAGCCAGCCCGAACGCACGCGCTCGCTGGCACTGGTCGCGGGCGGTGGGGTCGGCACGGAGGTCGCCCTCTTCCTGCGCCTGTGCACGCTCCCCGGCGTTGCTGCGCTGTCGCGGGTGTTCGGCCGGCCGGAGCAAGCACGGGACGTGCTACGAACCTGCTTTCATGACTCGCGTCGCATCCCGGAGCTCCTGTACGACGAGGCGGAACGCTACGGCTTCGCCTCCTTCGGAGAGTTCGTTCGCGCGCTTCGCTCCGGCGTCACGATCTTCGGCGTTCGACAGTCGGTGCGCGAGCACTGGGTCGCGCTCGCGCCGCGCTTCGCGGGGCCGGTCATCGTGATCTGGGGTCGTCAGGACAGGGTGCTGCCGGTCGCGCACGCGGCGGAGGCGGAGGACGTGATGCCTCAGGCACGGGTCGAGCTCATCGACGACTGCGGCCACCTTCCGCAGGTCGAGCGCACCGAGGTGTTCCTCGCCGCGCTGCTGCCGTTCCTCGACCGCGCCGAAGCGGCAGCCGCGGCGTGAGGGAAACTGGCACCATTGGGACCGGCGTGAAGACCCGCTCGCGGCCGTCGATCACGACGCCGCGCGCCAAGCTCATCCTCAGCGCCGAGCAGATCATCGCCGACTATCGCCTCGCCGTGCGCAGCCGCGCCGCGAGCGAGCTCGGCCGCCGGGAGGTGCTCGCCGGACGCGCTCCGTTCGGCATCTTCGGTGACGGAAAAGAGGTCGCCCAGCTCGCGATGGCGCACGTCATGCGGCCTGGCGACTGGCGCAGCGGCTACTACCGCGATCAGACGGTGATGCTCGCGGTCGGCGTCACGACCCTCGAGCAGTACTTCGCGCAGCTCTACGCCGACGCCGACGTGACGCACGACCCGTTCTCCGGTGGGCGCCAGATGTCGAATCACTACGCGACCCGCATCGTCGACGAGCGCGGGCATTGGCGCGACCTCCTGAGCGCGATCCAGGTCGCGTCCGACTTCTCGCCGGTCGCGGCGCACATGCCGCGGTCGGTCGGTCTCGCGTGGGCGTCGAAGCTATACCGCGAGTCCGCAGGGCTTCGCGACGCCGCGAAAGGCTTTTCGCATGGCGGCGACGAGGTCTGCTTCACGACGATCGGCAACGCCGCCGCGGCGGAGGGCCTCTTCTGGGAGTCGGTCAACGCCGTCGGCGTCCTGCAGGTGCCACTCCTGATCAGCGTCTGGGACGACGCGTACGGCATCTCGGTCCCCAACGCGCTCCAGATGACGAAGAGCTCGGTATCCGCGGCGCTCGCGGGAATGCGACGCGACGGTGGCCCGGGATTCGAGATCGAGGTCGTGAAGGGCTGGGACTACGTCGCGCTCTGCGACACGTACGCGATCATCACCGAGCGCGTCCGCCGCGAGCACGCACCCGCCATCGTTCACGTGATCGAGATGACGCAGCCCCAGGGGCATTCCACCAGCGGGAGCCACGAGCGCTACAAGCCGAAGGAGCGCCTCAGCTTCGAAGTCGAGGCCGATCCGATCCGCAGGATGCGCGAGTGGATGATCCGCCAGGACGTCGCCGACGCCGCCACGCTCGACGAGTTCGAGAAGCACGACCGCTCCGAGGTCGAGCACATCCGCGAGCGCGCCTACGAGACGTTCCAGGAGCCGATCCGCCGCCGACGGGACGAGGCGATCACGCTCATCGGTGCCGCCGGCTCCGAGAGCGGCGTGTCGTTCGAAACGGTGATGGCGGAGCTGCGCGAGGCGGGGGACCCGCTGAGCCACCGCGCCGTGTACACCGCGGCGTTCCGCGCGCTCACCGCGCTCCGTGGACGCGAAGGCCCGGCGCGCAGCGAGCTCGCGCGCTTCGTTCGGACGTACCGCGAGGAGAACGAGGCGCGCTACAACTCGCACCTCCTCAGCGAATCCGACTTGTCGCCACTGCGCGTGCGGACGGTCGCGCCCGAGTATCCGACGAAGCCGGAGGTCATCGACGGCCGTCTGGTGCTGCTCCGCTGCTTCGACGCCAACCTCACGCGCGATGCGCGCATCGTGATCCTCGGCGAGGACGTCGGGCGGCTCGGCGACGTCAACCTCGTGTACGAGGGTCTCCAGGAGAAGCACGGCGCGCTCCGGGTCGCCGACACGGGCATCCGCGAGGCGACGATCCTGGGACAGGGCATCGGCGCGGCGATGCGCGGGCTGCGACCGATCGTGGACATCCAGTACGTGGACTACCTTCTGTTCGCGCTCGAGATCGCATCCGACGATCTCGCGACGTTGCGTCATCGCACCGCGGGCGGGCAGATGGCGCCGGTGATCATCCGGACGAAGGGCCACCGGCTGCAGGGGATCTGGCACACGGGCTCGCCGATGCAGATGCTCCTCGGAACGCTGCGCGGCGTGCACGTGTGCGTCCCGCGTGACATGACGCAGGCCGCAGGCTTTTACAACACGCTGCTGCGCGGCGACGATCCCGGGATCGTGATCGAGGTGCTGTCCGGCTACCGCCTGAAGGAGCGCGCGCCGGCGAACGTGGGCGAATTCACGCTGCCCCTGGGCGTTCCGGAGCTGCTCCGCGAAGGCGCCGACATCACGGTCGTGACGTACGGAGCGCTCTGCCGCATCGCGCTCGAGGCGGCGCAGGATCTGGCGGCAGCCGACATCGACGTCGAGATCGTCGACGTCCGCACGCTGCTGCCGTTCGACGTTCGACACACGATCGTCGAGTCGGTGAAACGGACCGGGGCGCTTCTCGTCGTCGACGAGGATCTGCCCGGCGGCGCGTCGGCCTACATCCTCCAGCAGATCATCGAGACGCAGGGCGGCATCGACCACCTCGACGTCGGCCCGCGCACGCTGACGGCGCGCGCGAACCGCACTCCGGTGGGTGTTGACGGCGACTACTTCTCCAAGCCGAGCCGCGAGGACATCTTCGCGGCCGCGTACCGGGTCCAGCGCGAGCGTCATCCTGATCGCTTCCCGTCGTTGGACATAGAGTTGGACCATTGACCGAGAAGAGCAACGTCCAGGCGGTCCATGACACGCTGCTGTCCGAGTTCCGGCGCGATGGGCGCTACATCCTCATGGGCGAAGACGTCGGAGTCCGCGGCGGTGTGTTCCGCGTGTCCGACGGCTTCATCGAGGAATTCGGAAAGCACCGCATCATCGACACACCGGTCGCGGAGTCCTCGATCGTCGGCATCGCGATCGGCGCCGCCATCGGCGGTCTCCTGCCGGTGGCGGAGATGCAGTTCGCGGACTTCAGCGCGCCCGCGTTCGAGCAGATCGTCGACGAGGCGGCGCGCATCCGCTATCGGTCGAACGGCGCGTATGGCGTGCCGATGGTGGTCCGCATGCCGTGGGGCGGCGGCATCCACGGCGCGCTCTATCACTCGCAGTCGGTCGAGGCCTTCTACGCGCACGTTCCAGGGCTGAAGGTCGTCGTGCCGAGCACCCCCCGGGATATCACCGGCATGCTGCGGGCGGCGCTGCGGGATCCGGACCCGGTCATCTTCCTCGAGCACAAGGCCACCTACCGGGCGGTCCGCGGCGACGCGCCGGACGACCCGGACTTCACGATCCCGCTGGGACCTGCCGACGTGAAGCGCGACGGCACCGACATCACGGTCTTCGCGTACGGGCTGATGCTCCATCACAGCCTGAAGGCGGCCGAGACGTTGGCGAACGAGGGTGTATCGGTGGCCGTCGTCGACGTCCGGAGCCTCCGGCCGCTGGACGCGGCGACCATCGTGCGGGAAGCCCGGAAGACCGGAAAGTGTTTGATCGTCTATGAGGACAACCGGCTATTCGGCGCGGGCGCGGAGATCGCCGCGCTCATCGCCGAAGAGGCCTTCGACGCGCTCGACGCGCCGGTGATGCGCCTGGGTGGACCCGAAGTCCCGGCGATGCCGTACAACAAGCCGCAAGAGGACTGGTTCATGCCGGATCCTGAGAAGATCGCGACGAAGATGCGTGAGCTGGCGGCGTATTAGTGGTCGCCGCCCGCTGTGCCGCGGAGGTGCTTCTTGTCTGTCTTTGAGCTGAAGATGCCGAAGCTTGGAGAGTCCGTCACCGAAGGCACGATCGGCAAGTGGCTGAAGCAGCCGGGCGAGAAGGTGAACAAGTACGACCTGCTCGTCGAGGTGCAGACGGACAAGGTCAACACCGAGATCCCGTCGCCGGTCGCGGGAACGCTGAAAGAGGTCAAGGTGGACGAGGGGCAGACCGTTCCGATCGGGACGCTCCTCGCGACGTTCGACACCGCTGATGGCGAGGCGGCCGCGGCGTCGCCGTCGACATCGTCGTCGACATCAGCAGCGCCTCCCTCGCCCGCTCCGTCGCGGCCGCAGCCGACGCCTCCTCAGCCGAACGACGCGGCTGCTCCCGCGCGCCCGTCCGTGGCGACCTCGATGTCGCAGCCGCGACCGCCTTCCTCGGCCCCGTCAGCCTCCGCCTCGTCGAGGGCGACCTCGACGGCTGAGCGCCCCGATCTCTCCGAGGTGCGAGCGACACCGGCGGTGCGGAAGCTCGCGGCGGAGAACGGCATCGATCTCTCGCAGGTCCAAGGGACGGGTCTCGGCGGTCGCGTCTCGAAGCAGGACATCGAAGCGTTCATCGCGAATGCGCAGGCCGCCCCGGCGGCACCGCAGCCGCAAGCGGCGCGACCCCCCGCCGCGTCGCAGGTCGTCTCCGGCGGGCCGACAACGATCGCCGCCCGACCAGCAGCAGCGACGTCGCTCGCGGGCGACGAGCTCGTCCCACTCTCCCAGATGCGCCGCGCGATCGCGAACAACATGGTGCAGGCCTGGAGCGCGCCGCACGCTCACGCGGTCATGGAGATCGACATGACCGCGCTCATGAAGTATCGCGAGAAGGTCCGCGGCGACTTCCAGGCGCGTGAGGGGTTCGACCTGTCGCCGGCGGCATTCATCTGCAAAGCCGCGGTCGAAGCGCTGCGGACCGTGCCGCTCGTGAACTCGAGCTTCACCGATCAAGGTGTCATCGCCCACAAGGAGATCAATCTGGGGTACGCGGTCGCGCTCGGCGACGAGGGCCTCGTCGTCCCCGTGATCCGCGATGCCGACGGGAAGAGCCTCGCCGGCCTCATGCGCTCGATCCGGGACGTGGTGGATCGCGCGAAAGGACGCAAGCTCACCTTCGACGACTTCTACGGCGGGACGTTCACGGTGAACAACACCGGTCCGCTCGGCACGATCATCTCGAGCCCGATCGTGCCGCCGGGCCAGGCGGCCATCGTCTCGTCGGAGACGATCGTGAAGCGTCTCATCGTGACCGACGACGACGCGATCGCGATCCGTCAGCGGATGAACCTCGTCATCGGCTTCGACCACCGGGTCATCGATGGCGCGACCGCCGCGCGCTTCCTGCAGACGATGCGTGACTGGCTGCAGACGGTCGGGCCGACCGTGCCGGTGTATTAGTGGCGGAGCTCGCGCCGATCGTCTTTGAGATCCCGGGCGAGATCGAGCGGCCGCGCTCTCGTGGGCGCGGCGCCTCGAACACGGTCGTGCCCATCGACCGCGCGCGACCGGAGTGGCTCAAGGTGCGTCTGCCGACGGGTCCGACGTACGAGAACCTGCGGCGGCTCATGCGCAGCAAGGAGCTCCACACGGTCTGCGAGGAGGCGCATTGTCCCAACATGGCCGAATGCTGGGGCGCGGGCACGGCGACCTTCATGATCCTTGGGGACACCTGCACGCGCTCCTGTGGGTTCTGCGCCGTGAAGACCGGGCGGCCCGGCGCCGTGGATGCGGACGAGCCGCGGCGGGTCGGTGAGGCCGTCGCCCAGATGGCCCTTGGCCACGCCGTCGTCACGAGCGTGAACCGCGACGAGCTGGCGGACGGTGGCGCCCAGATCTTCGCCGAGACGATCCGCGAGATCCGCCGCCAGTCACCGGGCACCAGCGTCGAGGTGCTCATCCCCGACTTCGTCGGGCGTCCCGAGTCGCTCGACGTGGTCCTCGCCGCACGACCCGAGATCCTCAATCACAACGTCGAGACGGTGCCGCGTCTGTATCCGCGCGTCCGCCCGCAGGCCCGCTTCGAGCGATCGCTGGGGGTGCTGCGCCGAACGAAGGAGCGCGCTCCGGACCTGGTGTGCAAGAGCGGGATCATGGTCGGCCTCGGTGAGACGCGCGACGAGGTCGTCGCAACGATGCGCGACATCGCGGCGCAGGGAACGGACATCCTCACCGTCGGGCAGTACCTGCGACCGTCGCCGGTGCATCTGCCGATCGAGCGCTACTGGACGCCCTCGGAGTTCGACGAGCTGCGCGACGTCGGCATGACGATGGGCTTCCGGCATGTCGAAGCCGGTCCGCTCGTGCGTTCCTCCTATCACGCTGAGCGTCATGTCCGGAGGTAGCCCGCTCCGCGCGACCTGGCTTGGCCGCGTCGACTATCTCGGCGGCTGGCGGCTGCAGGAGGCGGTGGCGATGCGCGTGCGCGCGGGCGACGACGAGCGACTGCTGCTCCTCGAGCACGACCCCGTCTACACGATCGGCCGACGCGGGACGACGGATCATCTGCTGGTCGGTCCCGGCGAGCTCCGGCGCGTGGGCGCCTCGGTCTATCGCGTCGACCGCGGCGGCGACATCACCTATCACGGTCCGGGGCAGCTCGTTGGCTACCCGATCGTGCGGCTTGGTGACGCGCCGGACCTTGTGCGATACGTGCGCGCGATCGAGGGCGCGCTCGTCGATGCTCTCGCTGCGTACGGTGTCGTCGGGAGGGCCGAGCGCGGCAAGACCGGCGTATGGGTCGACCTGCCGGAGTCCGGCCTCCCCGCGAAGATCGCGGCGATCGGTGTGCGTGTCTCGCGTGGTGTGACGACACACGGCTTCGCGCTGAACGTGCGCACCGACCTGGTCGCCTTCGAACGGATGCTGCCGTGCGGATTCGCGCACGAGGTCGCATCGCTCGAGCGCCTCGGCGTGACCGCTCCGATCCGCGATGTGGCCGAGCGCGCCGCCGCGGCTCTCGCGGATCGCCTCGGCCGGCTACTCACCTGGTCCGACGTCGAACCCGCCCGGGACGACGAGATCGCCGCGGACGCGCCGGTCCGGTCGGCGGTCGATCTGACCTTGGAAGCGGTGGCGGTCTAGCTGGCGCTACGTCCCTTCGGCTTCGTGCTGAGCCCGCGGATGAACGTTTCGACCGGGATCGCCGTCAGCGTCTCGATGTGGACCGTGCCACGAGCGCCGAGCGCCACGGACAGGCGCGCGATGGTCTCGTTGTCCTTCGCTTCGACGATGTTCACGAAGTCGTAGCGGCCCAGCGTCGCGTACTGCGCGACGACGCGGGCGCCGAGGGCCTCGACATCCTTGTTGACTTCCTTGATGCGGCGCGGGTTCGACTGGAGCGTCTTGACCCCGGCTGCCGTGACCTTCGTGAGGAGAACGTACGTCGCCATCGCGTCCCTCCTGGGCGATACTCGGCGAGAGCATATGCCGACCTACACGCGCAGCCAGGCCGAGGCGCTGCTGCCAAAGGTCCGACCACTCCTTGAGGATCTGCAGCGGCGCGTCACCGCATACCGGAGGCGCCCTTCGGACCCGGTCGCGCACGAGATCAACGCGCTCCTCAAGGACATCGCCGAGCTCGGCGTCGAGGTGAAGGATCCCGACCGCGGGCTCATCGACTTCCGCACGAAGCTCCGCGGTCGCGAGGTCTATCTCTGCTGGCAGCTGGGCGAGGGGAGCCACATCAGCTACTGGCACGACCTCGAGGCCGGCTTCGCCGGGCGGAAGCTCATCGAGGACTGAACGCGGTACCGCGAAATAGCGGTCGTCGTCGCACGAACGTGTGACGCGCGGGGGACAGACAAGAGCCGTGATTCTGTGGTCTCTACTCGTGCATGGATCGGCACGAGCTCGCGTGGGCGGCGGGATTCTTCGATGGCGAAGGGTGGGCGAATCGCTCCGGCCGCGGCGTCCATTCGCGGATCAACCAGGCCGGCCCCAACGGGATGCCTGCAGTGCTCTCGAAGTTCCAGCGGATCGTTCGGGGTCGGACGACTGAAGGGTCCGCAGATCGAGGAAGGCAAACAGGATCTCTACTGGTGGGAGGCCACGTCGCGAGCGGACATCGCTCGCGTGGCGGACCTCATCGGCCCGTGGCTGTGTGCCGTGAAGCGCGACGCGTTCGAGCAGACCCTCGAACGACCGTTAGCGCCCGCGATCTGGTCCGCCTCCGAGAGTGAAGAGCGTGCGTGGGCGGGCGGTTTCTTCGACGGTGAAGGGAGCACCTATCTTGAGAAGCACAGAACGCACAAGGATCACTTCGTGCCGCGCCTCCATGTGTCTCAATCCTCCGAAGCGGAGGTAGCTCCTGAGCTCCTCAGATTGAAGACCGCGCTCGCCGACCTTGGAACGATCTCCGGACGACATCCGAGCAAGGGGAACCACAAGCCCTACCGGCGTTGGCGAGCATTCACGCCCGCGGCCGTCTTACTTGGCCTCCACCTGCTCTGGCCGTTCATCGGTGATGTGAAGCGAACGCAGGCGCGCATCGTCATGCGCGTGATCCACTCTCAGCCTGACCTACCGCGCGGCAATCCCGCGTTCGGAGTGGCAGGAGCGCGCTATTGCCTTCGCGGACATGACAAGTTGAACGCGCGGATTCGGCCGTTCAAAGGCCGAGGGAGGAATAAGGAGGATCCAAACAATCATCTGCGTCAATGTCGTGAGTGCGTTCGTCTGAATGCGTGTGCACGCAGACTTAAGATCAGAGACCGGCAGCGCAAGCGCCGCCGGTCTCGGGTCTCCTGGCAAATTACTACTTGTTGAAGTAGTTCTTGTTGATCTCGGTGTAGTTCTTCCACTTGTCCGGAACCGCGTCTTCAGGAAAGATCGCGCTGACCGGACACACCGACTCACACGCGCCGCAGTCGATGCACTCATCCGGATGGATGAAGTACATCTTGTCCGCATCGGTCGTATATATGCAGTCAACAGGGCAAACATCGAGGCAGCTCGCATCCTTCACATCGATGCAAGGTTCAGTGATCACATACGTCATTTCGAGTCAGTTCCTCCAAGCGGGCGTCGCGTCGGCAACACGAAATGTATCATCGGAAACGCTCGTGAGTGAAACCGCCGAGTTCCCGCTGCCCGCCGACGTTACCGACGAAGAGCGGTCCACCGCGAAGCGGGAGATCGCCAAGTACACGAAGATCGTCAGCGACACGGACGACGCGATCCGTTTCAGCGGCGAGCTCATTGGGCAGACCGGCCCGGTCTGGCACTTTCAGTACACGCGTATGTACAAGCTGCCCAACGGCTATCTCGCTGCGGGCCACGACCTTCATGAAGGCATCAAGGTCGCGTACGCTGACCAGCCAGACGGCCTCCCGAAAGCGTTCGAGAACCCACTCGTGCGCGAGTTCCTCGAAGACGAGCTCCGCTTCCGCAAGATTGTCGGGCCCGAGCACGCCGGCGCCGAATAGCCGCGACCGCAAGTCGGCGCGGCCGCCCAAGCGTGTCCCAGGCGGCGCGATCGATGAGCCTACGCGCACCCGCTGCGACGAGCCCGCGCCGCCGGAGCTCATCCACGGCATCGAGCAGTACAATGCCGGCGAGTTCTTCGAGCAGCACGAGACGCTCGAGCTCCTGTGGCGCGACACACGCGCACCCGTGCGCGGGCTCTATCACGGCATCTTGCAGATCGGCGTCGGCTTCCATCACTGGCGCAACGGCAACTTCCACGGTGCGTCCACCCTTCTGGACGAGGGCATCGAACGGGTCCGTCCGTTCGCGCCGCGGTGTCAGGGCGTCGACGTGGACGCGTTCATCTCCGATGCGACCGCGGCACGCGAGCGGCTGATCGCGCTCGGCGCCGCAGGCATGCGCCGCGTGGATGTTGCCTGGGTCGCGCCGAAGATTCGCTTCACGCCTTGATGCGGGGCTTCGGCACGCGGACCTCGATCCGGAGCAAGCCCGAGCGATATGAGTGACCACGATCAGGCCCGCACCTGGGCGCAGCGCCTGGGTCGCGTCGGTTCGTGGACGCTCGATGTTGAGCGGCTCTCCGCGAACGCGGCGCGCGATTACGTCCGCGAGGTCGAAGCCCTCGACCTCCGCACGCTGTGGATCCCGGAAGCGCTTGGGAGCAAGGAGATCTTCGCCCACGCCGGCCTGCTCCTCGCCGCGAGCGAGCGGCTCGTCATCGCCACGGGCATCGCGAACATCTGGGCGCGCGACGCGATCGCGATGGCGAACGGACACCGCACGCTGTCCGAGGCGTACCCGGGTCGCTTCCTGCTCGGCATCGGAGTGAGTCACGCGCCGACCGTGAAGCTGCGCGGCGCCTCGTACGAGAAGCCGATCGAGAACATGACGCGCTACCTCGACGCGATGGACAAGGCGCCGTACACGGGCGCGGCTGCACTCGAGCCGCCCGCTCGTGTCCTTGCGGCGCTCGGCCCGCGAATGCTCAGGCTCAGCGCCGAGCGCGCGATCGGCGCGCACCCGTACTTCGTGCCGGTCGAACACACCACGCTCGCGCGCAACGAGCTCGGCATGGGTCCGCTGCTCGCGGTCGAGCAGGCCGCGGTCTTGGCAAAGGACCCGGCCGTCGCGCGCGCAACGGCGCGTAAGCACATGAAGCGTTACCTCTCGCTCGAGAACTACGCGAACAACCTGAAGCGCCTCGGGTGGAGCGACGCCGACTTCGCCAGCGACGGGAGTGACGCGCTCGTCGACGCGATCGTGGTCTGGGGCGACGCCCGCGACATACGTGCCCGCGTCGAGGCGCATCTGGCTAAAGGCGCGGATCACGTTTGCGTGCAGGTGCTGCGTCCCGACCTTGCGGCACATCCGCTCGCGGAATGGCGCTCGCTCGCCCCGACCCTGCTCGCATGACGACCCGCGTGCTGTCCGCCGTCTAGCGGTCGCCGTCCAGATCCGACGGCAGCGGCAGCTCCGTCGGACGGAAGTCGGGCTGATCCCAGCCGAGCTCCGAGTACGGCGGCAGGTTCACCGCCTCGACACCCCGCAGCTCGGGGATGTCCGCGCGCAGTGCCCGCTCGACGCCGCTCTTCAGCTGCAGCGACGCGACGAGCCGGCTCGGCCCGGGGCGGGTGAGCGCGACGCGCAGCTTCGCGACGCCGTCCTCGACCTCGACCAGATCGACCTGTCCGCCGCTCCGCTCGAGGTACGGACGCATCTCCGCGATCTTCGCGGCGACGCGCTCTTTGAGATCGGCCATCCGCGCGAGCATACGGGGTCCATCGATGGCAGCATTAGCCCTCCATGTGCCATCCGCCGGGTGCTCATCCGCCTGATGTGCCCGCCGATCTTCTACCGATCTCCGGCGGCGCGGGCAGCGAAGACGTCATCCTCACCAGCGAAGACGCCACGCGCTTCCGCGCACGGATCGCGGAGGCGGGCGATGGCGATCACGGCGTCGTGATCCTTCCGGACGTGCGTGGCCTGCATCCGTTCTACGAGGAGCTGGCCGAGCGTTTCGCGTCGGCTGGCGTGCACGCGATCGCCATCGACTATTTCGGCCGCACCGCTGGCACGTCGCGCCGCGGGGACGATTTCGAGTTCCGCGAGCATGTGGCCAAGACGAAGACGACCACGATCCAGGCCGATGTGGCGAGCGCGATCGGGCACCTTCGTGGCGCGACGGACGCGCGCCGCATCCACGTCCTGGGGTTCTGCATGGGCGGCCGCCAGGCGTTCTTCGCCGCGGCCGAACACGCGGAGCTCGCGGGCGTGATCGGCTTCTACGGCCGTCTCTCGACGCGCGAGGGCGAGGAGGGCACCGCGCCCAGGGACCGGGCGCCTCGGATGCGCGCCCCGGTGCTTGGGCTGTTTGGCGGCGCCGATCCCAGCATCCCCAAGAGCGACATCGACGCGTTCGACATGGCGCTGAACGAGGCGCGTTTTCAGCACCACTTCGTCACCTATGAAGGCGCGCCGCATTCGTTCTTCGACCGCACGTTCGCGGAGCATCACCAGCCGTCGGACGACGCATGGCGGCGGGCCCTCGGGTTCATCCGGACGGGGGACCCGTCGGCGCGAGCGTGACGCGCGATACGGAACGCTCCGCACCGAACGGCTTAGGGTAGGGACCTGCGCGGCCTGTGGTATCTGACGCTCGGCTGTATCGCGTTCGTCGCGATCACGTTCTTCGAGCAGCTGCCGATCGTCGGCTGGATCGGCGGCGCGGTGTCGGTGGCGGCCTGGATCGTGCTCGCCCGCGCGCTCGTCGGCGACAGCGGCTTCGACGTCGACACGCCGTTCGCGATCGGTTGGGCCGCCGTCATCGGCGGCGTCACCGGTCTCGTCGGCGCGTTCACCGCCTGGCTCGCGCAGACCGGGAACCTCATCGGGTTCGCCACGCCGCCCGGCGACCGTTTCGGCGCGGCGTTCGGATTCGTCGGTGCGACCATCGGGATCGCGCTGTGGCCCGTCTTCGGCGCCGCGGTGTGCATCGTCGCGGCGCTCGCGGCGGTGCGCTGGCGACGGGCGACCTAGAGCGTCAGGCGACCCGTCGGCGCTTGTGCGTCACATAGTCGACGAGCACATACTCGCCGAGACGTTCGGGCTCCACGTAGAACGCTCGACCGGTGTTGATCTTCGACATCTGGTTCACGAAGTCGACGAGGTAGTGGCCACGCGCGAGCATGAAGGTGTTGATCGTGATGCCCTCGCGCGTGCAGCGCAGCACCTCGCGCAGGGTCATCTCGCGGGTTCGCGGGGTCGGCGGGTACGCGAACTTCGGCTCGGGGTCGCCGGGCTCGAAATGCGCCGTCGGCTCGCCGTCGGTGATGAGGATGATCTGCTTGTTCTTCCCGCGTGAGCGCGCCAGCAGCGTCCGCGCGGTCTCGAAGGCGTGCTGCATGTTCGTGCCGTAGATGTACTCGTTCCAAGTGAGGCGCGGCAGATCCTGTGGCTTTAGCTGGCTGGCGAGCGCGGAGAAGCCGACGATGTAGAGGTCGTCCTTCGGGAAGGTCGAGCGGATGAGCGAGTCGAGCGCGAGCGTGACCTTCTTCGCCGCGAGGAAGCATCCACGGAACAGCATCGAGCGCGAGACGTCGACGAGGATCGCGGTCGCGGATTGGGTCATCAGCTCGGTGCGGTAGACGGAGAAGTCCTCGGCCGCGAGCTTCACCGGCACGTGCGCTCCGTCGCGGTAGACGGCGTTCTTCACCGTGTCGGGCAGGTCCAGCAGGAACGGGTCGCCGAATTCGTACGTCTTGAGCTCGTCGGTGGGGTCGCCGCCACGGCCGCGCGTGCGCGCACGGTGGCTCCCGAACGCGTCGCGCTTGAGCGTCGCGAAGATGTCCTCGAGCGACCGCTGGCCGATCTTGCGGATCCCGCGGGGCGTGAGCTCGTAGCGCTCACCGTCCTTCCGGATGAGTCCGGCCTCTTCGAGGAGCTCGGTCATCTTGCGCAGCTGCTCGAGCGACTGCCGCGCGCCCGGGCCCGCGAGCCGCTCGACATCGTCGGCGCTCAGCGCTTCGAGGTCCTCGGCGGCGCGCGCGGAGCGGACCGTGTCCTCCATGTCCGACAGCTGGTTCATCTGATCCATCAGCCCGAGCGCCTCGGCCAGCGTCATCGGCTCGTCACCGGACATCGCGTGGTCGTAGCCGTTCATCGGCATCAGCTGTGAGAGCGTTTCGGCCAGGTCGCTCATCGCCGACTGCAGGCCCGGATCGCTGAAGGCCGCGCCGAGCATGCCCTCGAGCTGATCGCGCATCTCCGGCGACATGCTCTGCCAGAGCGATTGCATGGCGGCCATGCCCTGCGCGAGCTGGCGCAGGAGGTCGTCCCAGTCCTTCGCGCCGCCCGCGAGCTCCGGGTACTGCCGCTGGAAGGCTTCGAAGTCGGGCTCACCGCCCTCCATGCGCTCTTTCAGCGCGCGGTTGAGGTCGCGGATCATCTGACGTGTGCGCTCGAGCTGCTCGGGCGTCAGGTTGCGCAGCGAATCGCGCATGTTCTTGAAGTACGAGCCGAGCACCTGCTCCTGCAGATCCTTCAGGAGCTCCTGATACTTCTCGGCGGCTTTCGGCTCGACGAACTCGTAGTCCTTGAGGGCGCGCACGGCGCGCCCGAAGTCGTCCGGCAGCGCGTCCAGCTGCGCGAGTCGCTCCTGCGCGATCTTCTGCATGCCCTGGCGCAGCTGCTCGTTCGGCGCCTCGGCATCGCGACGCCGCTCGAGGCCCTCGCGCTCGAGGCGCTTCACGTCCTCGAGCTTCTCCTTGAGCTCGTCGAACACCTTGGAGAGGTCGTGCCGCTCCGCCCGGCGCTGCTTCGCGGTGCGGAGACGCTCCAGCAGGTCCTTCATGCCCTCCATGCGGCCGGGCATGCCCCAGCGCGAGAGTCGGGCGAGAGCGTCCTCGAGGTCGCCGCCGGCGAGGAGCTCGTCGGACATCGCGCCGAGCAGCTCCTCGGCCTCGAGCGGATCGAGGCGCTGCGTCCCGTCCCAGCGCGAGTAGCGGATCTCGCGCCCGAAATCGTCGAGACGCGGGAGCTCGTTCACGCGCTCGACCTCCGCGAGTGGCCGCCGCGCCCGCGCAGGCGAGCGCTGGCGTCGCGTCGTCCCCTCTCCTCGCGGCTGGCCACGCGCGCCCGCTTATCACCGCGCGCGTAGTGGTCGAGCGCGCTGGGCGCAGATGCTCGTCGAGGGGACGCCGCGCCGCCCGCGCTCGCCTGAGGCATGCCCGTCGCGCTCATGCGCGGAAGGTCGAGCGCGTGTCGCCGCGCTCCTTGTTCAGCTTGCGATTCAGATGCAGGCCCTCGAGCACGAACTCGACCGCCGCTGCGACTGCCGCGGGATTGCCCGAAGCTCCCAACTTCGCGACGGCGCCCTTCATGCCCGGGATCTGCAGCGCCTGCTTCACGTATTCCTGGCTCGCGAGCGTCGAGGAGACGTGCATCGTTGCGCCGCGCCCGAACGCCGCGAGGAGGGAGTCGAACTCGGCCAGTGAGAACGTCCGGTTGAAGACGTTGAGCACGGAGCGCGCGACAAGACGCTCGATGACCCGCTCCTCCGAGACGTCGCCCACCGACTCGAGCTCGATCTTGCCAGCGGTCGACGCGACGACGGCGGGGAGGTCGCTGATGCGTGGCACGACGGTCGTCTCACCCGTGCGCAGCGAGCGCTTCAGCGCGCTCGAGACCAGGTTCTCGTAGTTCGACACGGTGACGCGGACCGAGACCCCGGATCGCTGCGAGATCTCGGGCGAGCGTCGCGCGAGCTGCGAGAGCTCTGCGAGCACCTCCTTCATGTAGCCGGGAACGATCGTCGTGATGCCCTCGTCGACGAACGTGTTGTGCTCCTGCTCCATGATCCCGACCTCGATCGCGAGATCCTTCGGATAGTGCGTGCGGATCTGCGAGCCGAAGCGGTCTTTCAGTGGCGTGATGATCCGACCTCGGTTCGTGTAGTCCTCGGGGTTCGCGGACGCGACGACGAACAGATCGAGCGGCAGCCGTACCTTGTAGCCGCGTATCTGCACGTCGCGCTCTTCCATGACGTTGAGGAGGCCGACCTGCACGCGCTCGGCAAGGTCGGGAAGCTCGTTCAGGACGAAGATGCCGCGGTGCGTCCGCGGCACGAGGCCGTAATGGATCGTGAGCTCGTCGGAGAGGTAGCGCCCCTCCGCGACCTTGATCGGGTCGACCTCGCCGATGAGGTCCGCGATCGACGTGTCGGGCGTCGCGAGCTTCTCCCCGAAGCGACGCTCGCGGTGCACCCATTCGATCGGTGCGTCGTCGCCGCGCTCCGCGACGAGCAGCCGCGCGTGGTGCGACACGGGCGCGTACGGGTCGTCGTTGATCTCGCTCCCCGCGACGACGGGCATCCACTCGTCGAGCAGGTCGACGAGCGAGCGGATCATGCGCGTCTTCGCCTGACCGCGCTCTCCGAGGAAGATGAGGTCGTGCGCGGCGAGCAGCGCGTTCTCGAGCTGCGGCAGGACGGTGTCGTCATAGCCGACGACACCGGTGACGACGGGCTCGCCGTCGGCGATGCGACGCATCGCGTTCTCGCGCACCTCGTGCTTGACGGGTCGCGAGATCCAGCCGCTGGCGCGGAGCTCGCCGTGGGTCCCTGGACGTGACATGAGCGCAGGCTATCGCCCGCCACCAGCACGTCTCGCGAGGCCGGCGGCACGCGCGATCATGACCAAGACTCAGGAGGCGAGCGTCTGCGGCACACGTATCGTGTGCCGCAGCGAGCCGAACCCTGGAGGCGAGGACGACCTGGCCGCGGCCACGACCGACGAGCGCTACGACGAGGCACGCAAGCGTGTCGAGGCGAAGATGGGCTTCTTCAGCCATCTCGCGGTGTTCGCCGTGATCAACATCGTCTTCCTGATCATCGCGGGCGTCGACTGGCTGTGGGTGACGCTGTTCTGGGGGATCGGTCTCGCGCTCCACGCCTGGCAGGTGTTCTTCTCCGACTCGGGCGCGATGGCCGCATGGAAGGAGCGTCAGATCGAGAAGGAGCTCGGCCGGGGCGCGCCGAAGCCGGAGCCCGCTCCGGCGCCGGCGCCGGAGCCGACGAAGACCGAGGTGCCGGGGCCGAGCAGA
>DASYUY010000030.1:0-7913 GCA_036000705.1 Candidatus Limnocylindria bacterium | reverse complement strand
GACAAGGCGGTACGTCGTGTCCCCGATCAGCACGTCTCGTTCTGGAGCGGCCTGCTCGAGTCGGGCCGTGACGTTCACGGCGTCCCCGGTCACCAGGCGCTGGCCGAGCGTCACGTCACCGGCGACGACCTCTCCGGTGTTGACTCCAGTGCGATTCGCGAGACGAACGCCCCAACGCCGATCCAGCTCGTCGTTCAGGTCGCCGAGCGCTGTTCGCATCTCGACCGCGGCTCTGACGGCGCGGAGCGCGTCGTCCTCGTGGAGCCGGGGCAGGCCGAACACCGCCATGATCGCGTCTCCGATGTACTTCTCGACGGTGCCGCCGTGCCGTTCGAGGATCGCCTTCATGATCTCGAAGTAGCGGCTCAGGACCTCGCGGAGGGCCTCGGGGTCGAGCTGTTCGCCGAGGCTCGTCGACCCCTTGAGGTCGCAGAAGAGGATCGTGACGGTCTTCCGGACCTCCGGCGCAGCGACCGGTGGTGCGAGCTGCGCCCCGCAGTATCCGCACAGCCGGAAGCGATCGGGGTTCTCCTCCCCGCACTGAGGGCAGCGCAGCATGACGAAGAAGTCTAGGCGGCGGTCAGCGGCGCGCGGCTACCCGTCGAACCCCCAGCCGTCGTCGTTGAGCGTGCGCACCACGAACTGGTAGTACGTGACGCCGTTGACCTTGAACTTCGTCTTGGCCTGCACGCAGTCCGTCGTCATCGTCTTGCTGCAGCTCGGCACGACGGACCAGTCGGTGCCATTGGTCGTCCGGATGACGTTCACGCCGCTGAAGTCGCCATGCGCCGCAGCGGCGTTGACCGTGACCGTCTTCAGCGCGTTGCTGATCGCTGAGTTCACCGTGATGAGCTGGCCGAAGCAGTTCGGGAACTGAAGAGACAGCTGCGCGCACGTCGTGGCGTTGAGCTGCACTTCTGCGGACCCGGCTGCTCCGGTCGCCGCGACCGCGGTCGATTGGTCGCAGCCCGAGCCGTTGCCCTGGTTTGGGTTGGTGCACGCGTTCAACGACCCCCCACCGGATGTCTTATTGCCCTTCGTCACCCCAGCCGTGACATACGCGCCCCAGCTCGTGTTGTTGGCGGAAATCGGATCGACGGTGGGCAGGCTGACGGTCGCCGTCGCAACATCCGCCCACTCCGACCCTGTCGGGGCAGTGATACGGATCTTGATTGTCGTCGTACCTGGTACCCCCATCGCCGACGTACGAGTGCAGGTGACTGTCCCCGGAACCGTCGTCGCGTCGCATGACCAGTCACCCGGAATCGTCGTGATGGGCGGGACGACGGCGCTGCCAGCGGGCAACGTATCGGTCAGTGAAACGTTCGGAACGTTGCACGGCCCGAGATTCGTCAGCGTGATGGTCTTGAGCAGGTCCGTCGAATCCCCGACCGGCGATATCGTCTGAGTGACGGAAACGTCGGCCATTGGAGTGGCCGGATCGCAGTCCACGTTCGCGGACGCGGGATCCCCTCCCATGACCAAGAAGCTCGCGCAAAGCGCGGCGATCGACAGCGAAACGAACGAACGACGAATTCGATTACTCACGGCTGAAACCCCTTCCCACTACCCCTGTAACGAGCGGAAGCGTAGGCGCAACCTCGCTCCGATGACAAGCACGATCAGCACATAAGGGCGCGCGGCAGCGTACGTACTTTCGGACAGCGGCCGGTGGCCAAATCCGGAACGCGTCACCCCGGGGCCTGGCGCATGCTGATAAGGCATGACGGTGCCACACCAGAGCCGTCGAATGATCTTCCCAGCCGCTACCGTCGCCGTACTGGTCGCGGTGGCCTGCTCGGGCGCGCAGCCTCCGAGCGCGGCGTCCAACGGGCCCTCGGCGACCTCCCGCGCTTCCTCGGCCGCTGCGGCCTCCTCAGGCCCCGCGCTGGTCACCGCGCGAGCGGCGACGGTCGCTCGCGACCACCGCTATGTCACGGCGTCCGAGGGTGACCGGGGCCACGTCCTCCTCATCGATCTCACGACCGGGACGGCCGTACAGGTCGTGTCGGCGCGCGGAACCACGGGCAAGCCGTACTTCCTGCCACCGTTCAGCGAGTCGGCGGATGGCCGGAAGCTGCTCGTCGGCGCGACCGGCCCGACCGCGCGATCGGCCCTCTACCTGATCGACGTCCCGACGGGGCGGGTGACGCTCCTGTACGAGGACGAGGAGATCTGGGCCGTCGGCCCCCTCCGCGGCGTCCTCAGCCCGGACGGCGAGCGGTACGCGCTGCACGGCCACGATGGCGTCCGCATCGGAGATACGTCGGGCGGAGCCACGAGCTTATTCGTCGCGGACGAGGATCCGGCCGACATGGCGAAGATCTGGTATCCGCTGTCGTGGTCCGCGGATCGGACCGCGATCGCGCTCGCGCAGGGCACGGACACGGTCACACGAGCCGCGACCTTCCATGTGGCGAACGGCGAGGAGTATTGGTCCGGCGCGGGTTCGCAGGTGAGCTGGCGGGCGAAAGCGCCGTTCCTGGCCATCGCCGGCAGCGCCGGCACGTTCGGCGGCGAGAACCGCGTCTACGTGGTCGATCCGAACGTCGGCGAGATCCGCGACCTCGAGCTCCTCGCGGCGAAGTACTTCGGCTCGATCGCGTGGCATCCCAGCGCGGACCGCGTGCTGTACACGGTCGCGGACAGTCAATTCGCGGAGTCCGATGCGTACACGCGGACGCTGGGCGAGGACGCATCGAAGCGAGTCGACTCGCCGAGAAAGATCTGGGATGCGTGGTGGTCGAGCGACGGATCGCGGATCTACGCGACCGCGCCGCGCGGGACCGACACGGGCGCGCCCCGTGTCGGTGACTTCGACATCCTCGAGCTGCCCGGCGGCCGCGTCGTCGCGTCGGTCTGCGGCAGCGACGGACACTGCCGCTGATCGGCCGCAGCGGTGACCATCGCTGGGTGCGGATCGTCGCCGCTGTCCTCGGCCTGCTCGTGTCGTGCACGTTGCCACTGGCCACGCCGAGCAGCAGCCCGACGACGATCGCCACCGCGACCGCATCACCAGCCCCGACCGCGACTCCCACGCCCGTGGCCACAGCGACGCGGGGCACCGTGCTCGTGCCCACGCTGGCCCCGAGGAGCGAGTTCGCGAGCTTGCAGATCTCGCTCGAGCTGCCGACCCAGATCGGGCAGCCAGCCGAGGGACGCGTCTGGCGGTCCGAGCCGTTCGCCGCCGACAGCAGCTACGTGGCGCACGCGGCGACGGCGCTCGGAGTGAGCGGCGCCGGCATCGTCGGCGCGGCGCCGGGCGGGAATCCGGCGTGGCGCCTGTGGTGGACCGACGAGGGCGTGCTCGCGGTGAACACCGCGAGCGGAGAAATCCTGTTCTTCGCCGGCGGACGCGACGACGGGCCCCGTCCGCCGGGTCCGGCGCAGGCCGACCCCGCGGGCGCGCTCGAGAGCCTCGTCAAGGTGCTCGGATCGAACGCCGGCTTCGCGCCGAGCCCCGGGTACCTCAAGGCGTTCCGCGGCGGTGAGTCGACTGCCTCCCTCGCGGACATCGCCGGCGGGACGTGGACGGCGCCGGGCAACCGCGATGCCGCGATCATCTTTCCGCGCTACCTCGATCCGCAGCGGGAAGAGGTCACGATCTACGACACCGACGAGGTCGGCCTGTTCACCTCGCGGCTGCGTCCGGTCGGCATCGTGCACCGACCACTCGGGCGACTGGTGGGCGGCGAGATCTACCCCGTCACGACCCTGCGCGACGCGGTGAAGGAGCTCGGCGCCGCTCCGCAGAAATTCCTGCGCTTCCTCAGCGGTACGCCGGACGCGTCGCTCACGCTCAGCGTCAACGTCGCCGAGATCGTGGTCGGGCACGCATGGGCGCAGACCGCGCCTTGGGATCTGCGGCGCGCAGGGCGAACGCTCGTTCCGGTCTGGGTCTTCCCCGCCGCGGGGCGGACCGCCTCGGGCGCGCTCGTGACCGCCCTCTTCACCGTCGACGCCGTCATTCCGGAGATGCGCTCACCGACCACCTCGAGCGCCCTCGACATCGACGCGGACTACCTCCTGCGGCAGCAGCTCACGCAGCTGGGCGGGCATCTACCAACGCTGCGCGATCCGACGCTGGTCGCGCAGGAGTTCCTCGGCGCCAGCTGCGTCGCGATCGAGCTCGCGCCGGTCGATGCGGATCGTTACAGCGGCAAGACGATCTGCAACGGCGTCGCGACGACGTTCACGGTCTCACGCGCGTTCCCCGGTCTCGCCCAATCGATCTGGTACGTGAGCGACCTGCGCAAATAGGACGCACCGACGCGGCGCTAGCGCGGCCGGTCGAGCACCTCGCCCTCCGCGTCGAGCCAGCGGTCGGGATTCTCTTGGAAGATGAGCTTGCAGCGGTCGCGATCGAATTCGTAGTAGCGGCCTTCGTAGCGGAGACGGATGCGGGTAGCTTCGAGCGCGGTCTTGCACACGACGCAGACCGCCGGCATCAGATCGGCTCGAGCTCGAGGAGCGGCTGGTGCGCGCGCACGAGCTGCCCGTTCTCGGCGAAGATACGCATCACCTTCCCACCCGCAGTGGCGCGGATCTCGTTGAAGAGCTTCATCGCCTCGATGAGCGCGATCACGTCACCCTTGTTCACGATCGCGCCGATCTGGACGAACGGCGGAGCCTGGGGCGTCGGCGAGCGGTAGAAGACGCCGGTGAGCGGCGCGTTGACCGTTGGAAGATCGCTCTTCGTTTTCGGCTCCGGCCCGGTGACCATGACGCCGGCCGTCGCCGCCGCAGGCGCGCTCTGCGCTGTGGCCTGCGCGGCTGCTCCGTTCTTGCTCACCTTGACGCGCAGCCCGCCGCGACGGATCTCGAGCTGCTGCACGTCCTCCGCGGCGAGGCGCTGCAAGAGCTCGGTCACCAGAGCATTCGCGTCGGCGCGCAGCTTCTTCGGATCGGCCATCGCTAGGCCCAGCGCCGCATCAGCAGCGCGGCGTTGTGGCCGCCGAAGCCCATCGAGTTGGACAGCGACACGTCGACCCGCACCTTGCGCGCGACGTTCGGCACGTAATCGAGATCGCACTCGGGATCGGGGACTTCCTGGTTGATCGTCGGCGGCAGCACGCCGTCGCGCATCGCCAGCACGCAGAAGATCGCCTCGATCGCGCCGGCGGCGCCGAGCGTGTGACCCGTCATCGACTTCGTCGACGACACCGCGAGCTTGTACGCGTGGTCGCCGAAGAGGGTCTTGACCGCGGCGGTCTCGGATCCGTCGTTCGCCGGCGTCGACGTGCCATGCGCGTTGATGTAGCCGACGTCGGTGAGCGGGATGCCCGCGCCGTCGATGGCCATGCGCATCGCGCGCACGGCCCCCTCGCCGCCCTCGGCCGGCGCGGTCACGTGGTGCGCGTCGGCGCTCTGCCCGTAGCCGATGACCTCGGCAATGATGCGCGCGCCACGAGCCCGCGCGAACTCGAGCTCCTCCAAGACGACCGCTCCGCCGCCCTCGCTGAACACGAACCCGTCGCGTTCCTTGTCGAAGGGCCGCGAGGCTTTCTCGGGAGCGTTGTTGCGCCGCGACAACGCGTGCGCCTGATTGAACGCGGCGATCGCGATCTTGATGAGTCCCGCCTCGGAGCCGCCGGCGATCATCGCGTCGGCCTGCCCGCGCCGGATGATCTCGGACCCTTCGCCGATCGCGTGCGCGCTCGACGCGCAGGCTGAGACATGACCCATGTTCGGTCCTTTCGCGCCGAACTTCATCGCGATCTCGCCCGCGGCCATGTCGATGATCATCATCGGGATCATGAACGCGGAGACGCGGCGCGGGTCCTTCGCATGGGACAGAACGTTCTCCACCACGGTGCTGACGCCGCCGATGCCCGAGCCGAACGCGACGCCGACGCGCGGCGCGAGCTCCTTGGTGATCTCGAGCTTCGCGTCCGCGAGCGCCTGCGACGCGGTCGCGACCGCGAACTGCGCGAAGCGGTCGGCACGGCGCGCTTCCTTGCGTTCCATGTAGTCGAGCGGATCGAAGTCACGTACCTCGCCGCCGATCGTGGTCTCGAGGCCGGTGGTGTCGAACCGCGTGATCGGACCGATGCCGCTGCGGCCCGCGCGTATGCCTTCCCACGTCTTCGCGACCGATCCACCCAGCGGCGTGATCATGCCGAGACCGGTCACGACCACGCGTCGGCGTTCTCCGTTGCGCATCGGTCGAGTTTAAGTGCGTGCGGCGTCGGCGACGCGGATGCCGTCGAAGCGCGCGCCGGTCGGATGCACGTCGTGGTCGTGGAGCGAGCGGAAGACCAGCGCCCGACCTTTTCCGAGGACGCGCCACCCATCGGCACGCTCGACGATCGCCGTGTCCTCGTCGATCCCGAGCATCCGATGTCCGTCGGGCCAGATGTCGCGCGAGCCTCGCCACAGCTCGGCCGGAACGGCGTCGAAATGCGGCGCGACGATGATGCCGGGTAGCAGGCCGAGCGCGTCGCGGATCGCGACGCGCCGCGGGACACCGGTCTCATCGAGCCCCTTCGGAAAGTGCAGGGTGCGACTTCCGAGCATCATCGCGCCGGCGCTCGCGCCGGCGAGCACCGCGCCGGCACGATGCCGCGCCAGCACCGCCGACCAGAACGGCGTTCCCGTCAGCGTCTCCACGACGTGGTCGGGCTTACCGCCCGAGAAGTAGATCCAGTCCACGTTCGCGAGCGCCGACGCGTGGCGCGGATCCTCCGCATCGGCGCGGTTCAGGACCATCACACCCGTCGCCTCGGCGCCGAGAGCGGCGAAGTGCGCGGTGCCCATCGCGACCCACGCCTTCGGTGTGTCCTCGAGACCCGCCGCGGTCGGGACGATCGCCACCCGTACCCGGCGCGTGCCGAGGTCGGCGACGATCGCGCGATCGACGTCGACCATTGCGCGCGTGAACTCGCCCGACCCGCACAGCACCAGCGGCCCGCGTGTCATGCCGGCGCCACGATCCCGCGGAACCGCTTGACCATGCGGTCGTAGTTCTTGCGGCTGCGTTTCTCGCGCTCCTCCTCGGAGAGCGCCTCCCACGCGCGATGCGCGTGCCGCGTGGCGTGCTCCTCTCCGACCGCAAGCGCGCGCAGGCCGAGCTCGCGAACGGCGTAGGAGACCGCGATGTCGAGGTTGCGGTAGAAGCGGTAGCGCTCGTCGAAGCCACCGACCGCGAGCAGGGTGTCGCGCCGCGCCGCCTGGCAGTAGCCCTGGACCGCATCGCACTCGCCGCCGGTCACCTCGTCGAAGTGCTTCAGGTCGGTCGTGCCCAGTCCCCAGGGTCCGACGATGCCCGCGCCATCGCCGAGCGCGCGCTCGAGCAACGCGAAGAGCGGACCGGTGAGCTCGACCGACGGGTCGAGCTGCAGGACGGATCGTCCGCGCGCGACACGCAGCAGCCCGTTGCGGCCGGCGCCTTCGCCAAGATCGCGGTCGGCGTGCAGGACGTGGACGCGGGGCTCGCGCGCGGCGAGCTCGTCGAGGCGCCGCTTCGTGTCCTCGCTCGAGCCTTGGTCGAGAACGAGCGCTTCCGCGTCGGAGGGCATGAACCGCAGGACCGCGCGCAGGCAGCGCGCGGCGTCATCGGGCCACTCGCGCGTGAGGATGCAGACCGACCACGACAGCACTGGCCGCTCGGCGCGGTTGTCCGCGAGCTCGCTGGGCGAGGCGATGGTCCGGCGACGCCGGCGCGCGAGGCGCCGGTCCGCGCGCGAGACGAGCACGCCCGAGCGCTGATCCTCGACCCGCAGACCGTCGAAGCTCGACCGCAGCCGATCCGACCGCGCGTAATCACCCGCGCTGCGCGCGTGCTCGTGGTCGACGATGGCGGCCAGGACCGGCTCCGGCGCCCCGGCGCGCTCGCGCGCGACGGCGGCGAGATCGAGACCGAGCACGGCGTCGGCATCGCTGACGAAACGCAGGCGCACGCTCGCGGGGATATC
>DASYUY010000029.1:0-23846 GCA_036000705.1 Candidatus Limnocylindria bacterium | reverse complement strand
CGCGATCGGACGCGCGCTCATGGCGCGGCCGGCGGTGCTCCTGCTCGACGAGCCGTCGATGGGACTCGCGCCCGTGCTGGTCGAGCTGGTCTTCAAGACGATCCAGGACATCAACGCGCAGGGCATGACCGTGCTGCTCGTCGAGCAGAACGCGCACATGGCGCTCTCGATCGCGCACCGCGGCTACGTGCTGCAGACCGGTCGGATCGTCCTCACGGACAGCGCGAAGAATCTCGAGGCGAACGAGATGGTGCGAAAGGCCTACCTAGGCCTGGAGTAGCTCGGCGCGCATGTCCGCCAGGGCACGTCGGAGCGTCCGTATGTCTTCGTTCGCAGGCGACCCTCGACGGATCTCGTCTGCGCGGAGAACGAGCGGGTGCCATCGCGACGACACATGTTCGAGTGCCCAGCGAACACCATCCGATTTCGTCGTCGGAGATCCCGTTTCGATCGCACCGAGCGAGCGGACCAGGTCGAGGATCTCCTCGGCGGCCGCGCGTTCGGTCGCCGCGGCGGGCTGCTCGCGGAGCATCGCGCGCACCGCTTCACGCACCTCGTCCGGCGTGACCTCGGGCAGTACATCCGCGGGGCGCGGTCCGTAGACCGCGATGCCGTCCAGGCGCATGTTCGCGATGTTGTCCGCGGACAGCATCATCTCTGGACGCGACTGCAATTTTCCGTGACGGAAGACCGGCACAGGTCGCGTGGTGCCGATCGCCGTCAGCCATTCCCGCGGGACGTAGTCACCCTCGAGCTGCGACGCGTCCGGCTCCTCCACCTGCAGAGCGTCGTGCAATCTTCCGAGCCGGTCGACGTCGCGTGGCGACAGCTCGTCGGAGAGAACGACGAGCAGATCGAGGTCGCTCTGGCCATCAACGAAATCGCCCATGCTCCAGGACCCGCCGAGGATGACGGCGAGAAGGCGCTCGCCCATCAGGTCATGCAGGCGGTCGGTGAACGTGACGACGATGGGCGGCGGCCGGAGGGGCACGCGATCGATTCTCCCGCCTCCATAGACTCCACGACGTGACCATCACCGATCTACGGGTCCCAGAGGACGTCCAGCGCGTCGTGCAGACGCTGACCAAGGCCGGCCATGCCGCCTATGTGGTCGGCGGCTGCGTGCGCGACGCGATCCGCGGCGTCGACCCGCAGGACTGGGACGTCGCGACCGACGCGACCCCCGAGGAGATCCAGAGGCTCTTCGCGCGCTCGCTGTACACGAACCGCTTCGGAACGGTCGTCGTGCGGTCGGGCCACCACGAGGTCGAGGTCACGACGTACCGCGTCGAGGCCGAGTACAGCGACCACCGCCGCCCGGACCGCGTCGCGTTCACGGACTCGCTCGTCGACGACCTGTCGCGCCGCGACTTCACGATGAACGCGATGGCCTGGAAGCCCGGCCGCAACGGCACGGCCGGGGAGCTCGTCGACCCGTTCGGCGGCCAGCGCGACCTCGGCGCGGGTGTGTTGCGCGCGGTCGGCGAGCCAGAGGACCGCTTCCGTGAGGATGCCCTCCGGATGCTTCGCGCGGTGCGCTTCGCGACGCTCCTCGACATGAAGATCGACGAGCGGACGGTCATCGCGATACGGCGCAACGCGCATCTGGCCGCGACGCTCTCCGGAGAGCGCATCAACCAGGAGCTCGCCAAGATCGTCGGCGCGCCGCGCCCGTCGGTCGCCTTCCGCATGCTGTCGGATGTCGGGCTGCTCGCGGTCATCTGCCCGGAGCTCGAGGAGTGCAAGAAGACTCCGCAGGACAAGGTCGCGGCGCAGGACGTGTTCGAGCACTCCCTCGCCACGATCGACGCGACGCCGGCCGGCGATCTCGTGCTACGGCTGGCCGGACTCTTCCACGACATCGGCAAGCCGGAGACCTTCGCCGACGGCCACTTCCATCAGCACGAGTTCGTCGGAGAGTTCAAAGCGCGCCAGATCCTGCGGCGGTGGAAGTTCGACAAGGAGACGGTCGCGGAAGTCACGCACCTCATCCGCAATCACATGTTCTGGTACGAGACGCACTGGACCGACTCGGCCGTCCGCCGCTTCATCCGGAAGATCGGGCTCGACTACATCCCCGCGCTGTTCGCGCTGCGCCGCGCGGACAACATCGGCAGCGGCGCGCGCTCGCCGCGCATGTACGCGCTCGAAGCGCTGTGGCAGCGCGTGCAGGAGGAGATCGCCGCCGCAAACGCGTTCTCGCTCCGCGATCTCGCGATCGACGGCAACGACGTCATGCGGGAGCTCGGGATACCACCGGGGCCGGAGGTCGGGCGCATCCTGAACGCGCTCTTCGAGCGCGTGCTAGACGAGCCGTCACTCAACACGCCCGAGAAGCTCATCGAGCTCGCGAGGGCGATGCGCCCCTAGGTCGCGCGGAAAACCGGTCTAGCCGCGCTCGTACGCGGTCGTCGGCGTCGGGAATGCGGCGGTGCCGCCGTTTCCGCTGTTCGCGGTGCGGATCTGCTCGATCTGGTCGTCACTCTGTCGTTTGATCTTGTCGACCTGCTGACCGAGGCGCCGCCGCGTCTCGTCGCCCGGATACGGCGCGGCGATGAGCGCGATCGCCATACCGAGAACGGCACCGAGGATGAGCCCGATGCCGAGCCACACGATGCCCGGCGGCTCATCGCGCCGACCGATCTCGGGCATCTTCGCATCGCTCACGAGGTCGGACGCCCGCTTGCCCGCTTCGCTGCGGATGCCCTCGAACATGTCACGCAGATCCTTCGCGCTGACCATGACAAAACCTCCACGCGGGTACGCCCCCGGCGCCCATGGCGTTACGGCCCGTTACGGAGCAGTCGGTGTGCCACCGCCCGAGGGCTTCGACAGAGCCGCCTCGATGAACACGTCGATATCGCCGTCCAGCACGCGCGTCGGATCCCCGACCTCGACGCCCGTGCGGTGGTCCTTCACCAGCGTGTACGGGTGGAGGACGTACGAGCGGATCTGGCTGCCCCAGTCGGCCGAACGCATCTCGCCACGCTCGCGTGCCTGCTCGGCCTCCTGTTCGAGGACGCGCTTCTCGAGGAGCCGTGCCTTCAGGATGCGCATCGCGGTCTCGCGGTTCTGCAGCTGCGACCGCTCGTTCTGGCACGACACGACGATCCCGGTGGGTAGATGTGTGATGCGCACGGCGGTCTCGGTCTTGTTGACGTTCTGGCCACCCGCGCCTGTCGCGCGATACGTATCGATCTTGAGCTCCTCGGGACGGATCTCGATCTCGGCGTCGCTCTCGACCTGCGGGGTCGGATCGACGAGCGCGAACGAGGTCTGACGGCGCCTTTGGAAGTCGAAGGGCGAGATCCGCACCAGACGGTGCGTGCCGCGCTCGGTCTTGAGGTAGCCGTACGCGTACGCGCCCTCGACGGTGATCGTCGCGCTGCGGATCCCAGCCTCGTCGCCGGGAGTCGTCTCGACGATCTCGGCCTTGAAGCCGTGGCGCTCGGCCCAGCGCAGATACATGCGCACGAGCATCTGCGCCCAGTCGGCCGCATCGGTTCCGCCCACGCCGGCGGAGATCGCGACGACGGCGTCGCGCTCGTCGTACGGACCGCTGAGCTGCGCCTCGAGACTCGCCTTGTCGACCTCCGCGATCAGCTCCTGCAGCTCGCGCTCGAGCTCCCCGCTGAGCGCGGGGTCCTCGCCCATCGACGCGAGCTCGGCGAGGTCCGCGGCGCGCTGGCGGAAGGAGTCCCAGCGGTCGAGGCGCGCGCGGACCAGACCGAGGCGCTTCATGACCTGCTGCGCGTGCTGACGGTCGTTCCAGAGATCGGGCGCGGAGGACTCGGCCTCTAGACGCGCGACCTCGCCGCGGAGAGCCGGAAGGTCAAAGGAACACCGCCATGCGTTCGATGCGCTCGCGCAGAGCGGCGAGCGCCGCCGGGTCGAAGGTCACGACGCCTCAGCGCTTGCGGGGTCGTTCGAAGGTGGTCGTGACGGGCTGAGCGACCGGCGCCAGTTTGCCGGCGGCGAAACTGACGAAGGTCACGCACGGGCAGTAGGTATTACGCGGGCAACGCGGGCAGTCGCCGTCGCAGTCGAGGGTGGCGCCGTAGGAGCACTTGAGGCAGTTGTCCTCGCAGACGATCCATTCTTTCATGACGCTCCCCACACGCGGATGTGTGCCGCTTTCCGTACGCGAGTTTACCGGTCTGACACCGGCTTGAGAAGGGGTTTGTCCCCATTTTGTGCTCTCTGCCGGGACGCCAGCCGGCTTGCTCGGCGCTCCAGCACAGGCAAAGTGACCGCTCCAGCGCCCAAATACAGCAGACCCAACACCTGGGCCTGCTGGAGCCCGTCGAGGAAGAGCGGGTCGGTCCGGAGGAACGACAAAAGGAACCGCCCACCCCCGAGCCCAAGCAGGTAGGCAAGCCAGACGCGGCCCTCCGGGGGGCGTCCGCGGACGCGGCGCCAGTACAGGTAGACGACGAAAAAGATCGCGAGCATCAACAGGCCGTCGTACAGGCCGATCGGGTGCACCGACGTGCTCTGCCCGAGCGTGTTCGGATGGGTGTACCGCACGCACCACGGAAGGTCCACGCAGGGGACCGAATGGTGCTCGCCGTTGACGATGTCACCGATGCGCCCGATCGCTTCGCCGAGCGCGATGCCGATGACGCTGATGTCGAACATGAAGCCGATCGGCAGGCGAAGCGAGCGCGCGGCGAGATAGCCCGAGATGCTCGAGCCGATCGGCGCGCCCATCGTGCCGATGCCGCCGCTCCAGAACTGCAGGGCGCGCAGGGGATCGTCCGCATAGACGGCCCAGTTGTCGGTGACGTGCGCGACGCGCGCGCCGATCAGACCGCCGATGACCACCGCGATGGCGAACGGATAGATCCGCTCGTCGCGAACGAGATAACGCGCGCAGCGGATCGACACGAACGCCCCAGCGAGCATGCCGATGAACGCGAAGATCGAGTGCCAGGCGACGCGGGAAGACCCGATGACCAGATCCGGGTCGAACGGGAGCTCGATCAGGTCGTTACCGGCTCCGGCGTGTGACCGAACATCGTCAGCCGCACGATCATGGGGATCGCCGCCGCGAGCACGAAGAGGGCGATGACCTGATCCTCACGAAGCCCGAAGACGTAGGTCGGGTCGTTGATGCGCAGGAAGCCGAGCAGCAGCCGGCCGATGCCGTACCACGCGGCGGCGAGCCAGAAGATGAGGCCGTCGCGAAGACGGTGGCCACGGAGCGCGAGCGCGGCGGCCATGCCGATCAGATTCCACACGAGGTCGTACCCGACGACGAGATGCACCGGCCCGGGTTGACCGAGATAGCCCGGACCGTCGTAGGTGTAACCGACGCAGAGGCCGAAGGGCGCTTCGCACGGGATCGCGTGATGCTCGCCGTTGATGATGTCGCCGATCCGCCCGATCGCGAAGCCGAGCAGGATGCCCGGTGCCGCAGCATCGGCGCCGAAGCCGATCGGCAGCCTGCGCCGGATGCCGACGAGAACTCCCCCGAGCACGCCGCCAACGGCGCCTCCCCAGATCGCGATGCCACCCTGCCAGATGAGAAGGATCTGGATCGGATCCGCGAGATAGAACTCCCAGCGATCGATCACGGCCACGAGGCGCGCGCCGATGATCCCGCACACGACGCCCCACGTGGCGACGGCCGTCGCGTCCTCATCGGAGATGCGCGGGCGGATCAGCCGCAACGGAAGCCACACGCCGAACAGGATGCCGACCGAGGTGAAGATGCCGTGCCACGCGAGCGCGAGCGGACCGATGTGGATGTTGGGATCGAATGGAATGGAGATCACGGGCGGACGAGGTGTGCGCCGCGGGTGACGCGGCGAGTCGGGTTCTCGCGAGCGAGAGTCGAGGGGCCCCGCAAAGGGCGAGTGTGACGCCGCGGTGCGGGCGGGGATACGTTTCGAGCGAGCGAGAACCCCGAGCCGCGGCAGGACCCGTGGCGCCGCGTCACCCGCGGCAGCCCGTCCCTCCTAGCGGCCATGACATTTCTTGAACTTTTTCCCCGAGCCGCACCAGCACGGGTCATTCCGCCCCAGCTTCGCTTTGCCCGTGTTCGTCTTCGGCGTCTGTTCGTCGCGATTGGTTCGCATGTCATTGCGTGTCGTCGTCGTCGTTCCGTTCCCCGACGTCGACGTCTGTTGCGGGGCGCTGCCCTGCTGTTGTTCGGTCTGCTCGGCCTCTTCCGCGGTCCGCACCGACACGCGCAGCACGCTCTGGGCGACGCCGGCGGCGACGCGCGCCTGCATCTGCTCGAAGTAGTCGTGCGCCTCGCGCTTGTATGCGACGAGCGGATCCTGTTGCCCGTAGCCGCGCAGGTAGATCCCTTCGCGCAGCTCCTCCATGGCCGTGAGGTGCTCGATCCAGTGCGTGTCGATCGTGCGCAGCATCACCCAGCGCTCCACAGCGCGCATGACCTCGGCGTCGCCGAGCTCCGCCTCCTTCGCGGCGTACGCATCGTCGACGATCTGCGCCACGGTCTCGCGCAGCTCCTCGAGGCCGGACGGCTGGCCGAACGAACCGGCCGCGAGCCCGCGGCCGACGAGCGCCCCGAGCGCGGCCGCCAGCTTCTCCAGATCCCAATCCTCGGGATCTGGTGAGGTGGCCTCGGCCTCGACGATCGCCGCGGCCTCGTCGTGCAGGAAGTCGAGGACCGTCTCGCGGACGTCGCCTTTCTCGAGGATCTTGCGTCGATCCTTGTAGATCTCATTGCGCTGGTTGTTGAGCACGTCGTCGAACTCGAGCGCGCGCTTGCGCATGTCGAAGTTGCGCGTCTCGACCTTGATCTGCGCCTGCGTGATCGCGCCGCCCACCATCCGGGATTCGATGGGCTGGTCGTCGTTCATGCCCATGCTTCCCAGCAGCCCGGCGACGCGCTCCGACGCGAAGATGCGAATCAGGTCGTCCTCGAGCGAGTTGAAGAAGCGCGTCGAGCCGGGATCGCCCTGGCGGCCGGCGCGGCCGCGGAGCTGGTTGTCGATGCGACGCGCCTCGTGGCGCTCCGTTCCAACGACGTGCAGACCGCCGAGGTCGACGACCCCCTGGCCCAGGAGGATGTCGACGCCGCGACCGGCCATGTTCGTCGACAGCGTGACCGCTCCCCGCTGTCCGGCATCGGCGATGATGAGCGCCTCGCGCTCGTGGTTCTTGGCGTTCAGGACCTCGTGCTTGATGCCGTGTCGACGCAGCTCATCGGACAGCTGTTGGCTCTTCTCGACCGACGTCGTACCGATGAGCACCGGCTGCCCGCGCGTGTTGCGTTCCTTGACGTCCTCGATGACCGCGCTCCACTTCCCCTGCTCGGTCGCGTACACGAGGTCGGGGTCGTCCCGGCGCACCATCGGCCGGTGGGTGGGGATCTGCGTGACTTCGAGCTTGTACACCTTGAAGAGCTCCTCGGCCTCGGTCGCGGCCGTACCGGTCATGCCGGCGAGCTTCTCGTACATACGGAAGTAGTTCTGGATCGTGATCGTCGCGTAGGTCCGCGTCTCGCGCTGGATCTTGACGCCTTCCTTCGCCTCGACGGCCTGGTGAAGCCCGTCGCTCCAGCGGCGACCGGGCATGAGGCGGCCGGTGAATTCGTCGACGATGACGACCTCGTCGTCCTTCACGACGTATTCCTTGTCGCGGCGGTACAGGGCCTGCGCCCTCACGGCGTTGTCGAGGAAGTGCACGGCGGTGACGTCGCCCTCGTACATGTTGCGCAGTCCGAGCATCTTCTCCGCCTTCGCGATGCCATCCTCGGTGAGCGTCGCCGCGTGCTGCTTCTCCTCAACGACGTAGTCGACGTCCTTCTGGAGCTTCTTCGCGATCGATGCGTAGCGGTAGTACTGCTCGGAGACGTCCTCGGCGGGCGAGCTGATGATGAGCGGAGTGCGCGCCTCATCGATGAGGATCGAGTCGGCCTCGTCGACGATCGCGTAGAAGAGATCGCGCTGCACCATCCGCGCGAGGTCGTCGACCATGTTGTCGCGCAGATAGTCGAAGCCGAACTCGCTGTTCTGGCCGTAGGTGATGTCCGCGAGGTACGCCTCGCGCCGGGTGACGTCGCGCCAGTGGCGGTGGCGCTCGTCCACGGCCTCGAGCACGACGCTGGGGTCGTAGATCGCGGACTTGTCGTGCGCGATGTACGCGACGCTCATCCCGAGGAGCTGGTAGATCGGCGCCATCCAGCCGGCACCGGTCTTCGCGAGGTAGTCGTTCGTGGTGACGAGGTGCGCGCCCGTGCCGGCGAGCGCATTCAGGTACAGGGCGGCCGAGGCGACCAGCGTCTTACCCTCACCGGTCTTCATCTCCGCGATGTGTCCCTTGTGGAGGGCCATCGCGCCCATGAGCTGCACGTCGAAGTGCCGTTGGCCGAGCGTGCGCCGTGCGGCCTCCCGGACGGCGGCGAACGCCTCCGGCAGGAGATCGTCCAGCGTCTCGCCTTTCGCCAGCCGCTCGCGGAACTCGGTCGTTCGCGAGCGGAGCGCCTCGTCGGAAAGTGCCTTCGCTCCCGCTTCGAGCGCGTTGATCTTCACGACGACCTTCCTCAGTCGCCGCAGCTCAGCCTCGTTGGAGTCGAAGATCCGGGTGAGAACGCTCAAACTTCGATGCTAGGTCACCGGCAGCGGCATCTGCGAACCGGGTGGGTTGAAGAGAGCGCCCACCGACTCGCCCTCGTGGATCCGTCGGATCGCCTCCGCGAAGAGCGGAGCGACGGTGAGCACCCTGACCTTCCGGTTATTGCGCACCGTCGGGGTCATCGGACAGGTATCGGTCGTGATGAGCTCGACGATGCCGCTCGCGGTGAGCCGCTCAGGGGCGTTGTCGCTGAATACGCCGTGCGTGCACGCCGCCCAGATCTCGTCCACCCCTCGCTCCTGCAGCACCCGAATGGCATTGAGCATCGTCGTGCCGCGGTCGATCTCATCGTCGATCACGATCGCTCGCTTCCTGTCGATGTCGCCGATGACGCCGACGATCTCGCTTTGGCCGCTGTTGTCCCGGTGCGTCTTCTGCATGAAGACCAGCGGGATATCCAGCATCTCGCCGATGCGCCGCGCCTGGTTCGCGTAGCCGAGATCGGGCACGACCAGCGCGCACTGGTCGGGCGCCGGCTCGACGATCGAGCGCAGGTACTCGACCAGGAGGTTGCGCGCGGACAGCTCGTCACCCGGGATGCTGAAGAAGCCCTGGATCTGCATCTGGTGCATGTCCATCGTGAGGAAGCGGTTCGCGCCCGAGACGGCTATGAGGTCGGCGAGGAGGCGCGCCGTGATCGGGACCCGCGGCTGGTCCTTCTTATCACTGCGACCGTAGGCGTAGTACGGCATGACCGCCGTGATGCGACCGGCCGACGCGCGCTTGAACGCGTCGATCATGATCAGCAATTCCATGATCGCGTCGCTCACCGACGGTCCGACGAGCGCCTGGACGACGAACACATCGTGCTCGCGCACGTTCTCGTTGACCTTCACGAAGATGTTGTCGTTCGCGAACTTGAAGACCTCAGCGGCGCCGAGCGGGATCTCCAGAGCGCGGCAGATGTCGCGCGCGAACGTCGGATGAGCGTTGCCGGTGTAGACGGATAGGCCCCCGTACACGGCTCCCCCCTCCGCTGGTGAGTCGCAGGAGCGCCCCTGCAACGAAAGTATACGGACGATACCCTGCCAACGTGAGTGCCGCGATGGGTCACCGCGTCCGGTGGATCGTGGTCTGGCTGCTCGTCGCGCTGTGGTTCATCGCTCTCGCGCTGAACGTGGCCGGGAACAGCGTGCACCTCCTGCTGCTGGGCGCGATCGGCATCCTCGTGTACGAGCTCTTGGTCGAGGACGCACCCGCGTAACGCGCGGCCACAGCGTCTAACGCGCGGCGCGCACCCGCTCGCCGGCGAGGAATCGCTCCACCGGCAGCGACGCCGCCTCGATCATCGCGGCGGTCTTGTCGAGCGGCGCGAGCGGTCCATGCGTGTCGGAGCCGACCGAGAAGCGGGCCCCCAAACGCCGCGCGCGCTCCAGGAACTCGCGGTGCGGGACGCCGTAGGCCTCGTTCACCTCGATCGCAACGTCGGCGTCGAGGCAGAGCTGGATGAGCTGCTCCTGCCACGCGACGGGATACGCGTGCTCGGGATCGCCGAGAGCCGCGAGCGGTGACATCGTGCCGTGGCCGAGGATGTCGATCCCATCGCGCTCGAAGCTCTCGCGGATGACCTCGAGCATGCGTTCGCGGATGCGGCGCGCGAGCCCGCCGTCGCTGAAGCGCCCGCGCTCCGAGAACGACGCGAGCTTTCCTTTGAGGAAGGCGCCGGCCTCGTCGAATGGGATGCGCACCCCGTCGACCTCGATCTGGTGCAGCGCGCCGATCATGTAGTGCAGGGCCCCGCGCGTCGACGCGCGCAGCCGCGGCGCGACCCCGAGGTCGTACTCGAGACCCACACGAAGTCCGAGGCGCGCGGCGTCGTCCAGATACCGGAGCACGTCGTCGTCGTCGCGCATCTTGCCGGGCCACGGGAAGTGATCCGAGACGCCGTGCGGACGCACCGAGACGGTGCTCGCGCGCTCCGCGAGCGACACGGTGCCGTCGGAGCGCTCGGTGTGGACATGGTGATCGAACAGACGAAGGGTCAAGGCTCGGGATGGCCGGCCCACGCCGCCTCGACGAGCGTCCAGAGCACGCCCGAGACCAGGGTGTGGCCTCCCAGAAGCAGCGGGAACGTCGCGGCGCGAGCCGCCGCGGTGAAGGCGCGGAGCTCGCCGTCCGCGAGGGAGTCGGCGCGGAACAGATCAGACGCGAAGCGGTCCTGCGCGGAGGGCTGCCACCCCAGATGGGCGAAGAGCACGCGCGTATCGAAGAGCATCCCGTCACCGAGCTCGGCCAGCCGCGCGAAGAACGGCTGCGGGCCGATCTCGCGGTACAGGAAGCCCAGCGCGGTGCGCGCCTCGCCGGAGGTGTCGCGACCGGCGGCCTGCATGCCGCGCTCTTCGGCGAGCATGCGCACGCGGCAGGCGGTCTGTGACTCAAGGTACGACCACACCGGCGCCCCGACGCGACCGGCGACGATGAGCTCGCGGTCGGGCGTCGTCACCAGACGCATGAGCGCGTCGATGCGCTCGCCGAGCTCGCGGTCCCAGGTGTCGAGCCTCCGTAGCTCGGGCGGGCAGGCGGGATGCCGCTTCAGGACCGCGGCATCGGCCGGCGTGTCGACGTCGAGGAGCGTCGCCGCGGAGCGATCCAGCTGACGCGACGAGAGCCCACCCTGCTGATGCAGCCGGCGCGGTAGCGGATTGTCGGTGGCCGGTAGATCGATGACCGTGAGGGCGGAGGCCGGCGTGAAGGCGACGAGGTCGGCGGAGTAGTAGTTGTTGGAGAGGACCAGCGCCTCGCCGGCGTCGATCTCCTCGCGGAGGCGACCGAGCTCGGCGGTGCTCATGAGCGCGCCGGCGCCGGCCCCGATCGTCGCCATCCGCTCGAGGCCGCGTGAGCGGGACAGGGCGAGGAGCTCCTGGCCGAAGTGAAAGGGATCGGTGTGTGGCGCGACGACGTCCGCGCCTCCGCGCGCGAAGGCCGCGCGGGCTTCCGCGTCATCGGTCACCGCGATCAGCGGGGCGAACCCGGCATCGCCGGCGCGTGCGAGCACCACAGCCCCGATCGCGATCTTGATCGAATCGAGGTGCCGCTCGATCTCGGACGGACCGCCGCGGCCGAAGAAGATGATGAACGCCGTCGTCACCGACGGGACGGTAACACCGACTCCACCCGCAGCAGGAACAGCAGTGCCAGAGCGCTGAGGCCGGCCGCGACGATGACACGGACACCGCCGTCTGGAACGCTGCGGAGAACGTAGAGCCACTGCGGATCGCTGCTCCAATCCAACAGGCGCGACGGATCGAGATTGATGTTGGTCGGGTGGAGGTCCCAGGTGTTCTGGTCGTACACGAACGCCGCGGCTTGGAAGATGACCAGCGACCACAGCGCGGAGATCCAGAACCCGATCCGCACGACGATCCGCGACAGCAGACCGTGTCCGATCCCCCACGCGAGGAGCGCGAACAGCACCGGCGCGAGGTCGTCCAGGAAACGCGGCCCGAACACACGTCCACCCCACCACTCCACGTATGTGGCATAGAGGATCGCCGTCGCGGCCCACGCGTAGGCCAGCGACAGCAGCCTCTGTTCCGCGAGGGCGCGCTCGGGCTTCAGCATCACGGCCGCGACGATCGCGAAGAGCATGTACGGCTCATAGATGAAGAGCCCGCGGCTCGGCGAGAGAAGCAGGCCGTAGAGCCCGATGAGCGGCGACGCGTCGAATGGTTTTGTGCCGTATCCCTGCTCGAGCGGATTTCCGAACGCCAGCGCGTTGTACGCGAGCAGCGGCGCGACCCCGATGGCCCCGCCGAGGAGCGCGTAGATGGTGGCTCGCACGCGTCCCGCGGGGACGAACGGGACGAGGAGCGCGGTCGTTTGGCGCACGACGGCGCCGAAACCGAGCGCGAAGCCGGCCACCAGCTCGCGCCACCATGAGACGGGATGCACCACCAGCACGAGCCACAGCGCGACCGCGATCGCCAGATGCACGCCCGCGTGCTGCCAGAGCGCTTGCGAGGCGATCGTGCGTACGCTGGTCCCGAGGAAGTAGATCAGCACGAGCGTCAGCGACCACCGTTCGCTTGCGAAGCGCCGCATGACCGACCACAGGAGCAGCGTCGCGAGCACCTCGATCGTCGCGGCAGCGACGTGACCGACGCGCACCAACAGGTCGAGGTTCAGCGGCTGCGCGCCCGCGAGCACGAACGGAAGGAAGAACGGGAACGCGAGGAACGCGATACCCGGCGGGAAGATCGAGCAGACGTGATCGTTCGGGCCCGGCGCGGGCGGACCGCCGGGGCTGCGCGTGGCCAGTGGTGGTTCTGTCGCCGTCGACTCCCCGCAGGCCCGGAAGAAGTACGCCTCCGAGTCCAGGCGTTCAGGAAGGACGTTGCTCACGGTCGGGACATCGGGCTTGGCTGACTCGCCGCGTCGGAAAACGAACTCGTCGTAATCGAGGTCTCCCTCGCGCACGACGGTCCATGAGAGCAGCGCGTTCGGTAGGACATCGGGCGACCAGATGTTGTTCAGGTTCGCGAAGGCGAGGACCATGAGCAGGAGTCCGCGCATGAAGTAGCGCGACGCGCCGACGCTCTCGCTCATGCGTCGAGGGCGACGACGTACGAGCGCACGGCGCGCGCCCCCGCGGCCCGTAGCGCGCCTGCCGCCGCCGCGAGCGTGGCGCCCGTCGTCGCGACGTCGTCCACCAGCGCGACGCGCGCCCCGCGCAGCGCACCCGCCTCGGCGACATACGCGCCGCGGAGGTTCTCGGCCCGCGCGGCGCGATCGAGGGTGATCTGCGGAGCGGCCGGACGGATCCGGCGGAGCGGGATACGCAGGGGCAGTCCGGTGCGATCCGCGACAATGGCCGCGAGCAGCGAGGCCTGGTCATATCCACGCGCTCGCGCGCGCTCCGGGTGCAGCACCGCGGGGACGACGACGTCGAGCGCGGTGCCGGTGGCGAGATCGCCGGCGAGGCAGGCCGCGATCAGGGTGCCGAGCTCGCTCGCGAGAGCACGCTCGCCCCCGTACTTGAAGCGGTGGATGGCCTCGCGCAGGGCCCCGCCGTACGTCCCGGCGGCGGTGACGCGCCCATGCCGCGCGGGTTCGCACAGGTCGCGGCAGGCGAGGCACAGCCAGCTGCCCCCGCTGCCACACCCGGCGCAGCGCGGCGCGAGCAACAGACCCAGCGCGGCGCCTTGGAGTCCTCGGGTCAAACCACCGACTCAAAGACGAGTTCGTCACCGACTTGCGTGGCGGTCGCCCTTGCGGTGCCGGCAGGCAACTCGAGCACGTCCGACGCTTGGAGCGCCCAGATGGCGGCCGTCCACGGTGCGAGTCGCTCCGAGATCTTCACGACCTTCCCGGCCTTGTCGACGAACAGAACATCGATCGCGAAGCGCATGAACCACATCGTGATGGATGACGTGTGAGTGAGGCGCAGGCCCTCACCAATCGCGAGCTCCGTGCGCGGTATCAGCCCAAAGGCGCGTGCGAAGAACGAGTCGGCGACATCGCAGTCAGTGGCGAGGACTGTCCCGCGGGTGCGATTCCGGATGCGCAGGCGCCGCGTCGGAACTTAGACGGACCCGCACGAGGAGAGCGCGGACAAGGCGGCGGGCGCGAGGATAACGATGAACAGCGACGGAAAGATGCAGCCCACCGTCGGCAGCATGATCAGGATCGGGGCGCGCGCGGCCTTCTCCTCCGCACGCTGGCGGCGGTCCTGGCGCAGCTGCTCGGATTGGATCCGAAGGACCTTCGACATCGACACACCGAGCTGGTCGGCCTGGATGATCGCGGAGATGAAGTTCTTCAGCTCCTTCACCTCGACGCGCTCGGAGATGCCACGCAATGACTCCTGACGCGACTTGCCCACACGCTGCTCGCCCGAGGCGCGCTTGAACTCCTCCGTGAGCGGACCCTTCATCTTCTCGGTGACCTTCACGATGGCCGCGTCGAAGCCGAGGCCGGCCTCGACCGAGATCGTCAGCAAGTCCAGCGCGTCGGGAAGCTGCTCGATGATGGCGTTGGCGCGGCTGCTCGCCCGGCTCGTCAGATAGAAGTCCGGCAGCATGAAACCGAGCACGATCCCGCCGACGAGCCCCGCGAGCGTCTGGACCGGATCGCCGGTGAGCGCGTTGACCAGACCCGAGATGAGCACGCCGACCACGATCGACGAGAAGCCCTTCACGCCGAGGAAGAACTCGGTGCTCGTCGTCTCCATGCCCGCGCGCTTCAGCTTGAGACCGAGGCCGCGGACCGTGTTCTGCGGATAGAAGCGGCCGACCAGACCCGAGAAGCCGGCGATGATCGGCTTGAGCATGCGCTCTGAGAGCGGGCGCTGCAGCTCGAGCTCCTCGAGCGTCCGCGGGCGGACCGCGATCTGCTGGAGACGCGCCTGGACGGGGTCGAGCTGTGACCCGATGACCATCGACAGGAAGACCACCAGCACGCCGACGAACATGAGACCGGCGAAGACGAGAGCTTCCACGTCAGACCTTGATGTTCGTGATCTTCTGGATCGCGATGAAGCCGATGACCATCATCACGGCGCCCACACCCAGGAGGATCTGTCCGAGGAGCTGGGTGAAGAGCGGCTGCATGAACTCGGGATTGATGAAGTTGAGCGTGATCATGATGCCGATGGGTAGGAACGCGACGAGGTATCCCGAATAGCGTCCCTGAGCGGTCAGTGTGTTGATCTCGCCCTTGATGCGAACGCGCTCCCGGATCGTGAAGGCGATCGTGTCGAGGATCTCCGCGAGGTTGCCACCGACCTGTTGCTGGACGCCGATCGCGGTGACCATCAGGTCGAGGTCGTCACTCCGGATACGTCGCACCAGGTTGGACAGCGCCTCCTCCATGCCGAGGCCGAGGTTGACCTCGCGCACGACGCGGCCCATCTCTTCGCCCATCGGGTCAGGCGTCTCGCGCGAGACGAGCTCGATCGACTGAAGGAAGCTCGAGCCGGCGCGAAGGGAGTTCGAGAGCAGTGTGATCGTGTCAGCGAGCTGCTTGTTGAAAGCGGAGAGGCGTCCGCCGATGCGCCGACCGACCCAGAACCGCGGCACGAAATAGCCGAGGATCGCGCCGACGACGCCCGAGAGCGGGTCGCGGAGTACGCCCAGCAGCAGACCGAGCCCGACCGCAAGTCCGATCCGGATCGCGTAGTACTCCTGCACGCGCAGCTTGAGGTTCGCGCGCGCGAGGTCGCGCTGCACGCGGATCTGGAAGCGCTTGTCCTGGACATCGCTGGACAGCGTCGCGAACGGGTCGACGAGGTTGCGCTGACGTGCCTCTCGCCTGCCGCCGCCCGTCTTGGTGTCCGCGGTCTTGCCACCGGCGTACCGCGCCATGCGCTCCTCGACCGAGCCGGCGCCGCCGCCGGACAGCATCGTGGAGATGCCCCAGAAGAAGAACAGGACGCCGGCGAACATCCCGGCGGGAAGCGCGTACTCCACTTACCTGAGCCCTGCGGTCATGTCGCCGAAGACGCCCTGCGGGAGCTTGATGCCGGCAGCCTCGAACTTCTCGCTGAACTTAGGGCGGATGCCGGTCGGGCGCAGCCGGCCCTGGACCTTGCCTTCGACGTAACCGGTCTGCTCGAAGACGAAGACGTCCTGGAGAACGATCGCCTCGCCTTCCATGCCTTGGACCTCGGTGATGTTCGTGATCTTGCGCGAGCCGTCCTTGAGGCGCGAGATCTGCACGATGAGATCGAGCGCGCTCGCGATCTGCTCCTTGATCGCGCGCGCCGGCAGGTCGACGCCGGCCATCAGGCACATCGTCTCGAGGCGGGCGAGGATGTCGCGCGGGGAGTTCGCGTGACCGGTCGACAGCGAGCCGTCGTGACCGGTGTTCATGGCCTGGAGCATCGAGAGCGCCTCGCCGCCACGCGTTTCACCGACGACGATGCGCTCGGGACGCATGCGGAGCGAGTTCTTGACGAGGTCCATGATCGTCACCGCGCCCTTTCCCTCGATGTTCGCGGCGCGCGACTCGAGGCGAACGACGTGGTCCTGCACCAGCCGCAGCTCGGCGGCATCCTCGATGGTGATGATCCGCTCGTCCTCGGGGATGAATCCGGACAGGATGTTCAGGAGCGTCGTCTTCCCCGAACCGGTGCCGCCGGAGATGAACATGTTGAGCCGCGCTTCCACGCAGGCGCGCATGAACTCCATCATCTCCGCCGTCGCGGTGCCGAACTTGATGTAATCCTCGACGGTGATGCGGTACTTGGGGAACTTCCGGATGGTAACGACGGGGCCGTTCAGCGCGAGCGGCGGAATGATGATGTTCACGCGTGAGCCATCCGGAAGGCGCGCGTCCTCGTACGGCTTCGACTCGTCGACGCGGCGGCCGATCGGCGCGATGATCCGCTCGATGATGCGCATGACGTGCTCGTCGCTCTGGAAGGTCACATCGGCGAGCTGCAGCTTGCCCTTGCGCTCGACGTAGCAGCGGAACGGACCGTTCACCATGACCTCGGTGACGGTGTCGTCCTTCAGCAGCGGCTCGATCGGGCCGAACCCGAGGATCTCGTCGAGGATCGACTCCAGCATCTTCTGACGCTCGACGCGCGTGACGACCACGCCTTCCTCGTCGATGAACTTGTTGAACATCTCCTCGATGCTGGAGCGGACCGCCTTCGCGTCCGCGAGGTCGAGGCGCGGGTCGAGGTTGTTGATGATCCGCGTCTGGAGCTTGATGCGGACGTCGCGGTTCGCATCGCGGGCCGGCGCGGGGCTCTGGCTGAGGGGGCCTTCGGACGGCGGTTTCGGGGGTCCGCCGGGGGGCGGGGGTGTACCGGGCGCGGGCGCGGCGGGCTGCTGCCCAGCCGGACGCTGGCCTTCGATGCGCCGTAGCAGTGACATCCCTCTAAGAAACCCTCATCTCCGGCTCCCGTTATGGCGGGCGCCTGCTCCCTCGGCGAATGGAGTCTACGTCCACCAACATGGGATCTGACCGCTCTTTCGGGGGATCAGACCGGTGACTAACGCGCGCTCGCGGCTAACGGGCTCCGAAGAGCTTCAGACCGCCGCGCGCCGGCGCCTGCTTGCCCGCCGCCGCGGGCGCCGCTTCGGCTGTTGTGACCTTTTGCGCGAGCGCGAAGATGTCCTTCGCGACCTGACTGTCACGGTGACTGATGACGAAGGGGACGCCGCGGTTGACGGCGAGGACGAGCGTTCGGCCGTCCGAGACGATCGTGTGCGGGATCTTGCGACCGAGGCTGGCTTCGACGTCCGACGCCTTGATGCCGCCGGAGCTGTCGTTACGGTTGGCGACCAGCTGGACCTTGGCCTCGTCGTAGCCAAGCTTCTCGACGACCTCCATGAACACGCGCACGTTCTTGAGGCTGGTGATCTCGAGGGTCATGAGCGTCAGGATCACGTCGGCGACGTCGAGCATCGTGATCACCTGCTCCTGGAATGAGGGCCAGGTGTCGACGACGATGTAGGCGTAGCGCTCGCGCAGGAGCTCCAGGACGTGCTTGATGTGCGCGCCGGTGATGAGCTCGGTCGACTCCGGCGTCGGCGGCGCGAGCATCACCTTGATGCCGGTCGAGTGCTGCACGAGGATCGACTCGACGACGTCGGAATCCGCGGTCTCGAACGATCCGATGAGGTCGGCGATGGTCTTCGCCTTCGGGCTCATGTTGAGGATGACCGCGATGTCGCCGAACGGCAGGCTGCCGTCCACCAGGACGACCGGCTTGTTCGTGAGCTGGTGCAGCGCGACCGCGAGGTTCGTGGCGATCGTCGTGCGGCCCACACCGCCCTTGGGCGAGAAGAACGTGATGATCTTGCCGGTCTCCCGCCCCGTCGCCGCCGCGACGGCGGGACCGCCCGGCGCGGCCACCGGCGCGACCGGCGCGTACCGCGCGCGACGCACCTTCTCGAGCTCGTGGACGTGACGGATGGAGTTGATGAGCTCGTCGGCGGAGAACGGTTTCACCAGGAACTCACGCGCTCCAGCGAGCATCGACCGGCGAAGATAGTCCTGCTCGCCCTGGACGCTCATCATGATGATCGGCGATTCCGGGACGGTGTTCGAGATGATCTCGGTCGCCGTGATCCCGTCCATGTCGGGCATGTTGATGTCCATCAGGATCGCGTCCGGGTTCTGCTGCTTCGCGAGGGTGATCGCCTCCGCGCCGCTCGCCGCCGCGCCCACGATCTCGAAGTCGGGCTCGAAGCCGAGGAGCTTCGCGAGGTTCTCCCGCGTGTCGGAGATGTCGTCGACGATGAGGATGCGGATCTTCTCCGCGACGGCGGCCATCGTTCGGAGGATATCCCCTGTTCTGCGGGCTAGGGCACGACCGCGAGCGCGATGAGCGCGCCGGCACCGAGCGCGACGCCGTACGGGATCCGGCTCTTCATGAGGCGCCAGAACGGATCGCGCACCTCGGTCTCGGGGGGCGCAAGCCGCCGCAGCGCGATCAGGATGAGCGCGAGCACGCCTCCCGCGAGCGCGCCGTAGAGGGCAGCGGTCAGGAGGAAGCGCGCACCCCGGACCGCGCCGATCGCCATGAGCATCTTCGCGTCACCCGCCTTCAGGCCACCTGCCGCGTAGAACGGGTAGCACACGAGGAACGCCGCCACGAGCCCCGCGAGGTGGTCGAGCGCGCCGCCGCCGAACGGCGCGCCGGGGATGCCCTCGACGAGGCCGAGCGCGAGCCCGATGAGCATCGTCGGGTAGGTCAGCTGATTCGGGATGCGCTGCCACTTCCAGTCCGTGACCATCGCGACCGTCACGAAACCGGCGAGCAGCGCATCCTCGACCAGCCGAAGGGGATCCAGAACTAGGTGAGGTTATTCCCGATGTTGCTGAAGATGTTCTGGATCTGACCGCGCAGGAAGATCATCGCGACGATGACGGCGATGGCGATGACGGCGATGATGAGTGCGTACTCGACGAGGCCTTGCCCGTCGTCCTCGCGCAGGAACGCGCGCATGAGCTCGATCACTTGGTCCCTCCTCCTCTCTCGGCCGGCGAAACTGGAAGCGTGGCTTCGGGCGAGCACACAGACAAGTAGCGAACAGGTACCGGCGCGCGAGGGGCGCCGAAGTACGCCGCGCGCCCCCAGGAGCTGACAGGCTGACGCTGCACGTGCCTTCGGTACCGCCCCGACCGGGCGATGACCGTACAAGGGGTAGCGGAAAGCGGTCGGGGTCGTTCACGATGGCGATGGAGATGGGAAGGGTCCTCGGGTGGCTCACGCACCACAGCCCCGCGCCCCGCGCGGTCGCCGCGGTCGTCATCGCTCTCACGCTGTGGCTCGTCTCGTGGACCGTCAGCTACCTGCTCGTCGGTGAGGGCGCCCTCCGCGAGGTGATGTCGGCGCGCGTGCCCGACGACCTCCTGCGCGCCGGTCCCTCGCTCGCGATGACGATCTTCTGGTGGAACGTCGTCTTCGGCGTCGGCTCGATCGTCGTCGGCAGCATGTTCGCGATCGGCCGCATCTCGCTCGGGTACTTCGCGCCGTGGTGGTGGGCGCTCGGATACGGGATCGCGCTCGGGACGAACTCGTTCGTTCTCACGGTGCCCGGCAAGATCGCGCCGGACCCGAGCATCCTCTGGCAGCACATCGGGGCCCGCGAGATCCTCGCGTACCTCCTCGTCGCCGCGGCGCTCGCGCACGTCCACATGTGGCGGCCGCGGCGCTGGCACGACCTGAAGCTGTCGCGCGTGCGAGCGATCGCCGATATCCGGCTCCGTGGCACGGAGCTCGCCTGCATCGCCGGCGCGCTCGCGCTGCTCGCGTGGACGGCGAAGGTCGAAGCCGCGGGAGTGACCGCCTTCCTCAAGTAGCGGGCTCGGGTGCCTGAGCACCGTCTTCGTTGACCTGACGAAGTCGATGATCCTCTTGCCGTTCGGCCGATCGCGTCACCGGCGCCTCTGGCCGATGGGCGAAGCCGTGGTCGTCCTCGACCGTATCCATGAGGTGGAAGCCTGCATCGGCGAGCGCGTCGAGCTCGTCGGCGAAATGACGGAGCAGCTGCGCGGCCTCGGCAAGCGACTCGGCGCCATCCATCGACCACTTGCCTCTGAGAACGATCTCGCCCGTCTCGTGGTATTCGCGCAGGTACTCGCTGATGTCGATCCGCGCCGTCACTCGGCACCTCCGATCGGCACTGATGCGGAGCGGCCTTGCATCACCCGATCAGCGACAGAAGCGGCGGACCCAGGAACACGATCAACAGCGCGGGCAGCACGCAGAAGGTGAGCGGGAAGAGCATCAGCACCGGCAGCCGGCGGGCGGCGGCCTCGGCGCGACGCCGGTCGGCGTCGCGGAGCGCGTCCGCCTGGATGACGAGGAGATCCGCGAGCGGCGCGCCGAACCTGGTCGACGTCGCGATGAGCGCTGCGACCCGCGACTCCGCCGCGCCCGCCGCCGCGAAAGCGCCGAACGCGCGCCTCGCGCCCTGACCGAGCGCGAGGTCCGCGAGCAGCCTGCGCGCCTCGGGCAGTCGCCCGACGGCCGGCGCTCGATCCACGAGCGAGCGCAGGGCCTGCTCGAAGGTCATGCCCGAGTCGAGACCGACCACGACCGCGTCGAGCAATGACGCGAGGGTCGACCCGGTCGTCGGAACGCGGAGCAGCCGGTGTAGCCAGAGCGCCGCGGCGACCTCGAGCACCATCGCCGCGACGAGCAGCGAGCGTCCCGGCCCGACGAGGGCCGGACCGTAGTCGGGCATCGACAGGCCGAGAAAGACGGCGCCGAGCGGCGCGAGCAAGACGAGCACCATCGCCGATACGCGGCCTTGCGCCGTGAGCGCAGCCTGCTCGTCCGCGAGCGCGACGCGACCGCGCAGCAGCACGGCGACGCGCGCGAGGCTCCGCGAGATGCGGCCGCCCGCGCGGGCGAACGACCCCAGCACGATCGCGAGCGGCGCAAGGTCCTCGTCGCCGACGGCGCCGCGGTACGCCGCAAGCGCGTCGTCCACGCGCGCGCCGAGGGCGAGCGATGCGGCGACGCGGCGGGTGGGATCGGCGAGCGGGCGCGGCAGCGCGGGCGCGACCTCGGCGAATGCCTGCGGGAGCGACAACCCGCTCGACAGCGCGGAGCCGACGGCCTCGATGAGACCGGGCAGAGCGACGCGCCGCTCGCGCTGAACGGAGCGCCGCAGCGCTCGCCAGCGCGGCACACGCGCGCGCGGGCCGCGATCGACGAATGCCGCGAGCACGAGCGCGACAGAGGCCGCGACGAGCAGCCCGCTCAGAGCGAGACCGGCCGCAGCACGTAGCCGCCGCTGGTCGAGGGGTCGACCTCGGCGATCTCGACGATGCGCCGGCGCCCGTCGCTATCGCGCTCCTGGTGGATCACCAGATCGATGCCCTGGCGGATCTGCTCGCGAACGGCGGCGAGCGGGATCTCGATGCCCGCCATGAGCGCCATCGTCTCGAGGCGGATGAGCGCGTGGTATGCGGAGTTCGCGTGCGCCGTGGTGAGCGAGCCGCGGTGCCCCGTGTTCATCGCCTGGAGCATGTCGAGCGTTTCGCCGCCGCGGACCTCGCCGACGACGATGCGGTCGGGCCGCATGCGCAGCGCATTCCGTAGAAGCGTGCGCACGTCGACGGCGCCGAGGCCCTCGACGCTCGGCGGTCGGGTCTCGAGCGCGACGACGTTCGCCTGCGGCAGGCGCAGTTCGGCGGCGTCCTCGATCGTGACGACGCGTTCGTCGGCGGCGATCGCGAACGCGAGCGCGTTCAGCGTGGTCGTCTTGCCGCTCGAGGTCCCCCCGGACACGAGGACGCTGCGCCGAGCGCGGACCGCGTCGATGAGGAATGCCATGCCGGCCGCGCTGACGGTGCCGCGCTCGACGAGATCGTCCGGAGCGAGCGGCCGCGGCGCGAACTTGCGGATCGTCAGCACGGGACCGCCGATAGCGATGGGAGGGATCGCGGCATGCACGCGCGATCCATCCGGAAGGCGCGCGTCCACGAGCGGATTCGCGAGGTCGATGCGGCGCCCGAGCGGCGCTACGAGCCGCTCGATGAGGACCAGGATCTCCTCGGCGTCCGCGAAGCGGATCGGCGTCTGCTCGAGCCTGCCCTCACGCTCGATCCACACGCCGCGCGTCCCGTTCACCATGATCTCCGTCACGCGGTCATCGCGGAGGAGCGGCGCGAGCTCACCGAGGCCGAAGAGGCGGTCCTCGAACCACCGTTCGAGCGCGCGCAGCTCGACCGATGGCACCACAACGCGCTCCGCCGCGAGCGACGCGCGCAGGAGCGGACCGAGCTGATCCTTGCGCGGCCTGCCGTCGGGCGCGTCGCGCAGCCGATCGACGAGCGCTTGCTCGAGCCTGACGCGCAGCGCAAGCGTCACGCGATGTCGATCGCGAGCAGCTCGGCGAGATCGTCGTAGGCGCGGCCGAGGGCACCGCCCACCGCGGACGGACCGTGCCGTGCCGATCGCACGGATGCCGGATCGTCCGGCAGCTCTCGCATGACGGACCGGCCTGTGAGCGACCGCGCGGGGCACCGCGACGCGAGGACCCAGGTGCGCTGCTCGTCGCTCGGTCCCTCGAGCGCGTTGAGCGACGCGGCATCGTCCCCCGCGATCACGAGGACGCGGTCCGCGCTGTCGCTGAGCGCGCGGGCCCGCTCGTCGAAGAGCGGCGGCGCGTCGACGATCACGAGGTCGGCGATAGCGCTCGCGGCGCGCGCGGCCGCCAGGGCCAGAGCGACGCTCGGCATCGCCGACATCCCGCCCACCAGACGCAAGCGGTCCCGCTGTGCGGCGACGATGCCGAGGTGCTCCGCGGAGAGCTCGTCGGCGAGGCCTTCGAGGTCCGACCATGGCCCGGGCGCGAGCCCGAGCCACCAGCCCGCCGCCCCCGAGCCCGTGACATCGAGCAGGACCACCGACGCACGGACGGCGAGGCGCGAAGCGATGCCGGTCGCGAGCAGCGTGCGGCCGATGCCACCACGCGCGCCGGTGATCACGACGACGCGCGTGCGGCCGCGCGCGCGCGCCGGGACCACGGTCGCGATGAGCGGACCGATCGCGGCCGCGTCGACGGAGGGGGAGAGCGGGACGCCCGATCCGAGCGCGCGGACCATGAGCTCGCGCTCCGGTCCGCCGACCGCGATCCTCGGCACGTCCGCGGGGACCAGCGCGGCGCGCGCTATCGCGTCGGGATCGTCGAGGTCGACGAGCGCGAGCTCGGGGCGCTCCTCGACGGCCTCGAGCCCGAGGACCGCGGCGGCCGCGGAAAGCGCCGCGCCGCAGACCGCGGCGCGCGTCATCGCGTCGAGCGGAGGATCGGTATCAGCGCGAGCCC
>DASYUY010000028.1:0-2090 GCA_036000705.1 Candidatus Limnocylindria bacterium | reverse complement strand
TCAGATCCGCATGACGCCGACGTCGTGGACGGTGCAGGTGGTCGAAGCGGGAACCACGGACAAGTTCATCAAGAATGCCGACGTCCGGCAGGGCGACACGGTGCTGGCGTCAACGCGTGAGGCCGTGAACGCGGTCGTGGCGCCGCATCCGGGGAAGAACGCGAAAGTGCTGATCTGCGCCGAGGGCTACCAGTCGAAGGAGGTCACCGTCACAGGCGTTCTCCAGATCGTCGAACTCACGCCGGGCGGCACTGGCTGCCCGCCCCTGCCATCGCCATCGCCGAGCGCCAGCCCGGTTCCGACCGCGTCGCCGTCCGGCCCGCCCGTGCCATCGCCCTCGCCTTCGCCGAGCCCGAGTCCATCATGAGCGTCATGAGAGGCGTCCTGTTCGGGCTGATCGTGTGCGTCGGCGGCGCCGCGCTGGTCGGCCCGACTCCGGTCGCCCGGGCGGCCCGACCGGAAGCGGCATGCACCTCCAGCGTGGGGCCGGGCATACCGCCGCCAACGAACCTGCCCTCGGGCATTCCGGGATTCCACGCCGCTTGGTACGGCCAGTCGGGATATCCCACGCTCTGCCCCGGCGAGAGGTCGACTGCGATCGTCGCCTACTACAACTCCGGCTCGTTCGGCTGGGTGCGCGGCCGCCTGGGCGAGATGGCGTTCCTCGGCACGTCCGACCCGGTGCCTGGTCAAGACGGCGTGAGCCAGCTCGGAGGACGCGGCGGGAACGGCGTTTCGCCCGATACCGGTTGGCCGAGCAACAACCGCGTCGCGGCGCAGCCCGCGGATTACGTCGGACCCGGGCAGGTCGCGTGGTTCCAGTTCACGATCCAGGCACCGAACACAGCGGGGACGTATCTCCTCTACATCCGACCGGTCATCGAAGGCGCCACGTGGATGGAGGACTACGGCGTCTACTGGCAGGTGACGGTGAAGCAAGCCGATTCCATCGGGTCGATCGCCGTCGCGCCCACGACTCAGGGGACGGCCGAGGTCGGCGCGATCCGCACGTACAGCGCGACGGTCAGCGGCGCGCCGGGGTGCGTCGATCTCGCGCTCATCGACGACGCGTCGTATCCGGCGACGTTCGAGGGCGGCCTCGCCGACGCGGATGCCAACGGCAAGGCCGACCTGTCGACCGCCGCGGTGTTCACGATCGTGAACGGAGCGAGCAACGGCACGAGCTATGTGGACTGCGTGGCGCTCCCCGCGGACCAGACCGTCACGTTCGCCGTCGGCTCCGCGACACCGAACGCGAACGTCCGCCCGGTGGTCTTCCGGGATCAGAACAACAACAACGCCGTCGATGTCAGTGGCGCCTACGTGCCGAGCGAGCCGTGGGGTCTGGGCGGCGCGACGCGCTTCGTGCCGCCCGAGGCGACGACCGGCGCCCACACCGCAACGGTGCTCGCGGTGAGCACCGCAGAGGACTACTTCACCGACGCCGGCGCGACGGCGACCTATCGCTACGACACCAACGACACCTTCCAGCGCTTCGGCGTCGCGATGGGCCTCGCGCAGTTCGAACAGCTCATCTCGCGCGGCGACACGCTTACGGTGAGCTACCAGGCCGACGAGGCGAACCCGTCGACGTTCAACATCACGAACGATCTCGGACGCGAGGCGCCGACGGCGAGCGCCACCGTCGACAGCTGGGACGGCGGACCGACGCAGAACGACGTCGGCCTGCGGATCACCGAGCCCGCGACGAACGTGGACGGCATCGCTTACAGCATCCAGCGCGCGGCGACCGGCGTCGGCACCGGTTGCGACGCGGGCTCCGGTGGGTACGCGGACCTCGCGTTGACCGTGATCGCGACTGGCAGCAATTCGACGATATACATCGATCGCGACCTCTCGGTCGGCGCGTACTGCTACCGCGTCGCCGCGACGGATCCCGTGACCGGGGCGAGCGCGTTCGGGTACAGCCTGCGCGTGACCATCAACAATCCGCCGACACCGGTGGCGCGGCCGCGGGCGCTCGACGCTCGCGTGACGACGAGCGCGGGCTCGCCGGCGCTGCTGGACACGGGCGACGTGATCAAGATCGCGTTCGACAAGGAGATGCGGTCGCCGGTCAGCCTCCAGCT
>DASYUY010000027.1:0-3176 GCA_036000705.1 Candidatus Limnocylindria bacterium | reverse complement strand
TCCTGACGATCTTGGCCACCAGCGCGCCTGGGAGCGGCTTGTCCGCTGAGAACTGGATGGAGCCCTTACCGAGCTTGTAGCTCTTCAGCTCGGCGGCGTGTACGCGCATCGTGTCGTAGCTCATGAGGTAGAAGCTGCAGTGTTCCGCGGCGGCGCCGTAGGCGACCAGCGCCCGACCGTCCTGCTTGAAGGTCGGCACACCGTAGCTGATGACCTCTGTCGCTAGTGGCGCGGCGGTCTTGATCGACCTGCGGAGCTTGTTGAGCGCGGCGCGTTCGTCGCTCGGTAGGGCCGCTAGGAACTCGTCGACGCTCATGGCTCGTCCAGTCTTGGCCGGCCGTGTCGTCACCATCAGCCGGCGCGCTGCTCCTGGTCGGCGGTCAGGTGCGCGACACACTGGAAGATCAGATCGCGAAAGCGTTCCTGCTCTTTGGGCGAGAGCCCGGCGAGCATCCGGCGCTCGACGTCCGCGGCAGCGGCCAGGGCGCTGGACAAGCGCGTGGTGCCCGCCGGCGTGAGGTAGAGGCGGAGGATCCGCCCGCCGTGCGGGCGGCGCTCGATGAGGCGCTGCTTCTCGAGCCCGGTGATGATCTCGCTCATCGTCTGCGGCGTGAGCGAGCGCACGCGCGCGAGAGCCGCGCTCGACACGCCGGGGATGCGCCGAACGTCGGCGAGGAGACCCATCTGAGGCAACGTGAGGTCGTGCGGCTCGAGCGCATCGGTGAGCTGCTGCGCGACGTGGTGATTCAGGATCCGGAGGCCGTACACCGCCGATCCGACCGGGCGGCCAAGTTTTGACACTCAGGACATATTGACAGGTTCCCGAATATTCGGCAACCTGACATCTGATGACGCTATCGCCGGTGGTCGAAGTGCGCGGGCTGCAGAAGCGCTATGGACAGATCGAGGCCGTCCGCGGGATCGACCTCTCCGTCACGCCGGGCGAGGTCTTCGGTTTCCTCGGTCCGAACGGGGCGGGGAAGACCACGACGATCAGCATCCTATGCACGCTCGTGCGCAAGACCGCGGGAGAGGCGCGCGTCGCGGGGATCGACGTCGACAAGGACCCGAGCGAGGTCCGCGCACGCATCGGCCTGGTGTTCCAGGATCCGTCGCTCGATTCGCAGCTGACCGGGCGCGAGAATCTCGAGCTCCACGGCCAGATCTACGGGGTGCCTTCCACCGTCCGCAAGCAGCGCATCCGGGAGCTCCTCGAGGTCGTCGAGCTCGCGGACCGCGCCGACTCGCGCGTGATCACGTACTCCGGTGGCATGAAGCGGCGACTCGAGATCGCGCGCGGCGTCCTCCATCACCCGCAGGTGCTCTTCCTGGACGAGCCGACGCTCGGCCTCGATCCGCAGACCCGCAAGAAGATCTGGGAGTACCTCCACGCCATGCGCAAGCGCGAAGGGGTGACGCTGTTCATGACGACGCACTACATGGACGAAGCGGAGTACTGCGACCGCATCGCGATCATCGACAAGGGGCAGATCGCGGCACTCGGTACTCCGAGCGAGCTGAAGTCGAAGGTCGGTGGCGACGTCATCACCGTGAGCGTCGCCGACCCAGTCGCGGCCGCCGCGGAGATCCGCGAGCGGTTCGGATTCGTGCCGCTGCGCGACAACGGGTCGTTGCGCATCGAGGTCACCGACGGGGCGGCGTTCCTGCCGCGCCTTGTGCGCGAGCTGTCGGTGCCGGTCGAGACCGTGTCGCTCCGGCGCCCGAGCCTCGACGACGTGTTCCTCAAGCTCACCGGGCATGCGATCCGAGAGGAAGGCGCCAGCGGGCTCGATCAGATGCGCAACATGGCCCGGATGTTCGGAGGAGGACGGCGATGACCGCCACGGCGATGGCGACCAGTGGCACTGCGCCGCGAGCGCGCGGCGGCTTCCTCCGTGCGGTCTACATCGTGTGGTGGCGCGACATGCTCCGCTTCTGGCGCGACCGAGCCCGTGTCGCGGCGTCCTTCGCTCAGCCGCTGCTGTACCTCGTCATCTTCGGCAGCGGACTGTCATCGGCGCTGGGCGGAAGCTTCGGCAATGCCGGCGGCGTGAGCTACACCCAGTTCATCTACCCCGGCGTCATCAGCATGTCGGTTCTGTTCAGCGCGATCTTCGGCGGCATGTCGATCGTCTGGGACCGCGAGTTCGGCTTCATGAAAGAGCTGCTCGTCGCGCCGATCGATCGGACCGCGGTCGCGGTGGGTAAGACGCTGGGGAGCGCAACACAGTCGCTCGTGCAGGCCATGATCCTGCTCGTCCTCGCGCCGGTCGTGGGCGTGAGCCTCACGCCGCAGTCCTTCATCGTGCTGCTCGGCCTCATGATCGTGCTCGCGTTCGGGCTTTCCGCGATGGGCGTCGCGATCGCGTCGAAGATGCGGTCGATGCAGGGGTTCCAGGTCGTGATGAACTTCCTGATGATGCCGATGTTCTTCTTGTCCGGGGCGCTCTTTCCGCTGGTCGGCCTCCCCGCCTGGATGACCGTGCTGACGCGACTCGATCCGGCCTCCTACGGTATCGATCCGATCCGCCGGACGGTTCTCGGCGCGCCGGCGGAGCGCACGGCGATGACCATCGGCGACCAGATCGTGCCGATCGGCGTCGAGGCGCTGGTCGTCTTCGTCTTCGGCCTCGTGATGCTGGGTCTCGCGGCACGCGCCTTCCAGCAGCGCGACTGACCTAACCGGTTGGCGGCGTCGGGCCGACGGCCGTCGAGGGCGTTCGATAACCCTGAGAGGACATGATCTCGTCGAGGCGCTGAGCGATGCGCTCCGCGACCCCGAGCTCTCGAAGGACCCTCCCCGCGATCCCGCCCTCGTCCTCGACCAGGGCACGGAGCACGTTCTCGGTCCCGACGAAGGGCTCGCCGGTATGCACCTTGCCGATCTCGGCCGCGCGGTGAAGGATCCGCTCCATCCTTGGTGAGGCCGTGATGTCGAGCACCCTCGTGTCTCCTTTCGGTTCTTAGCGGGAGCCTTCGATCTCTGCGACGCGGGCTTTGACGATCTTCGTCACGAGTCGAACTGGAAGCGGCTTGTCGGAAGGAAACCGGATCGTGCCTTTGTTCCCGATGTAAGGCGTCAGCTGGGCCGCGTGCGCCTCGATGACGCCGCCGCCGATCCCATAGAGGGCGTAGTGCGTCTTCGCGTGACCGAAGTACACAAGTCGCTTGCCTTT
>DASYUY010000026.1:0-8126 GCA_036000705.1 Candidatus Limnocylindria bacterium | reverse complement strand
TACTACCCGACCGATAGGACGATGGCGCCACCTGCGTGGCCGTTTATCGCGTCCGTGAGCGCGGTGGCCGCATCGTCGAGCCCATACGTCGCTGCGATTGGAACCGCGAGGTCGCCCGCGGCGAGGAGCTCTGCGAGTCGGGTGAGCTGGGATCCGTCCGGTCGCACGTAAACGTTCGCGATCGTGATGCGATGCTCCGGCTGAGGTGGATCGCCCGTGATCGTCGCAAAACGGCCACCATTCATGACCGCCTGGAGTGCGACCTGTGCTTGACCTGGGGCGGCGTTGACGGCCGCTGAAACACCTCGGCCGCCAGTCAACTCACGGACGCGCACCAGCCACCCGGGCTCGTGGTAGTCGAGTACGGCCACAGCACCGTACTCCCGCAATCGCCTGAGGTGCGCCGGGCTCGCCGTCGTCACGACCGCAGCACCCTTCGCGATCGCGAGCCGGACAAGCATGGTGCCGGTCACGCCGCCCCCACCGTGAACCAGGATCCATTCTCCGTTGCGGATGCGCAGCGCTTCCTCGAGGACCTGTTCGGCAGTGAGCGCAGGCACGGGAAACGCTCCCGCGGAGCCCCAGGCGACATTCGGGGGCTTCCGCGCGACCAGCGCCGCAGGTGCGATCAGCTTCTCCGCCCAGGTCCCGTCGTGCCGTAGGGGCAGCGGATGGGTCATCACCTCGTCGCCGAGAGCGAACCCACTGACCCGGTCGCCAACTGCCTCGATTACCCCAGCCGCTTGGACGCCGAGCGCCATTGGAGGCCGGCGGCCAACATCCCAACCGCCAGTCCGAACGAACTCGTCCCAGTTGGCAACGCCTGCTGCCTTCACCGCGACCAAGACCTCATCGCTGGCAAGGTGACGCGGCACAGCGAGCTCGAGCATGTGCACCCGGCCCCCGATGTGGGTGATTCCAGCTCCACGCACGCCTATCTCCTTGAACTGTCGTTGTCAGGTCGTGACGGCGCGTACTCCTCGTACGGGAACCAGTCTGTAGGTCAGCCTCCTTGTGATTCAGCCGGCCAGCCGCAGCCACCCGCGCTCATCTTGGACCAGTCGAACTGTTATCACATCCGTGTCCTGGACTCCCCTCCGGGCTACACGACCGCGTGGATATTCGTTCGCGTCGCTGTTCGGTTGTCACCGCGCTGAACGATGTGCCCGCCGTGCCAATGAAGCCGCGGAACCGCGGCATCGGCGGCATGGCTCGGCTAGATCGCGATCGGAAGCTCGCCAAAGCGGAGATGCGTCGCAACGTCTCGGTCCTTGCGCGGACAACCCTCGTTCGTCTCGCGGCGGGCGGCGGACTGTCTCCCGTTAGTGAACTTGCGCGTCCCCTTGCGACGGACTGGGCAGCGCTAGCCACAGGCGGTACAAGCAAAGCGCGGACGCGCGCTCACTGATTGACGTGCGTCTGAACTCATCCAAGAGGGGAACAGCGGCGAGGTTCATCATGACTCACATATCAACCACCACCGCGGCGGTGGGTCCGCAATGAATGTCCCCGCCTCAATCACCATCACGCCAGTCCGTGTTGCCGACCTGCTGGCCGAGGGCGAGCGGATGCCGGTCTACGTGCACGTCATCGACCATCCCGATGCGCGCGTGCTGGTCGACACCGGCATGACGGAGCTGCACCCGGCGGTGGCCGACCTCGATCCCCGCCTCCGTCCACTGAGCAAGCAGGACTTCGACCTCGCCAGCATCGATATCGTCGTCAACACACACCTGCACTTCGACCACTGCGGCGGCAACCACCTCTTCGCCGGCAGGCCGATCTACGTCCAGCGTCGGGAGCTCGACGATGCGCGCAGCGAGGACGACTACACGATTCGCGAGTGGGTCGAGGCGCCCGGCGTGCGGTACCTGCCGGTCGACGGCGAGCTCACGCTGCTTCCTGGGCTCCGGCTCGTCCCGGCGCCGGGCCATACGCGCGGAATGCAGGTGGTGGTCGTCGAGACTGGCGGGCGTCCGGTCGTCGTCGGCGGCGACGTGGCGGTTTGGTTCGGCGAGCTCGACGAGCCGCACACCGAGGGCCAGCTGCGGGTACGCGCGCTCGACCCCGAGCTGGTCTGGCTCGCGCACGAGCACGAGCCGTGGCGACCCCGCACCGTCTAAGGCATAACGCCTGGCGCTCTGGTGCTGTCGGCATCTGGGGATGGTTCGGCGTCCTGCTGGTCGGGGCCGCGGCGTTGACGGCGCGTGGCGTCACCATTCTCCGACGCGGGCGGGGGTAGCGAGACCCTCGTGTGCGCGAACTCCGTACGCACTCCATGAGAACAAGCCGTCGTTCGGATCTAGCCGCCCCGCGCAGTTCGGCATACGCAAGAATTGCCTTCTATCGGAAGGGTGAGCCCCTGATTGAAACAGTTCTCACCGAGCTATGTGTCGTCTATGGCTTCTGCCTCAAACCGGACGACCACGCCGCCATGCTCGAAATGCCCACAGACGACCTCGACGCGTGGACGAATGCCGTCTTCGACCGTGAGGGTCTCGCGGAACCTTTTGAGAAGCGCCTGTGGCGTGATGTACGCAACCACGTGGAGCATCGATTAAGTAGTCGCACCGAGCCTTAGTCGGTCACGCCGCACGGCGGAGATCGATGCCGCCGTCGCGTGAACGCATCTTGCTTTGGGTGCCCCACTGCGGGCCCCTCGTGAGCCCTGTGTCGGCTGTCAAGAAACGCGTAGTGGACCCCTCGGATCGTAGGTGCTGATTGGATCGGCATGCCGGTGCACGAGCTTCCACATGTCATCTTCGCGTCGAAACGTGCTCGTGACGCGCAACTCGAACGCGGCGACCTCCGCGTTGCCGCCGACCTTGGCCTTCCATTTTTCTAACTCGAGGATCGTCGCCAGGTCAGTGGTGACATAGGAGGCGATAGTCTCGAAGCCGACCTCGCCATCCCTGAACCGCGATGACGCCTGGTCTAGCGCCTCGGAAACCTCCTTCCGTCCGCGCACCGCAGGGCCGAACGGATTCGCGAGGGTCACGTCGTCTCGATGGGAGAAGATTGTCTTGACGGGCTCCGGGTTCCCCCGGGAGAACTTATCGGCCGCTGTGTGATATGCCTCAATCGCCCGATCGAAATCGTTCCGCGTCGTCAACGCCACGTCCCTCCATACCGATTACCAGGAAAGCGATCGAAAACCGCCCCGGTCAAGGGTCCGCTCGACACCAGTACGCACGCCACAATACGGACCTCAGCGGCGCCGCCGGGTAGCGAGTCGTAGATTTCAGCCTCCCTGCTGTGGTGCCGCCCGCGGATCGGCTCGGAGCCAGCCACGCTCATCCTGAACGAGCCGACCTGTTATCACTTCCGCACGTTTGACCCCCTTCCGGGCTACTGACCCGCGTCGTTATTCGGTTCTGATGCGGTACGTGTTGCGGACAGGCCGCTTCCCTGCCAAGACCCGCAGGCTGGCGGAGATGCTTAGAGGGCAGACAAGTTCGGCCGAAGATACATCAGTATCACTATCGGATACGGATGTATCATTGCCGCCATGCCCGACATTGAGCGTTCTAGGACTGAGGCCCGCCTACTCGCGCTCCTGACGAGCACGCCGGGCCAGGAGTTCCATACACGCGATCTCGTTCGGAGGGTCCACGGCAGCCCCCATCCCGTGCAGCTCGCCCTTGAGAAACTGCTCCGGCAGGGGCTCGTCGAGAGTCGGCGCGTCGGTCCGCTGCGTATGTGGCGGATGGATCCTGCGAATCCCTTGTATCCAGCCCTCCGCGACCTTTACGCACGGACCGTCGGTCTCGTCGCCCAACTGCGCACGATTCTCGAGCGCGAGGCGCGCGTGCGTTACGCGTTCGTGTTCGGCTCTTACGCGCGTGGCGACGACGACGTGCGCAGTGACGTCGACGTGCTCATCGTCGGTGACCTGCGCGGTCACGATCTACTGGAGAGGTTGCAGTCGCTGGAAGCAACGTTGGGCCGCGAGATCAATCCGGTCGTGTGGAGCGAGCGCGAGCTTCTGACGAGGGCGCGTGAGAGCGCACCGTTCCTCATGACGCTATTGGTGGAACCAAAGATCTGGATCGTCGGAGATGAGGATGAGTTCGACAAGCGCACGCGCGAAGTGGCTGGAACGTCACGGCGAGCTAGTTCGAGAGATACGTCCCGACCGCGCCGACTCGGACGCCAAGCTCCGTCTCGCGGGACGCAATCTGGAGCGCGCTCGCTTAAACGCTGAGGGCGATCCTGACCTCGCTCTCGTTGCCGCGGAGTCAGCGCTCGTCAATGTGGCAGATGCCGTCCTTGCCACGGAGGGGTTGCGTCTCCGGGGCAAGACGGGCTCGCACGAAGCGCGGTTTTCGTATCCCGGCTTGCCGCGCGGCTTCCGCGAGCATGCCTCCCTCATCGTGGCCGCGCGGAAGGCCCGCAACACTGCGCTGTACGACACCGCCGGCACCGTCTCACCGAGTTTCGTCGCCGAGGTCACGCGCGTCGTACGCGAACTACTCGAGCAAGTACGCCACGGCTGATCGAGTCTTCCGCATCGGGTCGCGTTGTTCAGCGCCGCTTCCCTTCGCGCAATCCTTCCGAGGGCCGCTTCCCTGACGCGCGGAGGTGGTCGGTCCGGCGCGTCATTCATTCGTAATTCGTCGCGTGAGCCGCTTCCTTGGGCCTGCTCCCTTTCAAGGAAGAGAGTCACGGGTTCGAATCCCCTCCGGGCTACTGTGTAGTTCCGAGGGAGGTTGATGCCAGAGGGACGCTGAGCACACGCTCCCTGATGGCGTAGCGTCTTACCGTGAGCCGAGAGGTCGAGGACTTGAACCGGCGCCTATTGCGCGCCCGCGACGCGATGGACCGCGCGTACGCCGAGCCGCTCAACGTCCGCGCCGTGGCCGCGGTGGCCCATGTCTCCGAGGCGCACTTCATTCGCAGCTTCCGCGCCGCCTTCGGGGAGACGCCACACCGATACCTGCAGCGACGGCGAGTGGAGCGCTCGATGTTCCTGTTGCGCGAGACTGACCGCACTGTCACCGACATCTGCTTCGACGTCGGCTTCACCAGCTTGGGGACCTTCAGCCGCACGTTCCGGGAGATCATCGGCGAGACGCCGTCGGACTATCGCGTGAGGCATGGGCCGATGGCGGCGCCCAACTGCATCCAGATGACGGCCACGCGGCCGCGGATGGTGGCGCGGGTGGCGATGCGATCGATGATCACCAAGTCGAACGTCACCTCTGTCATGGTCCTCGACTAGGACGAGACCTTCGACCTCTAGGTCGTGACCAGCGACAGCCAGGTGCACGACGGTGCCGAACCGCACTTCCTCGAACGTCGGCGAGCTGAACTGTCAGCCACCGGAAGCTGGATCTGTTCTCGGCGTTCGTCACTGGGCGACGGGATCAGCACCGACGCCTCGCTGGGCGGTCCGCACGGCGCCCGCAGGAGCACTCGGACTACCTTAAGCCGCACGTTCCGGGAGATCGTCGGCGAGACACCGTTGGACTACCGGGTGCGGCATGGGCCGATGGGGAGCCCAACAGCTTCCAGCTGCCGGCTACGCAGGAGGATGTCGATGCGATCGAGCAGTTTTGGAGAAGCCGCCGCGCCGGCGGCTCCCTAGCCTGAGGGTCGTCCCCATCAAACACTCGCAGAGGAGAAAACGAAATGAACTCGCACGTAAGCGCAATTCTGTTTGGCGTCAGGGACATGGAGCGATCCAAGCGTTTCTACACCGAGGGCCTTGGGTGGAAGGTCCAGAACGACTGGGGCATCTCCGTCTTCTTCGTCCCACACGGCGGTTCGATCGTCGGCTTCTATGGCCGCGACGGACTGGCAGACAGTGTCGGCGTGAGTGCTGACGGCAACGGCTTCAGCGGTCTCGTCTTTAATTACGTCGTCCGTAGTGAAAAGCGCGTCGACGAGGTCATGGACGAGGCCAAGAAGGCCGGCGGGAAGATCCTCAAACCCGCGGCGAAGCTGCAGTGGGGCGGGTACGGCGGGTCCTTCGCGGACCCCGATGGCTACATCTGGTCGATCGGCTACAGCGCGGAGGGAAAGGATCAGCCCTACGCCGAGTAGCGAGCGACCGATGACGGCGGGTCGTCGCCATCAAGACGCGAGGAGAAACGACGGCTGATAGAAAACCTGCGTGAGGGTCGTCCTATCAAAGTTCGCATTGGGAGAAAACAAGCGATGATCAAGCTGAACGTCACCTCCGTTATGGTTCTCGACCAGGACGAGGCTCTTGACTTCTACGTCAACAAGCTCGGGCTGGAGGTAGGCAAGGACATCAGGCAGGGTCCCTTCCGCTGGCTGACAGTGCGCGTCCCCGGCAACCCCGACATCGAAATCTTCCTGGAGGAGCCAGGCCCGCCGTTGCACGACGAAGCCACCGCCGCGCAGCTCCGCGAGCTGATCACCAAGGGCGCCATGAGCTCCATCGTCTTCCAGACGGACGATGTCCGGGGTCTGTACGAGACCCTCCAGGCGCGCGGCGTCACCGACTTCACCCAGGAGCCCACCGACAACTTCTATGGCATCGACATGGGCCTCCGCGACCCCTTCGGCAACGCCATCCGGATCCTCCAGCCGGCGAAGGTCGCCCACAAGGTGACGGCCTGATATGGCTGATAAGAAGGCTGCAAACAAGGGCACGCAGAAGTCCGCCAAGACGACCACCGGCAAGGCGCGCAAGGGATTCACGGACGAGGAACGAGCCGCGATGAGGGAGCGCGCTCAAGAGCTGAAGGCGGCCGCGAGCAAGGCGGAAGAGGAAAGCGCCGTGCTCGAGAAGATCGCTGCGATGCCGGCACCGGAGCGTGCCATGGGCAAGCGGCTCCATGCCATCATCAAAGCCAGCGCGCCAGTCCTCTCGCCGAAACTCTGGTATGGGATGCCCGCCTATGCCAAGGACGGCAAGGTCGTCTGCTTCTTCCAAAGCGCCCAGAAGTTCAAGACGAGGTACGCGACATTCGGCTTCAGCGACGAGGCGAACCTCGACGAAGGCGCCATGTGGCCGACTGCCTTCGCGCTGAAGGAGTTGACCGCCGCCGAAGAGGCAAGGATCGGCGCGATCATGAAGAAAGCGGTGAGCTGAGGACTAGCGCCGCGCGGAGCACGCTGGAGAAATCCGGCCCTAGAACGAATCGGCGCGCGGTCTTCTCTCAGCCGCTTCCCTTCGCGTGAGCGCCGTGACGGCCGTTTCCCTGATGCGCGGAGTTGGTCGGTCCGGCGCATCATTCATTCGTGGTCTAGTCGCGCGGACCGCGTCCTGAGACCTGCTCCCTTTCAAGGACGAGGTCAGGGGTTCGACTCCCCTCCGGGCTACAGATCCGCGTCGTTGACGAACTGAGGAGGCATTTCCATGGGCGTCGATCTTGCCGCATCTAACGTCAATCGCTCGTATTCGCTCGCAGCGACGAGCATCGCGATCTTCACATTCATGCTGATCTTTCTGTATCCGAGGTTCGCGAGTGGCGAGGTCAACGCCTTGCTGTTTCAAACCACTTTGGTCGTGATGGGCTTGGCGACGTTCTCGTTCGTGTTCGCGTCCGTCTATTACTACGGCTCCTCGCTTGGCGGCCGGATCGACGATGCCGAGCGCGCTCGGTACTCCCGTCGAGGCGATCGCTTGTGGCTCCTCGGATACACCCTGCTGTTCCTGGATCCGAGCTTGATCCTCTTCTCGGTCGGGCTTCTTTTCGTCGGGTCTGCGTGGTTCGCACTCTGGCTCGTGTACGTGCTCTTCGTGATCCGCTACTTCCCCCGCGTCCAGACCGCGCCGTAGAACTAGGCTCGCGCAGCGGCCGCGCCCCCGCCAGAGCACGCGGCGCCGACGTTTTCACCGCTGTGGAGGAACGGCGCTAGCCGAAGACGCCCGCGATGCGGCGAAGACAGACCCTTGCAGCAGGGCGAGGTGATCCTGTCGACCGTGCAGATCCCTTAGGAAAGCGCGGTCCTGGTCCGGGCTAATCTGCTCCTCGAATGACGGAGCGAGCGCCCACGGAAACGACGAACCTCGATCGGTACGGGAACGAGCCGCTGCTCTGGAGCAGGCCGCGCGACCTGCTCGCGAGCTCCGGCGATGCCAACGTCACGTTCTTTCTGTCCACGACCGACCCGGACGGACGACCGCACGCGGCCGGTGTGGGAGCGCGATG
>DASYUY010000025.1:0-20582 GCA_036000705.1 Candidatus Limnocylindria bacterium | reverse complement strand
ACCTCCTGAAGGAGGACCTCACGATCCGGCGGGCCATCCGCGCGCGCCTGCGCGACGCGGCGATCGCGCGCATCGACATCGAGCGCTCGACGAACCAGGTCACGGTCACGATCCACACGGCGAAGCCCGGCGTGGTCATCGGCAAGGGCGGCGCGAAGGTGGAGGAGCTGCGGCAGGTCCTTGGGAAGACCACCGGCAAGGCGGTCAAGGTGAACATCTTCGAGATCCGCTACCCGGAGCTCGACGCGAACCTCATCGCCGAGAACGTCGCGCAGCAGCTCGAGCGCCGCGTCTCGTTCCGCAAGGTGCTGAAGCAGACCGTGCAGCGCTCGATGAAGGCGGGGGCGAAGGGCGTGCGTGTCGCGGTCGCCGGACGGCTCGGCGGCGCCGAGATGAGCCGGCGCGAGTGGGAGCGCGAGGGCCGCGTGCCCCTGCACACGCTGCGCGCCGACATCGAGTTCGGCCGCGCCATCGCGAAGACGACGTTCGGCACGATCGGCGTGAAGGCCTGGGTCTATAAGGGCGACATCGAGCCCACGCCGCGTCAGGTCGCGCAGAACGCGCCCGGCAGTGGCGCGCAGCGGCCGGCGGCGCCACCCGCGCCGGCACCGGCTCCCGCTCCGGCGGCCGTGCCGGTCGCCACCCCGAGCACGACACCGGCGGTGGGCGCCTAGCCATGCTGCAGCCGAAGCGACTGAAGCACCGGAAGTTCCAGCGCGGCCGCATGAAGGGGCACGCGCAGGCCGGCGCGACGATCACGCAGGGCGACTATGCGCTGCAGGCGCAGGAGCCGTGCTGGATGACCGCGCGCCAGCTCGAGGCCGCGCGGCGCGCGATCGTCCACCACTTCAAGCGCGGGGGCAAGGTCTGGATCCGGGTGTTCCCGGACAAGCCGGTCACGAAGAAGCCGGCCGAGGTGCGAATGGGCTCCGGCAAAGGCGCGCCCGACCACTGGGTCGCGGTCATCCGCCCGGGCCGGATCCTCTTTGAGGTCGCGGGCGTGAACGAGGCCCTGGCGAGGGAAGCCCTGCGCCTCGCGTCGTACAAGCTCCCGATCAAGACGCGGTTCGTGTCGCGAGAGGGCCAGGAAGGGGGCGGCAGTGCAACTGAAGGACATGCGGCGGCTGTCTGATAACGAGCTCGCCGACGAGCTGAAGAGCGCCAAAGAGGAGCTCTTCGACTTCCGCTTCAAGCTGGCGACCCGTCAGCTGAAGAACTACCGCGGGCTGCCTGCCGCGCGCCGGCGTATCGCGCGCGCGCTGACGGTCATGGCGGAACGAGAGAGAGCGACGAATGGCTGAGAAGACCACCAAGAAGGTAACGGCCGCGAAGACGACCGCCACGAAGACGACGGCGGCGAAGAAGACGACGGCCACCAAGAAGACAACCGCCACCGCGCCGCGCGCGGCCGCGACGGCCACCGCTCCGCGACCCGCGGTGCGGAGGACCGTCACGCGCAAGCGCGCCGCGGCGACCGTGTCGCATGCCGCGGCGGCGACGCAGGCGGTCACGGGCTGGCGCCGGTTCCACCGCAAGACCAAGGTCGGCGTCGTCGTGTCGGCGAAGCAGCCGCGGACCGTCATCGTGACGGTCGAGCGGCTGCGCGAGCATCCGCTGTACAAGAAGGTCGTCCGCGTGCGGAAGCGCTTCGCCGCGCACGACGACGCCGGCGATGTGCGGGAGGGCGACCTCGTGCGCATCCAAGAGAGTCGCCCCTACAGCGCCACGAAGCGCTGGCGCATCGTCGAGGTCATCTCGCGGCTCGGTGAGGCCGGCGCAGCCGCGCCGCGTGTCGCCGACATCGAGAAGGCGCTCGAGGAGTCCGAGGGCGCGGCGGAGTTCCTGTCGAAGCCGGCCGACGAGGCCGAGGAAGAGACGGAGGAGACCGAGGGTTGATCCGTCCGTACACGCGCGTCCGCGTCGCCGACAACACCGGAGCGAGAGAGCTCTCGGTGATCCGCGTGCTGGGTTCGTCCACCGGGACGAGCGCGGAGATCGGTGACGTGTTCATCGCGGCCGTGAAGAACGCGATCCCGAACTCGGGCGTCAAGAAGGGTGAGGTCGTGCGCGCGGTGGTCGTCCGTCAGACGAAGGAATACCGCCGGCCGGACGGCTCCTCCATCCGCTTCGACGACAACGCGGCGGTGCTGCTCAATCCGCAGAACCAGCCGCGGGGAACCCGCATCTTCGGCCCGGTCGCGCGTGAGCTGCGCGAGCGCAACTTCATGAAGATCGTCTCGCTCGCGCCGGAGGTGCTCTAGTGGCCAGCAATCTGCGCATCCGCAAGGGCGACGAGGTCGTCGTCATCGCCGGCCGCGATCGCGGCAAGCGCGGCAAGGTGCAGGAGGTCGATCGCCTGTCGGGGAAGGTCGTGGTCGCGGGCGTGAACATCGTCAAGCGCCACACCAAGCCCAATCCGTCCAAGAACAACAAGGGCGGGATCGTCGACCAGCCGAACGCCCTCAGCCTCGGGAAGGTCATGGTCATCTGCCCGCACTGCGGCGAGGCGACGCGTGTCGCGCACCGCATCGAAGAGGACAACAAGGAGCGCATCTGCAAGCGCTGCGGCGAGTCGATCGTGGTCGAGGAGAAGGAATAAAAGAGATGGCAGTGGCGAGCGCGCTGAAGCAGCGCTACGACACCTCGGTACGGGACGAGCTGCGCAAGCAGTTCGGCTTCAAGAACGTGATGCAGATCCCGCGCCTCGAGAAGATCGTGCTCAACATCGGGATGGGCGAGGCGATCGGCAATACGAAGGCGATGGACGCGGCGGCGTCGGACCTCGCGCAGATCACCGGCCAGCGTCCGGTGGTCACGAAGTCACGTCGAGCGATCTCGAACTTCAAGCTGCGCATCGGTATGCCGATCGGTCTCAAGGTCACGCTGCGCGGCGAGCGCATGTGGCACTTCTACGAGAAGCTTGTCACGGTCGCGCTCCCCCGCATCCGCGACTTCCAGGGCATCCCCGACCGGAGCTTCGACGGGCGCGGCAACTTCTCGCTGGGCCTCAAGGAGCAGCTGGTGTTCCCGGAGATCGACTACGACAAGATCGATCGGCTGCGCGGCATGGAGATCACGATCGTCACGACGGCGAAGACGGATGAGGAGGCGCGCGCTCTGCTGCGCGGCCTCGGCATGCCGTTCAAGGCGACCTCGAAGGGGGTGGAAGGGGCCTAGCCCCGCTCATGGCCAAGAAAAGCTTGATCCTCAAGTCCCAGCGGCCGCCGAAGCACAAGGTGCAGGCCTACCACCGCTGCCAGATCTGCGGCCGCGCGCGTGGCTACATGCGCAAGTTCGGCCTGTGCCGCATCTGCTTCCGCGAGCGCGCGCTCATGGGCGAGCTGCCCGGCGTAACGAAGTCGAGCTGGTGAGAAACAAGATGACACGAGCGACGAGCAGCTCTGCTGCGAGGAGCGAGACCGTCAGCCCTGAGCGTGTCTCCTCGGCGCAGCCGAGAGATTGAGCAGGAATATGACGAATGAGATGACGCCTCCGATCGAGACCGGCGACGCGCAGGCCGGAGAGCCGGGCCTCGCTCCGCGGCCGGCGCCCAAGCGCCCGGTACCGCAGAAACCGAAGAAGCCGCGTATCGGCGGTGCCCCGAGCGATCCGCTGGCCGACATGCTGACGCGCGTGCGGAACGCCGCGGGCGCGCGCCACGAGACGGTGACGATCCCGGCGAGCCGCACGAAGGTCGAGGTCGCGAAGATCCTCAAGGCCGAGGGCTTCATCAGCTCCTTCGACCAGCCGTCCGCGCGCGAGATCGTCCTCAAGATGAAGTACATCGGCGGCAAGGTGCCCGCGGTCTCGGGCCTCCGGCGCATCAGCCGGCCGGGCCTGCGCGTGTACGCGCGCAAGACCGAGATGCCGCGCGTGCTCGGCGGTCTCGGCATCGCGATCGTCTCGACCTCGTCCGGCGTCATGACCGGGCGCGAAGCCGAGAAGAAGGGGTTGGGCGGGGAAGTCCTCGCCTACATCTGGTGATATGAGCCGCATCGGTCGTCTCCCGGTCACGATCCCTCAAGGCGTCGACGTGAAGGTCGACGGCCAGACCGTGCGCGTGAAGGGGCCGAAGGGCGAGCTCGTGCGCACCTTCCACCCCGACGTGACCGTCTCGCGTGAGGACGGGACGCTCGTCGTGAAGCGCAAGGACGACGAGAAGGCCACGCGCGCGCTACACGGGCTGACCCGGGCGCTGCTCGCGAACATGGTCACCGGTGTCACGACGGGGTACGCTCGTGATCTCGAGATCAGCGGCACGGGTTATCGCGCGGTGCTCGCGGGCAAGAAGCTGCAGCTTGCGCTCGGCTTCTCGCACCCGATCGAGATCGATCCGCCGGCCGGGGTCGCGTTCGCGCTCGAGACGCCGCAGAAGCTGAAGGTGTCGGGCGCCGACAAGCAGATGGTCGGAGAGATGGCGGCGCGCATCCGCGCCCTACGGGTGCCGGATCCGTACAAGGCGAAGGGCATCAAGTACGCCGAGGAGCGCATCCGCAAGAAGGCCGGGAAAGCCGGCAAGGTCGGCGCGAAGGCGTAACGGGAGAGAGATGGCAAAAGCGACACGGTCGGAAGCTCGGTCTCGGCGTCACGTACGAGTGCGCGAGAAGGTCCGCGGCAGCGCGGCACGTCCGCGCTTGGCGGTGTTCCGCTCGATCACGCACATCTACGCCCAGCTCGTGGACGACGATGCGGGCAAGACGCTCGTCGCCGCGTCCTCGCTCGACGCCAAAGACGCAAAGGGGAAGCGGACGGAGCTCGCCAAGAACGTGGGCACTCTCCTGGGCGACCGCGCGAAGCAGAAGGGCGTCACCGAGGTCGTGTTCGACCGTGGTGGCTACCGGTATCACGGAAGGGTGAAGGCGCTGGCCGAGGGTGTCCGTGCCGCGGGGGTCAAGGTCTGATGCCAAGGATCGATCCAACTCGCTTGGAGCTCACCGAGCGTGTCGTGCAGATCAACCGCGTGTCGAAGGTCGTGAAGGGCGGTCGCCGCTTCAGCTTCTCGGCCGTGGTCGTCGTCGGTGACGGCCGCGGTCACGTGGGCGCCGGCCTGGGCAAGGCCGACGAGGTCCCGGCCGCGATCACCAAGGGCATCGCGGACGCGAAGAAGCAGCTCATCCTCGTACCGCTCGTGGATCGGACGATCCCGCACGCGGTCACGGCGAACTTCGGCGCCGCGAAGGTCCTGCTGCGCCCCGCGTCGAAGGGCACCGGCGTCATCGCCGGCGGGTCGGTGCGCGCGGTCGTCGAGTCAGCGGGCATCAGCGACATCCTGTCAAAGTCGCTCGGCAGCACGAACCCGGTCAACGTGGTCATGGCGACGATGAAGGCCCTGAGCGTTCTCCGGTCGTCCGAGCGGATCAAGGAGATGCGTGGCGTCGAGATCGGTCGCCGGCCCGAGCCGGAGCCGGTGGCATCGTGACGCGTCTGGTCATCCGGCAGCACCGCAGCTCGATCGGCGAGAAGATCAACGCGCGCCGCACGCTGGCCGCGCTCGGCCTGCGTCGCACGGGCCAGGTCGTCGAGCAGTCGGACTCGAATGCGGTGCGCGGCATGCTGCGCCGCGTGGCGCACCTCGTCGAGGTGAGCCGACCAGACGCTTCCCCGGAGAAGTCGGGCAGGGAGTGATATGAGGCAGCACGAGCTGCGCGCGCCGCACGGCGCGCGCAAGGCGCGACGTCGCGTGGGCCGCGGGATCTCCTCGGGCCAGGGCAAGACCGCGGGCAAGGGCACAAAGGGTCAGCTCGCCCGCAGCGGCCCCGGCATCCCGGGCTGGTTCGAGGGCGGCCAGACCCCGATCCACATGCGTATCCCGAAGATGCGCGGCTTCAAGAACACCCGGTTCCGGACGACGTTCGTCGGCGTGAACGTCGGCCGCCTCGGCGACTACGCGGTCGACGGCAAGGTGACGCCCGAGACGCTCGCGGCCAAGGGACTGGTGCGGCCCGACGCGCGCGTGAAGATCCTCGCCGACGGTGACGTCAAGGGCCGCTTCGAGGTGCACGCCCATGCGGCGTCCGCCGCGGCGCGCCAGAAGATCGAATCCGCGGGCGGGTCGATCGTGATCATCGGCGGCTCCTAGCCCATGGGCATGTTCACCGCGCTGCTCGAGGCGTTCCGGACCCCCGATCTGCGCAACAAGATCCTCTTTACCCTCGGCATGCTGGTCGTGTTCCGTTTCCTCGCGCACGTGCCGCTGCCAGGAGTGGACCAGGCGCAGCTCCAGAACGTCCTCAACTCGAGCCAGCTGCTGAACCTGCTCGACCTGTTCTCGGGTGGCGGACTCGCGAAGCTGTCGGTCGTCGCGCTCGGGGTGAACCCCTACATCAACGCCTCGATCATCATGACCCTGCTGAACCAGACGATCCCCGCGCTCGAGCGCCTGTCGAAGGAAGGCGAATACGGACGCAACCGGATCAACCAGTACACGCGTGTCCTCACCGTCCCGCTCGCGCTGCTGCAGGGCATCGGCGTCGCCGTGTTCATGCAGCGCTCGGGCGTGCTGCCCGGCTTCGGTCCCGACGACCTCGGCCTCACGCTCGCGATCCTCGCGTCGCTCACCTCGGGGACGCTCATCCTCATGTGGCTGGGCGAGCTGATCAGCGAGCGGGGCATCGGGAACGGGATCAGCTTCATCATCTTCGCGGGCATCGTCGGCCGGCTGCCCACCACCGTCTCGCAGACGTTCGAGGTGCAGCAGAACGTCTTCGCGCTCGCGTCCATCGCCTTCATCGCGGTGCTGGTGATCGCGGCGATCATCTTCATCCAGGAAGGCCAGCGCCGGATCCCCGTGCAGTACGCGAAGCGCGTTCGCGGCACGCGGATGTACTCCGGTGGCAGCACGCACATCCCGCTGCGGGTGAACAGCGCCGGCGTGATCCCGATCATCTTCGCGATCTCGATCCTGCTGCTGCCGAGCCAGGTCGCGCAGTACTTCACGAACAGCGATACCGACTGGGTCAAGAACCTCGCGACCGGTATCGTCGGCGCGTTCGGCAATCCGGTCTTCTACAACAGCCTGTACTTCCTGCTCGTCGTCGCCTTCACTTTCTTCTATACGGCGTTCACCTTCGTGCCGAACGACGTCGCGGACAACATCAAGCGCTACGGCGGGTTCATCCCCGGCATCCGTCCGGGCCGGCCGACGGCGGAGTTCCTCGGCCGCGTCGTGACGCGCATCACGATCGCCGGCGCGCTGTTCCTCGGCATCGTCGCCGTGATGCCGACGCTCATCGGTGACATCACCGGCGTGCAGACGCTGCGGCTCGGCGGCACCAGCATCCTCATCGTCGTCGGCGTCGTCGTCGAGACGATGAAACAGCTCGAGGCGCAGCTCCTTCAGCGTAGCTACGAGGGGTTCATCCGCTAAGTGGAACGCGAGCGAGACGCGGCTTTGCCGCGCCGAGCGAGCACCGCCAGCCTTGAGCGCGTCTCCCCGCCGGAGGCGGGAGATTGAGCGGGACTCAGGGCGATCTCGTCCTGATGGGCCCACCGGGCTCGGGCAAGGGCACGCAGGCGCGACGGATGGTGGACGAGCTCGGCTATGTGCAGCTCGCGACGGGCGACCTGTTCCGCGCACATCTGTCGCAGGGCACCGAGCTGGGCAAGCTCGCGCAGACCTACATGTCGAAGGGTCAGTACGTGCCCGACGACGTGACGGTGAAGATGGTGCGCGAGCGCCTCGCGGACATCCCGCGCAAGACGCGCATCGTGTTCGACGGCTTTCCGCGGACGGTCGCGCAGGCGGAGGCGCTCGACCGGCTATTGAAGGAGTGCGGACGGTCGCTGGCCGCGGTGCTCCTCCTCGATGTTCCGCGTGATGAGCTCCTGAAGCGGCTGGGCGCGCGCGCGACGTGCTCGCGCTGCCAGACCGTGTACTCGCTGGCGGTGCGTCCGCCGAAGGTGCCGAGCGTCTGCGACCGCTGCGGCGGGCCGGTGAGCGCGACCGCGCGCTCCGACGAATCGCCCGAGGTCGTGAAGAAGCGGCTCGAGGTGTACGAGGCCGAGACGAAGCCCGTGATCGAGTATTACGAGAAACGCGGCATCCTGAAGCGCGTCTCCGGCGTGGGCACCATGGACGAGATCGGCGCGCGCCTGACGGCGCTCCTCGAACGCCGAAAGACCGCGAGGTCGACCGCGTGATCACACTGAAGACGCCGCAGGAGACCGCGAAGATGCGCGAGGCGGGCCGCATCGTGGCCGAGGTGCTCGCCGCATGCCGCGCGGCGGTGCGTCCCGGCGTCACGACCGGCGAGCTGGACCGGATCGCGGCCGACATCCTGAAACGCCGCGGCGCGACGTCGAACTTCAAGGGCTACGGCGTCCCGATCCTCCCGCCCTTCCCAGGCGTGATCTGCACCAGCGTGAGCGAGCAGGTCGTGCACGGGATCCCCGGCAAGCGGCGCCTGAAGGAGGGCGAGATCCTCAGCATCGACGCCGGCGCGATCGTCGAGGGCTGGCACGCCGACGCCGCGATCACCGTGCCGGTCGGCGCGGTGTCAGCGCAGGCGGCCCAGCTCTTGGCCGTGACCGAGCAAGCCCTCGGGCGCGCGATCGCGGCGGCGGTCGTCGGGAAGCGCCTCGGCGACATCGGTGCCGCGGTCCAGCGCTTCGTCGAGGCCCAGGGCTTCAGCGTCGTCCGCAACTACGTCGGTCACGGGATCGGTCGGGCGATGCACGAGGAGCCGCAGGTCCCCAACTACGGCGCTCCGGAGCGGGGCCTCCAGATAAAGGAGGGGCTCTGCATCGCGATCGAACCGATGGTCAACGCCGGCCGCCCGGAGACGCGGACCCTGGCCGACCAATGGACCGTTGTCACGGCCGACGGCAGCCTGTCGGCCCACTTCGAGCACACCCTCTGGTGCACCGCGGCCGGCCCGGTCGTCCTGACCGCCCCCGAGGGGCAGGCAGCGGCCGCCGCATGAACGCCCGTTGCTCCGCCTGGGCGGTTTCGGTACAATTTTGGTTCCCGTGGGCACACGCCGCGGAGACCCCTGTGTCTGGAGTCCATGGCAAGTAACAAACCGTCCAAGGACGTGATCGAGGTGGAGGGCACCGTCTCAGAAGCCCTCCCCAACGCGATGTTCAAGGTCGAGCTCCAGAATGGGCACGCGGTGCTGGCACACATCTCGGGCAAGATGCGGATGAACTTCATTCGTGTCGTGCCCGGGGACAAGGTCCTCGTGGAACTCAGTCCATATGACCTAAAACGAGGGCGGATCACGCGACGAGTGAGGTACTAGTGAAAGTTCGGGCTTCAGTCAAGAAGCGCTGCGACAAATGCAAGATCATCCGGCGCGAGCGGCAGATCCTCGTGATCTGCTCGGAGCCGAAGCACAAGCAGCGGCAGGGTTAGGGGGAGGGTCATGGCTCGTATCGCCGGCGTTGACATCCCACGCGAGAAGCGCGTCGACGTTTCGCTCCGCTACATCTTTGGCATCGGGCCGACGACCGCGCGCGACGTGCTCGAGCAGGCGCGCGTGGACGGCGCGGTGCGCGTCCGCGATCTGACCGAGCCGCAGGTCGCGAAGATCCGCGAGATCATCGACCGCGGCTTCACGGTCGAGGGTGACCTTCGCCGCGAGGTCGCGCTGAACATCAAGCGCCTCCAGGAGATCGGCAGCTATCGCGGGCTTCGCCACCGTAGGGGTCTGCCCGTCCGCGGCCAGCGCACGCGTACCAACGCGCGCACGCGGAAGGGTCCACGCAAGACGGTGGCCGGAAAGAAGAAGTCGGTGTCGAAGACCTAATGGCGAAAGACAGTAAGGACATCGCGACGAAGGACCGGCGCGAGGCTCCGACGAAGGACAAGGCGCAGCCCGGCGGCAAGAAGGACGGCGGGTCCGAGGCCGAGCAGGCCGCCGGGGCCGAGAAGGTCGCCCCGCGGAAGAAGCGCGAGCGGCGCGTCGTGCCGCGCGGCGCCGCTCACATCAAGGCCTCGTTCAACAACACGATCATCTCGATCAGCGACCCGGTGGGGAACATCATCGCGTGGTCATCCTCCGGCGCGTCCGGCTGGAAGGGCTCGCGCAAGAGCACGCCCTACGCCGCGCAGGTCGCGGCCGAGAACGCGGCGCGCAAGGCGATCGACACGGGCATGAAGACCGTCGAGGTGTTCGTGCGCGGGCCGGGGGCCGGGCGCGAAGCGGCCATCCGCGCCCTCGAGGCGACCGGCCTCGAGGTCACCGCGATCACCGACGTCACCCCGATCCCGCACAACGGTTGCCGCCCGCCAAAGCGGCGGAGGGTCTAATGGCGCGTTACACCGGACCGGTCTGCCGTCTCTGCCGCCGCGAGGGCATGAAGCTCTTCCTGAAGGGCGAGAAGTGCCTCACGAAGTGCACCTTCGAGCGACGGAGCTCGCCGCCCGGGATGCATCAGCAGCGGCGCCGCAAAGTGTCCGACTTCGCGCTGCAGCTTCGCGAGAAGCAGAAGGCGCGGCGGATCTACGGCGTGCTCGAGCGTCAGATGAAGAACACCTTCGAGCAGGCCGCCGAGATCAAGGGCGCGACGGGCGAGGTCATGCTCCAGAACCTGGAGCGGCGCCTCGACAACACCGTGTACCGCGCGGGCTTCGGGAAGTCGCGCTCGCAGGCGCGGCAGCTCGTGGCGCACGCGCACATCCGGGTCAACGGCAAGATCACCAAGACACCGAGCTATCAGGTGAAGGCCGGCGACCTCATCACGGTCAGGGAGTCGAGCCGAGACTCGAATTACTTCAAAGAGATGCTCGCCTGGGCGAAGACGCAGACCCGTCCCGGCTGGCTCGAGACCGACCCCGAGAACTTCAGCGCCAAGGTGCTGGCGGTGCCTTCGCGCGATCAGATCGAGGCTCAGGTCAACACCCAGCTCATCGTTGAGCACTATTCCCGCTAGCCGCGCAGGAAGGAACAGCCAATGACCATCGTGGAACTCGAGTACCCCAAGATCGAGCGCGTCGAAGGCGACGAGCGCTACGCGAAGTTCGCGTGCGAGCCGCTGCCGCCGGGATACGGCACGACGCTCGGCAACTCGCTCCGTCGCGTGCTGCTGTCCTCGCTGCCGGGTGCGGCCATCACCGCCGCGCGCGTTCGTGGTGTCGCGCACGAATTCTCGACCATCCCTGGGGTGAAGGAGGACGTCGTCCAGATCGTCCTCAACCTGAAGCAGATCCGGTTGCGCTCGTTCTCGAACGAGCCGGTGACTCTCACGATCGAGAAGGAGGGTCCCGGCGTCGCCACCGCGGCGGACATCGCCACGACCAGCGAGATCGAGATCGTGAACCCCGACGCCCCGATCGCGACCCTTGAGCCCGAGGCGTCGCTGTGGATGGAGCTGACGGTCGGGACCGGTCGCGGCTTCCACTCGGCCGAGCGGCGTGAGGACCTGCCGATCGGGGTCATCCCGATCGACGCGCTCTACAGTCCGGTGAAGAAGGTCAACTTCAACGTCGAGAGCACCCGCGTCGGTCAGGTGACCAACTACGACCGATTGATCCTCGAGGTCTGGACCGACGGCACGACCACACCGGACGAGGCCGTCGCCCAGGGCTCGAACATCCTCGTGCAGCAGTTCAGCCTCTTCGCCGGGCTCACGAAGACGCAGACGGCGATCGCCGCCCCCGACCGTACGAACGGCAGCGCGCTGCCATCGGCCATCGCGGACATGCCGATCGAGGACCTGGACCTGCCGCAGCGTGCGTTCAACTCGCTCAAGCGTCATGGCATCACCAAGGTCGGCCAGCTCCTCCAGACCCCGGACGAGGAGCTGCTCCGCATGCGCAACTTCGGCAAGAAGTCGCTCGACGAGATCAAGGAGCGCCTCGCGGCGCGCGGCCTCATCGAGCCACCGCTGCGCGACGAGAGCATCGCCGACGACGGCGGACCGTCGGACGAGGGAGACGAAGAGCTCCCGTCAGGTGAGGAGCAGACCTAAGTGCCGCATCAGGTCCACCAACGCAAATTCGGGCGCACCACCGGCCAGCGTCGCACGATGCTGAAGAACCTCACGCTGTCGGTGCTCCGCTACGAGCGCGTGAAGACGACCGAGGCGAAGGCCAAGGAGATCCGCGGCTTCGTCGACCGGATGATCAACCTGGGGAAGGACGGCTCGCTCGAGGCGCGGCGCCGGGCGCGCGCCTGGCTGCCCGAGCAGGTGATCGTGGAGAAGGTCTTCGACGACCTGGCGAAGCGGTATCCCGACCGCACGTCCGGTTACCTGCGCACGACCCACCTGGCGCGACGCGTCGGCGATTCCGCGCCGCTCATGTTGCTCGAGCTCATGCCGTCGACCGAACAGAAGAATGCCGAGGCCACGGCAGCGGCCGCGCCACGGCGCCGCCGCCTGGCGCTGCCGGGCCGCCGCGAGAAGGCCTCCAGCGAGAAGGCTCCGCCAGCGACAGCCACGGCGGAAAAGGCCGAGAGCGCGCCCGCGAAGAGGGGCCGCGCACCCGCGCGCAAGAAGACGACCGCGGGCGCGAAGGAGGCGTAGCGAGCGGCAGAGACGAAGCACTGGAAGGCGCGCGTGGCATATGACGGGACCGCGTACGCGGGGTTCCAGGTCCAGCCGAACGCGCCGACGGTGCAGGGGGAGCTCGAACGCGTGCTCGCGGTGATGTGCGGGGAGCCCGTGCGGATCACCGGCGCGGGTCGGACCGACGCGGGGGTGCATGCGACGGGCCAGGTCATCGACCTGCGAACGACGAGCGGTCTAGGGCCGGCGGATCTGGAGAGAGGGGTCAACGCCCTTCTCCCCGAGGACATCGCGATCTCGGAGCTGGGACCCGCGGAGGATTCGTTCCACGCGAGGTTCTCCGCGACGGGACGCACATATGAATATCGGATCCGGAACGCCGCGGTGCGCGATCCGCTGCGGGCGCGGCGCGAGCACTGGCATCCCGGCAAGCTCGATGTCGCGGCGATGCGCGCGGCCGCGGCCCGCCTCGTCGGGCGCCACGATTTCGCGGCGTTCGCGGCTGGCGATCCGGGCGTGCGTAGCGTGAAGCGCGCCGAGTGGATCTCGGAGGGGGACATCCTCCGTTTCGAGATCGAGTCGGACGCCTTCCTCCGCGGGATGGTCCGGGGAATCGTGGGGACGCTGCTCTGGGTCGGTCGCGGGAAGATCACCGTCGAGCGATTCGCGGAGGTCCTCCACGCGAGGGACCGCGCGCTCGCCGGACCGAGCGCGCCGGCGAAGGGTCTGTGCCTGGTGGCGGTCCGGTATGGTGGCGAGCGAAGACGACAGGACGGAAGCGAGAACTGGGAATGACGACGAAGACATACGCGGTCAAGGCCTCTGAGATCCAGCGCGAGTGGCGCGTCGTCGATGCCGACGGCGCGACGCTCGGCCGTCTCGCCACGCGCATCGCGACGCTGCTGCGCGGGAAACACCGCGCGACGTTTTCCACGCACATCGACACTGGCGATCCGGTGATCGTCCTCAACGCGTCGAAGATCAAGGTCACCGGCAAGAAGCTCCAAGCGAAGCAGTACGTCCGCCACTCGGGGTACCCGGGCGGAATGCGGAGCGAGAGCCTCGAGCGGCTCCTGTCCCGGCGTCCAGAGGAAGTGATCCGTCGCGCCGTTCGCGGCATGCTGCCGCAGAACCGGCTCGGCGAGCAGATGATGCGAAAGCTCCACGTGTACGCTGGCGGCGAGCATCCGCACGCCGCGCAGCGACCGACCGAGCTGAAGGAGGCGACAGCGCGATGAAGTCAACACCGTACTTCCAGGGGACCGGTCGGCGTAAGACGTCGATCGCGCGCGTTCGCCTCGTGCCCGGCGAGGGCACCGTCGTCGTGAACGGCAAGGCGCTGGACGACTACTTCGGCCGCGACGGCGCCACCGACCGCGCGACCCTGCCGTTCACCGTGACCAACACCGCGCGCCGCTTCAACGCGATGATCAAGGTGGAAGGTGGCGGTGTGACCGGCCAGATCGGCGCGATCGCACACGGGATCGCCCGGGCGCTCCAGCAGATGGACAAGGAGCTAGGGCCGGCCCTACGCCGCGCGGGCCTCCTGACGCGGGACCCGCGGGCCAAGGAGCGGAAGAAGCCGGGTCTCAAGCGGGCGCGCAAAGCGCCGCAGTTCACCAAGCGCTAGCCGCAGCGCTCCCGAGCGGAGCACACTAGGGTCGCGTGGGTACACGTTCGTCCGACTTCAACTACAAGGTCGCGCTCGCGTCCGGTCTGAAGAGCCTGCAAGCGGGTCGGCTGCGGCAGGCCGAGGAGCAGTTCCGCTATCTGCTGACGCGCTTTCCCGCGGCCGACGGCGGATATCGCGGGCTTGCGAAAGTGCTCATCGAGCAGGAGGACCGGCCGGCGGCGCTGCGCATGCTGCTCGACGGCGGTGCGTCGGTGGCGAAGGCCGGCCATCGCGCGGGCGCGATCGGTCTGTATCGCGACGCAACGGCGCTGGACCCGCTCGATCTCAGCGCGCATCGACGTCTGGCCGCGGCACTGACGCTCGCAGGCGAGAAGAGAGCCGCTGCCGACGAGTACGTGCGCTACATCCAGATCGCGCTCATGTCGGGCACGAAGGAGCGTGCGCGTCTCGAGGCGGAGTTCGCGCTCGAGCGGATCCCCGCCACGAGCGAGCTCGCGCAGATCGCGCGCAGCCTCGGGATCGATGCCCCTGAACCGCAGACCGCGGCTGCACCGGAACCGCTCATGGCTGCGCCGGTCGCGACGCCGTATCCCGCCCCCGTGATGCACACGCAACCGCGCGCCGGCGCGGAAGATCGCGCGGCACTCATGCGCTCCGCATTCGGCGGCGCGGAGCCGTGGCCGGAATCCGCGCCGCCATCGCGATCGTTCCCGCGCGACGAAGCGCCCGCCGAATCCGAGCCAGCTCCCGCGCCCGAACCAGCCGCGGAGCACGAGGTGCCCGTCGCGGGGTCCGCGTCGTCGTCCGACCCATGGGCCTCGGATGGCGAAGCGGTGAGCGATCCGCAGGCCGTGACGCTCGGCGACAGCGACGGCGAACGACCCGTCGAGGACGACGATTCGCAAGCGGTGGAGGCGGCCGCCGCGCGCTACCTCGCGAAGCACGATCCACGCGGCGGCGATGCCGCACTCGAGGCGGCGCGGCGCTACATCGCGGACGGTCGGTACGACGCGGCGTCCGATCTATTGCTCCAGCTCATCGCGAGCGGGGTCGCCGATCACGATGCGCAGCGGTTGCTTGTCGACGTGGTCCGGACGCTCGGAAAGCGCGACGTGGCGAAGGCGAAATGCCAGCTTCTGGTGCAGGCGCTTCGGCTCGACGGGCGGGAGGACCTTGCCGCGGAGGTCGAGCAGCTGGCGCTGGCGGATTAGATGGACATCATCACCGAGCAGCTGCAGAAGGTCTTCAACGGACAGTGCTGCGGCTGGAACAACGTCCTCGACATCCTGATCGTCGCTGTCTTCATTTATTACGTACTCGTCCTGATCCGCGGCACGCGCGCGGTGCAGCTGCTGCTCGGCGTGCTCGTCCTGGTCGGCATCTACGGGCTCGCGGTGCTGCTGAAGCTCGAGCTCACGAAGTTCGTGCTTTCCGCGGTGTTCGCCTTCGCGGTGTTCGCTCTCCTGATCGTGTTCCAACCGGAGCTGCGCCGCGCGCTCGGGCAACTCGGACAGCTCGGCCCTCTCAACCGTCTGTTGGCGCAGGTGCCCGAGGAAGAGGTCGATCACATCGTCGACGAGCTCGTGCGCGCGGCGCTGCTCATCGCCGAGGCGCGGCACGGTGCGCTCATCGTGGTCGAGCGCAGCACGGGCCTGCAGGACTACAGCGAGACCGGTGTTCCCGTGCACGGCAGGCTCACGGCCGAGCTCCTGGCATCGATCTTCATGACACGGTCGCCGCTACATGACGGCGCCGTGATCGTTCGAGGGGGTCAGATCCTGGCCGCTGCCTGCCTGCTGCCGCTCGAGGAGACCCCCGAGCGGGCGGCCCACCGCTACGGCATGCGTCACCGCGCGGCGCTGTCCGTCAGCTCGCAGACCGACGCGGTCGTGGTCGTCGTCTCGGAGGAAACGCAGGCGATCTCGATCGCCTCGAACGGCCGGATGATCGGGGGCCTCGACGAGGAGCGCCTGCGCCGGGTCCTCTCGTCGCTGCTCCGCAGCCGCATCCAGCCGCTGCCCTTCCGCAGCAAGGCCTCCTAGCCGTGCGGGCGATCGAGGGCGTGCGCCCCGCCTGGCTGCGCCGACGGCTCGACCTGCGCCGGGTCATGACCCACGACTTCCCGCTCAAGGCGGCGGCGATCGTGATCGCCATCGTCTTCTGGGTCGCGAACGCACAGAATGCGGCGCCCCGGCTGGTCACGGTCGCGTTCGACGGACGCGTCCCGGTCGAGCGGCCTGACAACGTTCCGTCGGGATATGTGCTCCGTGGGCAGCTCGGCGACGTCGGCGTCACGCTCCGCGGGATAGCGGGCACCGCGGACCGCGTCGCGCTGTCCGATCTTCACGCGACGATCGACGTGAAGTCGCTCACGCTGGGTCGGGCCGAACCACAGGACGCGCGGGTGATCGTCACCGTCGCGAAGGACGGCGTCGAAGTCGTCGACGTTCTGCCGGCCACCATATCCGTGCGCGTCGAAAAGCTGACGTCGCGCAACATCCCGGTCCAGCCGCGCTTCGCGAACAGTCCGCCGTCTGGAGCGCGCGCGGGCGACGCGGCCGTGAACCCGACCGAAGTACGGGTGACCGGTCCGGAGAGCGACATCTCTCGGATCGTCGCGGTCCTTGCCACGGTGGGCTTCGGCGACGCGCAGACCGACATCGAGACGAGCACGCCCGCGATCGCCGTCGACGCCGCGGGCGCGCCGATCGACGGTCTTCAGATGGAGCCCGGCGTCGTCGTCGTGAAGGTCCCGGTGTTACCGATCGCCACAACGCGCACGGTGCCGGTGGTGTTCAACCTGCGCGGCGCCGTCGCAGCCGGCTACTGGGTCGTCGGTGTCGCCATGGATCCTTTCGCGGTGACGGTCCGTGGCGATGAAAAGGTGCTGGCGACGCTCGATCGCATCGAGACGCTCGCGATCGACGTCGGCGGGCTGAGCGCCACGAAGACGCAGAGCGTCGGCCTGGCGATCCCTGAGGGGGTCACGTTGCTCAAACCGACCGACGTGACGGTCACGATGACCGTGCAGCCGCTGACCGGCACGCGCCTCTTCACCTCGGTGGTCGTGGTGACCGGCCTCGCGACGAACCAGGTGGCAGACGTCGACCCGACGAGCGTCACGGTGCTCTTCGCTGGTCCGGTGCCGGCGCTCACGGCTCTCACCACCGACCAGGCGAGCGCCACGGTGGATGCCAGCGGCCGGGCGCCGGGGACGTACACCCTCGATGTCATCGTCCGAGCACCGTCAGGTGTCACCGTGCAGACGCTGCAGCCGCCGAGGGTCGCGGTCACCATACGTTCGCGATGAGCCGATCTTCTCGATCTCCCCGAGCCGCGCCTCGCTCATGAGCCGTCTATTCGGCACCGACGGCGTGCGTGGGGTCGCGAACAAGGAGCTCACCCCCGAGCTCGCTCTGCGCCTCGGTCGGGCGGCCGGTCACGTGCTCGGCGGCCCCGGGCACCGCGTCGTCGTCGGACGGGATACGCGCCGGAGCGGACGCATGCTGGAGAGCGCGCTCGCAGCGGGACTCTGCTCCGTCGGCATGGAGGTGCGGCTCGTCGGGCACATTCCGACACCGGGCCTCGCGTATCTCGCCCGCACCGGGGACTTCGTCGCGGGCGGCGTCATCAGCGCGTCGCACAACCCCGCACCGGACAACGGGATCAAGTTCTTCGACCACGGCGGCGTGAAGCTCCCCGACGCGACCGAGGACGAGATCGAGGCCGCGATGACCGGCGACGACACGCTCCCGCGCCCCACCGAGGGCGGGATCGGCCTGGTCGGTGACTCGCGCGGCCTGGTGAAGGAATACGAAGACTTCCTCCTCTCGCTGGCGCCGAAGCTCGACGGGGCGCGGGTCGTCCTCGACTGCGCGAACGGCGCGACGTACCGCGTGGCGCCGTCGGTCTTCGCGCAGGCCGGTGCGGAGGTGCTGACGCTCTTTGACACGCCCGATGGAGCGAACATCAACGCCGGCTGCGGCGCGACGCAACCCGAAGCTTTGCAGCGCGCGGTCGTCGACCGGAAGGCGGATATCGGCTTCGCGTTCGATGGCGATGGTGACCGCGTCATCACCGTCGGTGCGCGCGGCGAGGTGCACGACGGTGACTTCGTGCTCGCGCTGGCCGCTCGGCACTTCGCGCGGCACGGGCAGCTCGTGCCGAAGCTCGTCGTCGGCACGGTGATGTCGAACGGTGGTCTGGAAGCGACGCTCGCGCGCGACGGCATCGAGCTCGTGCGCACCAAGGTCGGCGACAGGTACGTCTGGGAGGAGATGCAACGCACCGGGGCGCTGTTCGGGGGCGAGCCCTCGGGCCATGTGATCTTCAAGAGCTACCACACCACGGGCGACGGGATCCTCACCGCCCTCGAGGTGATGCATCTGATCCGGGCCGAGGGACGATCGCTCGCAGAGCTGGCGACCGACATGGAACGCTGGCCGCAGGTGACGCAGAACGTGAAGGCGTCGCGGCGTGCGCAGTGGGAGTCCAGCGGTGCGTTCGTGGCCGCGATGAAGGACGCGACCGACGCGCTCGGCGCGACGGGTAGGCTCCTGGTGCGCCCCTCGGGCACCGAGCCGGTGCTGCGGATCACCGTCGAAGCGCGCGATGCCGCCGTCGCCGCGTCGACGGCGGCGCGCCTCGCCGAGGTCGCGCAGAAGGAGCTCATCTAGCGATGTGCGGCATCGTCGGCTACGTCGGCCCGCGCGAGGCGCTGCCGCTCCTCATGGGCGGCCTGCGGCGGCTCGAGTACCGCGGGTACGACTCGGCCGGCGTCGCCGTCCAACAGAACGGCAGGCTCGAGGTGATGCGCGCCGAGGGCAAGCTGGACAACCTCGCGGCCGTCGTGGCGACGCATCCGTCGCACGGCAAGACCGGTATCGGCCACACGCGCTGGGCGACGCACGGCCGCCCGACGGAACAGAACGCGCACCCGCACGTCGACTGCACGTCGGCGACGGCGGTGATCCACAACGGGATCATCGAGAACTTCCAGGAGCTGAAGGCCCCGCTCGTCGCGGCCGGACACCGTTTTGCGAGTGAAACGGACACCGAGGTCGTCGTGCACCTGCTCGAGGACGAGCTGAAGACCGGGAAGTCGCTCGAGGACGCCGCGCTCGCGGTGCTCCCGCGCCTCGACGGTGCCGCCGCGCTGGTCTTCATCTCCACGACGCATCCCGGCACGATCGTGGCGGCGCGCATCAGCAACGCCGGAGGCGTCATCGTGGGACACGGGAATGCCGAGAACTTCGTCGCCTCCGACATGACCGCGCTGCTCGAACACACGCGCGACATGTCGTTCCTCGAGCCGGGCGACCTGGCGCTGGTGACGCAGAACGGCGTGCGGTTCCGCCGCATTCAGGACGGCGCGGCGATCGATCGGCCATCGAAGAAGATCGAGCTCGACCCCGTCGGTGCCGCGAAGTCGGGCTACAAGCACTTCATGGCCAAGGAGATCGCCGAGCAGCCGCGCGCGATCTCCGACACGCTGCTCGGCCGGGTCGATCGCGCGACCGGCCGTGTGGTCTTCGACGCGGACGTGAAGATGACCGACGACTTCGTCAAGACGCTCCCGCGCATCACCTTCGTCGCGTGCGGCACCGCGCTCCACGCGTCGCTCGTCGGCAAGTACCTCATCGAGCGCCTCGCGAAGATCCCGTGCGACGTCGAGATCGCGTCGGAGTACCGCTACCGCGACCCGGTCGTGTCGAGCGGTCAGCTCACGATCGCGGTGACGCAGTCGGGAGAGACGGCCGACACGCTCGCGGCGATGAACGCGTCGAAGGAGCGAGGTGCGCGCCTCCTCACGTTCTGCAACGTGATGGGCAGCGAGGCGACGCGCATCTCCGACGACGTCATCTATCTGCACACCGGTCCCGAGATCAGCGTCGCCTCGACGAAGGCGTACACCGCGATGCTTGTCGACCTCTTTCTGTTCGCGGTCTACCTCGCGCAGCGGCGCGGCACGATCGCGCGGGATCTCTCGACGAAGCTGCTCGCGGAAGCGTTCCACCTGCCGACGCTCATCGACGCGGTGCTGCGCGAGGAGGGGAAGATCCGGGCGCTCGCGTACCGCTACACGACGGCCGCGAACTTCCTGCACCTCGGCCGCGGCGTGAACTACCCGACCGCGCTCGAGGGCGCGCTCAAGCTGAAGGAGCTGTCGTACATCCACGCCGAGGGAACGGCGGGCGGCGAGATGAAGCACGGCATCAACGCGCTGATCGATGAGGACATGCCCGTCGTCGCGATCGCGCTCCGCGACTCGACCTACAAGACGATGCGGTCCAACATCGAAGAGGTGCGCGCACGCGCGGGCGTCGTCATCGCGCTCGTACACGACGACGACAAGGAGATCGAGGGCGGGTCGGACGAGATCATCCGCATCCCGCGCACGCACGAGCTCCTGTCGCCGGCGCTCGCCGTCGTGCCACTGCAGCTCCTCGCGTACCACATCGCCGATCGCCGCGGGAACGACGTCGACCAACCGAGGAACCTC
>DASYUY010000024.1:0-7251 GCA_036000705.1 Candidatus Limnocylindria bacterium | reverse complement strand
GTCCGCCGCGATCGCCATCGCGTCGCCCGGACCGAAGACGGCGAGCTGTCCCTCGTGGACGGGGATCCGCCCGACGCCTGCGCTTCCGCGTCCTGAGAGCACGTACGCGAGCGCGTTGAAAGCGCGCGGCCAGGGAAGCTCGAGACGCGCGCCGGGCGCCACACTTGCGTGCGCGTAGACGATCGGCGTGTGCGTCAGACCCGGACCGGCGTGGCCCGCGAGGTCACCGGCGATGAGGCGGACGAGCGATGCGCCGTCGTGCGATGCCAGGAGGCGCACGTCGCGCCCATTGATGTCCTGGTATCGCGGCGGACTCCACTTCTTGTCAGCCGGAAGGTTGACCCACAGCTGCGTGCCGTGGAAGAGCCCACCCTTCAGCAGGAGCTCATGGGTCGGCATCTCGGAGTGGACGATCCCCGCGCCCGCCGTCATCCACTGCGTCGCTCCATCGGTGATGACGCCACCACCACCCGTCGAGTCCTTGTGCTCGATCGCCCCGTCCATGACGTAGGTCACGGTCTCGAACCCGCGATGAGGATGGTCCGGCGCGCCCCTCGCCTCGCCGGGCGAGTACTCGACCGCGCCGAGGTGATCGAGAAGGATGAACGGGTCGGTCAGGCTCGGATCGATGCCCGGGAAAGGACGGCGCACTTGGAAGCCCTCGCCCTCGAGCGTGACCATCGCGTCGACGACTCCGACGACCGGGCGCACGGCCGCGGCGAGGTCGGGTCGCTCGATGCGGGGTAGCGCAAGGGTGTCAGCTTCGACGGCAGGCATCGCTTACTCGAACCTCCCGGAGCGCGTCTTGATTCCCTGGCTCAGGGCGCTGCGCGCCGGTATGCCGCCCACAGCAGCATTGCCGAAACAAAGAGCAGCACGGTGCCGATCGCGGCCCACACGATCTCACCGGTCATGAACGAGCCGGGGAGCACGCCGATGCCCTGCAGGATCCAGACAATTCCGGTCAGCCCGCAGACGATCGCGAGGCCCACCAGGAGCCTCCGGCGCATGAAACTCACAATAGACTTGTCCTATGTCCCCTTGTCGAGGCCTCGGCTAGCCATGCGCCGGACCGACATCCGCAACATCGCGATCATCGCGCACGTCGACCACGGGAAGACGACGCTGGTCGACGCCATGCTGCGGCAGAGCCACATCTTCCGCGATAACCAGCAGGTCGCGGAGCGCGTCATGGATTCCAACGCGCTCGAGCGCGAGCGCGGCATCACGATCATGGCGAAGAACACGGCGGTCATCTACCGCGGGACGAAGATCAATATCGTCGACACGCCCGGTCACGCCGACTTCGGCGGCGAGGTCGAGCGCGTCATGAACATGGTCGACGGCGTGCTTCTCCTCGTCGATGCGGTCGACGGCCCGATGCCGCAAACGAAGTTCGTGCTACGGCAGGCGCTCCGGCGCGGCCACCGCGCGATCGTCGTGATCAACAAGATCGACCGTCCGAACGCCCGCCCGGTGCACGTCCTCAACGAGACCTTCGACCTCTTCCTCGACCTCGGCGCCGCCAACGAGCAGGCCGAGTTCGCGACCGTCTACACCAATGCGATCACCGGCGCCGCCGGAACCGACCACCGCCACATCGGTACGACGCTCGAACCGCTCTTCGACGCGATCGTCGAGAGCATCCCGGCCCCGGACGTCGATGCCGAGGCTCCGGCGCAGCTCCTCGTGACGACGACGATATACGACGACTACAAGGGCAAGATCGCCGTCGGCCGGCTGCAGAGTGGCGTGCTGCGCCGCGCGCAGCCGGTCATGCGCATCGATCACTCGGGCGCGCTCACGCCCGCGCGCGTCACGCAGCTCTTCACGTTCCAGGGTCTGGCGCGCGAGGAGGCCCTGGAGGCGCGCGCCGGCGACATCGTCGCCGTGGCCGGCGTGCCGGACGTCGGCATCGGCGACACGATCGCCGACGCCGCCGATCCCCGGCCGCTGCCGCCGATCCGCGTCGAGGAGCCGACGCTGCGCATGACGTTCGCGGTGAACACGAGCCCGTTCTCCGGGCGCGAGGGCACGCACGTCACGAGCCGCAAGCTGCGCGAGCGCCTCTTCGCCGAGCTCGAGCGCGACGTCGCGCTCCGCGTCGCCGACTCCGAGAGCCCGGACACGCTCGTGGTCAGCGGACGCGGCGAGCTCCATCTCGCCATCCTCATCGAGACCCTGCGTCGCGAGGGATACGAGTTCCAGGTGTCGCGGCCTGAGGTCATCTACAAGGACGAAGGCGGCCAGCGCCTCGAGCCGTACGAGCAGCTCGAGGTGGAGGTCGCGCAGGACGTCATCGGTCAGGTCGTCGAGCTCGCCGGACGGCGACGCGGAGCGCTCGTGGACATGAAGTACCGGGACGACGGCAGCGCGCACTGCGTCTACAAGATCCCGACACGCGGCCTGCTCGGATTCCGTCAGGCGTTCCTGACGAGCACGCGCGGCAAGGGGGTGATGAACACGCTGTTCGCCGGCTATGGTCCGTACGCCGGGACGATCGAGTCGCGGGACCTCGGCTCGCTCATCGCGTTCGAGGCCGGGACGACGACGACGTTCGGGCTTAGCCAAGCGCAGGAACGCGGTCAGCTCTTCATCGGTCCGGGCGTCGAGGTGTACGAGGGCATGGTCGTCGGCGAGCACATCCGCGACCGCGACCTCGAGGTGAACGTCGTGCGGCGCAAGCACCTCACGAACATGCGCAGCAGCAACTCGGACATCGCGGTGAAGCTCGACGGGCTGCGCGAGTTGTCGCTCGACGACGCGGTCGAGTTCCTCGCCGACGACGAGCTGCTCGAGGTCACGCCGCTCGCCTACCGGATCCGCAAGCGCGTCCTCGTGAAGCAGGACCGCGACCGTCTCGCGGGACAACGCAAGAAGGCGGGCGTCGCGGTCTGAGCGAACGGGCCGACATCCGCGTCGCGGCGCGCTCGCCGGCGGAGGCGCCGAGCTACCGAAGACTGTTCGCCATCGCGGGTTTCCCGCGTCTCGTCGCGAGCATGATGCTCGCGCGCACCGCGGGCCAGATGGTCTCGCTGATCCTGGTGCTCTTCGCGCTGCAACGCTACGGATCGGCCGAGGTCGCGGGCGCGGTCACCTTCCTGAGCATCCTCCCGGGACTGATCGGCAGCCCCATCGCCGGCGCACTCCTCGATCGACACGGCCGCACCCGGCTGATGGTCCTCGACTACCTGGTCGCGGGCGCATCGCTCGCCCTCATCGCGGGCCTGGCCGTGGCCGACCAACTGGCGGTGCCGGCCCTGATGCTGATCGTGACGATCACATCGCTCACGCAGCCGCTGTCGAACACCGGCGTGCGCACCCTCTTCCCGCTCATCGTCCCGCCGCATCTCTGGGAACGCGCGAACGCGATCGACAGCAACGGCTACGTCGTCGCGAGCATCGTCGGGCCGGCGCTGGCCGGCGGGCTCGTCGCCGCGTTCGGCGCTCCGGCGGCGCTCGCGCTCACGGCCTGCCTGTTCGTCGCGGCGGCGGCGGTCGCGGTCGGTCTTCGCGATCCCGCCGCGAAAGGCGAGACCGGCCGGCTGCTCCCCGACGCATTGCGTGGGCTCCGTTACGTCCTGCGCAACCGCACGCTGCGCGCGCTGGCGCTGTCCGTGTCCACCGCGAACCTCGGGTGGGGGATGTTCTTCCTCGCGCTGCCGGTGCTGGTGCTCCATCGGTTCGGCGGCGGGCCCGAGCTCGTCGGCCTCCTGTTCGCGCTCCTCGGGATCTCCGGCTCGGTCGCGGTCCTGCTCATGGGCCGCGTCTCGACACGCGGCCGCGAGCGCCGGTGGCTGGCCGCCGCGATGATCGGGCAGGCGGCGGCGATCGCGATCGTCCTGCTCTTCCCACAGCTGCCGACCGTCGCGCTCGCGATGCTCGCCCTGGGCATCGCGACCGGGCCGTTCGACATCGTCCTGTTCACGCTGCGCCAGCGCCGCACCGATCCCGCCTGGCTCGGGCGCGCCTTCGCCGTCTCGATGGCGCTCAACTTCGTGGGCTTTGCGGTCGGCTCGGCCATCGCGGGCGCGATCGTGCCGATCTCGATCGAGCTCGTCCTCCTTACGGCGGTCGCGTTCGAGCTCCTCGCCGCTGTCTTCGCGTACTTCGGCGTTCCCGACTCGGACGCGGTAGCGTGACGAGGTGATCGCTCTCGCGCCCTTCGGCCGCACCGGCCATCGCAGCACACGCACGCTCTTCGGCGCCGCCGCGCTGTCGCGCGTGACGCAGGATGTCGCGGACCGCGTGCTCGACCTGCTGCTGCGGCACGGTGTCAATCACATCGACACCGCGGCGAGCTACGGAGAGGCGGAGCTTCGCGTCGCGCCGTGGCTCCGGGGCGCCGGGCGCGACCGGTTCTTCGTCGCGACGAAGACTGGGAAGCGCTCGTACCGCGAGGCGCGCGACGAGATCCGCCTCTCACTCGAACGGATGGGCATCGATCACATCGACCTCATCCAGCTCCACAACCTCGTCGACCAGACCGAGTGGGACACGGCCTTCGGCCCCGACGGCGCGCTGCGCGCCGCGGTCGAGGCGAGGGACGCGGGGCTCGTCCGCTTCATCGGCGTCACCGGTCACGGCCTACAGGCGCCGGCGCAGCACCGGCGGAGCCTCGAGCGCTTTCCCTTCGACTCGGTGCTGTTCCCCTACAACTACGTCCAGCTGCGCGACCGCGCCTACGCGGAGGACGTCGAAGCGCTCATGTCGCTCTGCCTCGAGCGAGGCGCCGCGATGCAGACGATCAAAGCGATCACGCTCGGGCCATGGCAGGGCGACCGTCCCGCGACACCAACGACCTGGTACGAGCCGCTGCACGACCAGCGCGACATCGAGCTCGCCGTGCGCTGGGTCCTCGGCGACGAGCGCGTGTTCCTGAACACCGTCGGCGACGTCGGCCTGCTGCCCCTCGTACTGGACGCCGCGTCGCGCGGCGGCGACCGGCCGTCGGATGCGGAGATGGAAGAGCTGCTGCGTCGTCGATGGATGAGCCCTCTCTTCGCGTAACCGCAGTCTGTCGGGCGCAGCCCCACGCGGTCCGAGGCATATCCCTGGCGCTCGCGATGACCATCGACCCTTTCTGATCGACGCAGGCGCCCGTAGCGTCGACGGCGTGGAAGCGCTCGTCGCCCTCGGTCTGGTCTTCGTCGCCTGCGGCGTGGCGATGCTGATCGCCGGACCGGGACGCGCCGTCGGGGCGAAGGTGTGAGCTTCCTCGTCGGACTCATCGTCGGCGTGGCGCTCGCCCTCGTCGTGCTGGGTTTCCTCGCCATCGGCTCCTATGGCCGTGGGTACGAGGACGCCGAGATGCGACGCCGCGAGTGGCGGGCCGAGCTGGCCACGCGCCGTTCTCGGCTACCGGCCGCGGCGATCCGTGCCCATGCGTAGGTCCCTCCCCCGAGCTCAGGATGGTCTCCGCGCGGCCGCGCGTGCGGCGGTCTTCCTGCTCAAGGTGTTCCCGATGATCCCCTCCCGGCCCATCGACTGGGTCACCCCTGCGCCGACCGTCGATCGCGTCCGCTATCCGACCTCCCGCGGGCTTGCCGAAGGCGATCTCTACCGGCCGTCGAACGGCGCGACCCATCCGGGCATCGTGGTGTGCCTCGGCGTCGTCCCGTTCGAGGTCGATCATCCGCAGGTCCCGCGTCTCGGCGCCGCGCTCGCGCGCGCCGGGTTCGCCGCGCTGCTCTACTGGTCGCCGGCGATGCGCGACCGACGCCTCGTGCCCGAGGACGTCGGCGACCTCACGCTCGCGTACGAGTGGCTCATCGGTCGGGACTTCGTCGATCCGGCACGCAGCGGTCTCCTCGGCACGTGCGTCGGCGGGTCCTTCGCGCTCATGGCCGCGGCGGACGCGTCGATCCGCGATCGTGTCGCGTTCGTCGCCGCTTTCGCTCCGTACGCATCGGTGCGCAGCATGCTGCGCGACATCGGCAGCGCCTCGACGATGCGCGACTACGGACGCCGACCGTGGACGGTCGATCCTCTGACGCGCACCGTGTTCGTGCGCTCCGTCACCGACGTCCTGGAGCGCGACGAGGCCGAGCACCTCCGCGCGGCATTCCTCGACGGGCACCGAAAAGTGGAGACAGAGTCACTCTCGGAAGCTGGCCGTCGCGTCTACGACCTCCTGTGCGCCAGCGACGTGCGAAGCGTCGACGGCGCGATCGAGCACCTCCCGGCAGGGGTGCGCGAGCGCCTCGACGCGATGTCACCGCTGCGTTATGTGGAGCACCTTCACGCGCCGCTCATCGCGATCGCTCACGATCGGGACGACGCGGTGATCCCCGTCGACGAGTCGCGACGTCTACGGGATGCGCTCCTCCCGCGCGACGGGGTCGACTACACAGAATTCACGATGTTCGAGCACGCCGATCCGACGAAGCGTCGGTTGTCACCGCTCCGTGCTGCGACGGAGCTCCTGAAGTTCTACCGACACGTGTACCCGGTCTTCCGCAGCGCCTGCTGAGCCACCCGCACTTGAGGAGGACGACGATGACCACGCTCGCCGCGCATGACGTCTTGGCGACCAGAGCCGCGGACCTGACCGTCGAACAGGTCCGCGCCGCCGATCGCGAGTGGCGCACGCTGTTCCGCATCGGTGGGCTGGCCGCGTTCTCGGTGCTTGCGCTCGTGCCCCTCCAGATGATCGTGTTCTTCGTCTGGCCGCCACCGGCCTCGGTCGTCGAGTGGTTCGCGCTCTTCCAGCGCAGCGCGGTCATCGGACTGTTGGACATGGACCTCTTGATGATCGTCGACTACGGCCTTCTGGCCGTCTTCTTCCTCGCGTTGTATGCCGCGCTCCACCGCGCCGATCGGTCCCTGATGGCCATCGCGCTCGTCGCCGAAGGTCTGGCGGTCGCGGCGTACTTCGCATCGACGACCGCGTTCGAGATGCTGTCGCTCAGCGCTCAGTACGCGGGCGCCGCGACGGAGGCGGAGAGGTCGGCGTCGCTCGCGGCCGGCCAGGCCGTATACGCCGCCTGGCAGGGCACCGCGTTCGACGTGAGCTACGTCCTCAGCTCCGTCGCGGTCCTGATCGCGTCGGTCGTGATGCTCCGGAGCCGCGCCTTCGGTCGTACTGCGGCCTACGCCGGCCTGGCGATGGGTGCGGCCGGCCTCGTGCCGCCGACGGTCGGTGGCGTGGGCCTCGTCCTGTCGCTCGTCTCGTTGCTCCCGATGTGGGTCTGGCTCTTCATCACCGGGCGGGGACTGCTTCGGCTGGCACGCTGAGGCGCAGCTAGCGAC
>DASYUY010000023.1:0-5439 GCA_036000705.1 Candidatus Limnocylindria bacterium | reverse complement strand
CAGATCGTCGCCGAGGAGCTCGGCGTCCCGCTCGAGCGTGTGAGCGTCGTCAACGGCGACACCGGCGTGGTCACGTACGAGCGCACGACCGGCGCCAGCCGCACGACGACGATCACCGGCCGCTCGGTCCAAGAGGCCTGTCGCGACGCGCGCCGCCGCGTGCGCGACCTCGCGGTCCAGGCGCTGAATGTCGCGAGCGAGGAGATCGCCGACACGCCCGGCGGCATCCGCGTGGGCGGTCGTGACTTGAGCTTCGGCGAGGTCATCGAGAAGTGGTTCGGCGCGGGCGGCGAGGTGCTGGGTCACGGCGCGGTCCGGCGCGCCGACGGCTTCGCGAAGATGCCGCCGTTCTACGAGATCGGCTGCAGCGGGCTCGAGCTCGAGGTCGATCGCGAGACGGGGGTGGTCCACGTCACGAAGCTCACGACGGTCGGCGACGTCGGATTCGCGATCAACCCCGCACTCGTCCACGGGCAAGACGCGGGCGCGGCGATGATGGGCCTCGGAGCGGCGCTGCACGAAGAGCTCGTGTACGACGGCGAGCAGCTCGCGAACTCGAACGTCGTCGACTACCGCGTGCCGCGGTTCAGCGACCAGCCCGACGAGCTCATCCATCTGCTCACCGAGCGCCGCGACGGCGCGGGACCGTACGGCGCGAAGGGCGCGGGCGAGGGGGCGGGGAACACTATCGGCGGGTCGGTGGCGTCGGCGCTCGGACGTCTGCTCGGTGTCTTCCCGCATCAGCTGCCGGCGACGCCGGAGCGCGTGTGGCGCCTGCTCAGGGAGAGCGAGAAGAAGGAGCGGCGCTAGCGCGAGGGCGCGGGCAGCACCTCGTCCATCTTCGACCGCGTGCCGCTTCGACGGAGCTCCTCCTCGAACATGCGCCGGATACGCGGATCCTCGTCCTCGTACTCGATCTGCTTTCCGCCGTCCTTCACGCTGACGTCCATCCCCTCGAACGTCGCGCGCTTGTCCGAGAGCGTGGGGTAGCGCAGGCCGCCGAACGCGACGGCGAGGTACCGCGCCGGCTCGGCGCTGGTGTTGAAGTGCTGGTGGAAGAGGCCGTCGGTCGGCGCGAAGACCGCGCCGTGCCGCCAGTCGAACCGGCGCAGCTCGTCCTCGCCCTCGTACCAGTAGAGCGTGTAGCCGTGGCCGCTGACGGCGAACACGTGGAAGTCCGCGCCGTGGCGGTGGCCCTTCTTGTACGTGCCGACCGGCATCTCCGACATGTGTGCGTGCATCGTGCCGTCGGCGAGGACGAACATGATGTTGCTGCCGCCGGCGCCGCGCTCCTTCCAGGTCTTCAGCTCGAGAGTGCGCAGGTCGGGAACGAAGTTCGTCTGCCACATGTGGCGGCCCGGTCGCATCGGCAGGAGCGTGCCGTCGCCCTGGAAGTAGCGCGCATCGCCGAGCCGCTCGGGGAACGCGTGCTGGTTGTGCCAGATGAACTCGTCGTTGCGGAAGACGTTCAGCATCAGCGGGAGGTCAGTGATCGCCACGAGGCGCGCGGCCTCGCGGCCGCTGCCGTTGTAGTGCGTGTAGCGCAGGTTGAGTGGCAGTGCGAAGAGGCTCCCGGTGTGCCACTCGAAGGAGCGCGGCGTCTCGCCATGCGGCTCGATCGTCGTGCTGCCGCGCCCGCTGAGCACGTAGACCACCTCCTCGAAGAGGTGCTGCTGCGGTGCGGTGTGCCGGCCCGGCGCGATCTCGCAGACGTACATGTCGAGAAAGTCACCGCGGCCATGGGCGTGCGCGTACGCGCCGTGCGCATCCATGCGCGCCCAGGGGCGAAGGTCGAGCGTGAGCAGGTCAAAGCCGAAGTCCTCGTACACCGGAATACCCTCGCCCGTCACCCACTCGCCGTACGGGTCCGCGAGGAACTTCGGCGCGGACGGAGGAGGGCCGTGACCCTCCTCCGCTGCCGATCTCGAGCGAGGCGTATCAGCCGCCGAGCTTGCGATCCTGCGCGCTCTTCACGAACGTCGTGTCGATCATCTTGCTGATGTCGACCGTCTTGATCTTGTCGTTGTCAGCGCCGAGGATCGTGACGGCGTCCTTGAACTGCTCGACCGCCGGGAACGGGTAGAGCGGTGTGACCGGGGAGGTTCCGGCGATGAAGAACGCGTACGCCTTCTCCATCGACGCGGTGTTGTCGCTCTTGAAGTACTTCTTCAGTACGGTGACGGAGCCCTCCTTGTCCTTCGCCATCCGCGACCGCGCGATCACCGTCGCGTCGACGTAGGCCTGGATGACGTCCTTGTTCGCGTTGAGGTACGCGCGCTGCACGATGATCCCGGTGTTCGCGGCCGGGAGCTTCTGGGCCGCGAGGTCGATGAGCGGGTTGAGGCCGGCCTTGACGAGCTCCTCGTCCTCGGGCGGGTCGTCGACGCCGGCGTCGATGGAGCCGTTCAGCAGCGCCGCGGTGCGATTCGCGTGCGATCCGACCGCGAGGATCTGGACGTCCTTGTCGGGGTCGAAGCCGTTCGCCTTGAGCGCCGAACGGGTGGCGATGTCGCTCGAGCCGCCCTTGTTCGATACGCCCACCTTCTTGCCCTTGAGGTCCGCGAGCGTCTTGATGGCCTTCTGCGAGTAGAGGATGTACGGATAGACCGGCGCCATGTTGCCGACGACCACCAGGTCAGCGCCGGCGGCGACGCCGCTCAGCGCCTCCGAGCCGCCGAACTGACCGACCTGGATCTGATTCGCCAGGAGCGCCGCGCTCGTCTGCGCGCCGCCGCTGATCGACTGCATGTCCACCTCGAGCCCGCGCTCCTTGAAGATGCCTTTCTCGAACGCGTACCACATGACCCAGTCGTCGGCGCTGATGTTGCTATATGCCGCGATGACCTTCTTGCAGCACGGCAGCGGCGTCCCCGATGCCGCGGCAGCCGACTGCGTGGCCGCGCTTGTCGGCGCGGACGACGCCGCGGGAGGCGTGCCGCCACACGCCGCCGAAAGGATCGCCATGACCGTCGCTATGGCCGCGAGCCGCAAACGCATCTGACCCCCTCCGATTTCTAGCTCTTGATCTGTGGCCGCCAGCTCTGGAACCTGTTCTCTATACGTTGGAGCGCCCACGTGAGGAGCACTCCGGTCCCCGCGATGAAGACGACGCCCGCGAACATCTTCTCCATCTGGAGCGTCACGCTCGTGTCGGCGATGAACTTGCCGACGCCATGACGGGCCGCGATGTACTCGGCGACGATCACGCCGGTCAATGCGTGGCCGACGCCAAGGCGGAAGCCGGTGAGGATGAACGGCACGGCGCCCGGCAGCACGACGCGGCGGAAGATGAGCGCGTCGGAGGCGCCGAAGGAGCGCGCGACCCGAAGGAGCGCGGCTTCCGTGTTCCGGACGCCGGCCATGGTATTGATGATGATCGGGAAGAGCGCGCCCAGGAAGATGATCGCGACCTTCGACGGCCAGTCGATGCCCAGCCAGATGATGAACACCGGGATGAGCACGATGCGGGGGGTGCTGTAGAAGAAGTTCACCCACGGATCGAGCGCGTACTGGAAGCGCGTGTACCAGCCCATGAGGATCCCGATCAGCACGCCGATCACTATCGCGCCGCCGTATCCGATCGCGACCTCCTGGCCGCTGGTGGAGAGGTCGAGCCAGATCTCGCTGCGCGGATCAGTGAAGAGCTTCGCGAGCGCTCCCCCGATCGCGACCGGGCCGGGCAGGAAGACGGGTATGAGCTTCGCGTTCGCGACCAGCTGCCACGCCGTGAGAACACCGACGACGCTCGCTGCCCCGATGATCGTCGCCTCGTAACGCTTCCAGCGCTTTGGCTGTACGACCGATCGCCGCTCGGGCACGCCCGTGGCCTCGCCGCGCGTGGTCGGCAGGGCGCGGTCGATCTCCTTGATGCTCACGCCGGCATCCCCACGAGGAGGCGCTCGGGCTTGACCGCGAGCTCCTCCTGGATGCTCTCCCAGATCCGGTCCTCGTAGCTGACGAACCGCGCGTCGCGCTTCACGCGCAGATCTCGCGGCCGCGCGATATCGATGTCGATCGAGTCCTTCACGCGGCCCGGCCTCTTCGTGAAAACGATCACGCGGTCGGCGAGATAGATCGCCTCCTTGATGTCGTGCGTGATGAAGAGCGCCGTCTTCCGATCGCGGTTCCAGATCTTAAGCAGCTCGAGCTGCATCATCTCCCGCGTCTGAGCGTCGAGCGCGGCGAACGGCTCGTCGAGGAGCAGCATCTCGGGATCGGTGAGGAGGGCGCGCGCGAGATTGACGCGCTGCTGCATGCCGCCCGAGAGCTCCGAGGGATACGCGTCCTCGAAACCCGTCAGACCCACGAGCTCGATCTGCTGCTGCGCGCGCCTGAGGGCCTCGCCCCTGCTCATGAGGCCCTGCGCCTCCACGCCGAAGAGCACGTTCCCGAGGACCGTGCGCCACGGAAGGAGGCCGGGCTGCTGGAAGACCATCGCGCGATCGTGTCCAGGTGACGTGATCTCGCGCTTGTCGAGCGCGAGCGAGCCGGCCGCGATCGGAATGAGACCATCCACGGCGTTGAGGAACGTGGTCTTGCCGCACCCCGATGGCCCGACGATCGCGACGAACTCGCCGTCTCCGACCTCGAGGTCCACACCGTCGACGGCCCTGAACACCTTCTCGGAGCGCGCGAGCCAGTACTCGACCACGACGCCGGTCGCGACGAGCTTCGCGGACCGCCTCATCCTGCGCGAATGGTAGTACCATTTGACCAGCTCGCGGGGCCACGCCTCGCGCCGAATGGTCATACCATTCGACGGCGACCGCGATTTTCAGGAGGCAGGACATGGCTGCGACAGCGACGTCCGATCTCAAGCGCGCTCAGGTCGACCTGCGCGATGTGAAAGGGCCGCCGGCTCCCAAGGACGCGCTGCGCTCGCTGCCCGCCACCATCGAATGGCTGCGTCGCGAGGGCCTGCTGATGGAGACCGACGTCGAGGTCGACGGTGACCTGCAGCTCACGGGCATCCAGAAGCACTTCGACGGGAGCTACCCGATCCTCTTCAACAACGTCAAGGGCTACCCGCACGCGCGCGCGGTCACGAACCTCTTCGCGAACATGGACATCGTCGATCGTATGTTCGGCTACGACAACGCTACGGACCGCACGCGCAAGCTCGCGCACTCGCTCACGCATCCGATCCAGAACGAGGTCATCGCGCAGGAGGAGGCGCCCTGCCAGGAAGAGATCATCACCGGCGACATCGATGTCAACAAATTCATCATGGCCATCCGCCACACGCACCTCGAGGGCGAGGTCACGATCGGCAGCGGCAACAGCGTCGTCGTCGGCAAGTACTTCTGGGGCGGCAGCCACATCGGCTACAACCGCATGAACTTCCGCTGGGGGAACGTGGGGACTTTCCAGTCGTCGCCGGGCTCGCACATGTGGCAGATCCTCACCGAGCACTACAAGGACGACCAGCCGATCCCGCTC
>DASYUY010000022.1:0-15005 GCA_036000705.1 Candidatus Limnocylindria bacterium | reverse complement strand
AGCTCGTCCCAGCCGTAGCCGCCCGAGAGCAGTCCCACGCTGAGCATCTTCGCGCGTCTCGCGCCGAGGAGATCCCAGACCGCGTCCCCGACCACGTAGCACTCGTCGGGTGGGACGCCGAGGCGCTGCTGGCACTTGAGGAAGAGATCGGGCTCGGGCTTGGCCCGAAGCACGTCCCCGCGATCGACGACCACCGTGTCAGCGGGCACGTCGAGCGCGGTGAGCGAGGCATCGATCTCCGGGTGGCGGCCGGACGTCGCGATGCCATGCGCGATCCTGGAGTCGCGGAGGTGGCGAAGGAGCTCGACAGCGCCGGGCAGCGGACGACGCTCCGGCAGCAGCTCGCGGAAGAGCTCGCCGTGCCTCCTTTGGATCTGCGCGGCCTCGGCATCGGTCAGCGCCCGGCCGACCTCACGCGCGACCGCGCGAGCGAAAAGGCCGCCGCTCATACCGATCCGCCGGTGCACCTTCCAGCCGTCGATAGGCAGGCCCGCCTCGGCCAGGGCCCGCTGCCAAGCGAAGACGTGACCATAGACCGTGTCCACCAAGGTCCCGTCGAGGTCGAAGATGAGTGCCCGCACCGGCCGCCCGATCGTAGCCACCAAGGTCCCTTTGACGATTCGCGCTGGCCGTCGTAGCCTCTTGTTCTGGTCAGACCACCTGACCAGGACCGTGAGGAGGTCCGAGACTGGCCGTCATCGAGCCCATCCGACGCAGCAGGCTCTACCAGAGCATCGTCGAGCAGATCGAAGCGCTCCTCGAGAAGGGCGAGCTCCGTCCGGGGGATCAGCTGCCGCCCGAGCGCGCGCTGGCGGAGCAGTTCCAGGTCTCACGTGCCTCGGTGCGCGAGGCGCTGCGCACCCTTGAGCTGCTTGGCGTCGTCGAGACGCGGGCCGGTGGCGGCACATTCGTCCGTCAGGTCGCGCCGGACGACCTCGTGCGCCCGCTCCAAAGCCTCATCGCGCGCGGCCACAGCGTTCCGGACGTGATCGAATTCCGCGGGCTCATCGAGCCCGCGCTCGCCGCCCTGGCGGCGAGCCGCATCACCGATGCTCAGGTGGCCGAGCTGCGCGAGATCCTCGCGGCCCAGGACCGGAAGGTCGCCGCGGGTGAGACGTACGTCGAAGAGGACACGCGCTTCCACGAGGTCATCGGCGACGCCGCCAAGAACGAGCTTCTGACCACGATGCTCGCGGTCGTCTGGGACGTCCTCCGTGCCTCGCGCGAGCAGTGGCTGCAGACCAATCAGCGCGCGCACATGTCCCTCGACGCGCATCGACGCATCGTCGAGGCGCTATCACGCCGCGACGCCGACGCGGCGCGCACCGCATCCGCCGAGCACATCCGCGCGGTCGGCGAAGGCATCCTGAAGCTGCTTGGAGGTCGCAATGGCTGAGGACCGCAGTGTCTCGATCGAAGTCGTCTATCGCGGCATCTTCCAGAAGACATTGGCGCAGCGCATCTGCCGATCGGTGGTGCTCGCCGCACGCAAGAAGGGACACACCGGCACGGCGTTCGCGCGCTATGGCGACTCACCCGAGCGCAACGGCGTCCCGGCGAAGCAGTTCGCCGTCGTCGCGGCCGACGAGCTCGAGCTCGAGGCATCGATGGCCAAGTACGAGCCGAGCGTCGTCGATGTGAGCATCGCCGTCGACGACACGCTGGTGAAGGGCGTCGAGTCGTGGGCCTGGTACGGCCGGCAGCCGATCTGGAAGCCGGTCCGCGCGAATGGCTGGCTCCTGGTCACGTCCGACAAGAAGCCCGAGGAGGTCCTCGCGCAGACCGACACGGCCGAGCGTCCCTTCACGCTCGGCATCGTGCCCGGCGGCGCGTCGTTCGCGGGACTCTGGGTCTACAAGGACGACCACACGGACTTCCGCGTCCTCGGCGCGCTCGCGAAGATCCTGCCGCAGTGGATCGCGCTCGACGACGCGAAGTCCGCGTCCCTCGAGCTCGCGAAGGGCGACAAGTCCGCGGTCGCGTCGGTGCAGTACGGCTATGACTCGACCGCGATGCGACCGGTCAAGGTCGGAGAGGGCACGAGCGGTCACGAGGTCCTGCAGTTCACCAAGCCCGGCTGGACCAAGATGCGCCCGGGCATCATCGTCGAGGCCCGCAAGCCCGGCGAGCGCAACCCGTATTACAAGAAGTACGGCGCGCGGACGATGCGGCCGGTCGTGAACTTCGACACCTGCATCAAATGCACGATGTGCTGGCTCGACTGCCCCGACGAGTGCTTCGAGGTCACGCCGGAGGGCCACTACGAGGTCGTATACGAAGCCTGTATCGGCTGCGGGATCTGCGCTCAGGTCTGCCCGGTGAAGGACTGCATCGTCATGGTCGACGAGCTGAAGTTCACCGATAACAAGGACAAGTGGCAGCTCTGGAAGCAGGACCGTCCGACGTACAACGCCTGGTTCGAGGAGATGAGCGGCGTCTCCGCCGACCCCAAGAAGGGCGCGGCCGGCAGCGTGCCACCGAACGCGAACCCCGCGGCGAACCCGACCCCTTCCGCCGGAGGTGACGAGTAATGGCAGTCGAGGTCAAGACCAGAGAGACCAGCGAGGTCGAGACCGAGCAGCTCGCGACGGGCTGCGAGGCCATCGCCGAGGCCATCCGTCTCGCCGACGTCGACGTGATGGCCGCCTACCCGATCCGCCCGTACGACGGCGTCATGCAGGCCGCCGCGAAGCTCATCGCCAACGGCAAGATGGACGTCGAGTACATCGTCGCCGATGGCGAGCACAGCCAGTTCGAGATCGTGAAGCACGCGTGCGCCGTCGGCTCACGCGTGTTCGTCGGCTCCTCCGGCGTCGGCTGGTTCTACGCCTTCGAAGCGATCGCCGTCACCGCCGGCCTGCGCCTGCCGGTCGTCGCCATCTGTGGCAACCGCGCGCTCGACGACCCTGGTGCCTTCGGCACCGAACACAACGACTCCCTCGCGGTGCGCGACCTCGGCTGGCTCCTTCCCTGGGCCGAGACGGCACAGGAAGCGCTCGACCTCGCGCTCATGGCCTGGCGTGTCGGCGAGGACAAGCGCGTGTCGCTCCCGGTCGCGATCGGGCTCGACGGCGCGTTCCTGACCCACTCGCAGCACATCGTGAAGATCCCCACGCAGGCCGCGGTGAACGCGTTCCTCCCGAAGTTCGACCTCGGCGACCGCCTCCTACACCCGGACAACCCGATCACCATCGCGCCGCAGGTCGACCAGGACTGGCTTATGGAGATCCGCCGCCAGAACGACGCGGCGATGCGCAGCGCGCTCGGCGTGATCCGCGAGGCGCATGCCGACTTCAAGCGCATCTTCGGCCGCGGTGGAGACAGCCCGTTCCTCGACGAGTACATGACCGAGGACGCCGAGTTCGTCGTCATTGGACAGGGCACGCTCTCCCTCCCGATGAAGGTCGCGATCCGGCGCCTCCGTAAGGAACGAGGCCTGAGGATCGGTCTCGTCCGACTGAAGTGGTTCCGCCCGTTCCCGACCGAGGAGGTCGTAAAGAGCCTGCGGCGATTCAAGGCCGTCGGTGTCATCGACCGCGACTACAGCTTCGGCTCGCCGTACTACGGCGGCGTTCTCTACAACGAGATCCGCTCCGCCCTCTACTCGCAGGACAAGCGTCCGGTCATCGTCGGGTTCATCGCCGGCCTTGGCGGTCGTGAGATCGAGCAGCCGATGGCGACCGAGATCTTCGAGAAGACCATGGCAGCCGCCAATGGCGGCCTCGCGAGCGGCGATGTCTGCCACTGGATCGGCGTACGGGAGTAAGAAAGATGACGACAGAGATCATGCCCGCCCAGAACCTGCCGCAGATCAAGGGCGTCAAGGACGTCCCGTACGACGAGCTGTTCGTCTCCGGGCACCGTACCTGCCAAGGGTGCGAATCCGCGCTCGTGATGCGTCACATGGTCAAGGCCTCGGGCCCGCGAACGATCGTGCTCGGCTCGACGGGATGCATGTACGTGGCGAATACGACGTACTACACGACGCCCTGGGTCGTGCCGTGGATGCACACGCAGCTAGGCGCATCCGGCTCGGCCGCACTCGGTACGGCCGCCGGGCTCAAGGTCCTCATGCGCAAGGGCAAGCTGAAGAACGAGAAGATCAACGTCATCGCGTTCTGCGGTGACGGCGGCGGCGCCGACATGGGCATCGGCGCCATCTCGGCCACGCTGACGCACAAGGATTACAACTGCCTCATCCTTCTGTACGACAACGAGTCGTACGCCAACACCGACATCCAGCTCTCGAGCCAAACGCCGTACGGCGCGGTGACGACGTTCTCGCCGTCCGGCGACAAGCGACGGCTGATGCATACGCGCTGGAAGAAGAACGTCCCCGGCATGCTCGCGGCCGGACACCCCGAGTCGCGCTACATCGCCGCGGGCTGCGCCGCCTACGCGGTCGACCTGATGAACAAGATCCGCAAGGCGCTCGAGCTGGGCGGGCCCACATTCGTACACACGCTCGACCCGTGCCCGAAGGGCTGGGACTACCACCCGCAGTACAGCCAGGAGCTCGGTCATCTCGCCGTCGAATGTGGGATCTGGCCGCTCTACGAGGTCATGGACGGCGTGTGCAACCTCACCGGTCCGACGCGTCAGATCGCGGAGGGCCGCAAGAAGCGCAAGCCGGTCTACGAGTACCTGAAGCGACAGGGCCGCTTCGCGCACTTCATCGACGAGGACGTGGAGCACTTCCAGGCGCAGGTCGACAAGATGTGGACCGACTGGCTCATCCCGGGCGTCATCCCCTTCACCGTTCCGGCGAAGGACCTGGCCATCCTCAAGATCGACAAGAAGCCGGTGCACGAGCAGGCGAAGACGGCCTAACCGAAACAGGCAGGACACTTCACGCGGCGGAGGCGCTCATATCCTTCGCCGCGTGTCCGTCTCCCGCGTCGCGGCCGTCCTCGCCGTCACTGGGCTGCTCCTTGCCTGCACGCCGGAGCCCAGCGCCTCGGCGCTCACGGCCACAGGCATCGCGAATCTCAAGAGCGCGAAGACGGTCCAGGTCGACGGCAACGGCAGCGTGGCACTGAACTCGCAGAACGGCATCTCGTTGACGTTCGACTTCAAGCTTTCAGGCGACGCTGCGCTCCCGGACAACGCGCGCATGAACGTCCAGATGGCTCTCCTCGGCAGGTCGTTCAACGTGGACACGATCACCGTGGCCGGGAGGGGATATACCAAGGACTCTGCGACGGGGAAGTGGAGCGAGGGCTTTGGAAAGTCGCCGATCGGCGGCGTGATGGATCCTCTGGGCAGTATCGACGCATCCCTGCTCCGCGATGTCGTCGAGGTGGACCGCCCTGAGATCGACGGCCGCAAGACACGTCATCTTCGCTATCAAGCGGACACGGCGAAGATGATCGAGGACATGCGGAAGACCAGCGGCACGTCTACACAGTCCGTATCCAACGCCCAGGGCACAGGCGAGCTGTGGATCCGGATCGATGATTCGCAGATCGTCCGCCAGCTGGTGAAAGTGTCGCTCGACGTTGATGGGCTCGCCGGGTTCGACATTCCAGCCGCCGCAGGCACCATGGGCAAGGCGTCGATGGAGATGTCGCTGGACATGCGCTTCTCGCAACACGGCCAAGCGTTCCCGCAGATCACGGCGCCTCCGCTTGGGCCCTAGGTCGGAGGTTCAGACCGGTAGCAACGCGGTGTCGGCGTCGTGCGACCTTGATGGCTCGGCGTTATCTCCGGCGTGAGCTTGATCGCGGGGCTCATCGCCGGACTCGTCATCGCTGTTCTTTATGTCGTCGCCGGACACCTGCGCATCGAGACGCCGCAGCTCACCGTGTCCGGCAACAGCACCGTCGCGTTGGCGACGGCATCCGTCCTGGTACCTTTGGCCATCCTCTGGGGATGGACCTGGGTCTCCGATCGGTGGTCGGGCCGCAGCGGTCCTCGTCTCCTCTTCTTCAATCTCGGCCTCGTCCTGGCGACCGCCGCGGCCTTTCCGCTCGACGCGATCGTCAGCGCGTCCGCGCCGGACCGCATCGTGTTCGACCCGCGTATCTCGATCAACGCCGTTGACGGCGTCCTGTGGGTCCTTCCGGTCGTCGCGATCGCGGGGATCCTCTACTGGCTGTTCGGCTCGGGGAAGCTGCCGGTGGGCCTGCCGATGCTCGCCGTCGCGTATCTCGCCGGGCTTCCGCTGGGACTTGTCTTTCCACCCGCCGCGATGGGCGCCGTCGCCGGCACCGCCGCGGGCCACGCCTGGCGCGAGCCGGGCGCACGGGCGCTCATCGTCGTCTTGGTCATCTTCATCATGCTCGTCGCCGCGGTCGAGCTTCCCCTCGCGGCTGCGACGGTGAACGGCCCGCTGCTGAAGTAGCGCGTCGACGGGTCGGCCTGAGTGCCGCCCACGACGCGTCCGGTGTTCGATCACGTTGGCGGCCGCTGTGTGACGCCGCGGATCGTCGCGGCTGACCGCGACGACTACGTTCCCTCCTCAAAGAAGGAGGTGTCCCGTGAAGCGAGCCCTCATCGCTCTGGTCCTTGGCTCACTGCTGGTCCTGAGCTCCGCCTCGGTGGCCGCGGCGAAGGCGATCAGCCTTGGTCAGCTCAACGCGCAGCTTTACCCCGACACCGGGTCGGCTCGCACCGTGATCGACGAGACCAGGTCACATGCGCGCCTCCGCGCCATCGACATGATGTTCTACCCCGACTCGATCGGCGCCGAGCGCACCTCGCTGCTGCCGGACGTCGGATGCGACATCGCGCCCGACCAGTGCTTCGGCACGGCCGTCTGATCGCCAGAATCGACCGAGGCCGGTGAGTATCGCTTCCGGCCTCGGCCTCCCGCGCCGCGACTAAGAGCTCGGCGCTTCCCCTTCGGGACGGCGCGGCGCGGCGGCAGGCTGAGGAGCGGGCGCGGGCGTCGCCGGCTGTGCCGACGGCGAGACCGGCGTGACCGGTGGCGCGCCGACCGGACGCGGCGGTCCAGCGGGACGGAAATCGCCGGTGGGACGGAACTCGCCAGCGGGGCGGAAGTCACCGGCCGGTCGCCAAGGACCACGCTCCGGCTTGGGCGGCGGCGGGCCACCCGCCATCGCGCGCGCCTGCGGTGACATGAGACCGCGCACGTGCTCGGCGGTGTACGGCAGGAGCGCCATGAAGCGCGCCCGCTTCAGCGCGGTCGTGAGCATGCGCTGATGCTTCGCGCACGACCCGCTCTTGCGTCGCGGATCGATCTTGCCGCGCTCGCTGATGTACCGACGGATGCGGCCGACGTCCTTGTAGTCGATCTTTTGCACCTTCTCGACGCAGAACGAACACACCTTGCGGCGCGGACGTCGCGGGCCGCCAGGCCCGCCGGAGCCGCGATCGCCACCGCCGCCGTAGGACGGCCGTCCGCCGCCATACGACGGCCGCGGTCCACGCGGCGCCATCGGCGCGGGCGGACGCGGCGCGCCGCCCTCGGGTGCGGCCTCGGGATGCGGCTGCGGGTTTGGAGAGCTCTCGGTCGTCATCTGCATGCGTCCTAGAACGGGATCTCGTCGGGATCGAAGCCGGCCGACTTCTCGCCGTCGGCCCCACGCTCACCGCCCACCGGTGCGGTCACGGCGCCTTCACGGCCAGGCCGCGGGTCCAGCATCTGGAAGTCGTTCGCGCTGATGTCGAGGCTGTAGCGCTCCTTGCCCTCGCGGTCGGTGTACGAGCGCGGGGTGAAGCGGCCCTCGACGAGGACGAGGCGCCCCTTGGTGATCATCTGCTGCGCGCGCTCCGCAAGAACTGACCAGCAGCTCACGCGATACCAGTCGGTCTGCTCGACACGGTCGTCGCCACGACCGCTGACGCGGTTCACCGCGACGCTGAACTCGCAGACCGGTTTGCCCTGCGGCGTCATCTTGAGCTCGGGGTCGCGGCCGACGTTCCCAACGATGATGATCTTGCTGAATGAAGCCACTGTTATTCGTCCCTTCTCACAACGATGTGGCGCAGGATGTCCTCCGTGAGGCGGATCGTGCGCTCGAACTCGCGCGTCTGCTCGGGCGGCAGCGAGAACTCCAGAACGCCGTAGTGGCCGTCACGGTGGCGCTCGAGCTCGTAGGCGAGCCGGCGGCGCGTCGGTGGGGTCACTTTGTCGATCTTGCCGCCGAGCGTCGTGATCGAGTGCTGGAGCCGGTCGCTCACAGCCGTCAGCCGCTCTTCGTCGGCGGTCGGGGGAAGGAGATACATGAGCTCGTATGGGCGCATTCGGTCCGACATCCTTTCCCTGGGTTTGCCGCGGACCTTTGGTCCGGGGCGAAAAGGCGCCGTGGCACATGTCCACGGCGGTCAGGGACATTGTATGGGATGCGCCGGCTCGTGGCATCACGATGGACCGTTCGGCGTGGCCTTGCGGGGGGCGCCTGACGCTCCGCTCCGACGGGACCGCCGAGTGCGCAGACTGTGGCCTGCCGATGTTCCCCATCGCCGAGACTGCGGAGTCCGTCACGCTCGAGTGCGCGAATCGTCATCGCCTGACGGCCGCGCTACCCACCGACCGCTCGATGCGCGCGCTCATCGACAACTGGATCGCCAAGAAAGGCGCCCAGCTCCACGTGCAGCACGAGCGCTGGGAACGTGAGGAGGAGGACGAATGAACGCGAAGGTGGTCAGGTCCGACGAACGCAGCAAGCAGACCGGTCAGACGAGCGGCATGGTTCGCGAGGAGGCCTTCCGTAGCGACAGGACCTGGGCCGGTGTCGCGCACAACGCGCCGAAGGCATTCTCCGGGTGGCATCACCATGGGGACCACGAGTCGGTGATCTACGTCCTCAGTGGCCAGGTGCGCATCGAGTGCGGGCCGGGTGGCCGCACCGTGCTCGACGCCGGCCCCGGCGACTTTCTCCTGATCCCGGCGCGCGAGGTCCATCGCGAAGGCAACCCGACCGACGCCACCGCCGAGATCGTGCTGGTGCGAGCGGGTCAGGGCGAGGTCGTCGTCAACGTCGACGGACCGGGGTGACCGCGCGCGAATAGCGCCGCGGCTAGCGCCGCGGCCGCGATCGCGAGTGCACCGATGGCGAGCGGCACGTTGTCGGGCGGCGCCGTCGGGGGCGGCGCTGTGCCGGTGCCGAACACAACGGATTCCTCCGTCGTCGGCGCCCCCACGTGACTGCCACTGCAGGCGTCCGTTTGCCACGAACCACCCTCCGACGCGCGCAGGTACATCGTGTGCGTCTCACCGCGTCGGGCCGCCTCGTAATCGACGCTCGTGATCGCACCGCCCTTCGTCGGTCCGAGGAAGACCTGGACCTCGCCCGGTAGCGTGCCTTTGAGGAGACGCTCCGGCCGGAACCGGATGACGCCGCTAGCGGGCGCGAAGGTCTGACGTATCTCCGTGATGGTGCCGTACGCGACGACGTCGGCCAGCGCGGCGCGCTCGGCGACGCTCGTCTGGACGCACGACCCGAGCGCGGACGTCGGTACAGCGAGAACGCCGACCAGCGCCGTCGGGAGTACGAGGGCGCGCAGAAGGTTCGGCATGCGCGTCATGACGTACGCGGGACGCTCGCGGTTCCCTAGTTCGCCTGATTGACGAGAAGCGCCCGCAGGCGCTCGCCCAGCGTCTGCAGCACGGTCACCGCGATCGTGGCGTTCTGGCGGATCACGTTCTGGAACTCGCCCTGCGACAGCACCAGGCACTTCATCGCGGTCTTCGCGGTGACGGTGGCGGTGCGCGCACCGCCGTCCAGCAACGCGATCTCTCCAAAGAAGTCTCCGCTGCCGAGCTCTCGAAGCAGCTGCCCTTTGTGTCGCACCTCGGCCGTCCCAGACAGGATGATGAAGAACTCGCCGCCGGTCTCGCCTTCACGGCACAGGTCGCGACCGGCGGGGAAGTCGACTTCGTCGACCTGCGTCGCGATGAACGCGAGCTGTTTGTCGTCGCAGGCGGCGAAGAGCGGCACCGCCTTCAGCATCTCGCGTCGCTTATCGGCCATCCCCCGCGAGGCTACGTGGTCGGCTCGGCTGTCGCAACACCGTCGATGGTCGAGGCAAACGCCTGGCCGGCGGCGGTGTGCTGGCGTGTGCCGGCGGCGGGATTCGAACCCGCACTGAGGGGTGTTTAAGACCCTTTCCTCTGCCGTTGGGATACGCCGGCACCTACACGATAGGCATCCGGCCGGAAGTTCCGCCAGACTGAAGGCACATTTCGCGGAGGACATCGGTGGTTTCGGATCCCACTCGTTTTGTCATCATCGGCAACGGCGCGGCCGGGACCTACGCGGCCGAACAGCTGCGCAAGGATGATGCGGCGGCGGAGATCGTCATGATCGACGATGAGAAATACACCCTGTACAACCGCGTGTCGCTCCCGCGCTACCTGAGAGGCGTGCTCCTCGAGCAGCGCGTGCAGGTGCGGGACATGGAATGGCACGTCAAGAACCGCATCGATCTCCGGCTCGAGACGCGCGTGACGCAGGTGAACTTCGAGGAGGAGACCGTCGCGATCGAACCGGGCGGGGAGCTCGCATACGACAGGCTGTTGATCGCGACTGGTGGCCGACCGAATCCGCTGCGCGTCCCCGGCTCCGACGATGCCCCGTGTCTCTTCAACTTCCAGTATTTCGATGAGACCAAGGCGATGGTCGAGCGGATCCCCGAATCGAAGGTGGCGGTCGTCCTCGGCGGATCGTTCATCGGCTACGAGCTCACCGAGGCATTCGCCTTCCGCAAGCTCGAGACGCACTGGCTACAGCGCGGGCCGTGGTTCCTGCGGCGCTCGCTCGACGAGCCGGGCGGAAAGGTCGTCTCGCTCCTCGCCGAGGACGCGGGCGTGCACCTTCACTACGAGGAGTCGATCGAGAAGCTGGAGCGCAAGAACGGCCAGCTGAAGGTCCACGGCTCGAAGGGATTCACGGCGACAGCGGACCTCGTCGGTGTCGGGCTGGGCCTGACCATGAACATCGACCTCTTCAAGGGCACCGCGCTCGAGACGAAGGTCGGCGTGCTCACCAACGAGTTCCTGGAGACGAACGTGCCGGACGTGTGGGCCGCGGGCGACGTCGCCGAGTTCTACGACGTCGTCTCGCAGCGCCACCACCGCATGGGCACCTGGGACAACTCGCTGAACCACGGGCGCCACGTCGCCAAGAACATGCTGGGCGCGAAGCAGCCCTACGTCGAGGTCCCGACGTACGCCTCGGGGATGTTCAACTCGAACATCTCGGTCATGGGTGTGACGACCGAGGAAGAGCCCGACGCCGAGTCGCTGTTCGAGGTCGACTACGACCAGCGCAATTACAAGCGCCTCTTCTTCCTCCAGGACAAGCTCGTCGGCGCGATCCTCATCGGAAAGATGAGGGGCCGCAAGAAGGTGCTCGAGCTGATCAGCTCGCGCACGTCGATCGAGGAACGGCAGAAAGTCTTCGAGCTGCTGGCGATGCCGGAGGTGCCCGCGAAGCCGGCCGCCGCGGAATGACACTGCAGCGCGTGTCCTTCGCCGTGCCCGGGGACGAGCTCGAGGGCACCTTGCATCTTCCAGACACGCGTGCGGTCGGCGGGGTCGCCGTCCTGCACGGGTTCGGCGGCCATCCCGAGCAACCGCACATCGTCACGACGTGCGAAGCGCTCGCGGACGCAGGGGTGGCGGCGCTCCGCTTCGCGTACCGCGACCACCAGCCGCCGCGCATGACGCTCGCGAGCGGTCTCGCCGACGCCAGCGGCGCGATGCGGCTGCTGAAGGCGCATCCGGACATCCCGGAGGCGATGGGTGTCGTCGGGTTCTCGTTCGGTGGCGCGGTCGCGGCGCTCGTCGCGGGACGCGATTCCCGCATCCGCGCCGCGGTGCTCGGGGCGGCGCCGGCGCGCTTCGGTGATGACGACAAGCTGAAGCCCATCGCCGAGGTGACGCGCACTCGGGCGCGCGTGCTCCTCGTCTGGGGCAGCCGCGACACGGAGGTCCCGCTCGCGAACGCGGAGCGTTACGCGGCGGTGTTGTCGCAGGCGCGGGTGCCGAATCGGATGGTCGTCATCGAAGGCGGCGATCACGACTTCTCGCCGGCTGGTCCGCGCGAGAAGATGGCACAGCGCGTCGCCGAGTGGTGCCGCGATAATCTCGCCTCATGAGTGGCGGGGTCCTCGTGCTTCACGCCTGGTGGGGGCTGAACGACGACGTTCTCGCGTACGCCCAGCGGCTGGGCCAGGAAGGGTACGTGACCTCGACGCCGGATCTGTACCGACGCCGCGTCGCGACCACGATCGATGAGGCGAAAGCGCTCGATGAGAAGCTTGACGTGGCACGCGCAAGCAACGAGGTCAGCGACGCGCTCACCAAGCTACGTGAGCGGGCGAACCGCGTGGCGGTGCTCGGCTGGAGCTTGGGCGCCTTCCTCGGCTGGAACCTCGTCCAGGCTCGGGCGGCCGAGATCCGTGCGTTCGTTCCGTACTACGGACTCCGCGACGTCGACGCGAGCGCGGCCCTGCCGCCGATCCTTGGTCACTTTGCCGAGCACGACGAGTTCGAAGATCTCGCCCAGGTGCGGCGGACGGAGAAGCTGCTGCTGGATGCCGGCCGCGACGCGCGGCTGCATGTCTACCCGAATACGAAGCACTGGTTCGCCGAGCCGTCGCGGCCGGAGTTCGACCAGGGCGCGAGTGACCTCGCCTTCGAGCGGACCCGGGAGTTTCTCGACACGCATCTGCGACGATGAATGAGGTCTGACGTCCGAATGGATCGGAGGTGACGGAAGAGCTCGCGGCGTCACGCTAGCGTCGGGACGTGGCACCTTTCGAGCGCCTTGCGAACGAAGACTTCTGCTACCTCACGACCATCGGTCGACCAAGTGGGAAACCTCACACGATCGAGATCTGGTTCGCGCGCGAGAACGGGATCCTCTACAGGCTGTCGGGCGGGGGCGCGTCCGCGGACTGGGTCCGCAATCTACGCAAGACGCCGGCCATTCACGTGCGCATCGGATCTCGCACCGTCGCGGCGCGAGCTCGCGAGGTCACCGCGCCCGACGAGGATGCTCTCGCGCGAAGGCTGCTCGACGAGCTCTAGTCCCCCCACGCGCCGTTCGCTACGGTGTGACGATGCCGCTCGAGTACGTCGACGACCTGGGGCCGGCGAAGTGGATCGCCGAACGGTTGCATCCGTTCGCGCAGGACGCCGGCGCGATCATTCCGCCGGGCTTCGAAGCGTACGCGCGCATCTTTCACCCGGCCACGCGACAGGTCGGCTCAGTGGAGCTCCCCATCACGTGGCGTGAGATCGCGGATGCGAACTTACGCGTCCACCACCCGGAGATGCAATTCGGTGCGCTCGTCACACTCGTCGGCACGTCCGGCGTCGCTCGACAGCCGCAGCCTGGACTGTTCGATCGCTGGCCAAAGACCGGCTCGCTGCCGCTCGACCTCGCACGGGTTCTGGTCGGCCTGTTGGGGCGTCACACCACGACGCCCGATCTCTGCTGGTTCGCGGCGTGGGAGGGTTGGGGCACTCCAGTGTTCGCGACGAGCGTCGGATCCACAGAGACGCCCGCCATGCCAGCGGGGATGGTCATCGAGAGGCCGAAGGTCCCAACGTTCAAGGTGCCCGGCCGCGGCTACTACATCGCCCGCGGCCCGCTGACGTCCGCGCTCGATACCGTCTACGGGGTCGTCTCGCATTACCAGTCAGCAAGCATCTGGTGGCCGGATGATCGGGCGTGGTGCGTGGCGACCGAGGTCGACTTCGATTGGACCTATGTCGGCGGCTCGGCCCGGTGCATCGCCGACGTAGTCGCGAATGACAAGCTCGAGGCGCTTCCCGCGCGGCTGAACGACGGCGTCAGGTGGGACAGCGATGGGATCAACCCCACGCCGCGCTAGCGCTTTAGCGGCCAGTACACCTCGGTGCGCACCTTGTCGTGCGGCGTCGTCGCGGCGTCGTCCACATACGACTCCCACGGACCCTCACCGCCGCGCAGGCCGTGCTCGCTCAGGTATGCCTCGATGCGCCGGTACTCCTTCGAGAGCGTCTCGTACGAACCGATGTGGATCGTCTTCGCCGCGCGGCCGCCGGGTAGCGTCGTGACGCGCGCGCCCTCGCCTGCGGTCACCGTTCCGGTGAATGGGAGGCCCGCCTCGGTGTCGAAAGCGGCGGGATCGCTGTTGTAGTAGCGCGCGAACGGCGGACCCGACGGCGTTGCACCTTGCGCGACGATGGCCTTGCGCATCTTCGGGAAGAGCTCCATGAAGAACGCGCCCAGCCCGCTCTGCGGCATCTTGCGACGCACGGTCAGCGCGCGCCGCGGCTCCAGATCGACGAGCTCGATCGGCTCGTCCATCAGACCCGTGGGAAATCTCCATGCTCGCGAAGATACGAGACCACGCCGCCGGCGGACAGGATCTCCTGCGCGAATGACGCGAGCGGCCGCACCGTGGCGACGCCGCCAGGCGCACGCAACGCACCCGCGGCGACGTCGAGCGTGACGTCGTCCCCGTCACGGACGATCTCGACCGCGTTCGCGGACTCGATCGCCGGGATCCCGAGGTTGATGCAGTTACGGAAGAAGATGCGCGCGAAGCTCTTCGCCACGACGGCACCGACGCCAAGCTTCTTCAGCGCCGCCACGGCGTACTCCCGCGAGGAGCCGCAGCCGAAGTTCTCACCACCGACGAGGATGTCGCCCGGCCGCACCTCCTTGGCGAAACCCGGGCGAGCGTCGCAGAACGCGTAGGTGTGGAACTTGTCCTGGCCGACCATGAACGGCGCGTAGCGACCCGGCACCATCTGGTCGGTATCGAGGTCGTCGCCGAAGACCCATGCCCTTGCCATCAGTCGTCGATCTCCTCCGACGGCCCGCTTCGTGCGCTTGCCATGACGAGCTCACGCCAACGATCGCCCGATCGCGACGACGCCGCGCCACGCTCCGGCCGCTCGGCGCGGCGACGGGCGACGAGCGCGTCGAACTCCGCATCGGTCGCCTCGAGGTACGGGCGTGGATCGTCGATGACGCCGGTCAGCGCGGCCACGGCCGCCACGTACGGCGAGCCGATGTAGATCGACGCGTCGGGCGAGCCCA
>DASYUY010000021.1:0-5734 GCA_036000705.1 Candidatus Limnocylindria bacterium | reverse complement strand
AGCGTCGCGCCCCAGAACGGCGGGAGCTCCTGATTGCTGAAGCGGATCGCCACCGCGTTCCCGCCTCCGATGATGATGAGGAGAACGAACGCGGCGAGGGTGAGTCGGTCAGGCGGGCGCGGTACCGCTACAGCCGCTAAGGCGGTCACGAACGGCGAGGCACGCCGGTGAAAGCGCCCACGTACACGCCCGCCAGGACGAGCGCGCCTCCGAGGACGATCGCTGTGGTCACGGTCTCCTGCGCGATGAGAGCCCCGAGAGCGACCGTCGCGAACGGTAGCAGCACGAACATGTAGGACGTGGCCGAAGCGGTCCAGCGTCGTAGAACGAAGACGAACAACAGAAACACCGGGACCGAACCCATGAGGACCAGGTACGCCAGCGCAAGCCACGTGCTCGCGAGGGTCGGAACAGTCCATCGCTCGCCGGCAACGGCGGACAGGGCGAGCAGGATCACGGTCCCGGTCGCCATGCCGACAGCGTTGAGTGCCGCCGGATGGCTCTCGGGGAACCACTTGACCACGATGCTGCTCTCAGCGATGCACGCACCCGCCGCGATCAGTGCGAGCACCGACCACACGGGGACCGTGGCCGCTGCCTGACCACCGTAGACGACCGCGATGCCAGCGACCGCCAGCAGGGCGCCGACAAGAGCGCGGAGTCGAAAGCGTTCGAGTCCGTGCACGATAGCGAGCACGAGCGTGAGCAGTGGAATCAGCGCGAGGATGACCTGACCGAGCCCGGCCTCGATCGTGATGAAGCCCCAGTAGGTCAAGGCGTAGCTCACCCCAAAGCCAAGGACGCCGTAGATAAGCGCGCCGACGAGTCCCCGACCTCGTGGCAGGGGCGCGCGTAACCAGATCACCATCACGGCGAAGATCAGCGATGCGGCCGCGAACCGGAGCGTCGCGCCCCAGAACGGCGGGAGCTCCTGGTTGCTGAAACGGATCGCCACCGAGGCGGCGCCACCGATCACGATGAGGGTCACGAATGCGGCGAGCGTGAGCCGGTCGGGGGGACGCGGGATGGCGACAGCGGCGCTGGCGGTCACGCCTGGCAGCCTACTCTGCGCTCGGTCACCGTCCGCCCATCCCAAGGCGATGACGCGTAGCGCGGGCACCACCGCCTGGTTGGTTGTAGAGCGCGTCAGAAGTGCGGGCGTGGCCGTGTAATCTCGCCATAGCGCGAGGAGGGAAACATGCGCCGGTTCTTGTTCGTCGCCGCGTTCGTGTTCGTCTTCGCCACGGCTCAGTTCGGAGTCGCGGCAGCGGAGCCGTATCGCGTGTGTCTCGATCCTGGGCATGGCGGAAGCGATCCCGGCGCGGTGTACTCAGGATTGGTCGAGAAGGAAGTGACGCTCGACATCGCGAAGCGCGTCGCTGCGGCGCTGGATCCGGCGCTTTACGTCACGAAGCTGACGCGCGATGGCGACACGACACTCGGCAACTCCGACCGTGCGGTGATCTGCAACGCGTTCGGCGCTCAGGTCGTACTGAGCATCCACCTGAACGCGTCGTCTGACGCGACCGTCGATTACGCGTGGATCTTCTACGGCAAGCCTCTCAAGGACAAGGCCTTCGCCGCGACGATGGATCGCGCCTACGCGATCTCGCAGCCCGACGGCAATGGGCCGCTGCCGCACAAGGCGATCACCAACTTCGCGAACGGGACGCTTCTCAAGAGCAAGGCGCCGGCGGCGCTCGCAGAGTGCCTCTTCATGTCGAATACGCTCGAGAACGCGCAGCTCGCGGCCGCCGATCCCACGGATCCGAACGCCCCGCCGAGCCGGCGGCAGCAGATCGCCAACGAGCTCGTGAAAGGTATCCGCGCGTGGGCCGGACGCTAGCGGAGGCGTCGCCAGCCGCTTGAAGGTCGCCTGATCGCGTTGCCGATGTAGGCCGAGGCAGGACCCGAGCCGCGGCACGCTGGCAGACTGAACCAGTGAAACCGCGGCTTTGGGCCGGCCTCGCGCCGTTCGGCATCGGACGGACGAAGCCGCACCACTACCTCGAGATGGCGCGCGCCGCGTGGGACAACCGCCACGCGCCGCTTTACGCCTGGCGGATCCTGTCGCGCGGCGTGTGCGACGGCTGCGCGCTCGGCGTGAGCGGCTTCCGCGACTGGACGATCGAGGGCATCCATCTCTGCACGACGCGCCTCTCGCTCCTGTCGCTGAACACGATGCGCGCCATGGATCCCGATGCGCTCGCCGACGTCGCCGCGCTACGGCGGCGCAGCGGCGCGGAGCTGCGCGGACTCGGCCGTCTCGCGTACCCGATGCTCCGCCGCCGCGGCGAGCCCGGCTTCCATCGCGTCTCGTGGGACATGGCGCTCGACCTTGTCGCCGCGCGCGTGCGCGCCGCGAAGCCGGACCGCATGGGCTTCTATCTGACGGCGCGCGGCATTACGAACGAGGTCTATTACGTCGCGCAGAAGGTCGCGCGATTCCTCGGCACGAACAACATCGACAACGCCGCGCGGATCTGCCACGCGCCCTCGACCGGCGCGCTGAAACGCACGATCGGCGTCGCGGCGACGACCTGCTCGTACACCGACGTGCTCAAGGCGGACCTCGTCGTCCTCGTCGGCTCGGACGTCGCGAACGCGCAGCCGGTGTTCATGAAGTACCTCGACATCGCGCGAAAGCGTGGGACGAAGGTCGCGGTGATCAATCCGCTGCGCGAGCCCGGGCTCGAGCGGTACTGGGTGCCGTCGTCGCCCGAGAGCGCGGTATTCGGCACCACGATGACGGACGAGTTCTTCGCGCCTCACACCGGCGGCGATGTCGCGTTCCTGAACGGCGTGCTCAAGGTGCTCATCGACGAGGGCGGCGTCGACGCGCGCTTCGTCCGCGACCACACCACCGGCTTCGACGAGCTGCGCCGCTCGCTCGCGCGCACGCCGCTGCGCGATCTCGCGCTGTGGAGCGGCGCGTCGACGGACGACATGCGCCGCTTCGTGCGGATGTACGCGCGCTCGAACGGGACCGTGTTCGTGTGGTCGATGGGCATGACCCAGCACGCCTGCGGGACCGACAACGTCCTCGCGCTCGTCAACCTCGCGCTCGCGCGCGGGAACGTCGGCCGGCCCGGCGCGGGGCTCATGCCGGTGCGCGGGCACTCCGGCGTGCAGGGCGGCGCGGAGATGGGCGCGTACGCGACGGTCTTTCCGGGCGGCGTGCCGATCGCGGCCGAGTCGGCGCGCGAGCTCGAGCGCGCGTATGGCTTCCCGATCCGCGGCGAGCGCGGGCTCTCCGCCGCGGAGATGGTCGAGGCCGCCGGGCGCGGCGCGATCGACGTCCTCTATTCGAGCGGCGGCAACTTCCTCGAGACGTTGCCCGATCCCGACGCGGTGCGCACCGCGCTCGGGCGTGTGCCGCTCCGCGTGCACCAGGACATCGTCGTCTCGTCGCAGATGCTCATCGACGGCGAGGACGTCGTGCTGCTCCCGGCGATGACGCGCTACGAGCAGCCCGGCGGCGGCACCGAGACGACGACCGAGCGCCGCGTCCTCTTCAGCCCCGAGATCCCGGGGCCACGCGTTGGCGAGGCGCGCCCGGAGTGGGAGATCTTCGTAGACCTCGCGCGCCGCGTCGATCCGCAGAACGCGCGGATGGTCACGTTTTCGACGGCGCAGCAGATCCGCGACGAGATCGCGCGCGTCATCCGCGCGTACGACGGCATCCAGCACTTCACGAGGAGCGGCGATCAAATCCAGTGGGGCGGGGAACGCCTCTGTGATGGCTGGCGCTTCCCGACGCCCGACGGACGCGCGCACTTCGTCCCAGTGGCGCCGCAGGAGCTCGCGGTCGCCGACGGGCGGTTCCTGCTGTCGACGCGGCGCGGCAAGCAGTTCAACACGATGGTGTTCAAGGAGCGCGACCCGCTCACCGGTGCCGCGCGCGACGCGCTGTTCATGTCGGGCGACGACGTGCGCGAGCTCGGCCTGCGCGACGGCGATGCGGTCAGCGTGCGTTCCGACACCGGCGAGGTTCCCGCGCGTGTTCACGTCGCGCCGATCCGGCCGCGCAACGTGCAGATGTTCTTCCCCGAGGCGAACCCGCTCATCGCTGCCGGCCGCCGCGACGAGGTCGCGCTCGTGCCCGACTACAACGCGGTCGTCGAGGTGCGCCGCGCGTGAGCGACGTTACCGGCGTCCTGCTGGCGGGCGGCGCCTCGCGGCGCTTCCCGCCGAACAAGCTCCTCCATCCGTACGAAGGAGGTCCGCTCTTCTGGCGCCCGCTGCGCGCGCTCGCGACCGCCTGCGGCGAGATCGTGCTCGTCCTCGCCGCCGGCGCGCCCGAGCCGCAGCTGCCGCTGCTTGGCACGTCGGTCCGCGTCGTGCGCGATCCTGCGGCGGATCAGGGTCCGCTCGTCGCGGTCGCATCCGCGCTCGCGGGCGTCACGACGGAGTGGGCGCTGCTCGTCGGTGGCGATATGCCCGACATCAAACCCGCCCTGCTGCGCGGGATGGCCGAACGCGCGCGCGCGAGCACCGCCGACGTGGTCGCGCTCGCCGACAAGGACGAAGCGTGGCCGATGCCCGCGCTCTTCCGTGTGTCCGTCGCGCGCCCGGCGGCCGCGCGACTCGTCGAACGTGGCGAGCGGCGCCTGCGCTCGATCGTGAGCGAGCTGAACACCGAACGGCTCGACGAGCCGTGGTGGTCGCAGCACGACCCGGCCGGCTCGTGGCGGCGCGACATCGACCGACCCGCCGACCTCCGCGGCGGCCCGCCAGACCGTCCCGGCGAACTCCGCTAACCTCTCGCCGGATGGAAGGGCTGTACCAGTGGGTCGTGCTGCTCCACGTCGTCGCCGCGTTCACGTTCGCGCTCGCGCACGGCGTCTCGGCGGGCGTCGCGCTGAAGCTGCGCGGCGAGCGAGAGCTCCCGCGCGTCCAGGCGCTTCTCGATCTGTCGCAGGTCGCGACGGGAGGGATGTACGGCTCGATCGTCGTGCTGCTGCTCGCGGGTATCGCAGCCGCCTTCATCGCCGGGCTCTGGGGTAAGGGCTGGATCTGGGGCGCGATCATCCTCTTGGTCGTGATGTTCGCTGCGATGTATGCGCGCGCGACGCCGTGGTTCGCGGACCTGCGCCGCGCGGCCGGCCAGGGCTACTTCCTCATAGGAAAAGGCGCGCAGCCGGCGGAACGGCCCGACGCCGAGAAGCTCGCGACGCTCACCGCGTCAAGCCGGCCGATGGAGATCGCGGCGATCGGCTACGTCGGGCTGGTGTTGATTCTCTGGCTGATGGTGCTGAAGCCGTTCTAGCTGCGGTCAGTCTCCAGCCGAGAGCTCGTCGCCGTCGCCGCCCTTGATCGTCTGCATCTGATCGAACGCGCTCACCGCGTCCTCGATGACCTGTCCGTTCACCTCTTCGGACAACGTGTATCGGACGACGTTGCCGCTGCGGGCGGGAATGACGACGCCCATATCGCGGAGGACCTTGAGGTGTTGGCTCGTCGCCGACCGACTGCGGTTGATGACGTGCGCGAGGTCGCCGGCCGCCAGCGTAGTGTCGCGCAGCGCGCGGACGATCTTCACTCGTGTCGGATCGCAGAGCGCGTCGAGGAGCTCCTTCATGCGGTGCTCGTTGCGCGGCGATAGAAGGCTCTTCTCAGCCGTCTTCACCGCGACCGGGTCGAGAGGTCGTTCTGGAACGCCGTCTTGCATGCTCGCTCTCCTGACGTATTGGAGTCAGGTCGTCAACGGTGCAACTCGCGTACCTGAACCTGC
>DASYUY010000020.1:0-18688 GCA_036000705.1 Candidatus Limnocylindria bacterium | reverse complement strand
GAGCGTGAAGCGCGCCGGATACGTGGCCGCATTGCCCGCGCGCGAGATCGTGACCGCGCCTTCCTCGAGCGGCTCCCGGAGGGTCTCGAGGACCGACGGTGAGAATTCCGCGAGCTCGTCGAGGAAAAGAGCCCCACCATGCGCGAGGCTGACCTCGCCAGGCCGCGGCGGCGAGCCGCCACCGACCAAGGCGAGGTGCGACGCCGTGTGATGCGGGGCACGGAACGGCCGCGCTCCGAGCAGCGGACGCTCGGGATCGATGAGGCCGGCGACGCTGTGGACCGCGCTCGCCACGATCGCCTCGTCGGGATCGAGCGCGGGCAGCAGCGACGCGATCGCGCGTGCGAGAAGCGTCTTGCCCGTTCCGGGCGGCCCGACGAGCAGGAGGCTGTGCCCGCCGGCGGCCGCGACCTCGAGCGCCCGCTTGGGCGTCTCGTGTCCCGCGATATCGGTGAGGTCGACCGGATGCGGCGGCCGGGGCCCAGGCGACGGCGCCGGCGAGGGCGACTGCCGCGCGCGTCCCTCGACATGCTCGACGGCTTCGCGCAGCGACGCGAAACCGAACGCATCGACACCGAGCGCGGCGGCTTCGGCCGCGTTCTCGCGCGAGACGAACGCGGTCGATACGCCCGCCAGCATCGCCCGTCGCACACGAGCCATGACGCCGCGGACCGGTCGAAGGGTCCCATCGAGTGCGAGCTCGGCGAGAGATAGCGCGTCCGCGTCGCGCGTGAGCTGACCTGTCGCGCGCAAGACGCCGAGTGCCATCGCGAGATCGAAGCCGGTGCCCTCTTTGCGTCGTTCGGCCGGCGCGAGATTCACGACGACCCGACGCAGTGGGAACTCGAAGCCCGAGTTTCGGATCGCTGCCCGCACGCGCTCGCGGGCCTCGGACACAGCGGCATCGGGCATACCGACGACGGTGAATGACGGCAGCCCGTTCGCGACGTCGACCTCGACCGTGACCATCGCGGTCTCGAGTCCCCAGAGCGCGCACGCGGCGACGCGTGCGACGGAGCGCGCCGCCACGCGCGGCAGGGCGGCGGTGGCCATGCGCGGCAGCCTCCGCGATGGGCGGGTCGCGCGGCACCGGACCTCGGACCGGTACGGCGGTACCAGGTCAGAGCCAGCCGCCACACTACCCGCGCTGTGTCGTGGCGCGTGGCCGCCGTCTTCTTCGCGCTCGGGGTGCTCGCACGCATCCCTTTCCAGACGGACTTTCTGTGGGCCCACGACTCCGTGCTGTACGCGCGTGCACTCGATCGTTTCGACCCGCTCGACCAGCGACCGCAGGCGCCGGGCTACCTGTACTACGTGCTCGTCATCCGCGCGGTCTACGCGGTCGTCGGCGATCCAAACCGCGCGATGGCGATCGTGAGTCTCCTCGCCGGCGCTGCCGCCGTCGCGCTCCTCTATGTCTTCGCGGCACGCCTCTACGACGAGCGGACCGCCCGCGCGAGCGCCGCCTTCTTGCTGACCGCGGTGACGTTCTGGGCGTACGGCGGAGTGGCGTATCCGTACACGCTTCTGGCCGCGCTCTCGATCGGCTGCGCGCTCCTGTTCTGGCTCGCGCTGCGCGCGGACGGGCGCCGCGGACCGCGACTCGCACTCGCGACCGCGGCCTATGGGATCGCGATCGGATTCCGCACCGACCTCGCGGTGTTCCTCGCGCCGCTCTGGCTCGTGACCGCGCTCGCGACGCCGCTGCCCTGGACGGTCGCGAGCGCGGCGCTCGGCGCGCTGCTCGTGCTGGCGTGGTTCTTCGCATCGGCCGCGTTCGACGGGGGCGTCGCCAGACTTCTCGAGGCCCTACAGGTGCAGAGCAAGTTCGTCGATGAGCGGTACAGCGTGTTCGGCGATCTGGGCCTGCGCGCGCTCTTTGGGAACAGCTACGAGCTCGCGCGCTTTCTCGGCCGTGGCCTCTATTTCCTCGCCCCGCTCCTTGTGGCGGTCCCGCTGTCGGCGGCCGCGCGGAGGATCGAGCTCAGCGATCGTCGCCGTACCGCGTTCGTCTCGCTCTGGACGCTGACGCCGCTCCTGATCTACGTGCCGATCCACGTGGGCGAGTACGGCTATGTCTTCAGCATGATTCCCGGGCTCTGCATCATCGCCGCGCGCGGCGTGATCGCGCTGGCGCGCGGCGCGCGGATGCCGCGCTCGCTTCCGTGGCTGGTCGCGACGGTCGCGGTCGCCAACGCCGCCGTATTCCTCGTGAGTGACACGCCTCTCTCGGCCCGCGACGTCGTTCGTCACGATCGCGGCGTCGGCGAGCGGATCGAGCGCCTGAACCAGCCCGACCTCGCCGGGGCGACGGTCCTCGCCGCCTACGATGGGCTCGTCGTCGAGTACTACCTGACCGATGACGAGCGCCTCGGGACGGACCACGTCCTCGTCTCGTACGACCCGCTCCTCCCACGACGCGAGATGGTCTTCAGCACCCGGCTTTGCAACGGCGCCGGCGACGTCTGCCGTGACCGCGAACCCGTGATCGCGGTCTGGGACGACCTCATCCGCGTGAAGGGCCCGGGGTGGGAGGAGATCACGCTGCCGCATGGCGCGAAGCTCCGGGTCGCGCGGAACATGAACAACGTGAAGGTGATCATCGACGGGCTCTCCGTCGAGATCGTGCGTTAGGAGCGGTCGAGGTCCACGAGCTCGACCGCCGTCCCGTCCGCGCTCACGGTCAGCGCGGCGATCACGATGCGCCAGACCGCCGCACGCTCGCCGCGGTGGGCGAGCCACGCTTGCGCGAGCGCGGCGAGGCGGGCGGCCTTCCGCGCGTCGACCGCCTCGGCCGCCGCGACGAACGATCCCGCCCGGCGCGTCTTGACCTCGACGAACGCGTACCCGCGCTCGTCGCGGCAGATCAGGTCGATCTCGCCGAAACGCGTGCGGACGTTGCGGGCGACGATGCGGAGCCCTCGGCCCGCGAGCTCGCGCTCGGCGAGGTGCTCGCCGGCGAGTCCCAGGATCCTGCGCGACTCCATGCGAGACGCATCGGCCGCGCCTTGCGTCAGGGCTGCGTGGCGGTGACGCGCAGGACGCGGTCGGCCGTGCCGTTGCTCGTCGTCAGATAGAGCGCGCCGTCGACGCCGAACACGACGCTGCGGAGGCGGCCGTACGTGTTGTCGAAGAGGATGTTCGTCTGACGCACGGTCCCCGCGAACAGCTCGAAGCGCCGGAGATCCTGCTCCTTGAGCTGCGCCACGATGAGCGAGCCGCTCCACGCGCCCCACTGCGGACCGACGACGAAGGCGGCGCCCGATGTCGCGAGCGTCACGTTGCCAGACGACCACACGGGATCGACGTAGCCCGGGCGGTTGACCGGTCCGCGGTAGAGGGGATAGCCGTAGTTCCCGCCGGCGACGAGGACGTTGATCTCGTCATGGGTGTCGTCGCCGTGCTCGACCTCGTACGGCGTCCCGGTGGCCGGCTCGAACGCGAGGCCCTGCGGGTTCCGGTTGCCCCAGGTGTAGATCGCGCTGCGGCCGGTGGATCCGGGTATCACCGGATTGTCCGCGGGGATCGTCCCGTCGCTGTTCACCCGCAGAACCTTGCCGTTGAGCGCGTTCGGGTCCTGCCCATTCCGCAGGTTGCCGGCGTCGCCCATGGTGATCCAGAGCTTGCGGTCGGGGCCGAAGCGGAGCCGACAGCCGTCGTGGTTACTGGCCGCGGCCATGCCGCGACGGATCACGAAGCCGTCGAACGCGATGAGGTTCCCCACGAGCTTGTAACGCAGGACCTGATTGCGGTACTGCCCCTCGTCGTCGCGCGACGCGCACACGTAGATGAAGGCATTCGAGGCGAAGTCCGGATCGACGGCGATGCCCATGAGTCCGCCCTCACCGTTCTCGCGCGTGCCGACCACGGGATTGTTCGCGAGCTGCACCGCGCCCGGTGCCGTGCTCTGATACACGAGGAGGTTCCCGACGCGCTCGCTCACCAGCATCCGGCCGTCGGGCAGCGGGGCGACGTCCCATGGCACACGGAGTCCCGATTGCAGCGTGGTGACGGTGAGTCGCGGTGTCGCACCGCCGGTGACGGTGATCGCGACGAAGACGCCTTCATCGTCCATCCAGACCGTCCCGTCGATGACCGGCCGCAAGGCGAGCACGTAGGTGCTCGGCGTCGTGGGCGCCTTCACCTTGAAGACGAACGTCGCATTCGCGCCCGGCGCGACGGTCGCCTCGGTCTGCGGCGCGGGTCGCGATCCGCTGAGCCAGTCGACGCCGAGCGACGCCCACGTGAGCTCGTCGTTCTTGATACCGATCCGCGCTTCTTGGCCGAGCACTCCTTTGGCCCACGGCTTTCCGCCGGTGTTGCGGAACGTCAACGTGATCGGCTCGCTCGTCGCGCCGGGCGCGAGCTCGGGAACGGTCGTCTGATCGATCCAGCGACTGTGATAGCCGGCGTCGCTCGTGACGAGAACGAACACGCCCTGATGCTCGAGCCATGTCACGCCATCGGCGACCGGACGGAGCGGCAGGCGATACGCACCGAGCCGTGCCGGTGCCCTGATCGTGAACGTGAACGTGCCGATCGCGCCGGGCGCGACGAGTGACTCGACCGTCGTCGCGGTGCGGTTCGCGCTGATCCAGCCGACGGCCATCTCGCTGAAGGCGACCGAGTCATCGACGACACCGAGATTGACCTGCTTACCGATGACGCCGCGCTGCCAGATCGTCGTCCCGGTGTTGCGGAAGCGGAGCGAATAGCTGACCGTCATCCCCGGCGCGAGCGTCGGCCACGAATCCTGACCCACCCACGCGCTGTGGAATCCGGTGTTGTCCGTGGCCGCTGCAGGCGCCGCCGCGCACAGCGTCGCCACACCGATGACGAGGGCCCCCAGCGCCGAACGCACCATCTGGGGGAACGAGGCACCCGGACGACCGTTACTGACAGGTGCCCAAGGGCACGTGTCAGCTGCACACCGCGAGCGAAGCGAGCGACGTGTGCAGACACCGAGCGTACTGGCGCGTGCCGCCGTACCCCGTTCGGCCTACGTCTCTAGTACTTGCTACGCGGCTTCGCGCAGGGCCGGCCGCAGCGACCCGACGAACTGCGCGATGTGCGCATTCGTCCACGCCGCGGCCTCGAGCGGCAACATGTGACCGGCGCCGCGCGCAACATGGATCTCGGCACGCTCATGGAAGTCGCGACAGCGGATCGCATCACCCGCGCAGATCACCCGATCCTCATTGCCCCAGAGAACGAGCGTTGGGACGTCACTGAGCTGCTTGAGGCGATCGCCCAGCGCGAACGCCATCTGCTCGCCGCCCGGCGTGACGAGCATCAGCACCCGGCGCCAGAGCGACGGCTGATTCGCCCACACGATCGCGCGAGACGACAGCGCACGCTCGCGGGCCTTGCTCCCGTGGCGGATCAAACGGTCGACGAACTTCGGTTGCTCGCGACGAAGGCTGCCGACGAGGAAGCGACGAACGAAGCCGCGCTGACCAGCGCGTCGCGGATAGAGGAGCGCGCGGCCGATCAGCGGAAGGCAGTACAGCTTGTAGATCCAGTGGAGGGAGCGACCGAGCGCCGCGGGCGCGAGCAGGACGAGGCCGTCGACGAGCTCGGGCCGACGGAGCGCGAGGTGAAGGGCGACGCCGCCACCGAGCGAGTGGCCGACGACGATGGCGCTGCGCACGCCGAGGGCCTCGATCGTATGCGCGACGTGCTCGGCGAGCTGGGGGAAGCTCGCGTCCGCCGTCATCAGCGACGGAGGCAGAGCCATGCCGGGCAGGTCGATGACATGGACGGTCGTGACCTGCCGCCGCAGCATGCGGATCTGGGGCGCGAGCGCGCGCCAGTCAGCGGAGAGCCCGGGGAGTACGACCGCGTGCGGCCCGGCGCCGCTGCCCCATGTGGTGACACGGAGCCGGTAACGGTCGCGCTTGACACCGCGGACTTCCATGCCCGCACAAATGCAGACGCCGTGCCGAACGCCCGAGGCGCCGGTCAGCCCCGGCTCAGGGGCGCAGGCGCAGCTCCAGGCCGATCCAGGCGGGCTGTTTCGCGAAACCCATCGCCTCGTTGATGGCGAGCATCGGCCGGTTCCGCTGGTCGTTCCAGGTCTTGATGTGGTCGACGCCAAGACGCTGCGCGTAGCGAACGGTCTCGAGCTTTAGCGCCATCGCAAGTCCTCTGCCCCGCGCCTCGCGCCGGACGCCGGTGAGGCCCTGCCAGATGAACGACGGGTCCTCGATGGACCGTTGCAAGTTCGACATGCCGAGCCAACGTCCCTCGCGGTCGATCGCGACGAAGAACGCGTCCGGGAGGAAGCCCGGTGCGTCGATCCACTCCTGTCTCCACTCGTCGAAGGTGACGTCGGTGGGCGCGTCCATCGCCGGTACGTCCCGGCGACACCGGTCGGTGAGCTCGAAGGCCTTCCGCGGGGCATCGGCGTCGCGGGCGAGCTCGTCGGCGTAGGTGCTGACGCTGATGCCCTGCGCGGTCACGCGCTCGGTCGCGCCCGCGAATCGATCGAAGTCGAACCCCGCGACCACCAACCGCGACTCCCAGTCGCGCTTGACCTCGACCCAGCCGCGCTTCGTCGTGAACGCGACGCCGTCGGTCATCGACTCCTTCACGCCGGCGGTCGCGGCGAGCGCGTTCCGCTGCCGCAAGAGCTTCACGGCGGCCTCGTGCAAAGCTCCGCCGTGACCGCGGCGGCGGCGATCCGGCAGCACCCACAGGTCGAAGCCGTAGCGGTCCGGGTGGAAGCGCGAGGGCCGGTGATTCACGTCGATCGAGCCGACGATGCGGCCGTCCTCCTCGGCGACGATCCGCGCCTTGAAGAACCGGGCGTGGTCCCACTTCTCGTCGTGATGTCGAGCCTCTTCGAGCGACCAGGGATAGTCCGGGTAGCAGACGTTGGTGCCGGCCACCCAGCCCGGGTAGTCGTCGTTCGTGAACGCGCGGAGGCGCGCGGTCGCGGTCGTCATCGGCCGCGCGACTCTACCCGACGGACCGCGCGCTGGAATGTCAAATCCGTCACTCGCCGGCGAGGGCGAGCTCCAGCTGGTTCTCGACCGCACGCAGCAGCTTGACCGTCCCGAAGTCGTGGCGGTGGAACGGCGTGAGGCCACGCGCACGCAGGGCCTTGCGGTGGTCGATCGTCGGGTACCCGCAGTTGTGTTCCCAGCCATAGCCGGGGTACTTGCGCGCGAGGCTGCTCATCAGGCGATCGCGCGTCACCTTCGCGATGATCGATGCGGCCGCGATCGCGAAGCTCTTCGTGTCGCCTCTCACGATCTCGCTGTGCCGACCGGGCGCGAACGCGGGGTCGAGGATGCGGCGTCCGTCGACCAGGACCCAGTCGTACTCGCCGATCTGACGCAGCGCACGCGTCATCGCGACATGGCTCGCGTGGTAGATGTTGAGACGGTGGATCTCCGACACCGATGCCGCGCCGATCCCCACGCGCACGACGCGCGAACGAATGAGCTCGAAGAGATCCTCGCGCTGCGCGCGCGTGAGCACCTTCGAATCCTTCACGCGGCGGATGAGCTTCGTGTCCGGTGTGACGAGACACGCCGCGGCGACCACCGGACCGGCGAGCGCCGCCATGCCGACCTCGTCGACACCGACGACGCGCAGCAGACCTTTGGACCAGAGCTCTTTCTCGAAGCGGAGCGTCGGCACGCTCCTAGGCTAACCGCGTGCGTGACTAGCGACGCTTCTCCCGGATGGTCGCGGCCTTGCCGACCCGCTCGCGGAGGAAGTACAGGGCCGCGCGGCGCGCATGTCCGTGTCGCAGCAGCTCGATCTTCTCGACGCGCGGCGAGTGGACGAGGAAGGTGCGCTCGACGCCGACCCCACTGGCGATGCGGCGGACCGTGATCTGATGGTCGAGGCCGCCGTTACGTACGCGCAGGACCGTGCCCTCGAACTTCTGAAGGCGCTCGCGGTTTCCCTCGACGACCCGAACGCTGACGGCCACGGTGTCACCGGGCCGCACCTCGGGGACCTCGGCCTTCTGCTGCTCGGAGGCAAGCGTCTTCAAGACGTCGTTCATTGGCATGGTGATGGCAGTCACGGAGTTGTCCGAGTCTAACAGAAAGTCAGCGCTTGGCCTTCTTCATCCGGTCGAGGATCGTGACGTGCGAGACGCCGAAGTGCGCTGCGAGCTCGCGCACGGTGAGCCCCGTCGCACGCAGGCGCGTGACATCAGCGACGCTCGGCCCGCGTTGCACGCTCCGCGCGGCGCGCAGGCGGACGCCTGCGGCCCGCAGCCGGACGCGGACGGTCGCCGGTGAGATCCCGAACCGCGCGGCGATGCGGTACGACCCCACGCCTGACCGGTATGCCTCGACCAGGTCGGCGTCGTTGACGATCATCTTGCGCGCGGGCACACGCGGGAGTCGAGCGCGCTCGGCCGGCGTGAGCTTCGCGCGGTCGAGGAGATCCGGCCGGCGCTCCGCGGTCCGCCGGATCGACTCCGCGCGCCGCCACTTCGCGATCGCGCCGTGATCGCCGGAGGTGAGCACCGACGGCACACGGCGACCTTCGAACTCGGGGGGTCGCGTGTACTGCGGCCCCTCGAGGAGCCCCTCGGTATGCGACTCGGTCGCGAGCGACTCCGCGTCGATGACATCGGGCACGAGACGGGCGACCGCGTCGACCACGACCATCGCCGCCAGCTCCCCTCCGGTGAGCACGACGTCGCCGATCGAAAGCTCCTCGTCGACGTCGGACTCCACGACGCGTTCATCCACGCCCTCGTAGTGGCCGCACACGAGGACGAGGTGGCGCATCGACGCGAGCCGCCGCGCCGCGGCCTGGTCGAACAACCGTCCCTGAGCGGACAGGAGCACGACATGACCGTCGCTCCCACGGGCGGCGCGGATCGCGCGCGACAGCGGTTCCGGTTTCAGGACCATCCCGGCCCCACCGCCGTATGGAGCGTCATCCGCGACGTGGTGCTTGTCCGTCGCGTGTGCGCGGATGTCATGGATCTCGAGCTCGAGGTGGCCCGCCTGCCGCGCGCGCGCGACGATGCTCTCGGCGAATGGGCTGTCGAACATCCGCGGAAAGAGCGTCAGGACGTCGATGCGCAGCGGCGCGCTCATCCCAGCTCGTCCGGCGGCACCGCGACGATCCGGCCGGCCTCGAGATCCACCGCCTTCACGACGGACTCGAGCATGGGCAACAGGCGCTCGCGCCCCGAGTCGTCCGCGACGACGAGGACATCGTTCTCGCCGGCGCGCAGCAGCTCGCGAACGACGCCGAGCGCCGTGCCATCGGGGGTCTCGACGCGTGCGTCAAGCAGATCCGCCCAGAGATACGCGCCGGCCGTGGCGCGTCGCGATTCGGTCCGGGCGACCCGAAGGAATCGGCGGCGCAGCGACTCTGCCGCCTCGCGCGAGCCGTAGCCCTCGAAACGGATGATCGGCTTCGCGACCTCACCGCGGATGACCGCGACGGTCAGCGGGCCGACGTCGTCGCACTGCAACACAGCGCCAACGCGGAAGCGATCGGCAACGTCGGTGCGGGGATCGACGCGGACCTCGCCGCGAACACCATGCGGACCGAGGATGTAGCCAACGACGAGGTCGTCGTCGCTAATCGATCTCGAGGTTGACCTTGGTCCCATCGCGCGTCGCCATCACTTTCAGCAGAGCGCGGATGGCCTTGGCGATTCGGCCGCCGCGGCCGATGACCTTGCCGACATCCGCTTCGCCGACCTGAAGGTGGAGCTTGATGAAGTCCCCGTCGAGCTCCTCGGTGACGACCACCGCGCTCGGGTCCTCGACGAGCTGCTTCGCGACATGCTCGAGGAGCGTGCGCATGCGTGATGCCTCGGGCGCTGCTGGACCGCTCAACGGACGGTCGGGGGGACCTCGCTGTCGGCCAGACCACTCTTGACGAGCAGCGAGCGTGCGGTCGCGGTGGGCCGCGCGCCGTTCTTGATCCAGTGGCGGGCGCGCTCGGGATCGATGACGAGCTCGACGGGCTCGCGCAGCGGGTCGTAGTGGCCGATGGACTCGATGAACTTTCCGTTACGCGGGGCGCGGGAGTCGGCGATCACGACGCGATAGGTCGGCGCCTTGGTCTTGCCGACGCGGCGCAGGCGAATGTGCACAGCCAATCTGTCGAGTGTCCTCCTGGAAAATGGGCGAATGGAGCGTGCGCGAAGGTCCAGTGTACGGGGAGCGCGCTCTTCGGTCTAGCGACCGCCCTGGGCTTGTCGAACCGTGCGCAGGTACCGGACCGCGGCGGCGTTGACCAGGACGACCTCGCCCGCTCGCTCAAAGCGGACGTAGCCGCCCTTGGCGAGCTTCTCGGCGACGCTCGCCAGCGACTCTTCCACGATGATCGCGTCGTCCTTCGCGAAAGTGATGGTCGTCTCGTCGGCCATCGTCCCAGATTAGCGCCCGGGCATCCCCGGCATCCTCGGAAGGCGTCCGCCCTTCGCGAGCGCGCCCATCTGCTTCATGACCTTCTGCATCTCGGCGAACTGCTTGAGCGAGCATTCCGCACGGCTACAGACGGATGATCGAGCGGGACCACGCGCTCGCACGCCGACCGACGCAGCCAGAGGACGATGCCGAGCGGAATGCGAGGATCGTCAGAGGCCGCCGGACGTCAGCCTGTCGTCATACGCAGCCGCCTGACACGGCCACCGCGCGGGACATACCGTCGTTTCCGTTTCCCTGAAGATTGCGCACCATCGGAATGGTCAACATGGTGGCGTCCTGCATCATGTTGCAAGCTCCCACCCACCCGTTTGGGGTTGGACCCGGCGCGGCGACAGCAGCACCCGCCATAGCCACCATGAGAATCGCGCTGCTCACGATCGCGAGGATGAGACGTTTCATGCTCTATTCCCCTTTACCTGTCGTGCCGTCATGGTATGCCGCCCTGATCCATCCCGGCCCTGCGCTACGCGCCGAACGCGACCGCGCCGAGGGCGCTCGGTAAAGGCACCTCATCGTCGCGTTCTCAGCGCCCGCACCGAAGCGATCGGCAGGTCGCGGCTCGAGGTCACATACGCATTCGAGGGATCCGAGGCAGTCGACCGCTCTGCATCAGCGGCTTCAGCTGTTTCATCTGCTTCTGCATCTCGGCGAACTGCTTCAGCAGCTGGTTCACATCCGACACCTTCGTCCCCGAGCCCGCGGCGATCCGCCGGCGCCGCGATCCATTGATGAGCGTCGGCTCGGCGCGCTCCGCTTTCGTCATCGACGAGATGATCGCCTCGATCCGCCTCAGCTCGGCCTCGGCCTCCGGGCCTTCCGGAAGCTGCTTCGCGAGACCGCCCATGCCGGGGATCATCTTCAGCAGATCGCCCAGCGGGCCCATCTTCTTCAGCTGCTGGAGCTGCGTGTAGAAGTCGTCGAAGGTGAAGCGCGCCTCCATCAGCTTCTTCGCCTGCTCCTCGGCGGTCTTCCGGTCGACGGTCTCCTGCGCGCGCTCGACGAGGGTGAGGATGTCGCCCATCCCGAGGATCCGCTGCGCGAGCCGGTCGGGATGGAACACCTCCAGCGCATCGAGCTTCTCCCCCACGCCGAGGAACTTCACGGGGACGCCCGTCGCCGCGCGGATGGAGAGGCTCGCGCCGCCGCGCGCGTCGCTGTCCACTTTGGTGAGGACCAGCCCGCTCACCGGCAGGCGTGCCCTGAACGCCGATGCCGCCTCGACCGCGTCCTGCCCGGTCATCGCGTCGACGACGAGCAGGACCTCGTGCGGCTTCGCGGTGGCCACGATGGTCTCGACCTCGCGCATCATCTCGTCGTCGATGTGCAGCCGTCCCGCGCTGTCGACGATCACCGTGTCGGCGCCGTCGCGCTGCGCGGTGACAACGGCGGCGGCGACGTCATCCGCGACGTGCTTCGCCTCGACCGCGATCACCGGCAGGCCGAGCTGCTTTCCGAGCGTGCGCAGCTGATCGATCGCGGCCGGCCGGTGCACGTCCGCGGCGACGAGCAGCGGGCGCCGGCCCTGCTTGCGCAGCACGTTCGCGAGCTTCGCGGCCGTCGTCGTTTTCCCGGACCCCTGGAGTCCGACCAGGAGGAGCACCGTCGGCGGATGGTCCGCGCGCGCGAGCGGCACCGCCTCGCCACCGAGCATGTCGACCAGCGCGTCGTGCACGATCTTCACGACCTGCTGCGCGCCGGTGATCGACTCGAGGACCTTCTCGCCGAGTGCGCGCTCGCGCACGGTCGCGACGAGCTGGCGCACGACTTTGAAGTTCACGTCGGCCTCGAGGAGCGCAACGCGGACGTCGCGCAATGCCTCCTCGAGGTCGGACTCGCTGACGCGTGGGCGACCGCGGAGGCGCTCGAACGTCGTGCTGAGCTTGTCGGAGAGCTGTTCGAACATCGCTACCTAGGCTACGGCTTCGGCGAGGCGGCGCCGTCGATCCGGATCGCGCTGATGACGTCGGGCAGCTCGTCGCCCGGCACCTGCCGCGACCAGAGGTATCCCTGCCCGATCTCGCACCCGAGCTCGCGCACGCGGTCGCGGATCGCGGTCGTCTCCACGCCCTCGGCGACCGTCTTCGCTCCGATCGATCGCGCGAATCCAACGCCCGCGGCGATCACCGTGTCGTCGTACATCGCGCCCGCTCGTTTGACGAATTGCACCGGCAGCTTGACGACGTCGAACGGGGCGTCGCGGAGAGCCATGAAATGGAGATCGCCCTCGCCGAAATCATCCAGCGCGACTCGATCTCGATGTCGGCGGGTGAGGTGCCAGCCTCGGATGCGGCGCGGAGCGTGTCGTCGATCAGATCGCGCCCGATCGATCCAGGCCACGCGTTGACCGACGCGCGACCGAATGGGACCGATGCGGCGCGCCACCGTGCCATCGGGCGCGTGGCACTCTCCACGATGAATCGCATGTATTCGCGTGTGAGTCCCGCCGGCGTCACGTCGTCGACGAACTTTGTCGCAAGCAGCTCGTTCGCCTCGAGGGCGTGCCGCAGCTCGCCCGCGGTGAAGACCTGCCTAGAGACGGGTCGCCCGGTCCAGATTCGTTCGCTCCCACGGCCAGCGGAAGCGCCGGCTCGGCTTCGCTCGCTGGGCTCGTCGGTCCGCCCGCGGTCCCGTCGGCGGCTCGCGCACGATCAGCTGGCACAGGCCGACGCACTCGTCACAGATGAATTTGTCGGCTTTCGCACCACCACCCTTGACCAGCCACTGCACCTGCGGCTCCGTCTTTCCGCAGAACGAACACCCGACGTCATCGCCGAAGTGCGATTGGCGTTGGCGCGGCCACGGTGAGAGGGGCTCGTGCTCGACCCATACACGCTTCTCCGCATCCCAGCGCGAACCGCCCGAGAATCTCTGCGCGCACAGCTCCACGCAACGGTCGCAGATGAACACGCGGTGGCCCGCGATCAGACGATCGACGTCGTCCTGGTGTTGTCCGCAGAACGAGCAGCGAAAGGCCGAGCGGTCTCGCATCACGCTCTTCCAGGCCCCTGCATCAGCAGTGTCTTGAGCTCGTCGGGCGCGACCTCGGGTCCGTACAAGTGACCCTGCACGATCTCGCAGCCGAACTGTACGAGAAGGTCCTCCTGGTCCTTCGTCTCGACGCTGTCGGCAACGACGCGCGCACCGGTCACGCGCGCGGCCTCGACGATCGCCTGGACCGCCTCGAGGCTCTCGGTGCCGAGGATGGGCAGATCGCGTGCGAGCGGGTAGCCGATCTTGAGGGTGTCGAAGCCCGAGGCGGCGTCGGCGATGGCCGGGTCGCCGAACTCCTCCGACGCGACGCGCACACCGAGGGCGCGGATCCCCTGTACCGGCTCGGCGAGCAGAGGGTCCCGCACGCTGCCGCGTGGGCATTCGATCTCGACCTCGCGGGGATCGACACCACCCGACGCGATCGCGTCGCGCACCATCTCGACGACATCCGGCCGCTGCAGTGTGTGCGTCCAGAGATTCGCCGCCACCAGCGGGACGCTGACGCCCCCGTCACGCCAGGCGACCATCTGCGCGCTGATCGCGCGCAACACCCAGCGATCGAATTCGACGTGCAGGGAGCCCTGGTCGAGTAGAGGAACGATGTCGCTGGGGCCGATCATGCCGTGCGCCGGATGCGGCCAGCGCGCGAAGGCCTCGATCCCCACGAGCTTTCCCGTCGGCACGTGCACCTGCGGTTGGAACTGGAGCGAGAGCGCTCCTTCGTCGAGCGCGCGCTTCAGCTCTTCGGGACGGAGACGAACGATCGCCATCGCCGGTTAAGGCTAAGCCGCGCGCGGCAGCAGCGCCTCCACGAACGCACGCGCGTCCATAGGCACGAGGTCATCGGCTTTCTCCCCGACACCGAGGAACTTCACCGGCAGCCCGAGCTCGTGCACGATCGCGAAGACCGCGCCGCCTTTCGCGGTCCCGTCGAGCTTCGTTATGACCAGTCCGGTAACGCTTGCGTCCTTTGTGAATTGGCGGGCCTGCTGGATCGCGTTCTGCCCGGCGGTCCCATCGAGCACGAGCAGGACCTCGTCGGGCGCTCCCTCGCGCGCGCGACCCGCGACGCGCACGATCTTGCCGAGCTCGTCCATGAGATGACCTTTGGTGTGGAGCCGTCCCGCCGTGTCGGCGATGACGGTGCTGTGGCCACGCGCCGCCGCGGCGTTGATCGCGTCGAAGACGACCGCGGCGGGATCGCCGTCGGGCCGGCCCGACACGATCGGCACGTCGACGCGCGAGGCCCAGGTCTCGAGCTGCAGCGTCGCTGCGGCACGGAACGTGTCGGCGGCGGCGAGGAGCGGCGTCTCGCCGGCGTCCTTCAGCCGCTTCGCGAGCTTCGCGGCCGTGGTGGTCTTGCCGCTGCCGTTCACGCCCACGACGAGGACGACGCGCGGTCGCTGTTCGGCGCCGCGCAGCGCGCTGTCCTTTCCAGACAGCTCCGCAACGAGAACGTCGCGCACGGCATCGAGCGCCTTCGGCACAGTCTTCAGGTCGCCGGTCGTCGCGAGATCGCGCACCTGCGCCATGAGCGGATCGACGAGTGACACCGAGAGATCCGCGCGCAGCAACCCCTCCTCGAGCTCGTCGAGGAACTCGGAAGTCAGCGGCTCTTCCTGCTTGCGGCCGAAGAGGCGGGCGAGGAAGCCGCCGCGCGTCTTGGCGAGGCCCTGCTCAATGGTCATCGAGCTCTGACGCTAAGGCGTCAGCCAGATAAGCACGACGAAGCCCGCCGCGAACGCGCCGACCGATGAAGCGATGTTGCGCGGCGAGCTCGAGTCCGCGAGCGCGATCGCCGCGATGAGGCCCAGCGGCGCGAAGACGAGCTCCGTTGTGCCAAATGCGATCGCCAGCCGCGTGTACAGGCCGGCCGCGAACGTGCCGAGCAGCGCGGTGGTCGCGGTCATCGGCCGAGCCATGATGGCCCGCGCCAACAGATAGCCGGAGATGAAGTGCCCGACCGCGTTCGCGACGAACGCCGGCGAGCTACCGGCGACCGTGACCAGGTAGTAAAGGCCCCACCCAGCCGCCGCGATCCAACACGCGGCGAGCGCGACCGTGCGCCAACTCACCGCTTACCCCGCGCGCTCGCGCTGCTGATCCAGCTCCGAGAGCTTGAGCGAGATCACCTTCGACACGCCGCCGTCGTCCATCGAGACGCCGTAGAGCATGTCGGCGGCCTCGATCGTGCCGCGGTTGTGCGTGATCACGACGAACTGCGTGCGGTCGGTCAGCTCGCGCAGTGCCTGCGTGAAACGCCCGACGTTCCGCTCGTCGAGGGCGGCGTCGACCTCGTCCAGAACGCAGAAGGGTGCCGGCTTCACCCGCAGGATCGCGAGCAGCAGCGCCGTCGCGGTGAGCGCGCGCTCGCCGCCGGACAGCTGCGCCAGGCTGCCGATGCGCTTTCCCGGTGGACGCGCGTAGATCTCGATGCCCGGATCCTCCGGATCGTCCGAGGTGCGGAGCGACGCCTGACCGCCGTTGAAGAGACGCTGGAAGAAGACGCCGAACTCGCGGTCGACCGCCATGAGCGTCGTCGCGAACTGTTCCGCGATCGTCGAGGCGAGGTCGTCCGCGAGCGAGCGCAAGTCGGTCATCGCCCTTTCGAGGTCGGCGCGCTGCGTCGAGAGGAACTCGTAGCGCTGGCCGATCTCGGAGAGCTCGGTCGCGGCGAGCGGGTTCACGGGCTCGAGCGCGATGAGACGCCGGCGCAGGCGCTGGAGCGCTGCGAGCGTGCTCGCCTTCTCCTTCTCCTCACCGTCGTCCTCGATCGTGATCGACTCGGGATCCGGGAGCGGCTCGTCGTCGGGAAGACCGAGCTCCGCGCGCACCTGCTCCTCGAGCAGACGCAGGGCGCCCGCGGCGCGTTCCTCCTCGACCGCGAGCTTGCCGCGCTCTCCCCGCAGCTCCGCGAGCCGCTCGCGCGCCTTCGCCAGACGCAGCTCCGATTCGCGGCGCGAACCCTCTGCCGCGAGTGCGCGTTGACGCGCGAGCTCGGCCGAGCGCTCCGCCTCGCGCGCGTCGGCCGCCGCCGTGCCGAGATCGCCCTGCGCGGCGTCAAGCCGCGTCTTCGCGTCGCGCTCTTGCGCGGCCAAGGCGCGGAGGCGGTCCTCGTCAGCCGCGATGCGACGCTCCGCCGCGCCGACCTGCTCGTCGAGCGTGTCGCGCAGCCGCACCAGCGAGCCGCGACGCTCTTCGCTGGTGGCCGCGTCGAGCCGCGCGGCCTCGGCGCGCTGCGTCGCCGCGGCATGCGCGTCGGACGCGGACTGCTCACCGCGCTCGGCCTCGGCGAATGCGCCTCCGGCCCGCGCGCGGCTGGTCGCTGCCTCGGTCCGATCCGCGGCGAGCTTGTCGCGCCGCTCGAGGATCTCTCCACGCTCTCGCTCGACCGAGGTGGCGCGCGCGTCCGCGACGCGCACCAGGTCACGCACGTCCGCGTCGGTCGACCCAAGCTCATCGACCGCACGCTCCGCGTCGCCGCGTGAACGCTGCGCGACGTCGAGCCGTTCGTCGAGCTCGGCGGTGCGGGCCTCGGCGCTGGCCCGCTCCTGTTGAAGCTGCCAGAGCGCGCGCTCCGCGCCAGCCAGCTCCTCCCGCAAACGTGAGGCCATCCCCCGCAGCTGGGCGCGGGCTTCCTGCTCGGCCTTGCGGCGCGGATCGGCGAAACGGACCAGACCGGGAAGCACGAGCAGACCGCTCGGAGCGACGACGACTCCGGCGCGGAGAGTCGCGGCCGCGGCGACCGCCGTCGCGTCATCGTCCGCGACAAAGATCGAAACGTCGGCGGCGAGGCGCCGGCACCCGCGCGGCGCATCGCCCGTCACCTTCGTCGACGTCACCGCGAGGTCGCCGAGGGCGGCGACCACCGCATCGGGGACCGAAAGCCGCTCGTGCAGCCAGGCAAAGCCACTCGGCAGCTTCGGCCGCGCAGCGCCGGCATCCCGCGCGGCGAGCTCGCCCTCCGCGCGCTCGGCCGCCTCGCGCAGCGCGGTGGTCTGTCCCCGCACGAGGGCGAGGTCGCCGTCGATGCGCTGAAGCTCGTTGCGCGCCGCGGCCGCGCGCCCGGACGCGGACTCGACCGTGCGCGCCGCGGCCGCGACCTTGTCGCGCGCCTTGTCGAGGTCGACCGCGATATGTGCACGCTCGCGCTCGCGCGACGCGCGTTCGGTCGCGAGCTGCGACGCGACCGCGGCGAGCTCCTCGTCGCGCGCGAGGAGCGAATGTTCCTCGTCGGCCAGGCGTATCTCGTCGCTCTCACGCAACAGGTGCGCGCGCTCGGCCTCGACGCGCGCGGCGCGCGCCTCGGCGAGGGCGATGCGGGTTCCGGATGCCTCGACCTCCGCGCTGCGCGCTGCATCGGCCGAATCGCGGGCGCGCCGTGCTGCGGTCGCGGCCTCCTCGTCGACCTGCTGCCGCTGCTGTCGCAGCGAGGCGAGCTGCGCGGGCAGCGCGGCAAGCGAGGCGCGGGTGCGGTCGCGCTCGGCCGCGATCGCGTCGAGGCTCGCCTGCAGCGCGGCGACGCGCTCGCGGACCCCCGCTTCGGAGCTCGCGGCGTCGGCGCTCGCGATGCGGCGCCGTTCCTCTTCCTGTCTCGCGGTCCGCAGCTCCTCGTCAGTTCCCGCCGTGACCGTCTCGCCCTCGGTCACGAAATCCGTGAGGCGCAGGGTCTCACGATCGACGCCGACGATCTTTGCCGCCAGATCGGCACGCGTCGTCGCCGTGGACCCGAAGGACGCGCGATACCAGCGCAGTGCGCGGCGCCGCAGCTCCGAGCGCACGTGCTCGTACTCGTTCCATTTCGCGACCTGTTCACGTAGCAGCTCGACACGCGGACCGATCTCACGAAGGATGTCCACCACGCGCACAAGCTCGGCCTCAGCGTGCTTCAGCCGCGTCAGCGCCTCCTCACGACGCATCTGGAGGCGGCGCGTGCCAGCAGCTTCCTCGATGACGGTGCGACGATCGGCCGGACGCAGCGCGAGGATCTGATCGACGAGACCCTGGCCGATCACAACGAACGGGTTGTCGGCGAGATTCGCTCCCGCGAGGAGGTCTTGCAGATCGCGCAAACGCACACGCGAACGATTCACGAGGTATTCGGCCTCGCCGTTCCGGAACAGACGCCGCCCGACTTCCACTTCGGTGAAATCGATTGGCAGGCGACGCGACGTGTTGTCGAGTTGCAAGATCGCCTCGGCCATGCCGAGGCTCTTGCGCGTCTCCGAGCCACCGAAGATCAGCTCTTCGTTCTTCTTCGCTCGGAGGATCCG
>DASYUY010000019.1:0-24273 GCA_036000705.1 Candidatus Limnocylindria bacterium | reverse complement strand
GGGCAGGCTCGCGGGAAACCAGAACTTCATCAACCAGTCCGGGACGCTGACGATCGGACCGGCGGAAGGAGCCGGGCTGTTCGTGATCGGCACGCAGGAGGGAGCACCCGCGATCGACCTGTATCTCGTCCTTCGCTGACGTCGCCGTTCACCACGCGACCAGCTTCCAGACCTCCGGTTCGCTCGTGCCGGCCTCGCCGATCTCCGAGAACAGCCGGACCGCCCGCTTGAGGTGGCGCATCGACTCGTCCTTGCGGCCTAGCGCGCGGAAGATGTCGGCGAGGTTGTTGTGGAGCGCGGCGGCGCGGTGGCGATCGCCGAGGGCTTCGCAGTCCGCCAGGGCCTGCTCCGTGAGCTCGCGCGCCCGATCGAGCTCTCCCGACTCTTTCAGCGCGAGCGCCAGGTTGTTCGACGCTGCGGCGTGTGCGGCTCGGTCGCCGAGCTCGCGCGCGATCTCGACACTTGTCTCCAGGTGACGCCGTGCGTCACTTGCGCCGAGGACTCCCAGGATGTTGTGGGCCTGCGCCAGGGCGCTCCTGTCCTTCGATCGCTCCGCGAGCCCGAGCGCCTCGGTCGCCAGCCGCTGCGCGCGCGCTCCATCGCCCGAGCGGTGGGCCGCGAGGCTCCAGTCCGCGAGAATCCGCGCCTTCGCGCCGCCCTCGCTCACCTTGTGGGCGGCGGCGTAGTGGTGCTCGGCCTTCGTCCAGTCGCCGCGGCGATGGTGCACCTGCGCGAGCTTGTGCTCGATCCCGGCCCGCGCGTTCGCCGGCGCCTTCGCCGCCGCCATCTCATAGCTCTCGATGGCTTGGCGATAGTCGCCGTGCAGCGTGTGCAGGTCGCCGACGGCCTCCCCGGTCGTCACGCCCGCGGTGGCGTCGGTCGTCGGAAGCGTTCCGGCTTCGACCGCGTCGTTCAGTGCGCGCGTCTCCGCGACGGGCGCGACGCCGAGCTCTCGATCGAGGAGCCGGGTCGCCTCGCGGTATTGGCGCAGCGCGGCGGTCCGATCGCCAGACCGGGCATACAGGCGCATGAGATCGCGATGAGCGGGCTCGTGGAGCACATCGAGTGCGAGTCGCCGCTTCGCATGGGCGATCGCCGCGGGCAGATCCCCTGCGCGCTCCGCCTCGGCGGTTAGTCGCGAGAGCGCGTCTGCGTAGTCCGCGCGGAGCGCGTCGCTTTGCGTGGCCTGCCAATCGTCGAACTCAGCGCTGTCGCGGAGCGAGAAGCCCTGCAGAAAATCGCCCCGATACAGATTCACGGCGTCGGCCAGCCGACCCTCACGCAGCGAGCGGCGGAACTCCGAAACATCTACCCGAACGCCCGAACGCGCGAGCTCGATCGTTTCGCCTTCCACGTCGAGCCAGCGATCACCGAGGGCGGTGCGGAGCACCGAGAGCGTGCGGCGTAGCGCGCCGCGACCCTTCTGCTCGTCATTGTCGGGCCAGAGGAGCGCCGCGAGCGTCGCCCGGCGCTGCGGCTGCTCGGACACCGCGAGGTAGGCGAGCAGCGCGGTCGCTTTGCGGGTATCGGTCTCGATCCGCCTGCGACCGACGTCGATCGAAGGTGCGCCAAATAGGGACACCCGAAGCTCCGCCACGCGCACACCCTACGCGCGGGTCGTAACGTCCGGCGGACGCTTCTCAGGCAGAGTTGTCCAGATGACGGTGCCGACGACTCGTGGATGGCTGCGCGGGCTCGCGTCGTGGAGAGGCGTATTCGCGACAGTCGTCTGCGTCATCGCGATCGGCTCGTTCGCCGCGGACCTGGTGTTCTTGGAGCTCTTCGACCCACCAGGCCTCGTCTTCGCCGCACTCCCGCTGCTGCCTTTCGCCGTCGTCGGATCGCTTCTCGTCGTCCGGCGGGCGGGCGGTCCGATCGGTTGGCTCTTGGGCGCGGCCGGCGCGTTCTTGCAGCTGATGCTCCTGATGCAGGCGTACGGGTACGCGAGCCTGTACACCGGCGCAGCGTTGCGGGGAGGCGAGCTCGCGCTGTGGTTGGGTTCCGTCAGCGGCAGCGCGTTGGTCGTCCCGGTGGTCGCCGCGATGGTCCTCTTCCCGGATGGCCGCCCTCCGAGCCGCACGTTCGCCATCCTGATGTGGGTTGGCGTTGCCGCGGGCGTCACTGTCACGGTGACGTCGGCGCTGGCAGACCAGCCGATCCTCGTCCCCCTGCCGTATACGGGCCTGCATGTCGGCGATGCGCCCCGATCGATCCCGAATCCGTTCGCGCTCCACGGACCGGTCGGCGATCTGCTGCTGCTCGCGGCGTCCGTGATCTACAACGTCGTGCCGCTGATGCTCGTCGCGCCGCTCGCGCTCGTGGTCCGATTCCGTCGCAGCCGCGGTACCGAGCGGGCGCAGCTGAAGTGGCTCACGTACACCGCAGCCATCAGCTTCGGGCTGTTTGTGGCCAAGTTCGTGATTTCCCAGGGGCCGATCAGGGTCCTCGCCGAGACCACGTCCCTCTTCGCGCTCGGGCTGCTGCCGGTCGCGATCGCCATCGCGGTCACGCGCTATCGCCTCTACGACATCGACGTTCTCATCAACCGCACGCTCGTCTACGGTGCGCTCTCCGCGGTGCTGGTCGCCGCGTACGTCACCGGGGTCGCCGCGTTCCAGTTCCTGTTGTCACCGCTCACCGCAGGCAGCCCGATCGCCGTGGCCGCGTCGACGCTTGGTGTCGTCGCGCTTTTCCAGCCACTGCGGCGACGCATCCAGACTGTGGTCGATCGCCGCTTCTACCGCCAGCGCTATGACGCGGAGCGGACGCTCGACCTCTTCTCCGACCGCCTCCGTGACCACATCGACATCGACATGCTCGAACGCGAGCTCGTGGCGATCGCGCGCGACACGATGCGTCCGACTCACGCGAGTGTCTGGCTGAGGGAGCGCGCGCCCTAGCCTAGGTCGCTAGTTCGAGCTGGCCGGCGCACTTCTCGAGACCCGCCGTCACACCATGCAGCGCGAGGCCCTCGCCCTCGAGCCGTTGCGCGAGCCCCGCGGCCTGGCGCAGCCGCTCAGCGATGAGCGTCCATGCCGCGACGCGGTGCGGCAGCAGGTAACCGCCGATGTAGAAGAGCTCGAACGTCGGGCCCGCGGTGCGCCCCGGAGCGCTCGGCCCGAATGGCAGCGTCGTGAGAAGCTGACCGAGCGGTTTGATCGCGGCGAACATGAGGCCGACGCCGACGTGCTCGAGGAGCGCGAGCTGCTCCGGCGTCTCGTCGGTGTGGGCGAAGTACCGCGTGAGCGCGAGCAGGACGATCTCGTTCACCACGTTGAAGAGGTCCGCGACGCGCTTCGTGCGTGGATCGTCGATGAGCGGCACCGCGTCGCCGTACCGGTGCGGACGCACGTGCCCCGGGAGCACCGGCCGGGCCGGCTCGAACGACGGATCGGCAGCGCGCAGCGCGATGTACTCGTCGTAGATCTCGAGGAACTTCCCGAAATGTGCCCCGCGCCAATCGCCGGTCGCGCCCTCGCCCTGTTCGACGACGACGTCGATGGCCTCATGCGCCGAGTCGAGATCGGTCACCGCCACCAGGCCGTCCCAGTGCATGACGTCGGGGCTCGTCTGCGCCGGAGCCGGCCCGATGAAGAGCCGTTCCTCGCCGAGCGTGGAGGTCAGCCAGGAGAAGCCGACGTCGATCGCGCGATAGAGGTGTCCGACAGTCGCGAAACCCTGCGGCGCGGGAACGATGTCGTCGTCGGCCATGATCGGACGGGCCCGGTCGAGGGCGACCTGCGCGTCAGCATCGTCGAGGGCGACGCCCTCGGGGCGCTCGAGGAAGAGGAAATGCCGGAGCGCGCGTTCGCCGAACGGCACCAGCGCGATCTGCACGCCCGCGGGGAAATGCTTTGCCGCGGTCGGCAAGTTCGGGCGGCTCAGATGCGGTGCCGCGCCGATCGCCGTCAGCAGGTTCTGCACCAGCGTGAGGTGCAGCATCTCCTGCTTCGCGACCGAGAGGATCGTCGTGCGCCAGCGGTCCACGGCCTCGAGCTGCGCCGCGGTGAGATCCTCATCGGTCCGCTGCTTCATCGTGAACGCGGCAAAGAGGTACTCGCACAGGATCGTGTGCTCCAGCTCGGCCGCCTCCCGGAGGAGGTAGATGAGCTGCTCCCGATGCTCGACGACGATCGGCGGCTCGGCCTCGGCGGGGACCTCGCGGACCCGGCTGGTCACGCCGCTGGTCTAGCCGTCGGCCGTCCCAAATGCGTTACGAATGTCGTAACGCTTGTCGGACGGCCCGCCGCGACACTTCGCCCGTGACCCGTCCGCCTTCGCGCGCGATGTCATCCACAACGCTCGCACTCGTCCTGACCGCCGCGAGCTTTGCGCTCGCATCCGGTGCGCTCGTGTGCCTCGCGCTCTCGCGGGACGCGCCGCTTCCAGACGCCTGGGGATTCCGCGGCGCCGCGATCATCCACGCGATCGGCTTCACCGCCGTGGGTGCGATCATCGCGCTCCGCCGCCCGTCGAACGCGATCGGTTGGCTCCTTCTGGGCGCCGGCTTCATCTCGGCCCTCGGCGCGTTCGGGCTCGAGTACGGTGTCTACGCGATCGTGGGACGCGCGGCAGCTCTGCCAGGCGGCCTGTTCGGCGCGTGGCTCGGCTCGTGGACCTGGGTCGTCTTCATCTCGGGCATCCTGCCGCTCGTGTTGCTCCTGTTCCCGGACGGCCGGCTGCTCTCGGCGCGATGGCAGCCGGTCGGCTTGACCGCGGTCCTGGCTGTCCTCACGACCGCGGCCTTCATGGCGTTCAGGCCTGGCCCGCTGCAGCTGGCCGCATACGCGAACAACCCGTTCACGCCCCTGCCAGCTTCGCTGGTCGATCCACTCGGCGCCATCGGCCTGGCGTTGGCCTTTCCGGTGATGGGCGGCGCGTGCTGGTCGCTCGTGCTGCGCTTCCGTCACTCGACCGGCATCGAGCGCGAGCAGATCAAGTGGCTCGCCTTCTCGGCGGTCCCCGTCGCCACCGCCGGCCCCGCGAGCGCGGTCCTACCCGATAAGGCCGTCCAGGTGCTCTTCGTTTTGCTGCTGCTCCTGGTGCCGGTAGCCGTCGGCGTCGCCGTCCTCCGGTACCGGCTCTATGACATCGATCTCCTCATCAATCGGACACTGGTCTACGGCGCGCTGAGCGCGACGCTGATCGCGATCTACGTCGCGACGGTGATCCTGGTCGGGGCCGCCCTACGCGCGTTCACATCCGGCTCGGAATTCGCAGTCGCCGTGTCGACGCTTGCCACGCTCGCACTCGTCCAGCCGCTGCGCCGCCGGATACAAGAAGCTGTGGATCGCCGCTTCTACCGCTCGCGGTACGACGCGACGCGCACGCTCGACGCGTTCAGTGTCCGCCTTCGCGACGAGGTCGACCTCGACGCGGTGCGCGGCGGCCTGCTGGACGCGGTACGCGAGACCGTGCAACCGGCGCACGCGAGCGTCTGGCTGCGCGAGACCCAAGCATGAAATGGCCCACGGTCCTCGCGTGGTCGCTGTGTGCGACCGCCCTGACAATCGCGGTCGTCGGTTGCGTTCTGAACGTCATGTCCTGGGACGTCATTCGGTCGACTGGTCTGACGCCGCGGGGCTTCGCGCTCTTGCTTGCCGTCGCATATGCCGTCGTCGGCGCGGTCGTTGCGAGCCGCGCGCCGCGCAACGCGATCGGGTGGATCTTTGCGCTGGCCGGCGTCGCCGCCGCGGCCCAGTACGCCACCGAGCAGGTCGTCTACGTCGTCTCAGAGCAATCCGGCTCGCCGCTCGTCGCGCCGGCCGCGCTGGTCATGCTCGTCCTCGGAGCGCTCAACTCGCTCGCGACGGCCATCGCCTTGCTGTACCTCTTCCCGACCGGCCGGTTCCTAGATCGGCGAGATCGCGTCTTCGCGATCGTCGGCATCGCCGCTTCCGTCATCTCGGTCGGCGCGATGCTCCTGGTCGTCGAGGCTATTCCCGTCCCGTTCGCGGGCATCGCCAACCCGCTGGTCCGTCCCGATGCCGCGGCGTTCGCGCTGCCGGTCGCGATGTCCGCGACGCTCGCCGCCATCGCCTCGATCGTCATGGGCGTGCGCGCGCTCAGGCGACGGTTCAGCCGGTCGACGGGGATCGAGCGCCAGCAGCTCAGGTGGTTCGTCTTCGTCTCGACCCTTGCCGGCGTAACGCTCGTGCTCGCGTACCTGACGATGGGCGTGTTCTTCGCAGTGAGCGGCGAGCAAGTTCTAGTTGAACCGCCGCTCGCTGTGCGGGTGCCGGTATGGCTCAACATCCTGACGTTCGTACTCATCGCGCCGGCCATCGGCGTTGCCATTCTTCGCCATCGCCTGTACGACATCGACGTCCTGATCCGCCGGACGGTCGTGTACGCGGTCACGACAGGCGCGATCGGACTGACATTCTTCGGTGGCATCGTCGTGCTCCCGGCGCTGCTGCGACCGCTGATCAGCGGCTCCGAGGTCGCCGTCGCGGTCTCGACACTGGTCAGCTTCGCGCTGTTCCAACCGCTCCGCGTACGCGTCCAGCAGGCTGTGGACCGCCGCTTCTACCGCTCGCGCTACAACGCCGCGCGCACGCTCGATGCATTCAGCGTTCGCCTGCGTGATGAGGTAGACCTTGATGCCGTGCGCGCCGACCTTGCTGATGCGGTGCGCGACACCGTGCAGCCGGCGCACACGAGCATCTGGCTCCGGGAGCGCGCGCGATGATCGGTCCCAAGCTCGTCCCGGCGGTCGTGGTGGCAGGCTCGGCCTGCACCCTCGGTGGCGTCGTGCTGCTCGCGCTCTCCTGGTCGGCGGCGGCACCTGACTCATGGGGCTTTCGTGGCTTCTCGATCCTGTTCGCGACGGCCTACGGCGGCGTGGGCGCGCTCCTCGTCTATCGCCGGCCGCAGAACCGCGTCGGCTGGCTGATGTTGGCTTCGGGTGTCCTGTCGGCCGTTCAGGTGCTCGTCGAGGAATATGCGATCTACGGCGTCGTCGGGCGAACGACTCCACTACCGGGCGCCGTCCTCGCCGGGTGGATCGAGAGCTGGATCTGGCTGCCCGGAATCACGCTGATCGTCACCTACACGTTGCTGCTGTTCCCGAACGGCGCGCTCGTCGCCCCGCGCTGGCGGATCGTCGGCTGGCTCGCCGCGGCGAACCTCGTCGTGGGCATGGCCGGCCTCGCGTTCGCCGGCGGTCCATTAAACAACGCGCCGTTCGCCGACAATCCATTCCCGCTTCTCGGCGAGCTCGGCCATTCACTCTTCTTTGTGAGCTTCTTCGGGTTCGTCGTCCTCGCGACCGCGTCGGCGAGCTCGCTGGTCGTCCGGTATCGGCGTGCGGCGGGTGTCGAGCGCCAGCAGCTGAAGTGGCTCGCGCTCGAGGCGGTGCTCATCGCGGTCGCGGCGATCATCACCGGCTTCTCGCAGGCTTTTGCGCCGACCTTCAAGCCCGTCCAGGTGCTGCTGATCGGCGTGCTCATGCTCATGCCAGTCGCGATCGGCGTCGCCATCCTGCGCTACCGCCTGTACGACATCGACATCCTGATCAACCGCGCGCTCGTGTACGCGGCGACGACCGCGGCGATCGCGGTGACGTTCTTCGGCGGCATCGTCGTCCTGCAGGCCGGGCTTCGTCCGCTCACCGGCGGATCCGAGGTCGCGGTCGCAGCGTCGACGCTCGTGTGCTTCGCGCTGTTCCAGCCGATCCGTCGAGGCATGCAATCGACGGTCGACCGCCGCTTCTACCGCTCGCGCTACGATGCCGCGCGCACGCTGGACCGCTTCACGAGCGAGCTCGCGGGCGAGGTCGACCTCGGCGCGGTGCGGGCGAGCCTCATCGAGGCCGTCGGCGAGACCGTGCAGCCGACGCACGCGAGCGTGTGGCTCCGATGAGCACCGGTGTTCTGCGAGCGACGCGGCTCGCGATCGTCATCGTCTCGATCATCTTCGCCCTGGTCGCGACCGCGTTCCTCCTCGCAAGTCGCGACACGCCCACCCCGGCAGCGCTCTCGTTCGGGTCGAAGGTGATCGAGATCGCGTTCCCGATCGCGGTGCTCACGATCGTCGCGCTCGGCCAGCTCATCGCCAGTCGCCAACCCCGACACACGGTCGCGTGGCTATTCCTCGCCATCGGCGTCAGCGCCGAGGCACTCGAGCTCATCCAGGGATATGGCATGTACGGCACGCTCGTCGCGCCGGGTACCGTCCCCTCGCCGGACATCGCGATCTGGGTCGCCTCCTGGATCTGGGCAGTCCCGTGGTCGCTCCTCGTACTCGTTTTCCTCGTCTTCCCGACGGGCCGGCCGCCGACACCACGCTGGTGGCTGATCGCGTGGCTCAGCTTCGGCAGCACCGCGGCGACCATCGTCGGCACGCTGCTCGCGACGCGACCGGCGGGCGAATTCGGAGCGACGTTCCCGACACCCGGCGCCGATACGACGAACGTGCTGCAGGTCGGCAGCAACATCCTCAGCCTCATCGCGCCGCTGCTCGCCACGGCATCGCTCGTCGTGCGCTACCGGCGCGCCGGCGGCGACGAGCGGCAGCAGCTGAAGTGGTTCGCGTATCCCGCGGGCGTCGCGGCGGTGGTCTTCGCTCTCTCCAGTCTCGTCTATCAGCTCCCGGACATCGGGCCGCTGTCCTCCGGCGTCGCGGCGCTCAGCGTCCTGCTCATCCCGGCCGGCGCGGCGGTCGCGATCCTCCGCTATCGCCTCTACGACATCGACGTGGTGATCGAGCGCACCCTCGTGTACGGGGCGCTCTCGGCCGCCGTCGGCGCGACGTACTGGGTCTGCGTGATCCTCCTGCAGACGACGCTCCGTCCGGTCACAGGGGGAAGCGAGCTCGCCGTCGCCGGGTCCATGCTCGCGACCCTCGCGCTCGTGCAGCCGCTGCGGACGAGCATCCAGCGCGCCGTCGATCGGCGGTTCTATCGGGCGCGCTACGACGCCGTGCGCGCGGTCGAGGCCTTCAGCGAGCGCCTGCGCGACGAAGTCGCGCTCGACGCCGTGCGCGCTGATCTGCTCGACGCGGTGCATGAGACCGTCGAGCCGACGCACGCGAGCGTGTGGCTGCGGGAGGCGACCCGGTGAGAGGCCGTCCCGATCTCGCCATGGTCATCGGCTGGATCGCTGTGATCACGACGCTGACCCTCGTTCCGGTGGGTGTCTGGTACGCGTTGACCGTGACCAGAGATCCGAGTGTCTCGTGGATCGATGAACTTCTGTTTCGCTTGCCCGGCGTGACCCTCGGTCCGGTCGGGCTGCTCATCGCGAATCGCCAGCGTGAGAACCGCATCGCGTGGATCCTGATCGCGCTTGGCCTCGTCGTCGCGGCGTCCGCCGTCGCGAGCGACGCATCGAAGATCGCCACCGATGCTCTCGCCGCGGCGCTGCTCGGCATGGTCGGGGATATCGGCTGGCTCGCGCTCGTCACTCTCTTCTGCGCGCTGGTCCTCCTCTATCCGGATGGACATCTCCCGTCGCGGCGCTGGCGGCCGCTTGGCCTCGCCGTGCCGGGGTGGCTTGCCTTGTTCGTGGTCTCCGTGGCGCTGGCGCCGACGAGCTTGCATGACGGGCTTCCGGTCCCGAACCCGCTCGGCGGAGCGCCCGGTGCGTTGGGCGGCCTTGCGCAGCTGTCGCTCAGTGTTGCCATCGTGCTGCTCATCCCGCTGCTGCTGGCCGTGGTAACCGCGGCCGTCGCTCGTTGGCGGCACGCGACCGGTGTTGTGCGACGGCAGCTCGAGCTGTTCGTCTACATGGCGTCCCTCTTCGTCCTCGGGTTGGGACTCAGCGCGACCGGGCTCCCGGGGCCCTGGGAAACGCTCAGTGCGCTCGCAGTGCTCGGGCTGCCGGTGGCGATCGCGATCGCGGTGCTCCGGTATCGCCTCTACGACATCGACGTGGTGATCGAGCGCACTCTGGTGTACGGCGCGCTGTCAGCAGCCCTCGCGCTGACATATTGGCTCCTCGTGCTCTTCCTGCAGTCCGCGCTGCGCCCGATCACAGCTGGGAACGAGCTCTCGGTCGCGGTGTCGACACTGGCGACGCTCGCTCTCGTGCAGCCGTTGCGTTCGTGGATCCAGCGGAGTGTCGACCGTCGCTTCTACCGGGCGCGATACGACGCGGCGCGCACGCTGGATTCTTTCAGCGTGCGTCTCCGCGATGAGGTCGATCTTGGCGCCGTGCACAACGAGCTCCTCGATGCGGTGGGCCAGACCGTGCAGCCTGCGACCGCATCGCTGTGGCTGCGCGAGCGCGGGCGATGACAGAGCTGCTTTTCATGAGCGCGATCCGATGGGATCAGATCAACGCGATCAAGCGGCAGATCAAGGTGGGGCATGCCGCCAGGTCGGTATCGAAATGAGCATGCGCACCGGGGCAATCTTGGCCTGGGCGGTCCTTGGCTGGGGGCTGTTCGTCATCGTCGGATCGACCTTCATCGGCAGCCTGACGCAGCGACCGCCCGAGCTCGGCACGAGCCCGGTCAATGTCTACAGCGCGTCGATCTTGAGCTTCGCGCTCCTCGGTGCGCTCATCGCCGAGCGGCGACCGGGGAACAGGTTCGGCTGGCTGTTGAGCGCGATCGCGTTCATCCATGCCTGTGGCTACCTGCTCCAGGCGATCGCCGGCTACCTCTTGTATCGCGAGGCCGTGCCGCTGCCGGGCGCGTCGCTCGTCGCCTGGCTCTTCGTGTGGACGGCGATGCTGCACTACGCGCCCTCGCTGACGTTCGTCTTCCTCCTCTTCCCCGACGGCCGCTTGCCCTCTCGCCGTTGGCGGCCGGTGGCTTCATTGACACTCGCCGCGACCGTGGTCGCCGCGATCGGCATCGCGACGCTTCCGGGCCCGCTCGTCGTGTTCGGGTTCGACAACCCATACGGCATGCGTGGTCCGCTGCCGCTTGCGCTCGCGAGCGTCGGGGTGGTGATCGGCATGGGCTGCGTGATCGCCTGCGTGGCGTCGCTCTTCCGGCGATACCGCCGCGCCGGTGGTGTCGAGCGCCAGCAGCTCAAATGGTTCCTCTTCGGCGGCGCGATCGCGGCGTTCGTCGCGACGTTCATCGTCGGGAGCGGGTTCCCGATCCAGCCCGCGGCGCAGCTGACGAGCACGGTGACCACCGTGATGGCGGTCTTTGCCGCGGTGGCAATCTTCCGTCACCACCTCTACGACATCGACCTCCTCATCAATCGGACGCTCGTGTACGGGCTCACGACGGGCAGCCTCGTGGTTGCCTTCGCCGCTGGGATCGTCGTCCTCCAGTTCCTGCTGAGCGCGTTCACGAGCGGGTCCGAGATCGCGGTCGCTGGGTCGACGCTCGGGAGCGTCGCGCTGTCGCAGCCGCTCCGGCGTCGGGCGCAGGCCGCCGTCGACCGCCGCTTCTACCGCGCGCGCTATGACGCAGCCCGAGTGCTCGACCGTTTCAGCGGCGAGCTCGCGCATGAGGTCGATCTCGGCGCGGTCCGCGCGCGGTTGCTCGACGCGGTCGGCGACACGCTCCAGCCGACCTCAGCCTCGGTGTGGCTGCGGGAGCGCAGCCAATGAAAACGGACCGTTCTCGGCTCCGCAGCAGCCGTAACGATTCTCGGACGCCCAGGGCATAGAAAGGACCCAGGATGATCTCGCTCACCAGGACTTTTAGGCGAGCCATCGGCCGAGGCGTCGACACGCCGGCGGCCGTCACGCGCGCACCGAGCCGCGCCGCTGTCCTGGAGACGCCGCCGATCGACATCGCGCCGAATGACCCGATCCTCGCGTACTTCCACGCAGGCTCCGGCGCTGTCGCGATCGACGACCTGCAGCTCGACTCGCCCGCCGTCCGCGCGCTCCGTTCCGCTGGGGTCAAGCTCGTCGTGCCACTCATCAGCCAAGGCGAGCTCATCGGGCTTCTCAACCTTGGTCGGCGCCTTTCGGATCAGGACTACTCGACCGATGACCGTCGCCTGTTGGAGAAGCTGGCCGCGCAGGCCTCGCCTGCGGTACGTGTCGCGCAGCTCGTGCGCGAGCAGGAAGCGGAGGTCCGAGCGCGGGAGCGGATCTCGCAGGAGCTCCGCGTCGCGCAGCTGATCCAGCAGCAGTTCCTCCCGAAGACGCTCCCGAACCTGCCGGGCTGGCAGATCGCGGCGTTCTACCGCGCCGCGGCCGAGGTCGGCGGCGACTTCTACGACTTCATCGACCTGCCAGCGGGCAAAGTCGGGCTCGTTGTCGGCGATGTGACCGGACACGGCGTGCCCGCTGCACTCGTGATGGCGACGACTCGGTCTGTGTTGCGGAGCGAGGCGCCGCGCCTCGTGTCGCCGGGCAAGCTCCTCGAGCGCGTCAATGACTTTCTGCACGCCGACATTCCGCAAAACATGTTCGTCACGTGCCTCTACGCGGTCCTGGATCCAGCGACAGGCACGCTGACCTACGCGAACGCGGGCCACGATCTGCCGTTCGTGCGACGGGGCAATGAGGTCGTCGAGCTTCGAGCGACAGGCATGCCGCTCGGAGCTTTGCCGGGCATGCATTACGACGAGAAGGAGGCGACGCTCGCTCCGGGCGACGTCATGGTCCTGCATAGCGACGGGCTCGCCGAGGCGCACGATCCGCAGCACGTGATGTATGGCTTCCCGCGAATGCGCAAGCTCATCGGCGAGCTCGGCACCGGGCATGAGCTCATCGACGGGCTGCTCGAGTCACTGCACGCGTTCACCGGACCCGCCTGGGAGCAGGAGGACGACATCACGCTTGTGACGCTCTCGCGATCGACCGTGCGCGGCGAGAGCGAGCACGTCCTCGTCGAGTTCGAGGAGTCCAGCGCGCCGGGCAACGAGCGCCTGATCATGGACCGCGTTGCGTCATCCGTGCGCGACGTCGGCCTCGACCCGAAGCGGTTCGAGCGGCTCAAGACCGCGGTGAGCGAGGCGGCGATGAATGCGATCGAACACGGCAACCGCCTCGACGTGGAGCTGCCGGTCCACGTGCGCGTGAGCGTGACCGACGACGAGCTCCTGGTCCGCATCGTCGACAACGGCGGCGGCCGGGAGATCCCGGAGCCCGAGACGCCGGACCTCGAGGCCAAGCTGCAAGGCCTCCAGAAGCCGCGGGGCTGGGGCCTGTTTTTGATCAAGAACATGGTCGATGACATGCGCGTGCACACGACGAACATGCACCACTCCATCGAGCTCGTGATGAAGCTCGCTGCGAAGAAGGGAGCGGACGATGGCCATGACTGAGTCGACGGCACCGGTGCGTTATCGCGACGGGACGGCGGTCGTAGACCTGCCGGCACAGATCGACGCGAGCGCGGAACGGGCCCTGAACGAGGCGTACGCGACCGCCGCGGGGCACGGGTCGAAGACCGTGCTGCTGAACTTCGGCCGTGTCGAGTTCCTCTCCAGCACGGGCATCGCCCTCGTCGTCGGGATCCTCGCCCGTGCCCGGAAGGACGGCCGCACGATCACCGCGTCCGGACTCAGCGACCACTACCGAGAGATCTTCGAGATCACGCGGCTTGCGGACTTCATGAAGATCTACGCCGACGAGAGCGCGGCATTGAAAGGTGGGGAAGCGACATGACCACAGCGACAACGACAACGACGGCCGACCGAATCGACGAGTGGACGATCGTCATCCGCGTGCGCGGCGATGTCACCGCGGCCTCGGAGCAGCCGCTCATGGCCGCGTACAGCCAGGCGGGTGACAAGACCCGAGCGATCGTGCTGGACTTCACGGGGCTCGACTACATGAACAGTGGCGGCATCGGGCTGCTCGTGACGCTCCTGGTCCGCGCCAATCGGCAGAAGCAGAAGCTTCTCGCCTGCGGGCTGAACGAGCACTACAAGCAGATCTTCGAGCTCACCCGCCTCGACGAAGCGATCGGGATCCACGACACCGAGGCTGCGGCGGTGGCGGCGGCGAAGGCGTAGGTGCGCGTGATGGCAAGCAACACGCCGGTCGAGGCTCCCAAGGCACGCGATGACGCCGCCAGCTGGGCGACCCCGAGCGCCGCCCTGCGCGTTGGCGAGATGCCCGCGGGTGCGCTCAACCTGAACGTCGCGGGTCGGCGCCTCGCCGGCCCGGTCCAGGGCTTCGGTCAGCTCTGGCAGAAGACCTACCGCGTGCGCCTCGGCGGCGCGGTCAGTCCGGCCGACGTGATCCGCGAGTGGAAGTCGAACTACGCGAGCTACTGGCCCGCGGGAAACCGCTTTTACGCGCCGGTGAGCGGCCTCGAGCCGGGCGATGTCGCGATCATCAACGCCACGTCCCTCGGCGGCGTGCAGCTCTCGACCGGCATCCGCGTGATCTACGCGGACGACGAGTCGTTCAGCTTCATGAACGCGGAGGGGCACCCCGCGGCGGGAATGATCACGTTCAGCGCGATCCGCGACGACACCGGCGTCTGCGCCCAGGTGCAGGCGCTCATCCGCGCGAACGACCCCTTCTACGACCTCCTCCTGCCGTTCTATGGCCACCGTGCCGAGGACCAGATGTGGACGAAGACCCTCGCGGCGCTCGCGGCGCACTTCGGCGCGCCCGCGGACGTGGTGGCGGAGCGCGTCCTCGTTGACCGGCGACGCAATTGGTCCGAGGCGAAGAACGTCTGGCGGAACGCGGCGATCCGCTCGGGCTTCTACATGTTCGGCGCGCCGATCCGCTGGGTGCGCCGGCGCACGGCGCGCGCAAAAGGGTAAGGGAGGCGACTGCGATGACACGCGATGACAGCAACTGGGCGAGGCCGGTCAAGACCCTCGAATCGAACGATCGCGACGGAGCGATCAACGCGAACGTGCGCGGTCGCCGGCTGAACGCCGCGAACGGCGGCTTCGGCCGGCTGTCTCAGAAGACCTTCTCGGTGCGCATCGGTCCGGACGTCACGCCCCAGACCGTCGTTGGGACCTGGAAGGCGCGGTTCGGCGACTTCTGGCCGAAGGGCCAGCGGATGTTCTTGCCGGCGACCGGCATCGCTCCGGGCGAGGTCGGGCTGATCAACGCATCGATTCCCGGCGCGCCGACGATGGCCACCGGCGTGCTCGTGATCTACGCCGACGACGTGTCGTTCAGCTTCATGTCACCAGAGGGTCACCCATTCGCCGGTCCACTCACGTTCAGCGCGCAGAGCGACGACTCCGGCGTCACCGTGGCGCAGGTCCAAGAGCTGACTCGGGCCAGTGATCCCTTCTGGGAGCTCGCGATGATGGTGCCGGTGCTGGGCGAGCGCATGCAAAATGACATCTGGCGCGCGACGCTGCGCAATCTCGCCAAGCACTTCGGCGTCGAGGCGACGGTCGAGTCGAAGATCGTCGTCGTCGACAGCCACCGGCAATGGCGGAACGCGAAGAACATCTGGCAGAACGCCGCGATCCGCTCGGGCTTGAGCGCTCCTCTCAGACTGATCCGGCGCGGCTAGGGCGTACCGCCCGCGATCGTGAGCGTGACGGACTGCGGCTTGATCAGCGCGAGGTAGATCGGGCAGCGCTCGCGCCACGCGGCGAGCATCGCCTCGACGCGATCCTGCGGCGACGGCGACGAGACGCGGATCTCGAGCGCCAGGTCCGCCAGATCAGGGGCGACATCCTCGATCGCCAACAGGCCGCGCGCATCGGTCGAGCAGCGCGCCACGGCTGACACGTCGACGATCTCGACCTCGAACTGAGGCGCCAGCGTGTCGTGGAGGAAGGCGACCGCGCAGCCTGCCAGGGCGCCGAGCAGGTACGCCGTCGGACTTGGGGCGAGGTTCTCGCCGCCAAGGGCGAGCGGCAGATCGGCATCCCAGTTGAACGGACCCGCCGACAGGCGCGCCCGCCCATTCGCCAGGGACGCTGTTACCGCGGGCGTCGATCGCGCTTTCGACGGTTCGGCCCGGAAGCGGGCCTCGGTCTCGGCGAGCACAGCTGCGTTCATCGGACACCTCCACTACGCGCTGTCCGTCAGGACAGGCGAGCGGACGGTACGCGAGGCGACTCGCGCAGCGGAACCGCGCCACCACCCAATCGAGCGCGCGGCCTTGGCCCGCCGATGGCGGCCGACACGCAGGGCGCCGATCAGCCCAGCTGGTGCCTCAGGTACACCGCGACGGCGGCGGCGCGTGCAGCCCGGCCGCCCAGGCCAAGCTTCGCGTAGATGTTCGAGAGGTGACGCTCCACCGTCCGAACGCTGAGTGTGAGGGCAGCGGCGATCTGGTCGTTCGTCCGGCCCTCGGCGGCCAGGCGAAGGATGTCGCGCTCGCGAGGCGACAGATCCTCGGCGAGCCGGTCGGGCGTGCGCTCGGCGTGGGCCCGACGCTCCGGTTCGAGGAATGCCGACACCTCGTCGATGAACACGCGCCAAGCCGGCTCGTCGGCCAGGAGGATGTGATTACGACTCTCGAGCGAGACGAGACGCGCGTCGCGGATCCGCGAAGACACGGTCAGGGCGTTGTCGAACGTCGTCGCGCGGTCGCCGATCGCCTGGAGGACGATGGTCGGTGCCGTGATCCGGTGCAGCTCACCGTGGATGTCCACTTGCTGGCGGGCGATGCGGCTGGCCACGGCGTTGGAGGGCGACGTCGACATCCGCTGGAGATCGTCGAACCAGCGCATCTGCTCCTCGGTCGCGTCCGGGATGAACTTCTTCGTGAAGACGCGCCGGAAGTCCGCGTCCTCCCTCGCCCAACCAACCCGGATCATGCTCCGGTAGGTCTCCTCCTCGGCCCAGTCGTCGGGCGACCAGGTGTCGGGCACCCCACAGACGGTGCCATAGAGGATCAGTCGACTGACAGGCTCGGGGTGCGCGATCGCATACGCCATAGCGACGGCCGAGCCTCCGGACATCCCAAGCAGCGCGAACCGGTCCAGCCCGGCCGCGGCGAGGATCGCCTCGAGATCGCCGACGCGCGCTTCGAGCGAGAAATCATCGACGGTCCAATCGGACATCCCGAAGCCCCGCTCGTCATAGCGGACGACGGTCGCGATCTCGCCGAGCTGGTCGAGGAAGTGTCGCCAGACCGGGCTCCGCCAGTCGTGCTGGAGGTGGCTGAGCCAGCACGAGACGACGACCAGCGGCGGTCCGCTGCCGTGGATCGCGTACGCCAGACGCACACCGTCCTGCGCCCGACAGAACCTGATCTCCTGTTCGAACGCGGCGGACGCCGGCTTGGTCGGTGACACATGGACCGCCATGGCAGCCGAAACAGTACGGGCCGGCCGCGTTCGAGACAACGGGCGTCTCAAAGACCCGAGCAGCGCGTGATAGAACGTCGGAGCAAGCGATGATGCGCACATCCGCGACTGCGCGCTGATGGCCGCCACGGACCAGCCCCATCCGAACGCCGCACTGGGACGCGAGCCCATTCGGACCCTCGGACGCGACGAGCTCAAGGCGAAGCGCGACCGAGGCGATGAGTTCAAGCTGATCATGGCGCTCAATCGATGGGCGTTCGACGCGAAGCACATCCCTGGTTCCATCCACTTCGACAGCCGATGAGCTCTACGCGGCCGTGCGGCCCGACGATGAGGTCGTCGTCTACTGCTCATACGTCGACCGTCTCGCGAGTGTCGCGCTGTACCGCGAGTTGGTCAGGCGCGGCTATCGGAACGTCGTGCGCTATTCGGGCGGGCTACTCGACTGGGAGGAGGCCGGCCTTCCGCTCGAGGGGCGACTGGGGGCGGCGCGATGACCTCGTCGCGTTCAGTTCGCGCCGCGGAGCTCGAAGGAGAGACGGTCGACTTTTCCGCGATCGATCACGAAGAGCCACGTCGTGTAGTTCGCGAACACGCCGGGGGCGCGGGTCAGGGTGGTGATGCGCACCTCGCCGTCGTGCTCCTCCTCATCGCGCAAGCTCTGGAGGAACTGCGGGGCCATGCGGATCATCTGGCGCACGCCCTCCTTGCCGCGCAGTGGCGCGTCCGCACCGGGCAGAAGGACCTCGACTTCCTCCGTGCAGAGATCGGCCGCGGCATCCGCGTCACGCTCCCGCACCGCGTTGATGAACCCCCGGGCGACCTCGAGACCGGTCATGGATCGATGGTACGGAGGACCAGAGTTAGCGGCCACGACCTCGCTGCCAGGTCACGCGACGTATGACACTCACGTCGCTGGGGCATCGGGTATGTCGAAAAGGCCGCGTGCCATTCGATGTATGGATGAGGCTCGAACAACCCGAGCCAAGGCGATGCGAGCCACGTCCAAAATGAGGAGACAGAGATGCGTGTGCTGATCCTGGCAAAGGAAGGCAAGCAGAGCGACGCCGCGACCCCCCCGACAGCAGAGGCCATGGCGGAGTACCAAAAGTTCAACGAAGAGCTGGTGAAGGCGGGCGTGGTCGTGGGAGCTGGTCGCCTCTCACCCAGCTCGCGGGGCAAGCGCGTTCAGTTCGATGGCAAGAAGCGCACGGTCATCGACGGGCCGTTCGCTGAGACCAAGGAGCTGGTGGCCGGGTATTGGCTGTGGCAGGTGCGCTCGATGGACGAGGCCATCGAATGGCTCAAGCGGGCACCCTACGACGGCGGGACCTTCGAGATCCGCGAGGTCTCCCAGCACGAGGGCGCGTGAGGGAGCTCCCGCGGTAGCCGCCGACGCGCATCGCGCGATCGAAGCGATCTGGCGAATCGAGTCGGCCCGGCTCATTGCCGGGCTGGCTCGCCTCGTCGGCGACATCGGGACGGCTGAAGAGCTGGCACAAGACGCTCTCGTTGCCGCGCTCGAGCAATGGCCCACGTCAGGCGTGCCAGAGCGGCCGGGCGCCTGGCTGATGGCGACCGCGAAGCATCGCGCGAGCGACCTGATCCGGCGCCGCAAGACGCTCGAGCGCAAATACGAAGAGCTCGGACGGGAAGTCGAGCGGGATCAGGGCGGCAAGGACTTGAACACGGCGATCGACGAGGACCTCGGCGACGATCTCCTCGGCGACGATCTCCTCGGCCTCATCTTCATGGCGTGCCATCCGGTCCTCTCGAAGGACGCGCGTGTCGCGCTCACCCTTCGCGTCCTCGGCGGTCTGACGACTGAGGAGATCGCGCGCGGGTTCCTCGTTCCGGTTCCGAGCATGGCCCAGCGCATCGTCCGGGCGAAGCGGACCCTCACCGAAGCGCATGTCAGGTTCGAGATCCCCGGGGGGCCCGAGCGCGTGGCGCGCCTCGCTTCGGTTCTCGAGGTGATCTATCTGATCTTCAACGAGGGGTATGCCGCGACCGCGGGCGAGGACTGGGTCCGACCGACGCTGTGCGAAGAGGCGCTCCGTTTGGGCCGCATCCTGGCCGAGCTGGTGCCGATCGAACCCGAAGTCCACGGACTCGTCGCGCTGATGGAAATCCACGCGTCACGTCTGCGTGCTCGCGTCGGACCGTCCGGGGAGCCTGTCCTCCTGCTCGATCAGGACCGGTCGCGCTGGGACCATCTGCTCATCCGCCGCGGCCTTGCGGCTCTCGAGCGCGCCGAGAGGCTTGGGGGCGCAATGGGTCCCTACGCGCTCCAGGCGGCGATCGCCGCCTGCCACGCTCGAGCGGCGACCGCGGCCGAGACCGACTGGCCCCGCATCGTCGCGCTCTACGACGCGGTCGCGGAGCTCGCGCCGTCGCCGGTCGTCGAGCTGAACCGGGCAGTCGCCGTGGGTATGGCGTTCGGTCCCGCTGCCGGACTCGAGCTCGTGGACGCGCTCGTCGATGAGCCCTCGCTCAAGGCGTACTACCTCCTGCCCGCCGTCCGCGGCGACCTGCTGAGGAAGCTCGGCCGACCCGAGGAGGCGCGCGCCGAGTTCGAGCGCGCCGCGTCGCTGACCGAGAACGTGCGGGAGCGCGAACTCTTGCAGCGACGCGCTGCCGAATGCGCCGCGGAGGGGATGGCGGGCTAGGCGCCGAAGCCCACTTCCCCGCGGGTCACACAGCCTCGAGCGTGCCTCTGCGTCGTGCCTGCAGCTCCAGAAAGCTGAATAGCGAAAAGCCCCCAACCGCCCACACGACACCGAGGATCACATCCGCGATGAGCAGGGGAAGTCCGAAGCCGAGGTCCGCGCCGGCGGCGTACGCACGCGCCGCGGCGATCGTGTGCGTCAGCGGAAGCGCCTCGCCGAGCGCCCGCACAGGATCCGGAAGCTCGGCGAGAGGGATGTTCGCGCCGGTGAGCAGGAGCAGCGCGAACATCACGAGGTTGGCGAGGAACACCGCATCGAGCACCACGTAGGCCACGGCGCCGAGAAAGAAGCCCAGGCCGCAGGCCGCGAGACTCGCGACGAACACCGCGCTGAGCATGCCCGGCCATGCGCTCTCCGGAAGACGCAGACCGAAGACGAAGATCGCGAAGATGAAGGCGACCACGATGTCGAACATCCCGTCGATCACGTGGAACGTCGCACGGCCGAAGAACAGCAGGATCCGATTGGCCGGGCTCGCGATGAGATATGGCAGCGTGCCGCCACTGCGCTCGTCGGCGATCGCCGTCGTGATCGAGAACATCGGTCTGAACGCAACAGCGATGCAGTTGCCGATGAGGTAGAAGGCGATCGGCTGGCTCCCGCCGAACTGGCCGATGAGCGCGAAGAACGCGAGCTGGACGAGCGGGAAGAGCATCTTCTGGAGGAGGTAGGCCTCCGGCGTCTGCCAGCGGAACAGCGCCTTGTAGCTGTACAGCGCATTGACCGCGAAGAGGCGCATCACGTCAGCGACAGCGTCCCCGCTCGCTTCGCTCGCACAAGGACGATCCGGAGCAGCTCGTGTGCGAGCACAAGGTCGATCGCGGCTGTCAGAACAAGCACGGCCAGCGTCGCGCCGAGCTCACCCGGGCCGAGGGTACCCGCGGCGGTGCCGTGCAGCGCCACGGCGGCCCAATACGGTGGGAGCGCGTAGCTCAGGGGGCTCGACCATCCCGGGAGAAAGAGGATCGGGAAGAGGAACCCGGCCAGGATGTAGACCGGGTACTCGAGCACGTTGAGGAAGCGCGCTGCGGTCCGCCAGAGGATGCCGATCGGCGAAAGAAGCACCGCGATCGACCAGAGCGACAGCAGCCCGAACGCAAACGACACCAGGAAGCCAAGCGGATCACGGACAACGAGCTCATAGCCGAAGAGCCACGCGCCGATCGCATAACAGACGAGCATCGACAGCAGCGAGAACGACATGCTCCCGAGCATCCTGCCGCCGACGACCAGCATGACCGGCGCGGGGCTCGCCACGACGAGCTCGAGGGTCCCTTGCCATCGCTCGCTCTGGACCGCCCAGGTCCCCTCGAACAGCGCCACGCTCCAGAGACCTGAGAGGCCGGCGCCGACGACCACGTACAGCGGGTCGAAGTCCGTGCGGTGACGGAGCACGTACATCGCCGTCACGGCGATGAAGAACGGCTGCACGAAGACGCAGAACAGCATGAACAGGTTGGCGGACAGCTGCGCGATCTGCAGCCTCGCGGCAGCTCGAAGGACACGGGCCGACGCGATCATTCGAGCCGACCCACGAGACGGACGTAGGCATCCTCGAGCGTCGCCTGCCGGACCGTGACGCGGCCGACCTCGATGCCCTCGATCGCCGCCAGTAGACGCGGCACCGCGCGATCCGCGAGTGGCGTCTGGATTCGAAGCAGCTGCCGCAGCTCCCGCTGCTCCACGGCGACGGAATCGACGATGTCGAGCGCCCTGAGCCGCTCGACGGCCGCCGGGGTTGCGCCGAAGACTTCGAGCTCGACGACGCTCAGGTCGCTGACCATCTCCTTGAGCCGATCCGGAGACCCCTCCGCGACGAGCTTGCCGGCGTTGATCACCGCGATGCGTTGACAGAGCGAGTCCGCCTCGAACATGTAATGAGTGGTGAGCACGATCGTCTTGCCCTCGGCGTGAAGCCGCGCGATCGCCTCGCGTAGCTCTCGGGCGCCGATGGGGTCGAGTCCGATCGTCGGCTCGTCAAGAAAGAGGACCGGCGGCTGGTGGAGCAGCGTGCGCGCGAGATGCAGCCGCTGCTTCATGCCGCGCGAATAACCCTCGACGCGCTCGTCCGCACGTTCGCGAAGCCCGACCATGTCGAGGAGGCCGTCCACACGCGTTCGCAACTCGCGCGGCGGAACGCGATAGAGCTCGGAAAAGTAGAGGAGATTCTCGCGCCCGCTGAGCCGGTAATAGAGGCCGCGCTCGCCACCGAACACGAACCCGATCCGCGGCCGCACCCACGCCGCGTCACGGACGACGTCGTGGCCGAGCACGCCGGCCGAGCCAGTGGTGGGGATGAGCAGCGTCGTCAGGATCTTGATCATCGTGGTCTTGCCGGCGCCGTTGGGGCCCAGCACGCCGAAGAGCTCGCCCTGCTCGATCTCGAGTGTGAGGCCCGCGAGCGCCACGATCTCCTTCGTGCGGCGCCGCAGCACACCGGTCGTCGTGTGGAATGTGCGTCCAACGTCCTTGAGCTCGATTGCCGACATAGAGCGAGCATTGTGGGCCCGACGCCATCGCATGCCATTGCCGTCCGTTGAGCGGTGGCGGACGCAATGGTCTGCAAAGCTTCCAGCTCCGGGGGCTGCTCCGATTCGTTCTTAGGTCGCATCGCCTGTGGGTGATCGGCACTTTGCGCTGAACGCGGGCGACGGTGCGTCGCTAGACGCTCGCGAAGGCGCGGTACACCGTGACCTGTTGTGCGACGCCACGCAGCTGCATCGGGCCGACGCACTCGAAGCGCACGCCCGTGCTCCCGGAGATCGCAGCTTCGCCGACGAGCACGTCGCCGGGTGCGGCCTCCGCCGCGATCCGCGCCGCGACGCTCACCGCGCGTCCGTAGTAATCGCCGTTGGCCTCGACCATCGGGCTGGCGTTCACGCCGACGCGCGCACATGGGAGACCGGAGGAGCGCACCCGCGCGAGGAAGTCGATCGCCGCCGGCACGGCGTCGGCGGCCCGGTCGAAGTGCAGGTGCGCACCGTCGCCCAGCATCTTCACGACGCGACCGTTGTTGCGCCGGGCGATGTCCCGTGCGATGACGCCGAGCACGACCGCCATCTGCGCAGCCGCTTCGTCGCCATACCTCTCGGTGAGGCGGGTGTGGTCGCACAGGTCGACGAAGACCGCCGCGTGCGCCCTGTCGCTCGTTACGGTGTGCTCGTTCATACTCACATAGACGGCAGCGGGCGAGCGAAGTCATCGCACAAAACGAAGATCCAGCGGCACGGGCTCGTGCACGCTGGATCCTCTGAGAGAGGGCGGGAGAGCTAGTCGGCTGCGGCTGCGAGGCTCTCGACGTCAGGGTCCTGGTGCGTGGCGGCGCTCGATGAGACCCGCAGCGCTTTGAACGCGAGGGCGGCGGCGCCCAGCGCGAAGGCCACACCGACCGCGAATGCCGCGTGGTAGCCGTTGTTCAGGGCCACGATCTGCGGGGCGCCGGTCGCGAGCGCGTCGCCGGTGCGCGCCGCCGCGAGGCTCGCCAGGAGCGCGAGGCCCAGCGCGCCGCCCATCATGAAGGAGGTGTTCACGAGGCCGGACGCGAGACCCGAGCGCTCGGGCTCCACGTCGCTCATCGCGACGATGATCATCGGGTTGAACGCGATGCCCGCACCGAGACCGAGCAGGACCATGCTCGGGAGTACGTCGACGACGTAGTTGCCGTCGATGGGAGCGCGGACGAGGAGCAACAGGCCCAGTCCGGCGAGGCCGAGACCGGCGGCGAGCGGCGCCTGCAGGCCATAGCGCATCACGAGCTTGGCCGAGATGCCGACCGAGAAGATCGCCATGATCATGTTGCCCGGGAGGAACGCGAGTCCGACCTGGAGCGGCTCGTACTGCAGGACGATCTGGAGGTAGAGGGCGGAGAGGAAGAACCAAGCGAACATCGCGGCGGCCCAGAGCACGCCCATCACGTTCGCGGTCGCGAGGTTGCGACGGCGGAAGAGCTCGAGCGGCATGAGCGGGTCGTGGACACGCGACTCGATCGCGACAAATGACGCGAGGAGCAGGCCGGCCGCGCCCAGCAGGCCGAGCGTCTGGGCCGAGGTCCAGCCAGCGTCATTGCCGTTCACGATCGCGTAGACCGCGAGCATCAGGGAGGTGGTCACGGTGATCGCGCCTGCGATGTCGAGCCGCGTGCCGAGCGCGGCAGGCCGCGTGGCCGGCACGAGGCGCAGCGAGAGCGCGTACACCACGATGCCGACCGGGATGTTCACCATGAAGACGGCGTGCCAGCCGAAGACGCTCGTGAGGATCCCACCGAGGAGCACGCCGACGCTGCCGCCACCGGCTGAGATGAAGCCCACGACGCCCATCGCCTTCGCGCGCTCGGCGGGCTCGGTGAAGAGACCCATCATCAGCGAGAGGCCGGCCGCGGAGACGATCGCGCCGCCCAGGCCCTGCGCCGCGCGGGCGGCGATGAGGATCGTCTGC
>DASYUY010000018.1:0-15048 GCA_036000705.1 Candidatus Limnocylindria bacterium | reverse complement strand
CCGATCCGACGCGGGTGGAGATCCTGCTCTTTCTCCTCGACGGTCCCAAGACCGCGGGCGAGATCGTGCGGCACGTCGGCCGTTACCAACCGAGCGTGTCGGCGCATCTGACCTGCCTGCGGTTTTGCGGCTACGTCGAGGCGCGACGTGATGGGCGCAACGTGCGCTACGAGCTCATCGACCGCCGCGTTCGGAGGCTCGTGGAGCAGGCCGGGCGCATCCTCACCGATAACGCGGACCGCATCATGGCCTGCCGGGTCATCGCGCCTGCCGAGTAGCGGGAGGCTCCACCGTTGCTGAGAGGCAGCAGCCCCAGGACTCGGCAGATGACGATCGGCGAGGTGGCGCGCCGTACGGGCGTGTCGATCAAGGCGCTCCGCTTCTACGACGAGTTGGGCATCCTCGCGGTCGAGGGACGTAGCGACGCGAACTACCGGCTGTTCAGCGACGACGTGCTCGAGTGCCTCGCCCACATCCGCGCGCTGCAAGCGGCCGGACTGACACTCAGGCAGGTGCAGGCAGTCGCGCGTGCGCAGCGCGAGCGCCGTGATGTGCGACCCCTGGTACGTGCGGCGTATGCGGACGCCCTGGCGCGAGTCGACGGCGAGATCGCCGACCTTCGGGCGAAGAGCGAACGTCTGCGGCGGCTGTTGGCGAACGATGACCGGAGCGATGACCCAGAGGACTTGACCCTCCAGTGCACGGGAGGATGCAGCGTAGGCGGCGACAGCGCCGCACCAGCGGCCAGACGTCGGAGGAACACAAATGACAACCGATCTCGCGACCACCGTCGAGCGCATCGGATCTGACCTCGCGCGGGGCGCCCGCGCCAGCGAGGGAGTCGAGCGCGCGGCGCCACTCTTCCGAACGGTCTTGCGGCTCCTCCTGCGGGGCGAGCCGGTGACCCTGGCAGCGGTCGCCGCCGCGGCGGGAAAGGACGAGCGAGACGTCGCCGAGGCGATCGACGCGTTTCAGCCCGTAGAGCGCGACGAGAGTGGACGCATCGTCGGCATGGGCATCACGCTGAACTCGACGCCACACCGCTTCCGTGTCGATGGACGCGACGTCTACACCTGGTGCGCCCTCGACACGCTCGTCTTTCCAACCCTACTAGGGATACGAGCCGAGGTGGAGTCGCCTTGCCACGAGACTGGGACGCCGGTCCGCGTCACCGTCACGCCCGATGGCGTGACAGCGGTCGAGCCGGGGTCGGCCGTTGTTTCCGTCGTGCCCATCGAGCACGTGCGGAATATCCGGACGGCCTTCTGCGATCACGTCCACTTCTTCCGGTCGGCCGAGGCTGCAACGGCGTGGCTGGCGGCGCACGACGGCGGCCGCATCCTGCCTGTGCGCGAGGCGTTCGCACTGGGCCGCAGCTTTGCGGCCGGACTGATGGCGTGATGGAGCTCACAGAGGCGTAGACATCGCGAGTGGCACGGTCACTTCACCACGAAATCGTTCGGCGCGACGATCGGGCTGGGGCAGTTCACGACGAAGCCTTGTCCCTTCGTGTCGGGCGTGCCGTGGTGCAGCACGATGTCGCCCGCGTTCGCTCGGGCATCGATCTCGGCCTGGGTGCGCAGCAAGATGGCCTTGCTCGGATCTTTCCAGACAGCCGTCCAGTGATCCCACATCGGACTCCAGGTCGCCTCACCCGCCTTGGCCTGGAAGATCGCCGGCTGGAAGCCCATCGCACCCGGCCCGGCGAGGCCGTTGCCGAAGACAGTGATCTTGCTCGTTGCGCCGGCGTCGACCAGCCCGGCTGAGGCGGGCGATCCGACGATGTTCATCATCGGGGCCATCGGAACCGCGGACGTGTCCGTGACGATGTAGCGGCTCTCCGGAAAGCACTGGTGCAGCTTGAACGTGACCTCCATCTTCTCGGTGTCAGGCTTTGCGAGCAGCGGGCCACCCTCGAGTGGCTTCTCGACCTTCGCGTCGACCGGCAGCTCGCCGCCGGCCCACTTCACGATCGGATAATTCACAACGATCTTGGTCGCCTCCATCGTGATGCGACCGGCGCTCGCCGCGGCGCGCACCTTCTCAGCGCTGTCGAGTAGCTCCTTCGCGCCCGCGAACTTCACGCTGTTGACCGCGTACAGCGAGACGAAGTCCGGAGCTCCCGGCGCGCTGCTGAGGACGGGGAGCTGCCCCGCCGGGGCGTCGGCGAAAAGATAGATCTGACCGGCGCCCACCGGCTTCGCGGCGAGCGCGCCGTTGAGCAGCGGCACATAGACGAGCCCTTCCTTCTTCGCGAAGTTCGGCTCGCTCGCGTCCGTGCGCACGAAATACGCCTTCTGTCCGCCGACGAATGCGGCGTGGAGCTTCATCTTCACGCTCCCACCGTTCCACTTGAACGGCCCCTTCAGCTCGAAGTCGAGCACGTCCCCCACGAGCTTCGTCGCCGCAGACTTCGCGGTCGCCACGGGCGACGTCACCGCGCCCTGGCTGTTGGATCCGCCACCGCACGCGGCCGTGACCGCGGCCGCCGCTGTCGCGACCATGAGTTGACGCCGGGTGAGCGTTGCAACAGGCATGAGAGCACCTCCGCATCTTGTCCTGGTCCTGCCCCACGAACGCCCTACGACATCCCCGCCTTCCTCCGTTTGTGCACCGACGCACATCCCAGCTCGCTTCCGCGCGCGCGCGATCCGGAGCGGAGACGCGATGCCTGACGAGACAGGTTGTGCGGTGCGTCACAGGTGATCCCCGTGCGGATCGTGCATCTCGTTATCGCGGCCGCGATCTGCGTGAGCTACGCGGTGATTTTCTGCGCCTGGGCCGCGAGCCTAGGCGTCTCGACCGTGATCGGCGCCGGCTACGGGACGTTCTGGTGGGTGCGTTCACCTGGTGTTACTCGTGCGAGCGGTACGTGTGAGAGCGACGTATTAACGCAGCCAGCACCTTCAGCCGCGGTCCGCGCGCCTCGCGGCGAGCGCGATCACGCGCTCCGCACCTTTGATCATGGCGCGATCGACGAATTGCCCACTGGGGAGCACGACGACACCATGCTCGGCCGCGTTGGCATCAGCGAGTGCGTCCAGCAGCGCCCGTGCGGTGTCGATCTCCGCCTGGGTCGGCATGAAGCACTCGGCGATGACGGACAGCTGACGTGGGTGGATCGCCGCGCGACCGATGAAACCGAGCGCGCGGCCACGACGGCACGACGCAGCGAGCCCCTCAGGGTCGTCGACGTTCGTGTAGACGGACATCGCCGGCGCCGACAGGTCCGCGGCGCGTGCGGCTACGACGATCCGGCTCCGAGCCCAGAGAAGCCCCTCCTCGTCGGTTACGCCCAGGTCGCTGCGCAGATCGGCCTCCCCCAGGGCGATGCTCGCGACATCTGGATCGGCACTCGCGATCTCGAACGCGGCCTCGACACCGCGCGCGCTCTCGATCAGACAATGGAGCGGCAGCGTGCGGGACTGAAGCCCGGCGCGCACCAAACGCACATCCTCCGCGCTCTCGACCTTCGGTATGCGGACGCCAGCGAGGCTCGCTGCATCACCAAGCGCCGCGAGATCCGCGGCTCCCCAGGCCGAGCGGATGTCGTTGATGCGCACGACGACCGGCTTTGCGGTCGCGCCTGACAACAGGCTGCGCGCGTTCTCACGCGCGGCGTCCTTGTGGCCGGGGGCGACGGCGTCCTCGAGGTCGACGATCACCACGTCGGTCTCACTGGCGAGGGCCTTCTCGAATCGCTCGGGCCGATCGCCCGGGACGTAGAGCCAGGTGAGCGGCGGAGTGGCGATCGTGCTCACGCCACACCACGCGCGCGAAGGTCCGCAAGCGCGGCCGCGTCGACGCCGACCTCCTCGAGGACCGCGGCGGTGTCGTGGCCGTGTGGCCGCCCCGCCCAGCGGATGCGACCCGGTGTCGCGCTCATACGGAAGAGCTGGTTCTGCATCCTCAGGCGGCCAAGCTCAGCGTCGTCGACGGACGCGATCGTCCCGAGCGCCGCGTACTGAGGGTCCGCGAAGATGTCCTCCACGTCGTAGACCGGACCGATCGCGGCCTGCGCGTCCTCGAACGCGGCGCTCACCTCGGCGGCGCTGCGCTTCGCGATCCAACCGCCGACGACATCGTCTAGCTCGTCGGCGTGTGCGGCGCGCCCACGACCCGTCGCGAACCAGGGACGGTCGATGAGGTCCGCTCTGCCGACAAGTCGCAGCACGCGCTCGGCGATGCTCTGCGAGCTGGTCGACACCGCCAGCCAGCGCCCGTCCGCCGTGCGATAGGTGTTGCGCGGCGCGTTGTTGACCGAGCGGTTCCCGGTGCGCGGCTGCACTTCACGCAGCTGGTCGTAGGCGGTGATCTGCGGACCGAGGAGGAACAACAGCGGCTCGATGAGCGCGAGGTCGACGACCTGACCGTGGCCGCTGCGCCGCCGAGCCTCGAGCGCGGCCATCACGCCGTACGCGAGCGCGAGCGCCGCGACGCCGTCGGCCAGACCGAACGGCGGCAGCGTCGGTGGACCATCGGGCTCGCCGGTGAGCGCCGCGAAGCCGCTCATGACCTCGGCGATCGTGCCAAAACCGGGGCGGTGCGCGTACGGCCCGAACTGGCCGAATCCGGTCACGCGCGCGAGGATGAGGCCGGGGTTCTCCGCCTCGAGACGGTCGTACCCGAGATCCCAGCGCTCGAGCGTCCCGGGCCGGAAGTTCTCGATGACGACATCCACGCCGCTCGCGATGCGGCGGAACAGCCGCTGTCCGTCGGCGCTCGACAAGTCGAGCGTCGCCAGTCGCTTGTTGCGGCCGATGACCTTCCACCAGAGACCGATACCGTTCTTGCTCGGTCCGTGATGCCGTGCCGGATCGGGCTGCCGTGGATGCTCGATCTTCAGGACGTCCGCGCCCAGATCGCCGAGGAACGTCGCCGCGAGCGGCCCGGCGAACAGCGTCGCGATTTCGACGACCTTCAGCCCGGCGAGCGCGTCGTCCGTCGTTTCCGTCATCTAGCGTCCCGGTCGAGGTCGATCACGCAGCGGAAGCCGATCGCGGACGAGCGCTCGATCGACGGGCCCGCGCGGAGGAATTTCAGTGAGACCTCCGGTGGCTGCGGGCCGCCGTCGGTGTACCACTCGGATCCCTCACGGAGCACGTGCGACCCGCCCTTGAGGACGCTGAAGCGCGTCCGCCCATCGGTGTACTCGCTCTCGGTCCAGTTCCACACCAGCGGTGCCCCGCGCGCGAACTCGGGATGCGAAGCGGCGACCTGCCACTCGAACTCCGTCGGAAGTCTGGCGCCGGCCCAACGCGCGTACGCCCGTGCGTCGTCGAGATCCACGCAGCGGACGGGCTCGTTCTCGGTGCCCGGCCGCGGCCGCCCGCTGTCCCAATGCGCGAGGAATCGCTCGGCACTCGCGGGCTGGTACGCCGTCGCGGTCACAAAGCGCGCGTAGTCGGCGTTCGTGACGTCGGTCCGTGACACCGCGAACGGTCGCAGGGCGACAACGTGGCGCTCCTCGACTGTGTGATGAAGGAGAGGGGGGAGCGGCTTCCACAGATCGGCGAACGGCGCCGCGTCGTACATGCCGGTCTCGCGCAGCCGATAACGGACGGTGAGCGTTCGGTCGCCGCCCGGTATCGAGACCATGCCCTCGAGCGGGCGCGAGACCGTGGAGCGCGGCGGCGCCCGGCGGCGCGGTGTGCGCGCGGGGAAGCTCGCGTCGGCGTGCCAGGCGCGGGCCGCCTGCGCGCGCGTGAAGTCGTTCAATGAGGCGTCGACCTGGGCACCCGGCACGGCGAGGACCGCGGCGAACGGCTGCTGCATGACCGGCAGCGCGACGCGGGCGCAGCCGTCACGAGCGACGGGCGCGAGCTCCTGACCGGTGACGAGCTCGAACCAGCGCTCGCGCTCACGAGCGTTGGTGAGGATCGCGTCCGACGGGCCGAGCGCGTGCTGATCACGTCCGACGATCGTCCAAAGCCGCGAGCCACCGAGCTCGAAGCGCGAGCTGAAGATCGAAGGCGCGTCACTGCTGTCCGCATCCGCAAGCGGGGTCCATTCGCCGTGCGAGAGATGCCGCGCGAAGCGCCGCTGGATAGACAACATCGCCGAGTACGCAGCGCGATCGCGCGCGCTCCAGCCGACCCACGATCCGATGACGTTCTCCCACACCAGCATGCCGGCGCCATTGAGCCACGCGGTCTGTAGCTGCGCGCCGCGATCGCGGTCCCAGCGACGCGTCTGATGCAGCATGTGCCGCGGCTCGAACCACTTCGCGCGGAGCACGCCCGGCGTCGCGCTGTCCGCCTGCCACTGCGCCCAGGACATCTCGTGATCGGTGATGCGCGCGAGCGGGATGTTCGATTCGCCCTCGAGCGCGACGGGCCTGCCCGTCGCGTCGAGCCTCGCGCGGACCCCGGCCGGCGCCTCACGCATGCTGTCCAGGAAGACGCCGTCGATGCCCGTGTCGAGGACGAGCGTCGCGAGCTCCGATGCGTCGTCGCGCTCCACGCGCGCCCCGCGCTCCCAGGCGTGGTACTCCATGAACACGCGGACACCGCGGGCCTGGAACGCGCGGACGACCGCGGGCAATCCCGGCACCTGTTTGTAGAAGTCGAATTGATCGCGTTCGTCGATGCCGATGAGCGGATAGGTGTGCCAGAGCACGACGGCGTCGTAGCCACCGAGGCCGGCGTCTGCGTCGAGGAGACCGTCGACGGTGAAGCTGTGCCGCGCGTAGTCGTAGAGCCGCTCGTCCCACAGCCACAGCAGACCGATCGAGAAGCAGCGCTGCGTCCACGCGAGGTCGGCGCGCTCGTAACGCGCGCCCGAATACGCAATGCGCGAACGCACCTCATCGCGCCACCGATGGAGGCTCCGCCGCCACTCCGCCCAGTCGCGTGGATCGTCGGGCGCCGCGATGATCTTCGCGTCGTCGAGGATCGCGAGATCGGCGCTGCCCGCGGGTATGGCGCGTGGCAGGTCCTTCTCTCGCGGCGCTCGCGGATCGGCGCCGATGTGTCCGGCGGCGCGGGGGAGCATCACCGCGCGTTCGGGACCGCGCGGGGACCGTACGTCGCCGCCCAGCGCGCGTCGATCGCGGGCCGACTCGGGATCGACGTGCTGGCACCCGCGGTCTCCACGCACAGCGACGCCGCGGCGCACGCGAGCTCGAGCGCCTCGCGGGTCGATCGGCGTTCGGCGAGCGCGGTGGCCAGCACGCCGGTGAAGGTGTCGCCGGCGGCGGTCGTGTCGACCGCGATGACCTTCGGCGTAGCCACGAGATACCTCGCCCCCTCGCGGTCGGCGTAGCGCACGCCCTTCGCGCCGAGCGTCATCGCGACGCGGGGCACGAGGCTCAGAAGACCGCTCAGCAGCACGTCGGCGCCGGCGCCGCCGGCCGCGAGGATGCGCGCCTCCGTCTCGTTGACCACTAGAAGGTCGATCGCGGCCAGCAGGTCTCGGGATAATGGTCGCGCTGGCGCGGCATTGAGGACGCGCAGGCCCTTCGCGCGCAGAGCCGCGGCCAGGATGATCCCCGTGGGGACCTCGAGCTGAAAGAGGAGCGCGTCGGCGGCGTCGACGATCCCGATGTCGGCCGCGGTGAGAGTCGTGAGCGTGCCGTTGGCTCCGGAGACGACGACGATGCTGTTCTCGCCGGCGTCGTCGACGAAGATGAGGGCCGTCCCGGAGGGACCCGCGACCACGCGCAGGCCGCTGGTGTCCACACCCGACTCGCGCAGCGTCGCGCGGATCTCGTTGCCGTGGGCGTCGTCGCCGACCGCGCCGACGATCGCGCAGCGGGCGCCGGCTCGGCCCGCGGCGATCGCCTGATTCGCGCCCTTGCCGCCGACGATCGTCGCGAAGGACCGAGCCAATACGGTTTCGCCCGGACGTGGCAGGGTGGCGCAGCGCGCGACGAGATCGATGTTGCAGCTACCGATGACCGCGACGCGTGCCGTGGTCACGTGCGACCCACGAGCGCGAACGTGCGGGCCGCGAGAGCGTCGAAGGTAGCGCCGTCGAATCCCCGCAGGCTCGAGGCGACGCGGCCGCCGAGCGGACGCGTCCACCGATCCGGCAGCGCGGAGGCGCCCGCGAGCGCGCCGACGATCCCGCCGACCGTCGCGCCGTTCGAGTCGGTGTCCCAGCCGGCGGAGACCGCGGCACAGATCGCGCGCGAGAAGTCACGACCGCTCTCGGCGAGCGCCAGAGCCACGACCGCGGTGTTGTTGAGGGCGTGCACCCAGTGCAGGCCTTCATGTGCCGCGTAAAGCTGGTCGACCGCTTCCTCGTAGGGCACGGCGCGTCGCCCGAGACCGAGGCCGAGCTCGATCGAGCGTGCGAGACGCGAGCGCGGTGGGACCACCGACCGCCCCGCGGCGATCACGCTCTCGACATCGTTCGCGACGCAGGCCGCGGCGGCCATCGCCGCGACGAACAGCGCGCCATACGCGCCGCTCCGAACGTGGCTCAGGCGCGCGTCGCGCCACGCGAGCTCGGCCGCCGCATGCGGATCGCCCGCGCAGACCCAGCCGTAGAGATCGGTGCGAATCTGCGCGCCGATCCACTCTCGGTACGGATTGCGGACCGTCGCGGCGTCGATCGGATCGATGCCGTCGAGGAGATTCCGGTAGACGGCGCGCTCCGCGGTGAACACTCGAAGACCGGGAAGCTCCCTCAGCCAGCGCTCGGCGACGTCATCGGTCGTGAACGCATGCCCACGCTCCTCCACGAGCGCGAGCGCGAGCATCGTGTAGTTGAGATCGTCGTCTTCGGGCATGCCAGCGATGTTCTCGGCCAGGCTCGTCGTGCGACTCGCACGGTTCCACGGATGTCGCGCCGCGACCGCCTCGGGCAGCCCGCGCGCGGTGAACCAGTCAGCGAGCGGCCAGCGTCCGGTGGCCTGCAGGATCTCGCGTATCCCCGCGCGACCCACTCCCTCGACCGGCTTCCCGAGCAGACAGCCCACCGCGCGACCCAGCCACGCGCCGCGGATGCGGTCCGCGAGCGCGGCGCGCGAGACCGAAGGGAGCGGCGGCGGTGCGGACCAGCTCTCGCGGATCGCCTCGAATTCGGTGGGCTCGTCCGCCGTCTTCGGAGACGGGATGGCGTCGAGCTCATCGATCAAGCTGCGCGCGAGCCTCCGCTGCGCCGCCGTCGCCGCTTCGGGCGACGTACCTCGCTCCGGCGCGCCGAGCCGACCGCCTGCGGCCGCCCATCGCGCGGCGACCCGTTCGATGGGTTTGCCCTCGACCGCCGACTGGATCAGCTCGTGGCGCAGAACGTCCTCAGGCTGGACCCACGTGACCCGCATGCAGCCCTTCTCTGACACGCCGCAGTGCATCAGACCGTGATGTGTGGCGACGGTCGTCGAGCGCGAAGATCTCCTCGGCGATGTCGGCCATCGCGAGGCCCGGCTCTTCGAGATCGATGCGGCTCTCACGGGCCACGAAGTCGCGCCACTGCGCCGGCACGGTCTCGCGCCCGCCGAGCGCACCGCTGATCGCGCCCGCCATCGTCCCGATCGAGTCGGCGTCACGGCCGTAGTTCACCGCGCCAAGCACCGCGCTCTCGTATTCCCCGCCGGCGATGAGAACGAACCCGATCGCGACCGGGAGCTCCTCGATCGAGTGCAGACGGCTTGGCCGCCGCGCGCCAAGGCCGGGGTCGCGGAAGTCCGGTCCGACCGAGTCGTACGGCGCGATCGCCTCGCGCAGCCGCGGCGCGGCGCTCCGCCAGTCATCGATGCGGGCGGCAGTGGCGCGGACCGCCTCGAGCGCCGCGCGTGTCCCGTCGTGCGCGAGATCGATGGCGACGGCGGCGACGTCCTGGGCGGTACCGCCGGGCGCCATCGCGGCCGCGACCGCCGCGGCGAAGACACCGGCGGCCTCGCGCCCGTAGCTCGATTGATGCGCGCCGGCGATGTCGATCGCCTCGGCGTACGCGCCGCCTGGGTCGCCCGCGTTCGCGATCCCGACCGGCGCCATGTACATCGCCGCGCCGCAGTTCACCATATTGCCGACGCCGGCCTCGCGCGGGTCGGTATGCGCGTAGTGCAGTTTCGTGACGAGCCACTTCTCCGCTAGGAAGAGGCGCTGCAGCAACGTGTCCTCGCGCTCCATGTCCGGAAGCCAGCGCACGGTGTTCATCAGGAGCGGGACGAGCGTCTGCGCGATGTCGTACGCGTCGAGGTGTCGCCGCAGCTGGCGGTACACCTCGACCAGCGCGAGCGTCATGAGCGTGTCGTCGGTGATCCGCCCATCGCCCTTCTGGTAGCGAGTGGGTCCGCGGCCGGCGTCGACGTAGGGCGCGACGATCCCGGTCACCGGACCGCCGTAGCGCTTCAGGATCTGCTCGTGCGAATACCCTTCGGTCGCGCTGCCCAGCGCGTCGCCGACCGCCGCGCCGGAAAGACAACCGATGGCCTTGGATCGAAGCTCGTTCACACTCGACCTTTCGTGCGGTTCGTGCCGGCCGGAGACCGGATCATCCGGTCCCCGGCACGGTCACCGGACCGCGTGACTCTACTTGCCGCCGACCTTGGTCCAGCCCTCGATCAGCTGTGTGCCGACGGTGGGCAGGTCGATCTTGTTCGCGAAGTACTGTTGGAACGCCGGTTGCGCGATCTGGCTCTTCCACTGTGGGTAGGCATCGAGCGTCTGGAACGGAGCGAGCTTCAATGACGGTGTCGATGCGACGTTCACGTCCCAGCTGTTCTTGCCGCCGGTGATCGTCGTCACGGCCTTGCCGGCGGACGTGCTCACCGGGATGAGCCAGTCGCCGATGGCGACGCTGGCGAGGTTCTGCGACTGCATGTAGAAGGCGATGAACTGCATCGCCTGCTGCGGGTACTTGCTCTGCGCCGCGATGGACAGCGTCTGCGGGTTCGCGCTCTGTGCCTGGCTGTCGCCCTTGAGGAGCGGCAGCATCGCCCAGTCGAATCCAGCGGGCGCCTGCTCGACCATCTGCTGGGCCACGTAGTTGCCGCCGACGATCATCGCGTACTTCCCCGCGAAGAAGCCGGGCAGGATGTCCGGGCCGCTCTGGCCGAGCGTCGTCGGTGATAGCGACTTGTCGGTGTACGCGAGGTCGTAGATGCGCTTCAGGACCTGCTGCTCGGCGGTCCCGAACTTCACGACGTTCTTGCCGCCCTCGTTGTAGAAGAAGTTGCCGTTGAAGTTGAGGGCCATGCTCATGACCGTCGCGGCGGGAGACTTGAGGCCCCAGCCGACGCCGTAGCGATCGGTGGTCGTGAGCTGCTTGGCGACCTGCGCGAACTTGTCCCAGGTCCAGGGGTTCGCCGCGGTCGGAAGGTCGACCTTCGCGTCCGCGAGCATCTTCTTGTTCACGAAGACGCTGTACGTCTGCAGGATCGTCGGCACGCCGGCGATCTTCTTGTTGAAGGTGACGGTGTCCCAGATGCCCTGCGGGACGTCCGACTTCAGCTCGCCCGGGATGAGCGGCGTGAGGTCGGCGAGGAAGCCCTGACCCGCGAAGCCACCGATGTCCGCGGACTCGTCGTGGACGATGTCCGCGGCGGTGCCGCCCTGGAACGTCGTGAGGAGCTTGTCGTGCACCGAGTTCACGTCGACCGTCACGATCTTGACGGTGATGTTCGGATTCTTGGCGTTCCAGTCGGAGACGATCTTGTTGTGCGCGTCGACCGTCGCCTTCTGCCACGCGAAGCTCGCGAACTGCAGCGTGATCGGCACGGCCTGTGTTGCGGCGGCGCTGCCGGTCGGGCTCGCGCCCGTGCCGGTGCTGGTCGCGCCACAGGCGGCCGCGAGTCCCGCCACCACGAGCATCGCGATCGAGGCTCGGAATCGTTTGTTCATAGCTGGCCTTCTTTCCTCCCAAACAGTCTGATTGCCCCCGCGTTGTCGTCAGCCTTTCACACCTCCTGTCAACAGACCTGAGCGCAGATGCCTCTGGATGAAGCTGAAGAACACCAGGCTCGGCAGGGTCGCGATGAAAGACGCGGCCGCCAGCGGGCCCAGACGGACGACCCCCTCGCTGCCGATGAACCGGGCAAGGGTCAGCGGCAGCGTGTAGAGCTCGGCGCTCTGGAGCACCACGAGCGCGAAGAAGAATTCGTTCCAGGCTGAGATGAACGCGAAGAGAGCGGCCACGACCAGACCGGGCGCGAGCAGCGGCAGCACGATGGAGCGGAGGATGCGCACACGGCCCGCGCCGTCGATCGACGCCGCCTCCTCGAGCTCGATCGGGATCGCCTTCACGTAGCTCTGGAGCATCCACAGGGTGAAGGGCAGGCTCCACACGAGATACACCACGAGGAGGCCGGTGAGGCTGTCGAGCAGGTGCAGCGTCTTCAAGATGAGGAAGAGCGGGATGATGATGAGGATCAGCGGGAAGATCTGACTCACCAGGATCCAGCTCATCGTGAGCCGCCGCAGCACCGTCGCGTGTCGAGCGAGCCCGTACGCGGCCGGAAGTGCGACGAGGACGGTGAGGATCGCGCTTCCGAATGAGAGCTGCAGGCTGTTCGTCGCGCTGCGCACGAGGTCCTGCTCGCGGAACGCTGTGAAGTAGTTGTCGATCGTCGGGTTGACCGGGATGAGCGACGGGATGAGGGCGACGAGCTCGCGCGGAGCCTTGAACGACGTCGACAGCATCCAGAGGAGCGGGAACGCGAGGAAGAACATCAGCGCGAAGAGCGCGCTGTACTGCAGCACGGTCGCGGCAGGCGATCGGCGGTAGATCATTCGACGCCCCGCCGGCCGCGCCGCAGATAGACGTAGAGCAGCACCATCACGACGATGACCATGACGTTGCCCATCGCCGCCGCGTAGCCGAAGTGCCCGTACTTGAATCCCTCGTTGTAGGCGAAGAGGGCCGGCACCATCGTCTTGCCTCCCGGCCCGCCCTCGGTCAGGACGTACACGAGGCCGAACGAGTTGAAGTTCCAGATGAAGTTGAGCGAGACGATCGCATCGGTGACCGGGCGGAGCTGCGGCCAGGTGATGTGGGTGAAGCGCTGCCACGCGGTCGCCCCGTCGGAGGCCGCGGCCTCGTGCAGCTCCACCGGGATGCCCTTGAGCCCGGCGACGAGCGCTACGGTCGTCTGCGCCATGCCCGCCCAGGCGCCGACCACGATCACCGCGGGGAAGGCGGTGTTGAAGTCGGCGAGCCAGTTCAGCTCCCCGACCGGGATCCCGACGCCACGAAGAGACTGATTCAGCAGACCGATGTCCGGCTGATAGACGAGCTTCCACATGATCGCGACGATCACCGGTGGCGTCGCCCATGGGACGAGCGCCAGCGTCCGCGCGAGCCAGAGGAAGTGCAGGCGCTGCTCCATCAGAAGCGCCAGCGACAGTCCGAGCACGTACTGCAAGAAGGTCGTCGTGACCGCCCAGATGATGCCGATCTGGAATGACTGCCAGAAGAGGTCGTTGCTCAGCAGCCGGACGTAGTTGTCGAGGAAGTTCGGCGCGAGATCGACGTTCAGGCCGGCCTTCGCGTCGGTGAAGCCCAGGTAGATGCCCTCTATCAGTGGGAGCACGCTGAACGCGATCACCGGGATGAGCGCGGGGAGCAGGAACAGCATCGGGCTGTGCTGGACCTGCCGCACCGAGACGCGCGTGCGCTCCATGACCGCGGCGGTCATACGGATACCACGGCCGCGCCACCGCTGGATTCGCGGACTACCAGGTGTGGAGCGACGGTCAAGTGGCGCGGTCGGATCGTCGGATCGCTGATCCGGTCGAGCAGCAGGCCGGCCGCGATCTTCGCCCGTTCCGCGGAACCGAGCGACACGCTGCTGAGCGCGGGCATGCTCATCCGCGCGAGCTCGGTGTCGTCCATACCGACGACGGCCACCTCATCGGGGACGCGCACGTGCAGATCCGCCAGCGCGCGCATCGCTCCGACTGCGATGAGGTCGTCCGCGCAGAAGAGCGCATCGGCACGCGTCCGACGGAACAGCTCGCGCGTGGCGGCGTGTCCGGCGGCGTACGTGAACTCGCCGCCGACGACCTCCAGGCGCTCGTCGTATGCGAGACCGGCGGCCGCCAGCGCCGACCGGTATCCCTCTTGACGGGCGTTGCCCGGCACGGTGCGCGGATCGCCATTCACGAACCCGATCGACCGCCTGCCGGCGTCGACGAGATGCTCGATCGCGAGCCCGACGCCCCGCCGAGAGTCAGCGCGAACGGAGTCGACGGGTTCGTCGTCCGGCAGCGTGCCGATGATCACCACCGGCACCGAGGCGGCCCGCAGCGACCGGAGATGCTCAGGAGTGATGCGGAGCGGGCTCAGGATCAGGCCATCGACGTACCGGCGGCCGAGCCCTTCGATGAGGTCGATCTCGTTGACGGGATCCGACCCGGTCGAGTGGAGGACCAGTCGGAAGCCGGCGGCCTTCGTCCGCTGCTCGATCGCGCGCATCATCTCGACGTAGACCGGGTTCGCGATGTCGGCCACCGCGAACGCGAGCTGCATCGTCCGGCCGGCCTTCAGCGACCGACCGCGCGCGTCGGGAACGTAGTCGAGGGCCGCGGTCGCGGCGCGCACGCGCCGCTCCATGTCGGCGCTCGCCGGCAACCCGTTGAGGACCCGCGACACGGACGCGATCGAGACGCCGGCACGCTTCGCGACCGTCACGACCGTCGGCCGCCGGACCGTCCTCCTGCGTGTAAACGTTTTCATGGCGGCGGCCGAAACGCTACGCCGGCGGGGGACAGCCGTCAAGAAGGAGCCATGTCCCCTGATCGTCGTTACGCGCTGTGGACGGGATCGCTAGTTGACGAGCGTGCTGAGTCCGAGTGTGTTGTCCGCGGGGTTGGGATCGCTCTCGGTCGCGCTCACTTGACCGCTCGCGGTCGCCGTCCCTGGCACGTCCGCCCGCACGTCGATGCTGACGCGCGCGCTGGTGACTCTGGTCGACGCATCGGTGTAGTGGGCCAGCACCCGCGCCGCGGAGAGCGCGCCCGCGTACACCGCGACGTCATCGATCGTCCCGCTGAAGGGCAGGATGCCGCTGCTGCCGCCCTCGGCGCCCAGGCGTCCGATGAACGCCGGGCCCGCTCCACTGGCCAGAGTGGTGGCCGCCACCGACGCGACCGCCGCGCCGTT
>DASYUY010000017.1:0-6039 GCA_036000705.1 Candidatus Limnocylindria bacterium | reverse complement strand
CAAAGCCGGACGATTTCCTGATACCAGGCAGCGGCTCGATATAGCCGCGCTGATCACGGGCGCTCAACCGCGATGTTGCTAGCTGCGACGCGCGAGTACGGCGTCCTCATAATCCGTGCGCCGGCATCCGATGGACGGGCTCCGGCCAGTCACGTCGCGATTTTTTTGGGGGAGCTTCCGCCGTGAGACATAGCCGACCGGTACTCGCGTTCCTCGCAGGCACGACCTTGGTGATCGCGAGCCTCTACTTTGGATCTAGCGCGGTCGCGGTCCCGCACCCACTCCTCGATCCAGCGAACGGCCACCCGCACTTCGACAATGGAAAGGCGCTCGCCCATCCGTCGGCGGGCACCGAAGTCGCATTCGATGAACAGCGGGCCGAGGCCGCCGACGTGCAGTCGTCGGTCGGCTCGGATACGCCGCCCGACGCAACCGCGTCGTCACTCGGCTGCGCCAATCGCGGCAGCGCGACCAATCCTCGGACCAACCGCGACTGCACCCTGCGCCGTCAAGCCGAGGAGCAGGTCGCGGTGAACCCGACCGACGGCAACAACATCATCGTCGGCCAGAACGACAGCCGCGTCGGCTTCAACCGCTGCGGCTTCGACTATTCGCTGGACGGCGGGGTGACCTGGGGCGACGGCCAGCCACCGTTCGGCCAGCACCTCTCGCCCATCGGACACACCTACGACGCCGCGAGCGATCCAGCGCTGACCTTCGATGGCAACGGCCGTGCCTGGTACAGCTGCGTCGTATTCGACGTCAACAGCAACGCCAGCGGGCTTTTTGTCGTGCCGTCGACGCCGGCGCTCAAAGGCTCGGCGTATGCGAACGTCGGCGCGGGGTCGTCTCCGTTTGTCGTCGGCACCGAGGACGCAAGCGGCGCGCATTTCTTCGACAAGGAGTTCATCGCGGGCGATATGCGCGCCGGTCACACGGAGGTGTATGTCACCTGGACGGACTTTCGTGCGGATCCCCGTTGCAAGCGTTCGATGAACCGCGGAGGCTTCTGTGAGGCGCCGATCATGCTCTCCAAGTGGGTCGCCTCACCGGCGCCAGGCCACTGGACGACGCCGCTCGAAATCAGCGGACGGTCCCCGCTCTGCACGCTCGGCGATTCCTTCAATCCGAGAATCCCCGCGGATTCGTGCAACATCGATCAGGGTTCGATGCCCGTCGTCCTCGCGGACGGCAGCGTCTTCGTGGTCTTCAACAATTTCAACACCCCGACGCTCGTCAACCAGCAGCTTGGCGTTCATGTCAGCGCCGACCTCCAGACAGTCAGCGCGCCCGCGAAGGTGGGCGTCGATGACGAGACCTTCGTGGCGCTCTGCAACTTCGGCCGCGGGCCGGAGCAGTGCGTCGACTCGCTGAACATCCGCAGCCAGGACTTCCCGCAGATCGCGGTCGATCCCACAAATTCGCAACACCTCGCCGCCGTCTGGACCGACACGCGCGGTCTCACCACGGCGACCAGGGGCGCGTACAAGCTCATCGTCTCTGAAAGCACCGACGGCGGAGCCACGTGGAGCGATGCGAGCGGGGGCGGCGCCCAGCTCGCGCCGAGCGGGACGGGTGCGTACTTCGAGCCGTCCGTCGCCATCACCACGACCGGCAAGGTCGTCGTCAGCACCTACCGCGCGAACACCGCACGGCACACGACCGCGGTCGGCGACGGCACGTTCGGGTACGGGTACCTCGTGAAGAGCGGGACTTCGTTCGGCACCTACCAGGGCGCGAGCGATCTGCAGAACTACCCGAGCCCGCAGACCAACGCCGCGCAGGCCGGGTTCCTCGGCGATTACTCCAGCGTCGCCGCCGGAGCCGGCGGGGCCGTCTACATGGTGTGGTCGGACACCCGCAACACGAACAGCGCCGGTCCGGACGAGGACGTGTTCGTCTTCAAGGTCACGCCATAGACGGATCCGCAGCATACGAACAGAGGAGGCCGGTCTTTGGACCGGCCTCCTCATTCATGTCCACGGTGGCAATCCCGCCCACGTGGTGCCGTCTGTCGACGTCTTCCTCAACCTGACCGCGCGTGTGCTCTTGCGAGGATCCGTTCGGCGCCGCCATCGGCGAAAGGGCTCAAGCCGAACCATCGGGCGAACAGCGGGCGGGCGTCTTCGTCGCCATCGAGTCGGATCGAGCCTGCGGCGATCGCTTCGGCGAGGCGCAGGCGTCCAAGCCACACCGCGGTCAACGCCGCGACGTCGGCGTCGACCGCGAGCTCCACGTCGAAGCCCTCATCGGTGAAACACAGATCCACGGCCGGCGGTTCGATGCGCAACCAGAAGGACCGTCGCGGTCGCCGGAAGTCGAAGCGCACCACGGTCCGCGCGCGTCGGAGCGCTTGTATCTGCACGCGCCGTCGGATGAACCACATCAGCAACACCGGATCCAGCTGCGCCGAAGGTAGGTCGGCGCCGCCCCAGCGGTAACCCCACGCGCCCAGCGCCTCCACGACCGGACGCAGCTCTTCGCCGGCCGACGTCAGGTGATATGTGAAGCCGCGTCCCCGCTGCGCTGGTCGTCGCTCGATCACGCCCGCGCTGATGAGCGAAGCGAGGCGCTGGGTCAAGAGGTTGCGCGAGATCCGCGGAAGTCCGAGGTGAAGTTCGCTGAGACGATGGCTGCCGTTCAGCAGCTCGCGCAGGATGAGGGCGTCCAGCGCTCGGCGAAGATCTCCGAACGACGAGACACAGGGCAGAACTGGCCGTAATCGGGCATGCGCACAGTCAACGCCGCGGCGCGCCCGACCGCAAGTTCACTTTTTGGTCTTTCGTCGGAGGTCCGCAGCGTCGATGGTTCCAGCAGGCCGGAAGGGCAACGTGGGAGGTACCTCGATGCGTCAGGTCGCTCCGATCGCCATCGCACTCTTGCTCGTCACCTGCGGAGGCGCCGCGCCGCGCACCGAGTCGTCAGCCACGCCGCCGGCAGCGCCGTCGACCACCGTCGCCGTTGTCGCGACGGCGACACCGAGCCCGACCTATGCGCCGAGCGCCGAGGGATTCGCGAGCAAGGTTCTCATCGAGAAGCCACGCGACCTTTCGACGAGCACGACCGGGTACGTCTGGATCATCGCCGGCGCGAGCGAGGCACGTGGCGTCAGCGCCGTGCTGTCCGAGCGCGAGAGCTTCACGGCGTCGTATCAGGCGCCGAGCGATCGGCGAGCGACAGACGGCGATCGTCTGGCGTACGCGACGCCGGATCTTCCGCCGCTCGCCGTCGGCAAGTACACCGAGAGCCTCCGACTCGTCGTCGTTCAGGCGGGCGGGCGCTCAGCGGCGCACATGCATTCGGGGTTCGAGGGAGTGCTCGTGCTCGAGGGCCGCGTGCTCGTTCGCAGCGGCGGGAGCGCGCCTGTGTTCCTCGACCCGGGCCAGGGTTTCTACATCCTTCCCAAGGTCCCGATCCAGCTCATCAACGTCGGGACCGCGGCCGCGCGAACGCTCGTGTACTCGATCAGCCCCGTCGGCGCTCCGTTCTCGACCGAGCTCGATCAGTCGCCGTAGCCGGGCAGGGCGGTCTGTCGCGTCCTTTTTATCGCGCTCTTAGCGAACTTTCATCCTTCTCACAAATAGCGGGCGCACGATGTACGCCATGCGCAAGCTCCTCATCGTCCTGGCGATCGCGCTCACGAGCTGCGCCGGTCAGGTCGATCTCGGTCGTGCGATCCAGCAGCTGCCGCATGTCGCGATCGCGACGCCCGCCCCTGCCGCGGCCGATGCCACCGCCGAGGCGGTGAAAGCGGTGGTCGAGCGCGCCAACCAGGCGCAGCAAAAGGCATTCGCGACCGGCGATGCGTCGCTGATGCGCGACACGGCGACCGCCGCCTATTACGACGAGCTCACACAGATCAACAGCGATCTGGCGCGGGGCGGTGTCGTCGGCTTCACGCTGGTGCGGATCGAGTGGGGCGACGTGACGATCAACGGCACGACGGCCACCGCCACCGCGTACGAGACCTGGCGTACCAGCTACAGCGACGGCTCGCAGGATCAGCGCACCGACCGCAACGACTACTCGCTCGTCCTCGAGAGCGGCGCGTGGAAGATCCAGGCGGACGTTCAGCCCAGCGCCCAGAGCGTCACACCCGGAGCGGGCACGGCGCCGGCGCAGACGCAGCCGGATACGACCACGACGACACCGGCGCGGATCTCCGACACGTCGAGCAATTGGTCGGGCTACGTCGCGAACGGCGGCACGTACACGTCGGTGACCGGCACGTGGATCGTCCCGCAGGTCGGCGCGACGACGACCGGCGCCGACGCGACGTGGGTCGGCATCGGTGGGGTATCCGGAACAGACCTCATCCAGGCGGGAACGCAGGCGACGGTCGTCGGCGGCAGCGTCAGCTACGAAGCGTGGATCGAGATGCTGCCCGATTCATCGCGCACCGTGTCGCTCGCGGTGGCACCCGGCGACTCCGTCACCGTCACCATCACTGAGCAGTCGAGCGGCGAGTGGCTGATCGCCATGGCGAACAACACGACGAAGTCGTCGTACCAGCGCACGGTGCGCTACAGCTCCTCGCGCTCCTCCGCGGAATGGGTGCAGGAGGCTCCGAGCTCGGGCCGCGGCATCATCCCGCTCGACGACTTCGGCAGCGTGCGCTTCACCGCCGGGAGCGCCGTGCGCGACGGGAAGACATTGACCCTCAGTGCCCTCGGTGCCAGCGCGGTCGCGATGATCAACCGCTCGGGCCAGGTGATCGCACAGCCCTCGACCCTCGGCGCCGACGGCAGCAGCTTCACCATCACCCGCACCAGCGCCCCCGGCACGGTGCAGGGCGGCGGGCGCACCTTCCGCCGGCGCCCGTAGGGCCGTCCGTCAGCCGGCCTTTCAGCGCTTTCCTTGACCCGCCGAGGCGGGCGGGCGGATAATCTTCTGGACCCAGCGGCTCGAGGGAGTTGCGCCAAGCAACTCTCTTTTCGTGTCCGGAAATAGGAGCTCTGCCCACCTAGCTCAGTTGGTAGAGCACGTCCTTGGTAAGGACGAGGTCTCGGGTTCGATCCCCGAGGTGGGCTCTAGTAAAAGGAGAGACGCAGCGTGGCCAAGAAGAAGTTCGAGCGCACCAAGCCGCACGTGAATGTCGGGACCATCGGTCACATCGACCACGGCAAGACCACGCTCACCGCCGCGATCACCAAGGTCATGGCGAAGAAGTCGGGCGGCAAGGAAGTCTCCTACGCCGACATCGCCAAGGGCGGCACGGTCCGCGACGACTCGAAGATCGTCACCATCGCCGTCTCGCACGTCGAGTACGAGACCGCGAAGCGCCACTACGCCCACGTCGACTGTCCCGGGCACGCCGACTACATCAAGAACATGATCACCGGCGCCGCCCAGATGGACGGCGCGATCCTGGTGGTGTCGGCGCTGGACGGGCCGATGCCGCAGACCAAGGAGCACGTGCTGCTCGCGCGCCAGGTCGGCGTGCCGCAGATCGTCGTCTTCCTGAACAAGGTGGATGCGGTCGACGACCCCGATCTCCTCGACCTGGTCGAGATGGAAGTCCGCGATCTGCTCAAGAAGTACCAGTTCGACGGGGACAAGGTCCCGGTCGTCCGCGGCTCGGCGCTCAAGGCGATGCAGGGCGACGCCGGCGGCGAAGAGTCGATCATGAACCTGATGAAGGCGGTCGACGAATGGATCCCCGATCCGGTTCGCGACATCGACAAGCCCTTCCTGATGGCGATCGAGGACGTCTTCTCGATCAAGGGCCGCGGCACCGTGGTCACCGGGCGCATCGAGCGCGGGATCATCAAGGTCGGCGAAGAGGTGGACATCCTCGGCTTCCGTGAGCCGAAGCGCACCACCGTCACCGGCGTGGAGATGTTCAGGAAGCAGCTCGACCAGGGCCAGGCGGGCGACAACGCCGGGTGCCTGCTGCGCGGCATCGAGAAGAACGACGTCGAGCGCGGCCAGGTGCTGGCCAAGCCCGGCACCGTGAACACCCACAAGAAGTTCGAGGGCGAGGTCTACGTCCTCAAGAAGGAGGAGGGCGGCCGTCACAAGCCGTTCTTCACCAACTAC
>DASYUY010000016.1:0-19455 GCA_036000705.1 Candidatus Limnocylindria bacterium | reverse complement strand
CGGATGTAGTAGTACTCCGCGACGCGCAGGCGAAGGTCGGCGCGGGCGAGGTCGCGTTGAACGCGCGATGCGAAGCGCTTGTCCTGGACATCACCAGACAGCGTCGCGAATGGATCGATGTCCCGGCGTGATCGCTTTTTCTCTTTCTTCGCCTCGGGCGCGGTCTGCGTCCCGCCGGCGTAGCGCTGCATGCGCGCGCCGAGCGACTCGGGGGACCCACCGCCGAGCATCGACGAGATCCCCCAGAAGAAAAGCAACACGCCGATGAAGGCGGTCGCCGGGATGATGTACTCGAGACCGATCAACGAAGGCCGGCGGACATGTCGCCGAACACGTTCTGCGGGAGCTTGATGCCGGCCGCCTCGAACTTCTCCGAGAACTTGGGACGGATGCCCGTCGGCCGGAGGCGGCCCTGGACCTTTCCGTCGACGTAGCCGGTCTGCTCGAACACGAATACGTCTTGAAGGACGATCGTGTCGCCCTCCATTCCCTGGACCTCGGTGATGTTCGTGACCTTACGCGACCCGTCCTTGAGTCGCGAGATCTGGATAATCAGATCGAGCGCGCTCGCGATCTGTTCGCGGATGGCGCGCGCCGGGAGCTCCACCCCTGCCATGAGGCACATGGTCTCGAGACGGGCGAGGATGTCTCGCGGGGAGTTCGCGTGGCCCGTCGAGAGCGAGCCGTCATGGCCGGTGTTCATGGCCTGGAGCATGGAGAGCGCCTCGCCACCACGCGTCTCACCGACGACGATGCGCTCGGGACGCATACGGAGAGCGTTGCGGACGAGGTCCATGATCGTGACCGCGCCCTTGCCTTCGATGTTCGCGGCTCGAGACTCGAGACGAACGACATGATCCTGGACGAGCTTCAGCTCGGCCGCGTCCTCGATCGTGATGATCCGCTCGTCCTCCGGGATGAAGCCGGAGAGGATGTTGAGCAGCGTCGTCTTTCCTGAGCCGGTGCCGCCGGAGATGTACATGTTGAGGCGCGCTTCGACGCACGCACGCAGGAACTCCATCATCTCGGCCGTCGCCGTGCCGAACTTGATGTAGTCCTCGACGGTGATGCGGTACTTGGGGAACTTTCGGATGGTGACGGTCGGGCCGTTCAGCGCGAGCGGCGGGATGATGATGTTCACGCGCGAGCCGTCCGGGAGACGCGCGTCTTCGAATGGCTTCGCTTCGTCGACGCGCCGGCCGATCGGCGCGATGATCCGCTCGATCACGCGCGAGACATGCTCGTCGCTGACGAACGTAACGTCGGAGAGCTGCAGCTTGCCCTTGCGCTCCACGTAGGTCCGGAAGGGTCCGTTGACCATGATCTCGGTGATGGTGTCGTCGTTCAGGAGCGGCTGGATCGGGCCGAAGCCGAGGATCTCGTCCATGATCTGCTCGAGCATTCGTTGACGCTCGACGCGCGTGACGACGATGCCTTCCTCGTCGATGAACTTGTTGAACATTTCCTCGATCGACGACTTGACCGCCTTTGCGTCGGAGAGATCGAGACGCGGGTCCAGGTTGTTGATGATCCGGCTCTGCAGGCGTGAGCGAACGTCGCGCTGCGCGTCGCGTCCAGGGGCCGCGGACTGCGAGAGCGGACCCTCCGCGGGCGGCTTCGGGGGTTGCTGAGGTGAACCGGGTTGCTGCGGCTGATCCGGCTGACCCGGGCGGGCGCCTTCGATGCGTCTCAGAAGCGACATCTGTGCGTGTTTAACCCTGCCTTCCGGCGCCCGTTATCCAGGCACCTGCTCCCTCGACAGCGAAATGTAGGACCCGAAAACGCTTGTAGAGGGGTCAGACGAGGATCAGGCGCTAGCGCGCGAAGAGACGCATGCCCCCGGCGCGGGCGGTCGCCTTCGCGGCACCGGCCGCCGCGGCCTCCGGGGCCTCGGCCGTGATGCGCTGCGCGAGGGTGAAGATGTCTTTTGCAACCTGACTCTCACGATGGCTGATGACGAATGGCACACCTCGGTTCACGGCGAGTACCAGTGTTCGCCCGTCGGAAACGATCGTGTGCGGGATCTTTCGGCCGAGGCTCGCCTCGACATCCGAAGCCTTGATGCCGCCGGAGCTGTCGTTGCGGTTCGCGACCAGCTGAACTTTGTCGCTCCCGTACCCGAGCTTCTCGGCGATCTCCATGAACACGCGGACGTTCTTGAGGCTCGTGATCTCGAGCGTCATGAGCGTGAGGATCACATCGGCCACATCGAGCATCGTAATCACCTGCTCCTGGAACGAGGGCCACGTGTCGACCACGATGTAGGCGTAGCGCTCGCGCAGGAGCTCGAGGACGTGCTTCATGTTCGCGCCGGTGATGAGCTCGGCCGACTCCGGCGTCGGCGGCGCGAGCAGGACCTTGATCCCGGTGGAATGGGAGACGAGCACGGACTCGAGCACGTCGGAGTCGGTGTTGTCGAACGATCCGATGAGGTCGGCGATGGTCTTGGCCTTTGGACTCATGTTGAGGATCACGGCGATATCGCCGAAGGGGAGGCTTCCGTCCACGAGGACGACGGGCTTCTGGCTCAGCTGATGCAGCGCGACGGCGAGATTGGTGGCGATCGTCGTCCGGCCGACCCCGCCCTTGGGTGAGAAGAACGTGATGATCTCGCCCGTCTGGCGGGGGCCTCCGGCCGCCGCGAGGGGGTTCACCGGAGCCGCCGCGGCCGGAGCCGCCGCGGCGTAGCGGGCGCGCTTCACCTTCTCGAGCTCGTGGACGTGGCGGATCGCGTTGATCAGCTCGTCCGCCGAGAACGGCTTCACCAGGAACTCGCGCGCGCCGGCCAGCATCGAGCGGCGCAGATAGTCCTGCTCGCCCTGGACGCTCATCATGATGATCGGCGACTCGGGGACGGTGTTCGAGATGATCTCGGTGGCCGTGATCCCGTCCATGTCCGGCATGTTGATGTCCATGAGGATCACGTGAGGCCGGTGCTGCTTGGCGAGGTTGACGGCCTCCTGACCGCCGCCGGCTGTGGCTGCGACTTCCATATCGGGCTCAAAGCCGATCAGCTTCGCGAGGTTCTCGCGTGTGTCGGCGATGTCGTCGACGATGAGGATCCGGATCTTTTCGCCGTCAGCCAAGCGTCATCGCTCCCCTTTGGTTGTCGCGCGAGTCTAAACGGTCACCTGTATGTAGCCCCCGGCCTCGAGGGCCAGCGCGAGCAGCCCGCCTATACCCAGCGCGACGCCGTACGGGATCGAGGACTTCAGGATCCCCGACATCGTGTTCGGCGCCGCGCCTGCCACCGGTCGGGCAAGCTTGCGAGACAGGATGAAACCGACGGCAAGGACGCCGCCGATAAGAGCACCGTAGACCGCCGCGAAGAGGAGGAAGTTCACGCCGCGCAGCGCGCCGATCGCCATGAGGAGCTTGGCGTCTCCGGCCTTGAGCCCGCGCGCGGCGTAGAAGGGATAGGAGATCGCGAACGCGAGGATGAGCGCGGCGACGTGGTCGACGAGACCGCCGGTGAAGAGACCGCCCGGCAGGCCTTCGAGCACCCCGAACACGAGGCCGAGGAGCATCGCCGGATAGGTGAAGGCATTCGGGATGCGTAGGAACCGCCAATCCGTGTACATGACGGCAACGAGGAGCACCGTCAGAACGACGTTCTCAACGGCCCGCAGAGTGTCGAGGCTCGGAGTCACGAGTGCTGCACCCTCCGCAGAATGATGAGCGGCGCCGGTCCGCGGCGCCGCTCATCGCTTGCACGCGTGGGATCGCTAGGTGAGGTTGTTGCCGATGTTGCTGAAAATGTTCTGGATCTGGCCTCGCAGGAAGACCATCGCGACGATGACGGCGATGGCAATGACTGCGATGATGAGGGCGTACTCAACGAGGCCCTGGCCTTCGTCTTCGCGTAGGAATGTCAGCACGTAGCTCCCCCCTTTCTCGGTTCTCCTGGCTGGCGTCAGTCTGCCTGCCGAGCCAGGTTGCGAGCCAGTAGGAAGGTCGTACTAGGAGCATTTCGACACCGACCCTAAACTCCCCGCCGAGGAAGGGGGTCCATGTCAATGGCGGCTGACGCTACCGCGGTCGCGGTAACCACGAACAAAGCGGGCTTTTGGGTGCGATTCTTCGCGATCATCATCGACGGTCTCGGTGTCGGCATCGTCTCTAGCATCATCAGTAGCTTCTTCGGCTCTTCCGATCCTCTCGACACCGGTCGCAGCTCGATCAACACCCTCATCGGGATCCTGTACTTCTGCTACTTCTGGTCGGCGCAGGGCGGCGGGCAGACACTCGGGATGCGCGTGCTCAACATCAAGGTGGTACGGACCGACGGGTCTTCGCTGACCATCCTCCAGGCATTCATCCGCTACATCGGACTGATCGTGTCCATCGTGTGCCTTTTCATCGGAGTGATCTGGGCCGCGTTCGACGCGAACAAGCAGGGCTGGCACGACAAGATCGCCGGCACCTACGTCATCCGGACCTAAGCGCACGTAGAACCACTCGCGCGCGGTCGTGACGCGGACGTGTACGCGCTCGATGCGCGTACCGTCTTGCGCCGTTACCGCCGGCGCGATGTGCCCGCCGCCGAAGTCGCCGTCATGCGGTACGTGCGCGAACGCGGCTATCCCGCGCCGGGGGTCGTGAGCGTCGACGGCGCGGATCTTGTCCTCGAGCGCGCGACGGGAGCGACGATGCGGGCCGACCTCGCACACCGTCCGTGGACGCTCGTCCATCACGCGCGCCTGCTCGCGGATCTGCACCGACGACTCCGGAAAGGACGCCCTGGTCATCAACTGGGCCAACGCGCGCGCCGGACACTGGGCCGACGACGTCGCGCGCGAGCGCGAGCTGATCCCGCGCGTGCGCGTCTAGGCCGCGGCCGCCGTCAGCTCTCCTGCCAGCGCAGTAGGTTGAGGTCACGGTCGTACTCGAACTTCGCGTTGAACGTCGACCCGTCCTGCAACAGTCGCGGGAAGAAGATCGCGTCGGCCGGAGGGATCGGGAGCTTCGTGACCTCGTCGACGGGAACCCAGCGGAACTCGCCGATGCCGGGCGCGGGCGTGAAGGTGCCGTCGAAGTCCCACGCCACGAAGATGAACGTGAGCCACTGATAATCGGCGCGCGGCGACGTCTCGGTCATCACCGCGCGCAGCACCGGTCGGTCGATCAAGAGACCCGTCTCTTCGCGCATCTCGCGCACCGCGCATTCCGCCGGGGACTCCCCGTGATCGAGCTTGCCGCCGGGCGCGACCCAGAGTCCCTTGTTCGGCTCGCGGTCTCGCCGGAGGAGGAGCACCTGCTCGTCGCGCAGCGCGTACACGAGCGTCGCGAGCGTCACCGGGGCGTGCGCGGGGGTGACGCGCGGTCGGCTCGGGATCCAGCGCGGGACGTGCTCGACATACGTCTCGTACGAGGGTCCGAAGCGCCGTCGCAGGGTCGGCTCCTCGTACAGCACGACGAAGAAATGGAAGACGATCCACGCGACGGCGGTCCACGCGAGAAGCACGATGGATCCGTAGAACACCGCTTCCCCGAGGAGGATCGTCGTCACCGCGACGTACATCGGGTTGCGCATCCACCCGTACAGCCGGCCCGTGACCAGGCGGTGGGGCGGGTCGTACGGCGCGGGCGTGCCCTGGCCTTCGACGATGAAACCGGCGAAGCACCAGGCGAGGATCGCGATGCCCAGAACGAGCGGCACGAGTCCGACGAGACGGAGGTACCCGCCCTCGCCTTCGGTACCGGTCGCGTTCAGGATCATCGCCGGGATGAGGACGAGGATCGTCGCCGGCACCAGAGCGCCGAAGAGAAGCGTGCGCAGGACACGACCACCCACTCATGGGGAGAGTAGCGACAGCAGGGGTGGACCAAGAAACACGATCAGCAGAGCCGGCAGGATGGTCAGCGAGAGCGGGAACAGCATCAGCACCGGCAGACGCCGCGCGTCCGCCTCCGCGCGGCGCCGCTCCACGGTGCGAAGGACGTCCGCCTGTATGACCAGCAGTCCGGCGAGCGGCGCTCCGAAACGCGTCGCCGCGACGACCAGCGCGGCGACACGCGCGTCGTCGCCGCCGCGACCGAAGCCGCGTAGCGCATCGGGCAGCGAGCGGCCGAGCGCGAGATCGGCGAGAAGCCGCCGCGCGTCGCCGAGGCGGCCGAGTCGCGGCGCGCGCTCCACGAGCGCGGCGAGTGCGCGCTCGAACGTGAGCCCAGCCTCGAGACCGACGACGACAGCGTCGAGAAAGGTCGCGAGGTCGGGCGGAGGCGCCGTCGCGCGGACGATGCGCCAGAGCCAGATGGCGCCGGCGATCTCGAGCGCGAACGCGACACCGAGCAGACCGATGCCCTTCCCCAGGAACGTCGCCGCGTAGTCCGGCGTCGCGAGGGCGAAGAACAGCGATCCGAGCGGTGCGAGGGCGACCAGGACCGTCGCGGAGACGCGCCCCTGAGCGGTGAGCGCGCTGCGCTCCTCCTCGAGCGCGAGCCTGCCGCGCATGAGGGCCGCGACACGAGCGAGGCTCCCGCCGACGCGTCCGCCACTGCGCGCGAACGCCGCAAGCACGACGGCGAGCGGGGCGATGTCCTCGTCGGGCACGCTCCCCGCGTACGTGCCGAGCGCATCACCGATGGTGGCGCCAAGTACCAGCGCCGCTGCCGCGCTATGAGTCGGCACTGCGAGGCCAGGCGGGAGCGTCGGCGCCACCTCCGCGAGCGCGAGCGGCAGTGAGAGGCCGCTTCCGAGCGCCGCAGCGACCGCGTCGACGAGCGCGGGCAGGGCGGCGCGCGTCTCGCGGGATTTCGTGCGTCGTGCACGCAGCGCCCGATCCACGGCGGCGACGAGACGGCGATCGAGCACGGCAGCCGCGAGCGCCGTCGCTGCGGCGAGCAGGAGGAGTGCGGTCACGCGGCCATCGGTCGCATCTCGTAGCCGCTGCCGTCACCGGGGATCAGCTCGGAGATCTCGACGATGCGGCGGCGGCCGTCCTCGCCGCGCTCCTGGTGCACGACCAGATCGATGCCGCGCCTGATCTGCTCGCGGATCGCCGCGAGCGGCAGATCCACGCCGCCCATGAGGGCCATCGTCTCGACGCGCAGGAGAGCGTGATACGCGCCGTTCGCGTGTGCGGTGGTCAGCGACCCGCGGTGCCCGGTGTTCATCGCCTGGAGCATGTCGAGCGCCTCGCCGCCACGCACCTCCCCCACAACGATGCGATCCGGTCGCATGCGGAGCGCCGCGCGCAGCAGGGCGCGAACATCGACAGCGCCCGTGCCCTCGACGCTCGGAGCGCGCGTCTCGAGCGCGACGACGTTCGGCTGGGGCAGCCGTAGCTCGGCCGCGTCCTCGATCGTGACCACGCGCTCGCGCTCGCCGATCGCGTACGCGAGCGCATTGAGCGTCGTCGTCTTTCCGCTGGACGTGCCGCCGGATACGAGGATCGTGCGCCGCTGCCGCACCGCGGCCACGAGGAGGTCCATCGTCGCGCGCGAACAGGTGCCCAGGCGTACGAGGTCGTCGGGCGTCAGGGGACGAGTCGCGAAGCGGCGGATCGTCAGCACCGGACCGTGGAGCGAGATCGGCGGGATCACGGCGTGGACGCGCGATCCGTCTGGGAGCCGGGCGTCGACGAGCGGGGTGGCGAGATCGATACGCCGTCCAAGCGGCGCGACCAACCGCTCGATGAGCACGAGGATCTCGTCCGGATCCGCGAAGTGGATGCCGGTCTCCTCGAGACGCCCGTCACGTTCGACCCAGACGCCTCGCGTGCCGTTCACCATCACCTCGCTGACGCGCTCGTCACGCAACAGCGGCGCGAGCGCGGCGAGCCCGAACAGGCGGTCCTCGAACCAGCGCTCGAGTTCGCGCATCTCGCCGGAGGGCACGACGACGCGTTCCGACGACAGCGCCTCGCGCAGCGCCGCAGGGATCTGATCGCGGCGCGGCCGTCCGTCCTCCGCCTCGCGCAGCCGCGCGACGATCGCACGCTCGAGACGCGCGCGAACGCCTTCAGACGTCATAGGTGGACGCCACAGTTCGCATCCTCGACGTCACGTCGCGTCGAGCGCGATGAGTTCGGCGAGCTCGTCGTAGGCGTGACCGAGGGCACCGCCGGTGGCGCGCCGTCCCGACATCGCGGCGCTGACCGCTGCTTCGTCGCGCGGCAGGGCGCGGAACGCCGGACGCTCGCCGAGCCGCGCCAGGCGCGACTGCGAGGCCATGAGCCACGCGTCATTCGGCAGCGCGCTCGCGTCGAGCGCCGCGAGCGAGAGCGGATCGTCGTACGAGAGCACGAGCACGCGGTCCGCGACCGCAGCGAGAGCGCGAGCACGCTCGTCCGCGAGCATGGGCGCATCGATCACGACGAGCTCCGCCAGCGACGTGGCGGCACGCACCGTCGCCTCGGCGAGCGCGCAGGTCGGCGCGACGGGCGCACCGCCGATCACATGCAGGCCCGCGCTCTGGGCGGCGACGACCGCGAGGTGCTCCGCGGTGAGCTCGTCGGCGAGGCCCTCGAGCTCGGTCCACGCCCGCGGTGCGCACTCGAGCCACCAGCCCAGCGCGCCCGTGCCGCTCGCGTCGACCGCGGCAACGCCTACTCGCGACGCCAGACGGCGCGCGAGATTCGCGACGAGGAGCGTGCGTCCGACACCGCCGCGCACGGCGGTGACCACGACGACGCGCGTCGCACGCCGCGGCGTCCGCGGCAGCGCGGCGACGACGAGCGGACCGATCGCGGCCGGCTCGCATGTCGCGGCGATCGACGCTGGGTCGTAGCCGAGAGCCGCTGCGAGCGCGCGCTCCGCCTCGCCGGCCACCGCGACCCGCGGGATGGTCGGCTCGAGCGCGGCAGCGTCGGCGCACGCCGATGCGTCCCGCAGATCGACGAGGACAAGATCGGGCCGGCCCGTCTGGGAGGGCTCGAGACCCAGCGCCGCCGCCGCCGCGCGCAGCTCATCGCCGCCGCAGACCGCCGCGCGCGGACTCACGCGCGCGCTCGCGTCAACGTGACGAGCGGAGGAGTGGCAGGAGCAAGAGGCCACCGCCGCGCGCGATCGCGATCGCGCTCGCACCCTCTTCGTCCAGCTCGAGAATGATGCCGCGCTCATCCGACACGATGACGCGAGCCGCATACGCGACCGGGACCGCGTACGCGCGATCGCCCTGGCGGACGGCGAGGATATCGATGAGATCACCCGCACGGACGCGCGGCACCGGCGCCGCGAGCCACGCGGCTGGCACGCTCATCGCCCAGGTCGCCGGCGCGAGAGATTCGGCGAGCGAGGGCGGGGCCGCGGGAGCGGCCGCTCCTCCGATCTCCACGCCCAATGCGCCAAGTGCGAGCAGGCCCGACGCCGCCCCCAGCGCTGCGCGCCGGGCGGGGAACCGCCGACGGGTCGCGGTCAGCGCGGGGAGCACGCGTCCGCCTGCACCGCCGCGCGGTGGAGCCGGCCGGCATGGTGCAGCTCGACCTGGATCGTTCCGCCGACGCAACGCGCGTCCACGGTGCCGTCGAACACCGCACCGTTTCGAGCCGCGGCATCGACAGCCGCCGAACGCGCGGCCTCGCGCGTTGCGGGGTCCGCGAGCAGACGCCTGACGTCGGCGGTGGGACGCGGGACATCGAAGGCCTGGCGACGGATCCCATCGAGATGCGCCACATACGCGTCCGCGACGGCGGCGGCCGCGGCCTCGACCGCGGCTTCGCCGGCGTCCTGCGCGACCGCGTTCGCGAGCACGCGGTCTTGCACCACGCGCAGGCCGACGACCGCGAGCGCGCCGATCCCGATGACGATCGCGGCCATGACGAGCGCCTGACCGCCCTCGCCCCTCACGGAGTCCACTCGATCCGGCGCGATGCGCTGGCGGTCACGACGAAGTGCGGAAGACCGACGAACCCGAGAGGGACCGGCAGCGTGTAGCTCGCGCGGACCGTGAGCAGCGACCCGCGCGGGTCGCCGTTGCGTGGCGGCTCGTTCCGCGGCGGCGCGATCGCGCTCGTCACACGCTCTGGCGCGAGCGGCGCGACGGTCGCCGCGAGCGTTCCGCGGATCTGGTCGTCGTCGTTCGTGAGTGCACCCGCGCGCGCGGCTTCCGCCGTCGCCCGCTGCAACGCGAGCCGCGCGACGCCAAGCTCCGCGACGAGCACGATCGCGAGCGCGACGACGAGCAGGACCGGGAGGACGAGGGCGAACTCGACGAGTGCCTGCCCGCGGTCGCCGCTCACTCCGTCAGCGGAGGCCACGGGACAACGCCGCGCAGCGTGCGCCGGATGAAGACGGCGAACCCTCCGATCAGACAGAGGAAGCAGATGCCGCTCAGCACCAGCTGCCCGTCGTCGTCGACGGTCTTCGCCATCGCGTCGGAGGCGGCGCGCAGCGCGACGCCGCGCTCATCCCGCGGCACCGCCTTTGTCCTGATCGTCGCCATCGTCAGGTCGAAGGCTTCCTTGCTCTCGAGGATGCCGCCATGTCCTTCCAGCTCGGCGACCGAGGCCGGCAGGAGGACGTATGAGGGGACGCCGGGATCGCGCGCATCGCCGGAGCTGACCAGGCCGTCGGTCGCGAGGCGCAGATCGAGTCGCACGACGCCCGGCGGCGGCGCGGGCGCTCGCAGGCGCGCCATATCGCGGACAGCGGGGCTATCGGGCTCGCGGAGATACGTCGTCGCGACGGCGCGTGCGTCATCGCGCGCGGGCCCGCTGACCGCCAGCCAACCCTGCGCGGCTTTCGCGGCATGCGCGCCGTCGTGCGGCGCGGCCCATGCGACATAGCTCGTGACGCCGTCGCTCGCCGAGAGCCCGAGCGCGAACGCGCGGTCGGCGACGTTGCCCCCCATCGAGTGCGTGACGATGTGGACACCGCCGTAGTCCGTGGACACCGACCGCACGCTGTCGCGTAGCTGCACGGCGTTCGCGTCGACCGCGCCCAGAGTGTCATAGGTGCCAAGCTCCCGGCCGAAGCGGACCACGTCGTATCCGCCGTCCCGAGCGACGCGTGCACGGAACGCATCGAAGAGGTGCGGATCGTCCTCCGACGCGTAGCCGCCGACAAGGACGATGAGCTCCTTCTTCGGCCGATCTGTCGTGGCGGTCGCCGGCGCCGCGGGCGCCCGATCGACGGCGCGCAGGACGGTGAGTGGCGGACGGAGGGGAGGACCCGCGACCGCCGGTGGGAGGGGCGGGTCCTCGTCCGCCGATGCGACGAGCGAAAGGGCAGGTAGGGCGACCAACGCTAGTAGCGCCGCGCCGATCATCGCTCGCACACGCATCGCGGCCATGTCAGCAGCGCCCGCGGCGATGGCGAAGAGGACGGGTCAGCGGTACGGCGGTACTAGCGCCTCGCCGCTCGTACATTGAGTCACCGTGAGGGTGGCGCTCGCGCTGACGCTGTTCGCACTTCTGACGGCCTGCTCGCCGGCGCCGACGACGAAGCTGCCCGCGTCGTGCGAGGGGACGACCGGAGGTCATGCCGGGTCGGAGACACAACTGCGATTCGTCGAGGCGAACGACACGCAGATCGTTCTCACGTTCGGCGCGAGCGCCGCGTCGAACGACTTCGATGTCCCCGCGTTCGAGCTCGTGCCGCTCGAGGGCTCGAACGCGCCGCGTTCCTATCGCCTGCGCGTGAACGGCACATCGACGCGGAACCCCGACGGCACGTCGAGCTACACCGGACTCAAGACGATCGAGCCGGGCGGACGCACGGTCCGCAACATCTCGTTCGTGGACGAGAGCGCCCGCCTGATGGTCTTCAATGTCGCTCTGGAACGACAGGCGTGTCCGTACGTCGCGTCGAAGACATACGTCTACGGCAAGAGCCCACGCGCGCAGATCGTCCTCACCTTCGGCGGCGCCAGCTCTCTCACGCTCGAGACGATCTCGGACGCCGTCGGGGGTGCGCCGATCGGCACCGCGGTGCAGGCGAGCGGCATCGGCTATGCGCCGTCGGCGAAGATCCGCATCACGATCGGGGGACGCGCGGTGTGGGACACGACCGCCAACGCCGACGGCACCTTCGACTCCGGCTTCTGGGTCCCGGACCGCGAGCCCGGCGCGTACACGGTCACGGCGACCGATGGGCACGGACACGTCGGGACGACGACGCTGCGCGTCATGGCGGTGCGTTACCCGAAGTGATCGCGCGGCGATGCCGCGCGTCGGTCAGGCTCGGGCGCGCGCGACCTCCGCCGCCTGTTCGCTCGCGGCCCTCTCCTCGCGATCGTCGAGCGGCTGCAGCTTGTGTGCTCCGAACCGGCGCTCGAGCGCCCACGCGAGCAGACAATCCGCGAGCCAGGGGTTCTTCGGAAGACAGGACCCGTGGCTGTAGGTCCCGACGATCCTGCCCTGGACCGCGCCCTCGGTCTTGTCCTCGCCGTTGTTCCCGTTCCCGACGACGACGGTCCCCAGCGGACGCGCAGCGGGTCCGAGGTAGGTGCGTCCGCTGTGATTCTCGAAGCCGACGAGCAGACCGTCGGGCGTCTCGGCGACGAGATTGCCGACGAAGCGCAGGCTTCCCGCGCGCGTGCGGACGTCGAGGACGCCGAGCCCCGGGATCGGCGGCGCGTTCTCGGGAACGTACTCGTGCCCGAGGAGCTGGTAGCCGCCGCAGATCGTGAGTGCCGCGGCCCCGTTCGCGAGCGAGGCCTTGAGCGCGGCCCCGTTCGCGCCGGCGAGGTCGGCGCCGACGATGTCCTGACCCTGATCCTGACCGCCGCCGAAGAACCAGAGATCCGGCCAATCGGCGTCGAACGCCTGCCCGGCGGTGAACGCGCGCACCTCCACCGCGATGTCGCGCCAGCGCGCGCGTTGCGCGAGCGCGAGCACGTTCCCACGATCGCCGTAAATGCTCATCAGGTCCGGGTAGAGATGGGCGATCCGAAGATCCATCGATTCAATCTTCCCAGAACGGCGCGACGTGACCGCGCCGTGCCAGCTCGCCGCGCAGCGCCAGCATCGCGGTATACGTCGCGAGCACGATCACCTCGCCGCCCCGCGGCGCCGCGCCGATCGCGCGATCGATCGCGCTTCCCCATTGGTCCACGACCTCGACCCGATCGCGCGGCACTCCCGCGTACTTGAGCCGATTCGCGAGGTCGCGCGAGCGGATCCCGGTCACGACGGCGTGCTCGACCATCGGCGCGAGCGTCTCGAAGTCGGCGTCCCAGATCCATGAGACATCGCGCCCGTCGGCGTCACGATCGTTCAGCGCAGCGAGGAGGCGCGGACGGCGATCCGTCTCGAGCAACGCCGCGATCGCGGCGTTGAACCCAGCCGGGTTCTTCACGAGGATGAGCCGCAGCTCCCGCCCATCGACCGTGACCTCCTCGAGCCGGCCGAACGCGGGTCGGAAGTTGGCGATGGCGAGGGCCGCCGTGGGCAGCGCGATGTCGAGAGCGCGCGCGACCGCCAGCGCGGCGAGAGCGTTGTACGCGTTGTACAGGCCGGCGATCGGGACGCGGACCGGGTCGAAAACACTCACGACCGCGGTGCGCAGCTGCAGCTCGCTCGACACAGGCGTCAGGGCGACACGCGTCGCCGACACGTCGCGCTCGGGTCGCGTGAGACCGCACGACGGGCATGACCAGTCGCCCTCGTGCGCGAGCACCACGCGTTCGTAGCGCAGCGGAGAACCGCACCGGGGGCAGCGCGTGGCGTCACTGATCGCCTGCGGCACGCGTCCGCCAACGGTCGGGTCGTCGACGCCGAAGTACAGGACCGGGCCGCTATGGCGCTCGCCGAGCCTCGCGACGATCGGATCGTCGGCGTTGAGCACGACGGTCGTGCGTCGATCGAGCCTCGCGATCGCGTCGCCGACGCGACGTGCGAGCTGATCGATCTCGAAGTAGCGGTCGAGCTGATCACGGAAGAGGTTGGTCACGAGCACGACGCGCGGGCTGATCCGCCCGAGCACGCGCGGCAACGACGCCTCATCGACCTCGAACAGCCCGATGTCACCACTCGGCTCCCCGCGCCAGCTGCTGTCGCTCAGCAGCGCGCCGGCGATGCCCCGCTCGAGGTTCGAGCCCGCGCGGTTGTGGATGGGTGCCCACCCGCTGGCGCGTGCGATGTCGGACACCATGCGCGAGGTGGTCGTCTTTCCGTTGGTTCCCGATACGAGCACCACGCCGTGCGCGAGCTCGCTTGCGAGCGCGGCGATGAGATCCGGATCGATGGTCAGCGCGACGAGCCCGGGCAGCGCCGTGCCGCCTCGACCGCCGAGCTGAAGGCCTATGCGTGTGAGCTTTCCTGCCGCGTTCGCGAGAAGGGCGAGCGTGTCGGGCATCGCACGAAAGCGTACGGGTTACGCCGGCGATTGGACCTCGCGCAGCAGGATCTCGAGCTCGTCGACAGCGCGACCGAGACGCATCACCAGCGACTTCGCGCCGTCGCCGTTCGTCTCCTCGCGCAGCTCACCCATCGTCTCGAGACGGGCAAGCTCGGCGACCGCCCGGCGCAAACGGGCGACCGAGAGGGACGTGGGAAGGTTGCGGCGGAGCATGGCGATGCGCTCCTCGAGACGCTCGAGCCGGCGGCGCAGCTCCCCTTCGAGGTCTTCCGGTGGAAGGTCATCGAGGCGCTTCGCGTCGACCTGGAGGGAGTTGAGATCGCGCTGCACGAGCTGCGCGGCCTTTTCGAGCGAGTACCCCTTCGCCAGCGCCTGGCGGATTCGAATGACCTTCTCCATCGCGTAGACGTCGTAGTCGTGCTCGCCGTCAGTCGATGGCTTGACCAAGCCCTTCTTGGTCCAGTAGATGAGCTGCCGCGGAGTCACGTTGCAGACGCGCGCGGCCTCCGCCGCGGACAGCCGCAGCCGCGACAGGACCTCACCGTCGTTGGCGATGAGGACACGAGCGAGAACGTCGCGGATCTCGGGGTCTGCCACGGAAGGCAGATTCTTCGGCTCGGGGTCTGGTGTGTCAAGAAGCGCGACAGATGGCACACGGCGCCCCACGGGACGCCGGGGTCACGCCCTTGCGCGGGTCGGCGCTTTGAGCGCTTGCCGGTACGCGACTTTCACCGTCGCGTGGAAGCGGCTCAGCTTGCCGCGCTCCCACTCGGCCCAGAGCCGCGAGACCTCGACGCCGACGGGAGACTTCACGTCGCTCGCTTTCACCGCGGCCGCCACCGCATCCTCCCACCCGCGCGTCGAAGAGCCGGTCGCCTCGCTCAGTCGAATGACGCCAGGCGTCGTCTTAGGTCGTCGTGCGGGCACTGGACCCTTCGGCGGAACGGCTGCGCTTTGGCGCCGGTCGCTCGGTGTGGCCATTCGTCGCGGCTTGCGACGGCTCGATGGGCGGCAGCGCGGCGATCTCGAGCAGTTGATTGATCAGCGCGGAGATCCGCTCGTTCAGCAAGCGGCGCGTCTCAGCTCCGGGTCGCGGCGCGATGAGCGTGCCCACCACAACACCGACGACGAACGCGCGAAGGGCGGCATTGATGACACCGAACACGGCGACCTCCTCGTCAGCGGCTCTTGGGCGGGAAGCCCTCGAGTCCGTACTCCTTGATCTTCGCGTACAGCAGGCGTCGGTAGATCCCCAGCATTTCGGCTGCCTTTGAACGGTTGCCGCCGGCGTCCTTGAGCGCCTTCATGATCAGGTCCTTCTCGAACTGCGACACGGACTTCTTGAAGAACGAGCGTTCGGCGGAGACGTCCTCGTTGTCGTCGTCGTGCTCGCCAGCCTCGTGCTCGCCGAACGGCAGCTCGCGGCTGGTGATGATCTGGCCGCGCGACAGCACGACAGCGCGCTCGATGACGTTCTCGAGCTCGCGTACGTTGCCCGGCCAGTCGTACTCGGTCAGACGTTTCAGAGCCTCTTCGCTGATCGCGGCCGGCTGCGCCGTCGCGCTGTAGCGGTGCTTCGCGAGGAAGTGCTCGACCAGCGCAGGGATGTCCTCCTTGCGCTCGCGCAGCGGCGGCATGTGGATGTTGATGACGTTCAGCCGGTAGAAGAGGTCGTCGCGGAACTTGTTCTGCTCGACCTGCTTTTGCAGGTCCTTGTTCGTCGCGACGATCACGCGGATGTCGACCTTGATCGGCAGCGAGGATCCGACCCGCTCGATCTTGCGTTCCTGCAGCACGCGGAGGAGCTTGGTCTGCGTCGCGAGGCTCATCTCACCGATCTCGTCGAGAAAGACCGTCCCCTTGTCGGCGAGCTCGAAGCGCCCTTTGCGCATCGTCATCGCGCCGGTGAATGAGCCCTTCTCGTGTCCGAAGAGCTCCGCCTCGAGCAGCGTCTCCGGCAGCGCGGCGCACGACACCTTCACCAGCGGCCCGCTGCGACGATTCGAGTTGTAGTGGAGCGCCTCCGCCACGAGCTCCTTGCCGGTACCGCTCTCGCCGGTGATGAGGACTGTCGCGTCCGCTTTCGCGACCTTACCCACGGTCTTGTAGACCTCCTGCATCGGAGGCGAGTTGCCGACGATGCGCTCCGTTTGCACGAGCGAGCTGATCTCGTCGCGGAGCACCTCGACCTCTTGAGCGAGGTCCTGATAATCGAAGGCACGCTTGACGGTGTGCGAGATCTTGTCGAGCTCGAACGGTTTGGTGATGTAGTCGAACGCGCCAAGCTCCATCGCCTTGATCGCCGCGTTCGACGAGCCGAAGGCGGTCATGATCAGCACAGAAGTCCTCGGCGAGGCGCTCTTCACCTTCGGAAGGGCCTCGATGCCGTCGAGCTCCGGCATACGGACGTCCATGATCACGAGATCGGGAGAGCTCTCAGTGACCTGCGCCACGACCTCGGTCCCTGTCGCCGCTTCCGAGATGGAGTAGCCCTCGTCGGTGAGGAGCTGCTTCAAAAGCGAACGGATCGAAGCGTCGTCATCAGCCACCAGGATTGACTTCTGGGCCATGTCTGTACGGTTCCTTCCCAGCGGGAGCCCCGTTACGCCTGCCGGACGACGCTCCCGGGTGTGGAGAGACAGTTTGTGTTCCGCGAAGCGTACATGTCAAATCGCGGCACGGGTGAGGCACCGTCCGCGAAACGGCCGTCAGGCCACGTCGCGGATGGCCGGCACGAAGGAAGCGGTCACCGCGGTGGCGACCGTGACGAGTCCGGCAAACGCGATGAGAACGTGGACGCCGATGGCATCGCCGAGGGCACCGCTGATAAGGACGAGCGGTAGCCAGCTCAGGTTCGTGATCGCGATACGGGCGCCGAACACGCGGGCGCGGTGGTCGGGTGGCGTGGCCTCCTGCAAGATCGTGACGGTCGGCACGAAGAACAGGACGTTCGATGCGCCGAGCAGCGCGAACAGGCCAAGCGCGATGGTGAAGTTCGGCGCGACCGCGATCAGACCGGCGACGGTGCCCCACGTCGCGAACCCGGCGATGAGCAGATGTCCCTTCTGAAAGTGCGCGAGGTAGGGAGGAAAGAGTGCGCTCCCCAGGACTGCCCCGAACGCGAGCGCGGCTTCGGCGCCACCGAATAGAACTGCGCCGGTCGTCGCATCGCCGTCCGCGAATCGACGGATGATCAGCACCGGCGTCAGCCCGTTGACGACGGGCAGCGCCAGCTGGGCAGCGAGCGAGAAGATCGTGTTCGACCAGACCACGGCCGTGCGGCGGATGAAGCGCAAGCCTTCTATCCCGTCGCGCCAGACCCGTGGCAACGTGAGCTCACGACTCGTCTCGGAGATGACGATGCGGGAGAGCAGCAGCGCCGACAGCGCAAATGTCAACGCGTCGGCGTAGAAGGCGCCGTCGCCGAACGTCGCGACGAGCACTCCGGCGGCGAGCGCGCCGCCGATCTCCACCGCGCGATCGGATCCGTAGACGAGTGAGTTCCCCGCGGGGAGCCGCTCGGGAGTGAGCAGTGCCGGCACGATGGCGACGCGTGCGGGGTTGAAGATCGCGCCGCAGATGCCCGACACGAACACGAGGAAGAACACGACGGCGAGCGGTACGCCTGAGTCGAGTAGGAGCGGCACGACGCCGATGAAGAGCACGCGCAGGATGTCGCACCAAAGCATCGCGCGCCGCGCTCCGACCGCATCGGCGATCGCGCCGCCGAAGAGCGAGAACAAGGCGTTCGGGATGGTCGTAATCACCACGGCCAGGGCGGTCAAGACGGCGGAACCGGTCAGGCGATACGTGACGAACGTCAGCGCGATGAGGGTGATCGGATCTCCGAAGCGGCTGATGACCTGCGCGAGCCAGAAGAGCGCGAAGTTCGTGGAGCGAAGCTCGTGGCGGAGCGCGACCTCCTCGGGTGCCGCTTGAAGCCACAGGAATGGGATGAGGAATCCGCCGAAGCCGATAAGGAAGTCGCCGACGCTGTAGACACTTGGGATGATCGGGATCGCGACGGGGATGATGTCGCCAAGGAACGGCAAGATCGTGTTCGATGCGAGCTCGACGTACAGACCATTCGCCGGCGGCAACGCGTGGATTTCCGTGGCGATCCTGGCGTCATACGGCATGCCGTTGTTAAGGAGAACGACCAGCACGTTGGCGAAGGTGCCGACTGAGATAAGTGCCGCACCCGGCAAACGCCAGTTCCTCGCGGCCACGACGGCGATGCAGAGGAGTCCGATGAAGTACACCGCGAGCGGCGAGGCCGGAATGAGATAGCCGATCAGTCGAAGACCCGCGCCCACGACGAGCACCGGCCAGAGGTAGAGGGTGAAGGTGCTGAGACGGCGCCATTCGCCGCCAAACGCGATGCCGGCTGCGATCCCTAGCGCTACACCGCTAAGAAGCATGGGCGTCGCGCACGAGCGGCTCGCGCGCGAGCCGGCGTCGGAGCTCCGCCAGCGTCTCGTAGTTGATGGGCGGCAGGTCGTCCGCTTCGAAGGAGTCGGGGCCCCGCCGTTGGATGCAGGTCTGCAGCGCTCGAACCATGGCCGGATCGAACTGCGTGCCTTTGTAGCGGTTCAACTGTTCCAGCGCCCGATCGTGGCCGGGTGCTTTGCGGTAGATGCGGTCGGACGTCATCGCCTCATACGTGTCAGCCACCAGAAGGATGCGCGAGCCGATGGGTATCTCGTCACCCTTCAGGCCTTGCGGATAACCGCTGCCGTCGAAGTTCTCGTGATGGCTGAGTACGATCGGCACGAGCGGACGCAGGGCCGCCGATGGCTCGAGGATCGATGCGCCATATATGGGATGGCGCCGCATCAGCTCCTGCTCGTCAGCATCGAGGCGCGCGGGCTTCATGAGGATGCGATCCTCGACCCCGATCTTGCCGATGTCGTGCAGGAGGCCCGCGAGCTCGATCTGCTCGATCTCACGCTCAGGCATCGCAAGCTCGCGTGCGATGGCGCCCGCGATGCGCGAGACACGATCGGCGTGACCACGCGTGAACCCGTCCTTCGCGTCGATCGCTTGCGACAGCGCCTGAACCGTGCCGTAGAAGAGGTCCCGCGTTTCCGTGTAACGGCTGAACGAGTACCGCGCGAGCAGTAGCGGGACCATGAACAGGACCGCTGCCCATTGTCCGACCTTGTCAGCTACCTCCGACATCAGCCAGCCCAACGGGACCTGGGACACGAGTCC
>DASYUY010000015.1:0-18189 GCA_036000705.1 Candidatus Limnocylindria bacterium | reverse complement strand
GCGTCATCGAGATCGGCGCCGTGCGCGTCCACCTCGAAGAAGATGGGTCGGCAACGCTGGGCGAGCGCTTCAGCACTTTCGTCGATCCCGGCGTCGGCCTCGGTCCGGCGATCACGCGCCTCACCGGCATCCGCGACGGAGATCTCGCAGGCGCGCCCGCGCTCGGATCGGTGCTGGGTCGCATCAGCACGCTCGTCGCCGGAGCGCCCGTCGCCGGCCACAACATCGCGTTCGACCTCGCCTTCCTCGAGGGGGCTGCGCTCGGCCCGTTCGAGCGCCTCGACACCGCTGAGCTGGCGTCGATCCTGCTGCCGTCCGCGCCGACGTACGCGCTGCAGTCGCTGGCGGCGGACGCGGGTATCCGCCCGGAGTCGGCCCATCGGGCGCTCGACGACGCGCTCACATGCGCTGCCGTGCTCGCCGACCTCGGGCGGCGCGCGCGCGAGCTGCCCGTCGCCGTGCTCGACGAGATACAGGCGTACGCGCCGCTTCTGGGGTCGGCGTACGCGGCGTTCTTCGCCGGAGCGCTGCGCGGCGCGGTGCGGGGCGCGTGGGAACCAACGCGCCTTCTGATACCGCGGAGGGCGCGGCGGTCAGCCCTCGCCGGCGCGTCGATCACCGTCGACGCCGTCTTCTCGGCCGACGGACCGCTCGCGCGCGGGCTCGTGGGCTACGAAGACCGACCGCAGCAGCGCGCGCTGGCCGCGGCGATCGAGGGCACCTTCCGCGACGGCGGAGCACTGGTCGCGGAGGCGGGCACCGGAGTAGGGAAGTCACTCGCCTATCTGGTGCCGGCCGTGGGACGGGCGCTGGACGGCGAGCGCGTGATCGTGAGCACGCACACGCTGCCGCTGCAGGACCAGCTCGTGCGCAAGGATCTTCCCGCGCTGCAGACCGCGCTCGGATCCGACATCGAGGTCGCGGTGCTGAAGGGACGCTCCAACTATCTCTGCCCACGCCGCTGGCAATCGTTCCGCGGTCTCGTCGCGACGCGCGAGGACGCGCGTCTCTTCCTGAAGACGCTGGTGTGGCGCATCGCAACGCGCACCGGCGACCGCGCCGAGCTCAACCTGCTCGGAGCCGAGAGCGATCTCTGGGGTCGCGTGTCCGCCGACGACGAGACCTGCGACACACGCCGGTGTGCCCGTGTCGCGGGTGGCTGCTATCTGCAGCGCGCGCGGGAAGCCGCGGCGCGGGCCGGGATCGTCGTGACCAATCACGCGTTGCTGCTGCAGGACGCGCGGATGCATGGCGCGCTCCTCCCCGAGACCGACCACCTCGTGGTCGACGAGGCGCATCGCCTGGAGGACGTCGCGACGGACGCGTTCGGGCTCGCGCTCGAGGATCGCGGGCTCCGGCGTGCGCTCGAGCGGCTCTCGCATTCGCCGGCCGTCACCTCCGCGCTGCGCGACGAGCGGGCCGTCGTCGCCGAGGAGGTGCGCCGCGAGATCGCATCGGCGCACGAGCGCGGCGGCGAAGTCTTCGCGGCGCTCGCGGCGGTGCTCGAGCCGCTCGGGCCGACCGAAGACAAGCTGCGCGTCACCGCCGGGTTGCGCGCGAGCGACGAGCGCTGGCTTCCGGTCGAGCTCGCCTCTGAGCGTCTCGCGGATGCGCTCGCGGGGATCGCCGTCGCCGCCGAGCGCCTCGGCGCGCAGACGACCGACGAGGACGAGCAGGCCGACCTCAAGTCGGCGCTCGCCGACCTTGGCAGCGTGCGGCTCGCGCTCTCACGCGGTGTCCATCAACCGCGCGGGGGCGACATCGTCTGGATCGAGCGCGCCTCGAGCGGCGCGGTGTCGCTGCGCGTCGCGCCGTCGTACCTCGGCGAGGCGCTGCGGCGCGGTCTGGTCGACCCGCGTCGCTCCGCGGTGTTCACGTCGGCGACGCTCGCGGTGGCGGGCTCATTCGCATTCGCGCTCGAGCGTTTCGGGCTCGCCGACATCGGCGACGCGCGCGCGTTCGGATCGCCATTCCGGTACGACGAGCAGGCGATCCTCGTCGTGCCCGATGACGGCGCGCTCCCATCGGAGCCGACGTTCGCCGACGAGGCGGCCGAGACGATCGCCGAGATCGGTCGCGCACTCGATGGCCGCACGCTGGTCCTGTTCACCGCGCACGGCTCGATGCGCGACGTCGCGGCGCGCCTCGGCTCGCTCGAGGAGTCCGGCATCGCGGTCCTCACGCAGGGGATCGACGGCTCGCGGCGCGCGCTTCTCGAGCGCTTCGCCGCCGGTCGCGCGGTGCTGCTCGGCACGCAGTCGTTCTGGGAGGGCGTCGACCTCCCGGGCGACCTGTTGCGCTGCGTCGTCATCGCGCGGCTGCCGTTCGCCGTTCCCGACGATCCACTGGTCCAGGGCCGTGCCGAACGCTATGAGGATCCGTTCGCGGAGTTTCAGGTCCCGCAGGCCGCGCTGCGGCTGCGTCAGGGATTCGGCCGTCTGATCCGCGCCCGCACCGATCGCGGCGCGGTCGTGCTCCTCGATCGTCGCGCGATCATGCGCGAGTACGGAGCGCGCATGCTCGCGTCGCTGCCCGACGCGCGTCTTCGTCGTGTTTCGCGCGATGACGTTGCGGCGACGGTCGCGCAGTTCTGCCGGGGCTAGCGCGGCTGGAACAGCTCGACGACGTTTCCCGATGGATCCTCGATGAGGATCTGCTGCCCGCCGGGTCCCTTGATGATGTCGTTCCGGAACGTGACCCCGGCAGAGCGCAGCCGCGCGACCTCGCCCGCGATGTCGTCGACGATCAGCTGGAAGCGGTTCCAGCCGCCGGATGCCGGACGGCGTCCGTCGGGCATCGCGCGTCCCGCGGAGCTCGTCGGTCCGCTGAGCAGCAGGCGCAGATCACCGCGGCTCACGTCGGCGAACGCCGGTGCGGCACTCGAGATGAGCGTGAAGCCGAGATGCGTGGTGTAGAACGCGACCGCCGCGTCGACGTCGTCGACCATGTAGCGGACGTTGACGGTCGTCATTGCGGGCTCATCATGAGCGCATGGACGAGCGCGCGTCGAAGCTCGTTGCGGCGTGGCTCGAGGGTCTCGTCGCCGGGCGGCCGCCGGACGCTCTACTCGCTGCTCGACGAGCTCTGCCGCGGCATCGATGTCTCGCGGCACAACCCTTTCGGTTTCCTCCGCCTGCGTGCGGAGTTCGAAACGAGCGGAGAGCTCTTCGGCTGCACGCTACCGGAGCTGCGCGACGCCGTGGGCGCGTCGCTCGGTTCTAGCGTCCCGCCACCGCCTGAGCGGCCGCGCAGCGCGCTCGAATCTCTCCGAGATGAGATCGCCACGCGCGGCCACCCGGACTTCCGATAGGCACGCGCTGGTACCGGCGTACTGGGGTCGCCCAGGCGTATCAGTCCCGACCGTCCCCCGTTGGAGGGTCTTGTCCAGCGGTCGGGTCAACCTAGACTTTTCCGGCGGTGGGCGGCTGCCAGTCCGTCCAGCGCTCAGGGAAAGGAGGGTTTCGGATGATCGCTTTCTTCCGCGAAGAGGAAGGTCAGGGCCTCGTGGAGTACGCACTCATCATTGCCGTTATCGCCATCGCCGTCATCGTGGCCATGATCTTCCTTCGCGGGCAGCTTCAGAACATCTTCAGCAACATCGGTAACAACCTGACCTAGAGGAGCTGCGATCTCGCGGTCCAACGAGCGGCCCGGGTGACCGGGCCGCTCGTTTTCAAGCCGACCAGGGCAGTGGGCGGCGGCCGACGACGCGGTCGCAGGCGAGCAACAGCGCGCGCCAGGCGTCGGGCGTGACTTCCGAGCGGGCGACGACGCGCTGGCCTGGCCGCACGGTCTCGTCGCCGAGCGCGCGGAAGTCGGCGCGCGCCGGGTCGTGGAGGTCGAGATACTCGCCGCGGCGGATCAGGCCGGCGCCCTCCGAGACGAGCGGGATCTCGCGCAGGACGTCGGCTCCGAGGTCTTGGAGCACGCGATGGTCGTGCCGGACGTCGAACGCGGTCCGGCGCTCGCGGTGTGGCCGCTCTTCGCGCTCGTCGACCGCCATCAGGACCTCCCAGCGGTGCGAGGTGCCGCGCGGGACCGGTGTCTCGTCGTACTTCGCCACGTCGTCCGCATACGGCACCGGGCGTGCCAATTCGCGTACACTGATGTTGGATCGGACGTTTCGCCCGATATCACGCACGCCTTCCCGATCGCCCGTGCCCTCGCCGATCGCGCCCCCAAGCGCCGGCGACATGAAGCGAGCTGACGGAGGCGGAGGAAAAAGGGAGGCCCACGTGGCCGTTGTCACCATGAAGCAACTCCTGGAGTCCGGGGTCCATTTCGGACATCAGGCGCGTCGCTGGAATCCGAAGATGAAGCGCTTCATCTTCATGGAGCGAAACGGCATCCACATCATCGACCTGCAGCAGACGCTCACGCGCGTCGAAGAGGCGTACGCGTTCGTCCGCGACCTCGCCGCCGATGGCGGGCAGGTGCTGTTCGTCGGGACGAAGAAGCAGGCCCAAGAGTCGATCTCCGAGGAGGCCAAGCGCGCGGGCATGCACTTCGTGAATCAGCGCTGGCTCGGCGGCTTTCTCACCAACTTCGTGACCATCCAGAAGCGCATCGCGCGGCTCAACGAGCTCCACGAGCGCAAGGAGCGCGGCGACTTCGCGACCATGCCGAAGAAGGACGCGCTTCGACTCGACGACGAGCTCCTGCATCTCGACCGCTATTTCTCCGGCGTGCGGGAGCTCAAGCGGCACCCCTCCGCGCTCTTCGTCGTCGATCCGCACCGCGAGCACATCGCGGTCGAAGAGGCGCGCAGGCTGGAGATCCCGGTCGTCGCGATGGTCGACACGAATTGCGATCCGGACCTGATCGACGTGATCATCCCCGCGAATGACGACGCGATCCGCGCGGTGAAGCTCATCTGCCAGAAGATGGCCGATGCGATCATCGAGGGTCGCGCGATGTTCGACGCGAGTCGCAAGGAGGCGAGCCCGGAGGACATGGGCTACGCGCCTTCGACGACGGTCGCCGAGCTCGAGGGCATCGGCGTGCCGCGCGCGAAGCGCACGCCGCGGGTATACGAGCCCGAGCCCGAAGAGGACGAAGAGGAAGTCGCCGCGGAAGCGGAGACCGAAGCAAGCCCCGACGCGAAGACGACCCAGGAGAGCTAGATGGCCATGACCAAGATCGATCCCAAAGACGTCCAGCGTCTCCGCGCCGAGAGCGGCGCGGGCGTGATGGACTGCAAGCGTGCCCTCGAGGAAACGGGCGGCGACTACACGAAGGCGCTCGGCCTGCTCAAGGAGCGCGGCATCCAGTCCGTCGCGAAGAAGTCCGAGCGCGAGGCGAAAGAGGGCGTCATCGCCTCGTACATCCACTCGAACAAGCGCGTCGGCGCGCTCGTCGAGCTTGCGAGCGAGACGGACTTCGTCGCACGTGGCGAGGACTTCCAGAAGCTCGCGCAGGAGATCGCGATGCAGGTCGCCGCGATGGAGCCGAGGAACGTGGACGAGCTGCTCGCCCAGCCGTACATCCGCGACAGCTCGAAGACGATCAAGGATCTCGTCACGGACATTGCCGCGTCGACCAAGGAGAACGTCCACGTACGACGCATCCAGCGCTTCGAGCTCGGCGGGTCCTAGACTCCCCCGGATGACGCAGGGCGGCGCGGCCAAATACAGCCGGGTGCTGCTCAAGCTTTCCGGCGAAGCGCTTCTCGGCGAGCGCAAGTTCGGCATCTCGCCGCAGTACGTCCGCTACCTCGCCGAGGAGATCCGCAAGGTCCACGAGCTCCCGGCGGAGGTGGCGATCGTCATCGGTGGCGGCAACTTCATGCGCGGCGCGGCCGTGGCCGAGCACGGCATCGACCGCGCGACGGCCGATTACATGGGGATGCTGGCGATGGTGATCAACGCGCTCGCGCTGCAGTCCGCTCTCGAGCAGCTCGACGTCGCGACGCGCGTCCAGTCGGCGATCACGATCCAGGACGTCGCCGAGCCGTACATCCGCCGCAAGGCGATCCGGCACCTGGAGAAGGGCCGTGTGGTCATCTTCGCCGCGGGAACGGGCAATCCGTTCTTCACCAGCGACACGGCGGCGACCCTCCGGGCGGCGGAGATCGGGGCCGACGTCATCCTGATGGGAAAGAACCAGGTCGACGGCGTCTATGACGCGGATCCGCGGACCACGAAGGACGCGAAGAAGATCGACGAGCTCACGCACCGCGACCTACTCGACAAGCGACTCGGCGTGATGGACGCGACCGCTGCGGCGCTCGCGGAGGACCGCGACATCCCGCTGATCATCTTCGACATCTCACACAAGGACGCGATGGTGCGGGCGGCCAAGGGCGAACACGTCGGCACGCTCGTGCACAGCTGATGGCGCTGGAAGATGTCCTCGCACAGACCGAAGCGCGCTTCAAGAAGGCGGTCGACGCGCTGAAGCACGACGTCGCCACGGTACGTACTGGGCGAGCGGCGCCGGCGCTGGTGGAGCAGCTCGAGGTCGAGGCCTACGGGACCCCGACGCCGCTGCTGCAGCTCGCGCAGATCGGCGCCCCCGAGCCGCGGCTCATCGTGATCCAGCCGTACGACCGCAATCTCATCAAGTCGATCGAGAAGGCGATCCAGTCCTCCGACCTCGGGCTCGCGCCGAACACCGACGGCACGGTCATCCGTCTGAACATCCCGGCCCTCACGGAGGAACGACGGAAGGACATGGTCAAGCAGCTGCACAAGAAGATCGAGGAAGGCCGCGTCGAGATCCGCACGCTCCGTCGCCACGCGCACGACGAGATGCGCGCGAAGGAGAAGAGCTCGGGGGTCACGACCGACGAGGTGAAGCGTGCCGAGGTTCAGCTGCAAAGGCTGACCGACCGCTACATCCTGCTCGCTGACGAGATCGGCGCCGCCAAAGAGAAAGAGATCCTCGCCGTTTAGCGAGCGCATGAGCGCCGTACCGCGACACGTCGCCATCGTCATGGACGGCAATCGCCGCTGGGCGCGCCAGCGTCGCCTGCCGGCCCTCGCCGGACACCGGGCGGGCGTCGAGACGATCCGCAAGACCCTGCGCGCCGCGCGCGAGCGCGGAGTCGAGTACCTGACGCTGTACTCGTTCTCCACCGAGAACTGGTCGCGCGACGAGGACGAGGTGCGCGGCCTCATGGCGCTTCTCGACGAGACGATCCGCCGCGAGACGGAGTCGCTCGTTCGCGACGACGTGCGCCTCGAGGTCATCGGCCGCCTGGGCGAGCTGTCGCCCGCGCTGCAGCGCTCTATCGCGGGCGCCGTCGAGGCGACGTCCAAATGTGCGCACGGCGTGATGACCCTCGCATTCAACTACGGAGGGCGCGCCGAGATCGTCGATGCCGTGAAGCGCATCGTCGGCGACGGACTGGCGCCCGACCAGGTCGACGAGGCGGCCATCGCCTCGCGGCTCTACGCGCCGGCACATCCTGACCCGGACCTGCTGATCCGCACCGGCGGCGAGCTGCGCGTCTCGAACTTCCTGCTGTGGGCGGTCGCGTACGCCGAGATGTGGGCAACGCCGGTGCTGTGGCCGGACTTCGCGGTACGCGATCTCGACGACGCCCTCGGCTCATACGCGAAACGTGAACGCCGCTTTGGGCGCTAGCGTTCGCGCCGTGCGCATCGCCGATCTCGAGCGCCGCACCGTCACCGCGATCGTCTACGGCGTCGTCGTGCTCGCGGCCCTGTTCGCACCCTCGCCCACGTTCGCCGTGCTCGTCGCGATCCTCGCCGTGCTCGGCTACCTCGAGCTCCGCGCGCTCTTCCGCTACCGGCCGTACCAGCCGTGGCTCGTGGGCGTCGTCTTCGTCGTTCTCTTCATCGTCGCGCACCTGTACGGTGCCGGGTCGCCGAGCGAGCTCACGGTGTGGACGCTCCTCGCCATCGCCGCGTTCGGCGCCGTGGCCATCGCGGTATTCGTGGAACAAGCGCTACGTGGCCGCCCGCTCCCCGCCGTCCTGGGCGCGGTCTTCACGCTCGGGGGAGCGCTCTATCTCGGCTTCTTCTTCGGCTACCTGATCGAGCTGTGGAGCGCGGACGACGCCGCAACACGAGGCTGGCTGAGGCCGCTCCCGGTGTGGCTGCTGCTCGCGCTCGTGCCGACGTGGGCCGCCGACGTCGGCGCGTACCTCGTCGGTGCGCGCGTCGGGCGCCGCAAGATCGCGCCACTCATCAGCCCGGGCAAGACGTGGGAGGGCACGCTGGCGGGCTTCGCCGCCGCCGCGGTCGTCGTCCTGATCATCGCGGCGTCCGCGGGCATCAAGACGGGGCCCACGTTGCTGCTGGCCCTGCTCGTGGGACCCGTCGGATTCGCGAGCGATCTGCTCGAGTCCGCGATCAAACGGGTCGCCGGCGCGAAAGATTCGGGAACGCTGTTGCCGGGGCACGGCGGGGTCCTCGACCGGATCGACAGTCTCATCTTCGTCGCACCCGCGGTCGCATTCGTGCTCTGGCTGGCGCGCGGCGCGTACACCTGATCGCACGGAGCGCGGGTGGGATGATGGTCAGGTGGTGACACGACTGGCGATCCTCGGTGCGACCGGCTCGATCGGCCGTCAGGCGCTCGACGTCGTACGGTCGCATCGCGACCGGCTGCGCGTCACGGCGCTCGCATCGGCCCGCAACGCGCCGGCGCTCGCCGCGCTCGCGACCGAGACCGGCGCTGGCGCGGTCGTCTTGCAGGAACGCGACGGCGACGACGCGCTGTGCGACCTCGCCACGCGCGCGGATGTGGACCTCGTGCTCGTCGCGACGCCGGGCATCGCGGGCCTTGCGCCCACGCTCGCCGCTCTGCGCGCCGGCAAGCGCGTCGCGCTCGCGAACAAGGAGGTTCTCGTCACCGGCGGGCATCTCGTCGCGCCGCTCGCCGGTGGGGCGGGGGACCGCCTCCGTCCGGTCGACAGCGAGCACTGCGCGCTGTGGCAGTGCCTCGTCGGCGAACGGCTCGACGATGTCGCACGTGTCGCGGTCACGGCGTCGGGCGGTCCCTTCCGCGAACGACCCCTCGGCGAGCTCGCGTCCGTCACGGCCGACGAGGCTCTGCGGCATCCGACGTGGAAGATGGGACCGAAGGTGACCGTCGACTCGGCGACCCTGGCGAACAAGGGCTACGAGGTCGTCGAGACTCACTGGCTCTACGGCATCCCCTACGAGCGCATCGACATCGTCGTGCATCCTGAGAGCGTCGTCCACGCGCTGGTCGAATTCGCCGACGGCAGCGTGAAGGCGCAGCTCGCGGAGCCGGACATGCGCCTGCCCATCCAGTACGCGCTCCTCTGGGACCGCGCGCCGTCGCCCGCGGCGCGCCTGGACTGGTCGCGCGTCCGCGCCCTGCGCTTCGAGGGCCCGCCGGACGATCGGCGTTACCCGTGCCTTGTGGCGGTGCTCGACACGGCACGCTCCGGCGACCTTGCGGCGATGATCGGGCTGTCGGCCGCGGACGAGATCGCGGTCGCGCGCTTCCTGCGCGGCGAGATCCGCTTCGACGAGATCGCGTCCCACCTTCGGCGCGGGGCGTCCCTGGGTTCGGCGCAGCGCGCCCCCGCGTCACCGGATCTCGGTGAGATCCTCGGGGTCGATCGCGCGGTGCGCACCGCGCTCGAGGCCGCGCCGGCGCTCGCGTAGCGAAATGGATTTCCTTCCGACGCTCATCCTGTTCCTGCTGACGTTCACCGCGATCATCGCGGTGCACGAGTTCGGTCACTACCTGACCGCGCGGCTCCTCGGAATGAAGGTGCTCGAGTTCGCGTTCGGCTTCCCGCCCCGCGTCGCGGCGATCCGCCACGCCGCCATCGACTACAGCATCAACGCGATCCCCTTCGGTGGATTCGTGCGCATCCTCGGGCAGGACGACTTCACGCTCCATCAGGCGGGCGAGGGCGATCCCGGCTCGTTCACCTCGAAGCCGTGGTGGTCGCAGGCGATCGTGCTCGCCGCGGGCGTGACGATGAACATGGTCCTCGCGCTCGTGGTGCTCACGATCGCGTTCGCGAGCGGGACGATGGCCTCGACGGGCGACGTGCGCGTGCGCTCGGTCGCCCCCGACTCTCCGGCGCTCAAGGCGGGCATCCGGGTCGGCGACATCGTCCGCGCCATCGACGGGCGCCAGATCACGCGCGCCAACGAGCTCGTCAGCTACGTGACGACCCAGGCGAGGCTGCACCCCGATCGAGAGGTGACCCTCGAGATCGAGCGCGACGGACGTGCGCTCCCGCCGATCAACGCCGTGCCGCGCGCGGAGCCGCCCGAGGGCGAGGGGCCGCTGGGCATCGGTCTGGAGGAGGTCCAGGGCACGAAGGCGCTCGCGCTGCCCGATGCGTTCCGCGAAGCCGTATCCCTATCCGGCCAGGTGGTGGTCCAGATCGCCGAGCTCCCCGGTCAACTCCTCGCACCACGCACTCCGACCGGCGGACCCACCGTCGGCGGGCCGATCGAGATCTTCCGGATCACCGGCCAGGTCGCGCAGTACGGCCTTCCGAACTTCCTCAAGCTCGTCGGCGTGCTGTCGGTGAACCTCGCGGTGCTGAACATCGTCCCGTTCCCGGGTCTGGACGGCGGACGCCTCTTCTTCGTGCTCCTGCGCGGCATCTTCCGCGTGCGCCTCTCGCCGCAGGCCGAGGCCGCGGTGCACGCGGTCGGCTTCGTACTGCTGCTCGCGCTCCTCGTCGTCGTGAGCATCGCCGATATCCGCCGGGTCGTCGGTGGATAGCGACCGCACGCTCCGCTGGGACGCTTGCGTCAACTCACGCGACCTCGGCGGCCTTTCCGCCGGAGCGCGACGCGTCCGTGGCGGTGCGCTCGTCCGGTCCGACTCGCTCGCGCGGCTCACCGATGCGGGACGCGCTGCCGTCCTCGCGCACGGGATCCGCACGGTCATCGATCTCCGCGGGGAGGCCGAGGCCGCCAGCTACCCCAATCCATTCGCGGCGGATGCCGCGGTCACGTATCGACTGGTGCCGCAGCAGGACGAGGCCGTGTGGCGCGAGTTCGCGTCGGTGGCTACGCGCGGAGAGTACGACTCCGCCGTGATCGATCGCCGCGCGGGCGCGATGGTGGCGATGGCGCGGGCGTTCGCGGGTGCGCCCGAGGGTGGTGTCGTCGTCCACTGCGTCGCAGGCAAGGATCGGACCGGACTCGCCGTGGCGCTGCTGCTCGCGCTCGTCGGCGTGAGCGACGACACCATCGCCGAGGACTACTCGCTCAGCCACCACGCGCTGCGGCCGGAATACGAAGCGGCGATCGCGAAGGCGACGTCGGACGCGGAGCGAGACCGACTCGCGTTCAGCTTCGACGCACGGGCTGACTCCATCGGCGTCGTCCTCGCGCACCTCGCGGCGCGGCACGGCGGCGCGGAGGCCTACCTCATGCGGGCCGGGCTCTCGTCGGCCGACGTCCTGCGCATCCGCGAACGTCTTCTCGACTAGGCGAACTGTCGCGCAGTCCTCATTCGTCCGACGGATCGGCGTGTAGGCTGTGAGCCCCATGGATGCGCCCGTCGTGGACGTGCGCGCGCTGCGCAAGGTCTATCGCGTCACCGAGCGCGAGACCGGTCTGGCCGCCACGTTCCGCTCGTTCGTCAAGCGCCGCTACCGCGAGGTGCTCGCGGTGGACGGGATCACTTTCCACATCGATCCGGGTGAGGTCGTCGGCTTCCTCGGACCGAACGGAGCCGGGAAGACCACGACCCTGAAAATGCTGTCCGGCCTGCTCTACCCAACGGGCGGCGAAGCCACGGTGCTGGGACACGTGCCCTGGCGCCGCGAGGGCAGCTTCCTGCACCGCATGACGCTGCTGATGGGCAATCGCTCGCAGCTCGTCTGGGACATTCCCGCCGCCGATTCGTTCCTGGTGCTCAAGGAGATCTACGCGATCCCGGATGGTCAGTACAAACGCACGCTCGACGAGCTCACCGTGCTGCTCGAGCTCGAGCCGTTGCTGCACAAGCCGGTGCGCGGACTCTCGCTCGGCGAGCGCATGAAGGTCGAGTTCGCCGCGGGTCTGCTCCATTCACCGGGCGTCGCGTTCCTCGACGAGCCGACGCTGGGCCTTGACATCTCCATGCAGGGCCGTATCCGCCGCTTCGTCGCGGAGTACAACCAGCGCAGCGGCGCGACGATCCTGCTCACGAGCCACTACATGGACGACGTCGTCGCACTCTGCCGCCGCGTGATCGTGATCCACCACGGCGTGCTCCTCTACGACGGCGCGCTCGCCGACCTCGCCGAGCGCATGGCGCCGTACAAGCGCATCGGCGTGACGATGCGCGGCGCCGTCGGTGACCTCTCGACGTTCGGCGAGGTCGTCTCGAGCGACGAGAACCACGCGACGATCCACGTGCCGCGCGCGCAGGCCGCGGAGCGCACCGCGCGCCTGGTGCGTGAGCTCGGCGATCAGCTCGCGGACATCAGTGTCGAGGACCCGCCGATCGAGGAGGTCATCGACAAGGTCTTCGCGTCCGAGCGCCCGCTCGCGGAGCTGACGGCGTGATCCGGATCTACCGGCAGCTCCTCGTCGCGCAGATCCAGGCGGCGGCGCAGTACCGCATCCAGGCGGTGCTGTGGATGCTCTTCTCGATCATCCGTCCGGTGATCTTCCTGGCGGCGTGGACCGCGGTGGCGACGGCGCAGGGCGGCAACGTCGGCGGCTACACGACGAGCGACTTCGCCGCGTACTACATCGCCCTCACGATCGTCGGCCATCTCACGACCGCGTGGAACTCGTTCGAGTTCGAGTTCGAGGTCCGGCAGGGTCGCCTGTCCCCGAAGCTGCTCCGGCCGCTCCACCCGCTGCACTACGCGGTCGTGGAGAACCTCATCTTCAAGATGACGACCTTTCTCCCGCTTCTGGTGGTCTGCCTCGTCATCGCGCTGACGTTCCAGGTGCGCTGGACCGGGGAGTGGTGGCACCTCGCGCTCTTCGTGCCGAGCATCATCCTGGCCGCCGCGCTCAGCTTCATGATCGGCTGGGTCGTCGCCACGGCGACCTTCTGGCTGCAGCGCATCAATACCGTGAACACGCTGCTCCAGCGGACCTCGTTCATCTTCGCGGGACAGATCGCGCCGCTGTCACTGATGCCGACCGCGCTGCAGGTGATCTCGTACGCGTTGCCGTTCGCGTACGTCCTCGCCATTCCCGCGGAGATCCTGCGCGGCGGCGTCACGCTCGAGCGCGGCCTGCTGTACCTGGTCGGGCAGGCGGTCTGGCTGGGTCTGGCGATCCTCGCGTTCCGCTTCGCATGGCGTGTCGGTCTGCGCGAGTACAGCGCGGTGGGCGCGTGATCCGCTACCTACGCATGTTCCGCGCCTTCGCCTCGACGGAGTTCCAGTTCGAGATGGAGTACCGCGGCAATTTCTACCTGAGCATCTTCGAGATGTTCCTGGTCATCGGGACGAGCGTCGGCGCGGTGCTGATCATGTTCGGACACACCACGACGATCAACGGCTGGACGCTGGCGCAGATGATCGTGCTGCTCGGTGTCTATTACCTCATCCAGGGTGGGGTGAACCTCGTGTTCTCGCCGTCGTTCGAGCGGCTCATGGAACACGTGCGCGTCGGCACGCTCGACTTCCACCTGCTCAAGCCCGTGAACGTGCAGTTCCTTGTCAGCACGCGGCACCTGCGGGTCGTGCGCGCGGCGGACCTCGTCCTGGGCCTGGTCGTCGTCATCGTCGGGCTTTTGCAGCTCGGCGCGCAGGTCGGCGTCGTGGACGCGGTGCTCTTCGCGTTGTCGCTGTTCTTCGGTGTGATGCTCGTGTATTCGCTGCTCCTCGGGCTGGTCACGCTGTCGTTCTGGTTCGTGCGCGTCGAGAACCTGCTCGCGATCTTCTGGGCGTTCACCGAGGCGGGGCGCTTTCCGGTCGACCTCTACCCGCTGTGGCTGCGAGTGTCGCTGAGCACGATCGTGCCCATCGGCATCGCGGTCACGGCTCCGGCGAACGCGATCGCCGGGCGGATGGACGGGATCGGCGTCGCGCTCCTTGGCGCGGGCACGGTCGTCGCGGTCGCGGTCGCCAGCGCACTCTGGCGTAGAGGGCTTCGGAGCTATACGGGGGCTAGCGCCTAGGCTCAGTCGCCGCTGAGTCCGAAGATCATCACGCCTCCGGCCGGACAGCCCAGGACACCCTTGCCCGCCCAATCTCTGAAAGGCTCGGGCACACCTGGTCCGGTGCGACGGATGACCACACCGAAGTCGACGCCGCCACGTGAGCCGCGACCGTTGACATCGAAGTGACGGATCTCCCACTGCTCCTTCGAGCCGCTGATCGTCAGCAGCCGTTCGACGGCGTCGCGCCGCTCGTAGGTCGTCGATCCCCACAGGGTGAGCGACATGAACTCGCCGCTGACCAGGGATGTGAGCACGCCCCGGTTCCCCTTGTTCACCGCGGTCACGAGTGCCACGAACGTGTCCCGTGCGCATCGTTCGTCGGCCGGGTTTGGTGGGTCGCGCGGCGTCGCGCCAGGTCGAGCGCTCGTGGTGCACGCGATCGCCGCCGTCGTGACCAACACCGCAAGCAGGCGCCGCATGCGGTCGGTACATCCTGTCGCGGTCGGTGGTTCCCGATCTAGCCTACTTCTCGGAACGAGCGAGGCCGCTCGGCTCCAGCTCGCGCCAATAATTCGGGAGAACCGGAGCGGACCAGCGCGGATCGGGCCGGAAGCCGAGCCAATCCCGATCAAGAGGCGGATCGCGCCGCGTGAAGCGCTCGAGCGCGCGCTCACCCTCCGCGCGCAGCTGAGCTTCACGCTCGGGCGCGACCCAGCCTTCCGCGATCGCCCACGCGAGCTCGTCCTCGTCCTTCCAGTGCCATGCACCGTCCGGACCGGACCAGAGGTCGAGGATGTTGTCGCGCGAGTCGAACCCGATCGCGGTCTCGTGCCACGGCTCCTCAAGATTGATGTACCACCACGCCAAACGCGACGTCTCGTCGTCGCGCGCGAGCCAGAACGAGTGCGCGTCGCCGAAGCGGTGGAACATGAGCGCGTTCGTGCCCGTCCAAATGCGCTCCCCGTAGCCGCCATCCCACTCGAGGAGCATGCGATCGCGTGGTCCGCCATATCGACCCGTGCGCACCTTCCACGCAGTCCCGGGCGCCATGAATAAAACGATGTGCCGCGCGTCGTGCTGCACGACGCTCCATGGCAATGCGGTCTGGACGATCCGTTTCTCAGCGTCGACCGAGCGCCACACGATCGTATCGCCGGGTTCCACGCCTCTCACGCGAGCAGATTGACGGGCGACGCGTGCAGCCGCCAGTGGCGCGGGGCTAACCGCGCTTCCTTGTCGCGGCGCGTGCCGGGATCCGGCTCAGGGTTGTTGGCGCGAGGCGACGGCCGCGCGTCGGTCCGAGCTTCTCTTTCTCGCGTCGGTCGGTGGGGTGCACGCGCGCGGGCAGCGGCTCCTTCTCGAGGCGCTTGCGCACCTTGGGTGGGATCTTGCCGCCGCCGATCTTCATCGCGGCCGCCTTGCGCGCGGAGATCACCTTCGCCGGCGGCTTATGCGGTCGGGCCCGGCTCGGGATCGCGCTCGGCCCTATTCCGGAAACGATGAACGTGCGCAGCTTGGTCCCGCGAGGCTTGGCCATGCCCGAGGATTGTGCGCCTCACGCGCGTCGTCCATCTCACATATGCGCGCCTGGCGCGAGATGTACGAACGTACACTTGAGGCTGTGAGCACACCGATGAACGTTGACCTCAACCTGCCGGAGGACCGGGTCGGCCCCCGGCCAAGGCGTCAGTCGAAGCGCGTCTGGGTCGGCGGGACGGCGATCGGCGACGGCGCGCCGGTCTCGGTGCAGTCGATGTGCACGACGCTGACCCACGACGTCGACGCGACGATCCGCCAGATCGAGCAGCTCCAGGCGGCCGGCTGCGAGATCGCGCGCGTCGCCGTGCCGGACAAGCGCGCGGGTGAGGCGCTGAAGGAGATCGTGCGCCGCAGCATCCTCCCCGTGGTCGCGGACATCCATTTCGACTACAAGCTCGCGCTCATGGCGCTCGATGCGAAGGTCCACAAGCTGCGCCTCAACCCGGGCAACATCCACAACAAGGACGGCGTGCGCGAGGTGGTGAAGCGCGCCAAGGTGCAGGGAACGCCGATCCGCATCGGTGTGAACCATGGGTCGATCGGCGACCGCCAGCCCGGTGACGTGCGCGACGAGGCACAGCGCATGGTCGACCTCGCGATGAGCGAGATCAAGATCCTCGAGGACCTCGACTTCGACGACATCGTCATCAGCGTGAAGGCCTTCGAAGTGCCGGTCATGGTCGCCGCGTACCGGAGGCTCGCGAAGCTCGTGCCGTATCCACTCCACCTTGGCGTGACCGAGGCGGGGACGCTGGTGTCCGGCTCGATCCGCTCCACGGCGGGCATGAGCGTCCTGCTGTACGAGGGCATCGGCGACACGATCCGTGTCTCACTGTCGGAAGACCCCGTCATGGAGGTCACGGCCGGGTTCGACATCCTGAAATCGCTCGGCCTGCGTGACCAGGGACTCACGCTCGTCGCGTGCCCGTCGTGCGGCCGTGCGGACATCGACCTCATCCCACTCGCGAAGGTCGCCGAGGAGCGGCTCCGCGCGCTGCCGACGCCGATGAAGGTCGCGGTCATGGGCTGCGAGGTAAACGGACCCGGCGAGGCGAAGGACGCGGACGTCGGGATCGCCGGCGGGGTGGGGAAGGGCGCGCTGTTCCGCAAGGGCAAGGTCGTCGGCGTCTACGCCGAGGACAAGCTCATGGACGCGCTGCTCGCCGAGATCGACAAGATCCTCATCGAGAATGGCAAGGAGCCGTACTCCGACAAGGCGCCGAAGCTGACGCACGAGGGTCAGCTCACGCCCGGCCGCAGTGTCCCCGCCGGACAGCGAACCTAAGCAGCCCGAAGACGAGCGCGTCGTCGCGCTGCACCGCGCGACGATCGCCGCGGTCGATTTCCGCCGCGCACGCTTCGACCGGTTCTCCCTCGGCGGCTGTCTCTTCGACCGCTGCGACTTCCGCGGCCTCAAGCTCCTCGATCCGCGCCTCGCCGCGCTGCTCGTCGCCCTGCCGCGCAGCGTCTTCCGCGACTCCCGCTTCGACGGCTGCGACATGCGCCGCGCGCGTCTCGGCCAATCGCGCTTCGAGCGCTGCACGTTCGACGACGCGCGGATCGACGGCTGTCACGCCGAGGCCGCGGAGTTCGTCGGCTGCCGCTTCGCCGGCCCCCTCGATGCCGTGACCTTCCACGGCGCGCCGCCCGCCGCGGAGCTGAAGCGGATGGATCCGCCGCGCCGCCGCAACGAGTTCCACGGCAACGACTTCCGCGACGCCGACCTCATCGACGTGAGCTTCGTCGCGGGCATCGAGATGGATCGTCAGCGCTTCCCCGACGACGAGCTGCACGTACGGGTCGAGCGCTTCCAGCGCCGGCTCGCGCGAGCCAGGACCGAGATCGCGCAGTGGTACGAGCGGGAGCGGGCGCCCGCGGTGGCGATGCTCGCGACGCTCGCCGAGCGCTGGCGCGACCAGGACGTCGTCGTCGCGCGCCGCTGGACGCCGCGCATCAAGGCGTCGGACCGCGTGCAGGCCCGGGTATGGGAGCTCCTCGAGCACATCTGATCGCAGGGGCCGGTTAGTATTCGCGCGATGCGTTCGCGAGGGTCCGCGTACCGAATCCCGCGCTAGCCGGCGTCGCTGGGGCGCCGGCACCCACATGCGCGGCCCAAATACGACCCTCGGAGTTGACTCCATGAGACAGTCGACGCTCTTCGGACGCACGTTGCGCGAGGCGCCTGCGGACGCGCAGACGCCCGGCCACCGTCTCGTGTTGCGGGCGGCGATCGCGCGCCCGCTCGCCGCGGGCCTCTACACCTGGCTGCCGCTCGGGTTCCGGGTCGCGAAGAAGATCGAGCAGATCATCCGCGAGGAGATGGACCGCATCGGCTGCCAGGAGATAGAGATGCCGGTCCTCACTCCCAGTGACCTGTGGAAGACCACCGGCCGATGGGAGGCGCTCGAGCCGATCACGTTCCGGACCAAGGACCACAACGGACGCGAATTCATGGTCAGCTACACGCACGAAGAAGCCGTGCACGCGCACGCTTCGGCGGAGATCCTGTCATACCGCCAGCTGCCCGTGATGGTCTACCACTTCCAGTCGAAAGGGCGCGATGAGGCGCGGCCGCGTGCGGGCCTGCTCCGCGTGCGGGAGTTCGTGATGAAAGATGCGTACTCG
>DASYUY010000014.1:0-116959 GCA_036000705.1 Candidatus Limnocylindria bacterium | reverse complement strand
CCGTGGAGCCGTGACAGGACCCGCTGGAAATGGGGGTAGCGGGACTACTCCCCCTTGAACTTCTGCGAGTTGCCCATGTGCGGCCAGACGCGCTCCTGGGCGATCTGCAACAGCTGGCGCGTGTGGTTGCGGTCGTGATGGATCCATTCGTGGAGCAGGTCGCGGACGGTGAGGTGCCCGGCTTTCGGGTGCTCGATTCCCTTGCCGAGATCGCCCGGCGCGAGGGAGCGCACGAGCCTGAGGCTGTCGTTCCGGACGCCCATGAACTCCATCCAGAGGCTCTGGCCCATCCGCGCGCAGTCGTTGCGCTCCCGAGCGACCGCGACCTGGTCCCACGCGCTCGTCTTCTTTGTGCCCGCCAGGATCTCCCGGATCCGGCCGGCAAAGCCGCGCTTCTCCGCCTCCACGAGATGACCGACGACCTGGTTGGCGCACCACTCATTGGGATCGAAGTGCCAGGCGCTGTCGTCGCCAAGTGCCTCGAGCTCGCCATCGATGAGCTCACTCGTCGCCGCGAGGTACACGGCGACCTGATCCGTCGTGAGCTCCGATGGGCTCACGTGACGAGCTGAGGTGCGCTCCGGATCGGGATCTTCACCTTGAGCACGACATTGCCGTCGGCGCGCGCCTCGTGCGTCGACTCACCGTGGAGGAGCTCGAGACGCTCGCTCCGCCGGATGCCGGACTGGAGCTCGCCGTCGGGGGGAAGCTCCTTGCCGTCACTTTGGAGCAGGACGTCGAGCGTGTCTTCCTTCCATTGAAGCCCGAGCACGATGTCCTTCGCCTGCGCCTTGTCGATGCGTTCGACGATCGAGTCCTGGATCAGCCGGAAGATCGCGACCTCGTCGTCCGAGGGGAGCCGACGGTCGCGTCCGGTGCTCGAGAAGTCGATCCGCACGCCGTGCTTGTCGATCAGCGTCTGCACGTAGCGCCGGAGCGTCGGGACGAGCCCAAGATCGTCGAGGATCATCGGCCGCAGCTCGAAGATGAATCCGCGCAGCTCCTGGAGCGTCTTGTTCACCATCTGCCGGAGCGACGCGAGCTCACCGCGCGACTTGTTGGCATCGACCTCGAACAGGCGCTCGCTGATCTCCGACTGGAGAACGACGTTCGCCATCGCCTGCGCCGGGCCGTCATGAACCTGCCGCGCGATCCGTTTGCGCTCCTCTTCCTGCGTGTCGACGACGGCCTGAAGCAAACGGCTCTCGTCGATCAGAGGCGTGGTGTCGGGCGGCAGGGGAGCTGCACTGTACTCGGCGAGCTGACGCTGCGCCGTCGCGAGGATCTGGGCGCTACGGTCGATGAGCTTGCGCTTGGACTGGAGCGAGTTCAACTGCCCTTCCATGGTCATCCGCCGCCCCATCGCCGCCGCGTGCTCGTCGGTCGCACCGAAGATCTCTTCGCGTTGGAAGCTGCCCGGGTTCCTCCGCACCTCCTCGACCTTCGCCTTCATCTGGTCCTCGCGCGACTTGAGGCGGTTGACCTCTGTCTGTGTCGACTCGATGAGGAGGTCCAGCTCGCGGATCTCGGCCGTGACTTTCTGCTGCTCGGTTGCGATATCCGCGAGAACGTTCGGGGGTGCCATCGTCAATTACCGATCTCCGGTCCCTTGATCCATCCTTGCCGGATCGCGTAGACAACGGCCTGCGTGCGGTCATTCACCGACAGCTTGCGAAGGATGCTCGACATGTGATTCTTCACCGTCTGCTCGGAGATGGCCAGCGCGTAGGCGACCTCCTTGTTGGTCATGCCCTGAGCGATGTTGTCCAGAATCTGCACCTCACGGGGCGAAAGAGGAGCGAAGACGTGCGTCGACCCTGGACCATACACGGAAAGCTCGCGGAACTCAGCCAGAACCTTGGACGCCACTGCCGGCCGGCTGAAGATCTTCTCGTTGATGATGAATTGGCCTGCCCGCACCTTGCGGATCGCGTCGATGAGCTCGGCGGGCTCGCAGTCCTTGTGAAGGTAGGCCGCGGCGCCGGCTCGGATGGCTTCGAAGAGGATCTGCTCCTGATCCTGCGCCGTCAGGATGACGACGCCGACCGCGGGGAGCTCCCGTCGCACCCGCTGGGTCGCCTTGATGCCGGAGAGCCGCGGAAGATCCACCTCGATGACAAGCACGTCCGGCTCCAGCTCGTTGGTCTTCGCAACGGCCTCTTCGCCATCGGAAGCGACGCCGACGATCTCCATATCCGACTCTTTCTCGATGACTTGCCGGATACCCATGGTGGTGATGCGACTCGCGTCCGCGAGAAGGACGCGGATAGCGCGTTCGGGCCTGTCGCTCATTCCTGCTCCTTGTGAGCTCGCTCGTTGCGGCGCGCGCGGAGCGGCTCAAGCTTCTTTTCGGTGGGCAGGAGCAGCGTGACCGCCGTTCCCTTACCCGGTGTTGACTGGATCTGGAGCGAGCCACCGATGAGCTCGGCGCGCTCGCGCATGGAGAGAAGTCCGACCGACTTCTTGTGGCGGGCGGCCTTCACCAGATCGAAGCCCATCCCGTCGTCGGTCACGTGCAGCACCCAGCTCTCGTTCGCGCGCGACCATGCCATGCCAACCGCGCTCGCGTGCGCGTGCTTGTGCACGTTCTGCAGCGCCTCCTGCATGACCCGGTAGACCGCGAGCTCCTCCATCGGACTGAGGCCCGTGTCTTTCAGATCGAGCTGGCTCGCGACCTTGATGCCGCACCGCGTTTCCCACTCCGAAGCGTAGTTGCGGATGGCCTCGGCGAGACCGAGCTCGGTGAGCTCAGGCGGCCGAAGGTCGTAGATCATGGCGCGCACCGAATCGAGCGAGCCACGGAATTGCCTCTTGAGGTTGGCGAGCTCGGTCTTGAGGGTCTGACGTACTTCAGCCGGAGCGCGCTCGGCGATGCGTTCGAGGTACTCGACCTCGAAGATCGCGTTCGCGAGCACCTGGGCCGGTCCGTCATGGACGTCGCGGTAGAGCCGCTCCCGCTCGGCCTCGAGGCTACCGAGGACGCGCTGCGCGACATCGACCGACACGTCGTCGCTGTCCGACGAGGGATCGATGCCCGAACCGAGGAGATAGGCGGCGCTCGACTCGATGTGCTGCACCACAAGCTGCAATTGCTTCAGACGGCGGTAATCGCGCTGCGTTTCCGGGTCGAGCTCGCCGTTGGTCGTGTGGCGCCTGCGGTCTTCCGCGTGTTTCTGATATGTGCGCGCGTACTTCTCGACCTGCTGGCGCAAGTTGCGCACCTCGAGCCGCAAGGCGTCGACGATGGCGTCAAATTGCGCGTCGAGGTCGTCGGGTTGACGGACAACGCGAGTGGACTCTTTCGTGGGTCGAAGTATCGCTCAGGGCACTCGCAACATCACCCATTCGGGGGTTCGCGCGAGTATCGGCCAGCCGAGCGCCGCACCCTGGACAGCGATCGCGTCGGACGGAGCGACGAGCACGGTGCGAATGCCGCGCCTGGCGAGCACCTGCCGCCAATCGGGATGAAGTCCGATCACCGCGCGATAGTCGTCGAGCGCTTCCCCGACGTACGGGAAGAGCCTTCCATCGACGAAGACCGGAGTTGCAGGCGCGTACCAAATCAGGAATCCGCCCCAGTCGTAGCGGTTCAAGAGGCCCGGACCGGCCGGTAGCTCGGGCAGAGCAGCGATGGGAAACTCGGAGAGGTCCGGCTCGCGGGGAGCTGTCGCGATGCCGGCGATGAGAATCGCGAGCGCTGCTGCCGCCGCAACTAGCTCCGCGACGAGCCGGCCGAGCGGTCTCCTCTGCTCGCGGGTCCCGCCGACCTGCATTCGCTCACTTCGGTCCGTGTCGTGGACGGTTGAATCCCGCAGCGCCGTGAGGCCCCTCGTCCGTCTCGCTGTCTTGAACGCATCGCCCCACGCCTCTCTCAAAGTTCCGACCCCTTCGCGCACCGCGTCCGGTCCCCATGCCGCGAGGAATGGAGCCGCGGCAATCGGGAAGAACACGAGATGGCGCGTCGCGGTCAACGAGACGAAGGCGACCGGCACCAAGATCGCGACCTCGAAGAAGACTTCACGACCCCGCGTACGCGGAGCGAGGAGGGCGGTGGTAAGGGTCGCGAGAAGCGCGGCCGAGAACAGGAGACCCGGGAGCGTCGCGACGTCCGGCGTCCCCTCCTCCTGCACGAATCGCGGCGGCGCGAGGAAGTGTCCGCCGGAGGACGTCCATGTCGCGAGGCCCGCAGGAGTGACGAACGTAGCGAGGATGGCCCCGACCGCGACGGCGGCGTACGGGCCGCGGCGCGATGGGTCGACCAGAGCGCGCTCGAGCGCGACGACAAGCACGAGGCCCAGGCCGAGCGCGTACGAACCGTGAAGGTTCGCCCACAGGAGGACGAGCGGGACGCAGAGCGCGAACGCGACGAGCGAGCCGCGACGGGCCGCGCGTAGCAGCGCGATGAGGATCGCGAAGCAGAGGAGTCCGAAGAGCTCGGGACGATCGGTCCACACGAAGCGCGAGATCCCGATAGCGGGAAGTGACGCGAGCACGGCGATGAACGGGCGGCGCGGCCGCTCGGCGAGCGCGGTCCACACGACGATGCCGATGACCGCGCCGACCGTCAGGGCACGCAGCGCGATCGTGCCGGTCCACGAGCCGATCGCGTACGCCCCATACAACAACAGCTCGCCGAGCCACTGATCCGGAAGGACGGCCCGTCCCGCGACCGTCCACGAGTAGACGTCGACGCGCGGGACGCCGTGAGCGGCGATGTCGCGACCCACGGCGAGATGCCAGAAGAAGTCGCTGTCCGACACGGGCGCGCGCGCGGCCGCGAATGCGGCAAGTCCCGCGAGGATGAGCGGAACGACAAGAACCGGTCTCACCGCGACGGCCGCTGCAGCAAGAGAGCCGTCGCGTCTTCGACGACGACCGTCCATCCGAGATCGCGGAGCGCCGTGACGAGCGGTCGATCGGGACGAAGCAGCACCTGCGCGATCGCGTGACGGTCGAGCTGGTCACGCCAACCCGGGCGCACGAAGACCATCTCCTCGTACTCCGTCAACACGTCGGGCAGGAACAGGAAGAGCCGGCCGTCGATGAAGACCGGGCGCTCGGGGACGCGCCAGATGAGATAGCCGCCCCAGTCGTACTCGTTGAGGAGGTTCCCAGTCGTCCGCGAGAGCGTCGCGCGCGCCGCGGTGGGGTAATGGGTTTCATCCGGAGCGAAGGGCGCCGTCGCCACGCTCGCGGCGACCATCGCCACAAGGCCCGCACCTACGCCCACGATGACCGGGCGCGGCAACGCGAAGCGCGAAGCGGGACGCCAGCGCCACCAAAGCTCGGAGAGACCCTGGGCAATGAACGGTGTCGCGGCGAGCGCGAAGTACGGCATGTGACGCTGCGCCGAGAGACCCAGCCAGAAGAGCGGTACGAGCAGGAGCGCGTCCAGCAGAGTGCCTCCCCGTGCGAGGGCCAGCCCGAGCGTCGCCAGCCCGAAGACTGCGAACACGAAGCCCGCCGGTCGGAGCACGTCTGGCGGCGCCTCCTCGACGATGAACCGCGGCGGCGAGGTCGCATGGGCCGCAGCTGCACCGAGACCGAGCGACCCCGGATCGATGAACGACGCCACGAGCGCGAGGACCGCGGCCGCAGCGAAAGGAACCCCGCTCCGGCGGGTGAGGACGGCTTCCGCCGCGAAAATCGCGACGAGCGCGAGGCCGAGCGCGTAGCCGCCGTGCAGGTTGGTCCAGACCAGGACGAGCGGCGGCACGGCGACGAGCAGCCGCGTTCTGCCGGCGCGCGCGACGACAAGGAGGTCGAGCAGAAGCGGGAAGAGCGCGAAGGTGAAGAGCTGCGGACGATCGGTCCAGGTGATCTCGGAGAGAGCCAGCGCGAGCGCCGTGACCGCGAGCGCGAACGGTGCCGGTGCCGCGCGAAGCGCAACCTGCGTGATGAAGAACGCGCCGATCGCGACCAGCGTCGCGCGGAGCACGGCGATCCCGGCCCAGCCGCCGAGAACGTACGCGCCGTAGATGGCGAGCTCGCCGAGCCATTCGCCGACGCTGTATGCCGCTCCGTGCACGGTGCTCGAGAACACATCGGACCGAAGAAGCTGACCGTGCTCGACCATCCACTTCCCCGAGGCGAGGTGCCAGTACGTGTCCGGATCGCCGCCGGGAAGCGAGACGGCGATCGCGAACGCCGCGGCGGCGAGATAGAGAGGTGCGATGCGCCACGCGGTCATCGGCGAATGATCTCGGCGTCAGGTGTCTGGCAGCCGGGACTCCCGACGAGCGAATAGACCTTTACTCCATCGTGTTCCGCGCGCGAACCGAACCAGGGAGACCCGCTTCCGTCGTAGAGCGCCTTGTAGGCGGAGAAGTGGGTGGGCTCGAGGACGAGAGATTGCGCGCCGTATGCGCTGGCGACGCAGGCCGCCGTCAACGGGCCGTCGGCGGGTGTCTGAAGAACGCTTCGATCCGAGATCCACCGCCAGGCCGCCGCGTCGATCGCGAGGAATGCCCCGGGCGGAATCGCCGAGAGGGCGGCAACACGCGCGCGGTACGGCTCGTTGAACGATGCCTCCCAATTCGCCAGGCCGAACACGGCGAGGACCGCCACGGCGCCGAGCGTCCCGTACGTCACCAGCCGCCCAGGGATGTGCTCGAGCCGACCGAGCCAGGTCTCACCGCCGAGCGCTACGAGCGCCATCGCGAACGGGTAGAAGGCCGCGAGGGAATGGAAGTACGAGCCCCGGGTGGCGTGGAGGGGCCAGACCAGCGCTTCAGCGATATAGATAAGGAGTGCGAGCGCGGCGAACGCCCGCACCGCCGGGAAGCGCCAGCCGGCACGAAGGCCGAGGAAAAGCGGCACGGCGAGAAAGAGGAGCAGAGCAGCCAGCGCCACGACGAGGTCGGACCAGAGCGCGGACACGCGAACCCCGATCAAGGTCGCCAGATCCGCGCTGCCGCTCGGGTTCAGTGCGAAGAAGTCCTCGTACCGGACGATGAAGACGCCTTTCGCGAGCGCGATCGCCGCCGGACCGGGGAGCAGGAGTCCCCGCACGAACCAGGCAAGGCCGACGGCCAGGGCGACCGCGCTTCCCGCGATGCCAGATGTGCGGGACGAAGGGCGTAGTGCGAGCGCGAGCAAGGCGATGCCGAAGAGCGCTCCCTCGGCGCGCGCGAGGAAGAGGAGACCGACCAGCACGCCGGCGACCGCGCCTGCCCGGACGTCGCCCAGCGCCGCACGCGCGAAGACGACGAAGAACATCGTTCCCACCAGAGCAGCGATCGCGAACGAGTCCAATGTCACCCACGCCGGCGCGAACGTGAACCCACCGAGCCCGGCAAGCGCCGCGGCGACGAGCGCGGGTCGTGATGACGCCCCGATGGAACGCGCGGACACATACGCCGCCGCGGGCACGAACGCCGCGACCGCGATGATCGCGGCCTGCGCCGACCGGAACGTGCCGAGCAGCGGCTCCAGTGCCGCGATCCCGGCGGCCTGCACCACCGTGGCGAGCGGCATCCAGAAGCGATGGCTCGGGACCGGTAGAGCTTCGAGGCGCGGCGCCTCGAGAAAGTTCCAGATGAAGTCGGCCGTGAGTCCCTGACCGTGTGCCAGCCGCCGCGCGACATCGACGTAGTAGTAGGCGTCGGTGAAACCGGGTTGGGTCACGACGAACGCCGCGGAGAGGACGCGGAACACGACAAGCCCGAGCGAGAGGACGACGAGCGCGCGGCTCACGGACCCGCACCGACTCGTTCGGTGCGCTTCGTCCTCAAATAAAGCACGCCGCCCACCACGATCACCGAGAAGACGCTGACCGCCCGATCGAGAACGGCCACGGCGACGGCATCGTTCTGCGCAAGACCGAATCCCGAGGTGAGGACGTAGACCATCGCGATCTCGACGAACCCGAAGCCGGCCGGAGTGAGCGGGACGGTCGTGAGAAGCGAGGATGCGACGGCAACGAAGATCACCTGCGACGGCGGTAGATAGAGACCGAGCGCGAGCAGCACGAGCAGAAGGCGGCTCGTCTCGAGGAACCAGACGAGAAGGGTCATCGGCCCGGCGACGGGCAGCGCGCGAAAGCTGTGGAGCACGCCTTCTCGGAAGAGCCGGCCGATGCGGCGGACCTCCCCGGGAAAGAACCGCCCGAGCCGCGGGCCGACCGCGTAGAGTCCGACCAGGCCGAGCAGGATGAGGAGGCCGAGCGCCCCGCCCGTGATGTAGAGGATGTTGAGGTCGGGCAGGATCGTGCGTCCGAACGCCACGTAGCCGTCCACGATGAGGAGCCCGAAGACCACGAAGAGGTCGAGCAGCCGCTCCGCGACGACCACGCCAACGGTGCGCGACAGCGATATGCCGAAGCGGCGCTTCACCAGGTAGCTGCGGTACAGGTCGCCGAGCTTCGCGGGCACCAGACAGTTCACGAACCAGCCCAAGAGGAGGATCTCGAGGAGGTCGCGTCCAAACACGCGGGCGCCGCCTTCGCGCAGCAGGCGCGCCCACCGGATGGCGCGAACGGGGAACGACAGGTAGTAGACGAAGAGCGCGGCGACGACGAACATGGGATCCGCTCGGCGCAAGTTCGCGAACGCTTCGGACCAGTCGACGTTCCGCGCGAAGAACGCGATGAGCGCGATGGGGATCGCCGTCGAAATGAGCTCCCGCCAACCGAAAAGCTGGCGCCGGACGGCGAGCTCGTCGGTGCGCTCCGCCGCCGCGGCGAGACGCTCGATCGTCGGGTCCTCTACATGTGCCGATGGGGGGGCAGAGCCCCCCCATCCCCCCGGGGCGTTTGAGGGAGCAGACCGCTCCCAGCTCCCTGGGGGGTCTGAGGGGGGCAACGCCCCCCTCAATCGCTTCAACCGCTCTTTCGTCCCAGCCACTTCCGAAACCGGTCGTACCGGGTGTACAGGTGGACCCTGCCGCCGGAGAGTCGTCCGTGTGCGACACCCTGCCGGAGGGAAGCCAGGAAGTCGCCGCGCCCCGCGAAGTCGGGCATCTCGACGAACGCGCGGCCGATCTCGGACGCGCGATGCGCATCGCTTCCGGCCGTGCCGACGATGTTGTGCTGCCGGGCGTACGCGGCGGCCGAGCGGTTGTTCAAGAAGATCGCTTCGCGCGCGTTGAAGACCTCGAGCGCGTCGATCTGCGAGCGCAGGCGATCGAGCGAACCGCGCCGCATGTGGTAACGCCGGTTAATGCTGAAGGGGTGCGGGACGACGACCAACCCGCCCTGATCGTGGATCCGCGCGATCGTCTCTTCCCCGCCGAGGTCGCGCGGAACGGCCCGCTCCAGGAAGAGTCCGATGATCTCACCGTCACGCGAGCTGATCTCCTCGCCGATGACGACCCGAAAACCGTCGGCGAGCTCGCGCAGTCGGAGGGCACCATCGATGGTGTTGTGGTCGGTGGCGCAGATGACGTCGATGCCCGCGGCCCGCACTCCACGAGCCTGCTCGGCGATCGGAGTTCGGCTGTCCGGCGAAGCCTCGCAGTGGGTGTGGGTGTCCACACGGACCCGGCGGGCCTCTTCACTCACGCTCGACGGAATCGTGACACATCGAGCAGTCGTCGCCGTATCGCGTCACTGTCTCTTCACGCGGGACTGTCGCGATCGAGACGGATGGCCGCGGCGACCAGGAGCGCGGTAAGCGCGGGGATCACCGCATTCAGGGTCTCGAGGCCGCGCGCAAACGCGATCGCGTAGAGACACCACGGAAGGACGCCGCCTACGACCGCGGTCATGAGGAGCAGCGCCAGCCGCGCCGAGCCGGTTGCGCGCGCCGCGGTGGCGACACACAGCGCCCATGGAAGGACGAGGACCAGATGGTCGTAGCTCCATGCGTAGGGAGACGCGAAGAGCGAAAGCGGTAGCACGAGGGCGGCGAACTCCAGGTGACCAGGCATACGTCGGATGACGAGCGCCGCGCCGAGAATCACCAGAGCGATGACCAAGGGCGCGATGGCCTGCGTCCCGAAGAGATCGGCGGATAGACCCCACGCCGTTGGCAGGAGTCCGGTGACACGGAGGCGGCGACCGCCGAGCTCGGCTAGCCACTCCGCCGGCCATGCCGGCGAGAGGAGAAGGGTCACGAGCGCCAGCGTGCCGACCGTGAGAAGCGACGCGAACGCGAAGCGAGGCCGGTCGCGGGCCGAACGCAGGAAGACGAGCGGAGCGAACGCTCCCGCGATCTGCGGCTTGAGCACGAGCAGACCGAGGGCGATGCCCGCGGGCACATCCTTCATTCGCGCGAGCAAGAGGCTGACGAGCCCGACGAGCCCCAACATGATCCCGGTGATCTGGCCATAGACGATCAGGAGCCAGAGTGGCTGGGCGGTCACCACGAGCGTGATAAAGAGCGAGAGCCCGTTCCGCGCGCCTCCGACCGCGCGCCACGACGCGAGCGACCCGATCGCGACGGCGAGCAGCGACACCCCCATCCACGCAACGGCCGCTGCCGGGAGGGGCTGGACCCCAAATGGCCACATCGCGAGCGCCGTCCAGAGCGGATAGCCATACCTGCCCGGGCATGAGGACGGCGTAAAGCCGCCCGCGGGATTCGGATAGAGACCACCGGTCGCCTCCCGCCACACCGATTCGTCGTATGGGTCCGCGCCGATCGCGACGAGTCGCGCACCCTGCCACATGCAGAAGAAGTCGGTCGACTCGTACCAGAGCGCGCGACTGGCCGCGATGGCGCCGAGCGTGAACGCGATCGCGACCACGAGCACCGCCAGCGTGATTCGCGTTGCCCGGGTATTCACGTCCTGCCTTTGGCGTAGGCATCGTCGACGATGGAACGGACGCGCTCGCGAAACAGTGACACATCGAAGCGGCGCGCCGAATCGCGGAGCGCCTGCGGTTTGAATCGGGCACGCTCCGCGCGGAGGACGCCTTCCGCGAAGGCGCGCGGCTCGGGGACGTCGACCAGGACGCCCTCCTCGCCGTCGCGGACGATGTCGAACACGCCGCCGGCAGCGAGGGCCACGACGGGAGCGCCGGAGGCCAGAGCTTCGACGCACACGATCCCGAAATCGTCCTCGGCTGGGAAGACGAGACCGCGCGCCGACGCGAGCAGCGAGCGGAGAGTCGCATCGTCGGCGCGTCCGGCGAAAACGACGTTCTCGCTCGCGATGCGCTCGAGAGCCCCGCGCTCGCGACCTTCACCGACGACCAGCAGGCGCATCCCGATGTCGTTGAAGGCACGGACGGCGACGTCGGCGCGCTTGTAGGGCGAGAGCCGTCCCACGAACAGCCAGAAGTCACCGCGCTCGTCGTTCGCCGAGAACGAATCGACGTCGACCGGCGGATGCACGACGTCGATCGTCTCCGCCGGTATGCCGTAGTACGTCTCGATCCTCCCACGCACGGCGTTCGAGTTCGCCATCCAGCGGTCGAGGCGCCGCGACGCCTTCTGGTCGTCCTCGCGAAGACGTCCGAGCAGGTCGCGCACAAGCGGCACGAGCGGTGCGGGCACTTCCTGCTCTAAATAACGGTCGCTCCAGTCGTAGAGGTATCGCGTCGGCGAGTGGCAGTACGCGACCGCCACCGTGCGATCGGAGAGGCTGATCCCCTTGATGAACGCGCTCGTCGAGACGAGCGCGACGTCGGTGTCCGGCGGCACGTGCAGCGCGCGCGCCGCGTTGGGATAGAGAGGTAAGAGCAGGCGGTGACTCTCGCCGAGCAGCAACCACTGGAGATAGCTCGTGCGAAGCGTCCATCCCGGGAGGTCCCCGTAGCGGCGGCGATCGTGGAAGAACGTGTAGACGGGCGCGTCCGGCCACATTGCATGCAGGGTCTCGACGACTCGTTCGGCGCCGCCGCGCGGGCCGAAGTACTCGTGCGCCAGCACGAGCTTCATCGGCCGAGGATGCGCTGCCGCGCGACGAGCGCCGCGAAGACCGGAAGCGCGCGCTGCCGGCGCCACCGGCGCGGCTCGAAGGCGAGGCGCCAGAGCCACTCGAGGCCGATCGCATGGATGAAGCGGGGTGGAACCCGCACCCGCCCGGCCAGCTGATCGAACACGCCTCCGACCCCGATCGCGGTCCGAACGGATGGGAGCAGCGGCAGGTTCCGCGCGATCCAATGCTCCTGCGCGGGCATGCCGTACGCGACCAGGAGGACGCGCGCGCCGGCGGCCTGGACCCGTTCCCGAATGGACGCGTCGTCTTCGGGTATCGGCGAGCCGGCATACGCCCCGGCGACGCGTAGCGACGGGATCTGCCGTTCGAGCGTCGCTGCCGCGCGCTCGGCTACCCCCGGCGCGGCACCGAGCAGAAAGACCGGTCCGCTGAGCAGCTGCAGGACCGCGGGCACGAGCAGACGGCCCGGCACTCGCCCCGGCAACGGATCGCGCAGAACACGCGATGCGACGAGCACCCCGGTGCCGTCGGCGACAACCAGATCGGCGGCCCGTGCGATCGTTCCGAGCTCGGCATCGCGACGCGCGAGCATCACGAACTCGGGATTCGCGGTGATGACGAAGGTCCGTTGTTCGGCGGCGTGACGTTCGATGATCCGTTCCGCCGCGGCGGCGAGGTCGACGCGGTCGAAGCCAACCCCGAGGATGTCGACGCGCGCCGGCGTCAAGGCTCGCTCGCTAGTGGACTGCGACGAGGCTTCTGCGGAAGAAGTCGAGGTGCTCGAGCGCGAGCCCCGTGCCCTTGGCCACGCAGTAGAGCGGGTTCTCGGCCACATAGCACGCGACCCCGGTGACCTGCGTCAGGAGCTTATCCATGTTGCGCAGAAGCGCACCGCCACCCGAGAGGACCATGCCCTTGTCGATGACGTCGGATGCCAGCTCCGGTGGCGTTTCCTCGAGAACAGCCTTCACCGCACCGATGATCTGCTGCAGGACCGGATCCATCGCTTCGGTGATCTCGTTGGAACCGATGGTGATCGTCCGGGGTAGACCGGCAATGAGATCTCGGCCGCGGACCTCCATGGTGAGCTCCGGATCCATGGGAAGGGCCGTGCCGATCTGAATCTTCACGTCCTCCGCGGTCCGCTCCCCGATCATCAGGTTGTAGCGCTTGCGGACGAAGTTCGCGATCGCTTCGTCGAGCTTGTTCCCTGCCGCGCGAACGCTACGCGACACGACGATCCCGCCGAGCGAGATGACCGCGATCTCGGCGGTGCCGCCGCCGATGTCGATGATGAGATTGCCGGACGGACCGGAGATCGGGATGTTGGCGCCGATCGCTGCGGCGAGCGGCTCCTCGATGAGGTGCGCCTCGCGCGCCCCCGCTCGCACCGCGGCGTCTTTCACAGCGCGCCGCTCGACGCTCGTCACGCCGGACGGGACGCAGATCATGAGCTGCGGTTGGAAGATGCGGATCTGGCCACAGACCTTGTTGATGAAATATCTCAGCATGTACTCGGTGATCACGTAGTCCGCGATCACGCCGTCGCGCATTGGACGGAGCGCGGTGATCGTGCCCGGCGTGCGGCCGAGCATGAGTCGCGCCTCCTCGCCCACCGCGACGATCCGGGGCCGGTTCGAGCCGTCCTCCTTCGCGAGCGCCACGACCGAGGGCTCGGTGAGGACGATCCCCTTCCCGCGGACGTACACGATCACATTGGCCGTGCCGAGATCAATGCCGATTTGACGTGAGAACACTCATCCCTCTCTCATCGCGGGTAACGTGCGGGAGAGGCGAGTGTATCGGCTGGGGGATGCGCTAAGCGGCTCGGGGAGCCTTTGCGGTTATCGGAGCGGTCGCCATTCGCGTCCGCGATAGGACCCAAACGACCACGAAGTAGCCGAGATACGCCACCACCTCAATCACCGTGGGCTCATCTTGATAGCCGACGAGAGCGCGCAGGATCGCCCCGAACCCCGCATCGTCCGGGAGGACACCCCGCGTGGTCCAGAGCTTCGGGCCTTCCACCGCCGCGAGCAGGCCAGCCTCCGCGAACTCGTGGGCCGCGTGCGCGATGAGCCCGGCGGCGAAGAGCACCAGGATGATCGTCGTTACCTTGAAGAACGTCCGCAGGTCGATCCGCCTACCGAACGCGTAGATGAGCACCCCCACGCCGACCGCGACCGCAAGGCCGAGGACGCTTCCGAGGAGCTTTCCCTCGCCGGGTGCGGCAAAGAGCAGGAGCGCGAGCTCAACGCCTTCGCGTACGACGGCGAAGAAGACCAGAAGGAATATCCCCCATGCCATCCCACCGCGGTCGAGCACGCCCTGCACCGCACGCTGAAGCTCGCCCTTGAGATGGCGCGCGTTTCGCAACATCCAGAAGATCATCCAGGTAAGGAAGATCGCGGCGAGAACCATGGTCACGCCCTCGAAGAGCTGCTCGGTCTGTCCCTCGAACTCCGCGTCAAGCGCATTCAGGATCCCGAGGAATCCAAGACTTACGAGAGTGGCGGCCCCCGCACCGAGCCATACCCAACGCTGAGCCGCACGAGCGCCAACGTGAGTGAGATAGGCGAGGACGATCCCGACGACGAGCGCCATCTCGATGCCTTCACGCATCGCGATGACGAGTGCTGACACATCCGCCGCTGACATGCGACCCCCTGATGCGATACTCGGCCGCGGGAGAGCCTCGCTCAGCCCGAGCTCGAACTTAGGTCAACCTAACAAATTCCGACGGATTGGGTCAACAATGGCTTCGACGGCAGTGGAGGAATACCTCCAGGCGATCTATACCCTCGCCGACGAGAGCGGCCACGTTGTTTCGGCCCGGCTCGCGGAGTTCCTCGGATTCTCGGCTCCGGCGGTCTCGGAGATGGTCCACCGGCTCGAGCGTGAGGGACTCGTCGCTCTGGATGACCGTAAAGAAGTGCATCTGACCAAGACAGGGCAGCGTGACGCCGACTCGATCGTCCGGCGCCATCGGCTGGCCGAGCGGTTCCTCGTCGAGGTCCTGGGATTCGAATGGTGGAAGACCCATGAAGAAGCCGAGCGCCTCGAGCACGCGATGTCACCCGAGATGGAGCAGCGCATCCAAAACGTGCTCGGCGACCCGCAGACGTGCCCGCACGGCAACCCGATGCCCGGTGTGACCCCGCGGCCGACGAAGCCGCTCGACCGCGTGATGCCCGGCGGAACGGCGACCGTCGAACGCATCCCCGACCAGTTCGAGCACGAGCCGGGCTTCCTCGAATACCTCGATTCGCAGGGCCTCAAGCCGGGTGTCGACGTTCGGGTCGTCGATATGCAGCGAGGGCGACCGATCCGTCTGATGGTCGAGGGCACCGAGCGAACGATCCGCTCGGACTGCGGGCAGAAGGTGTGGGTTAGAGCCTGAAAGAGCGACCCGCCATTTACGTTACGGGCGACGGCAGTTACTGGCTCGCACACGTCCCGGTGCTGCGCGGATGCATCGCCTCAGGGACGACGCGCGACGAGGCGATCGCGAACGCGCGCCGAGCCTTTCGCGCGTACCTCGAGCTGCTCGACGCACGCGGGGTCTCGATCGACCACTGGAAGGACTTCGACCCGAGCTCCTTCGAGGTGCGTGACATGCCTGCCGATCGGATCGTGCCCGAAGACATCGGCCCCATGGAGGAGCACGAGCTTCGCGACTTCCTGCATCAGTTCGAGGCCTCGCGCGCCGCGCTTCTCTCGCTGGTCCGCGAGATCTCACCCGAGGAGCTCGAGCGGAAGCCCACCGAGACGATGTGGAGCGTTCGCGAAGCGCTCGAGCACGTGATGGTCACCGAAGCCGATCTTCTGTCGCGACTGGAGAAGTGGCCGGCCGACCCGTTCAACACGTTGCAGGCGGTCCACCGCATGGCGTTCCAGCGCTTCACCGTGATGGAGCCCGCGGACACGGCGCTCGATCACGTGGTGATGGGACGCCGGTGGACGACGCGCAAGGTCATGCGGCGGATCCTCGAGCACGAGTTCGAGCATCTCGGCCACATCAAGGAAATCGTCGCCGCACTCGGAGCGAACCGCACGCCGGAGTGACCTAGCGGAACGCGGAACCAAGGAGCGCGAGCACCCGCCCGCGATACTCGTCAGGCGAACCGTTGATCGCGCCGACGTGGCCGCCACGTGGCGCGATCCAGAGCTCCTTCGGTTCTCCCGCAGCCGCGAAGAGCCTCCGCGCTCCGTCGACCGGAGTAGTCGCGTTGCCGTCGTCCGCGGAGTGGATGAGAAGGACCGGTCGAGGTGAGATCCGGGCAATCGCCTCGAGCGGCCGCGCCTTCGTGACGTCGGCGCCGACGAGCACGTTCACCGCCGCGACGCCATACGGCGGGAGTGGAACGCGGATCGGGCCAATGGAAAGGAACGACAGGCGCGAGAGCTGAAAATCCTGGTCCGTCCAGGCGCTGTCGGCGACCACCGCGCTGATGCGCGGATCGTCGGCCGCCGCCAGGATCGCCGCGCCCGCGCCGAGCGAGATCCCGAGTACCGCGACCCTGGTGGTTCCGAACTGATCGCGAGCGGCATCAACCGCCAGCGAGATGTCGCGCGGCTCCGTCGCGCCCAACCCCACGATCGAGCCGCCGCTCCTGCCGCAGCCGCGGGTGTCGAGGAGCAGCACGTTGAAGCCGCCGTCATGGAGGAAGCGGGCCCACGGAAGCATCTCCTCGCGCGAAGTCTTGAAGCCGTGGACAAGCACGACCGCGGGCGCGCCATGGACGGTGTGAATCGTCCAGGCGGCGAGCTCGACATTCAGACCCGATGCCACGCGATCCGGGCCTGCCTTGAAACGGAGGTCCTCGACCCGAAGATCCCGCGGAGCCGCCGGATCGCTCGACCTCCCCGCAACCAGCTGATAGGCGCGGGCCATCGGCGCGACCAGCCACGCGAGGAGGACCGCGAGCAGAACGGCCAGGACAGCGCGTCTCACCCCTGTCTCTGCGCCCACTCCACCGCCTGTGCCGCGCGACGCTCGATGATCCCGCGCTGGTCCGCGCGGACGTCGGGCAGATCCGACGGATCGAAGGAGCGGACCTCGACGAGCTCCTCCGACAACCGCTCCGTGCCTCCGAGCGGCCGGTACGCGTAGACGAGCTCGACCCGCTGCCAGCGATAGCCCTGATTTGCCTCGAGGATCGGACCGACCTCGATCAACATCCCCGTCTCTTCGCGGACCTCACGGGCGAGCGCTTCCTCGAGCCGCTCGCGCGGAGAGAGGAATCCGCCGAGGAAACGCCACTCCGGGGCGCCGAAGCGATGCCGCGCCAGGATGACGTGGCCGTTTGGGTCGACGCCGAGGCCCACGACTCCGACCAGAAATCGTGACTGCGTGCGATCGAGGATGCGCCGCTGCCAGCGGACAGGAAGGGCGTTGTAGAAGACCGCGAGAAACCGGAAGAGCACGGGCCAAATCTACGGCCCGGCTATACCCACCGCTCCGATCCCATGTGCCTTTGGCACAGCCAGCTTTTGGACGACGGCACGGGTCTTCACATCGATGACGTTGACCATCCCGTCGACGTTCGTGGTGGTGAGGAGTCGATCTCCTTCGGGGTCGTAGGTCGTGTGGAAGGGCTGCTTTCCGAGCTTCGTCTCGCCGACAACGCGGCGCTCCTTCCAGTCCACCCAAAGGAGGCTGGGGCCGAGGTGGTCCGACAGCACCATCAGCGATTTGTCCGCCATGAAGTAGACGCCATCCTGGCCGACCTTCTCCGTATGGAACGGGTACCGGCCCTCGAACCGGATCTCTTTCTTCACGGTCTTCGCGACCGGGTCGTAGATGACCATGCGGTCGGACGGCTTGTCGACGAAGCCCGACGAGCTCGACCACACCTCGGTCTCGTCAGGGCTGAAAAAGGCGTCGTGCACGTCGCTGATCTTGATCAGCGTGATCTTCTTCGTGTCGAGGTCGTAGATGCGGAGGACATCGCTCTGCGGCGTGTTCGTGAGCGTGAACCAGAGCTCGTTGGGCCGACTGGGTGCGATCGCGAGCACGTGTTGCGGCACACCGACCATGAGCGGTGGCAGCGCCTTCCAGGTTCCGGCTTCGAAGCGCGCGATGTACATGTCGCGCTCGTGGCCCACGAAGACCGTCTTGCTGTCCGGTGACCAGGCGATCCCGTGCGGCTGCTTTCCGACCATAAGGCGGACGACCTCTTTCATCGAGAGAGGGTCGATGACCGACGTCGTGTTGCTCATGCGGTTGTTGACCGCGACCCACTTACCGTCCGGCGAGACCCCGAGCTGATGCGGAAGTCTGCCGACACCGATCTTTCCGGCGAGGGCATAGGGTTCGCCGGGTTTTCCATCGAGCACCCAGACCTGATCGGTGCTTTCCGATGTGACGAAAACCCGAAGCTTCGAATAGAGCGGCGACGGAGATGCCGCGGGGGCCGGAGCCGGCGCCAGAGACGCCGTTGACGCCGCGGACTCGGGCTCGCGTTGCGCGCCTTGCGTTGCGACTTCGGCCGTTGTCGATGCACATGCCGCGATCATCGTTCCGATCGCCGCGAGCGCGAAGATACGAGCTAACCTCGCCGCCACTCCACCCACCGCCCCAGCGCCGGACAGCCTAGCGTTCAGCGGGTGGTCGTTCCTAGTTGACCCTCAGCGGCGTCGTCGTCGACCTTCGCTGACGCGCAAACGGACCAGGGACCGCTGAAGCTCTGCCCTGGCGCGCTGCTCATCGGCGGCGGACGCCGTCCCGGCGGCGAGGACCTGCTGAGCACGTTCGCGGGCCTCCTGAGCGCGGTTCGCGTCGATGTCGTCGGCGTGCTCGGCCTCGTCGGTGAGGACGACTACGCGGTCTCCCCGGACGTCCATGAATCCGCCGAAGACCGCGAGGACCTCTTCGACACCGCCGCGCTTCACCTTGAACACGCCCGGGCCGAGCGTGGTGAACAGCGGGACGTGGTGCGGGAGGATGCCCACGTAGCCCTCGCTCGCGGGCGCGACCACCATGTCGACGTCTTCCTCGTACACCCGGCCTTCGGGCGTGATCACTTCGAGATGGAGCGGCATCAGGAACCGCCTTCTTTCGCCAGGCGCTCGCCCTTCTCTCGGGCCTGCTCGACCGTGCCGACGTTGTAGAAGGCCTGCTCCGAGAGATCGTCGTGCTTGCCCTCGAGGACTTCGCGGAAGCTGCGAACGGTGTCCGCGACTTTGACGTACTGGCCCGGCACGCCCGTGAACTGCTCGGCTACGAACATCGGCTGCGCGAGGAACCGCTGGAGCTTCCGGGCGCGCGCGACGAGGAGCTTGTCCTCGTCGGAAAGCTCGTCGATGCCAAGGATGGCGATGATGTCCTGAAGATCCTTGTAGCGCTGCAGCACGCGCTGCACCTCGCGTGCTGTCTCGTAGTGCTCCTGTCCGACGATGTTCGGGTCGAGCGCGCGGCTCGTCGACGTGAGCGGATCGACGGCCGGGTACAGACCGAGCTCGGTGAGATAGCGCTCGAGACGGATCGAGGCGTCGAGGTGCGCGAACGTCGTCGCCGGCGCCGGGTCGGTGTAGTCGTCGGCCGGCACGAACACCGCCTGGAGGGAGGTGATCGAGCCCTTCTTCGTCGACGTGATGCGTTCCTGCAGCTCGCCCATCTCGGTCGCCAGCGTGGGCTGGTAGCCCACGGCGCTCGGCATTCGGCCGAGGAGGGCCGACACCTCGGAGCCCGCCTGAGTGAACCGGAAGATGTTGTCGATGAAGATGAGGAGGTCCCGGCCCTGCTCGTCGCGGAAGTACTCAGCGATGGTGAGGCCGGTGAGCGCGACGCGGAGGCGCGCCCCGGGCGGCTCGTTCATCTGACCGAAGACCATCGACATCTTGTCAATGACGCCGGACTCCTTCATCTCGCCGAGCAGCTGGGTGCCCTCGCGCGAGCGCTCCCCCACGCCACAGAAGACCGAGTAGCCGCCGTGCTCGGACGCGACGTTGCGGATGAGCTCCTGGATAACGATCGTCTTGCCGGTTCCGGCGCCGCCGAAGACCGCCGACTTCCCACCCTTGAGGAATGGGCAGATGAGGTCGATGACCTTCATCCCCGTCTCGAAAATCTCGGCCTGGGTCGATTGCTCGGTGAACGGAGGCGGGTCGCGATGGATCGGGTCGCGGCGGTCACCCTTCACGTCGCCCTTGCCATCGATCGGCTCGCCGATGACGTTGAAGAGACGGCCCAGCGTCGCCTCGCCGACGGGAACGGTGATCGGCCCGCCGGTCGCGGTCGCTTCCATGCCGCGGCGGAGCCCGTCGGTAGCCGCCATGGAAACGGCCCGGACCCAGTTGTTGCCAAGGTGCTGCTGGACTTCTGCGACAACGTCGCTGCCGTCCTCGCGCTTCACCACGAGTGCGTCGTAGATCTGGGGGAGGTGGCCCTCTTCGAACTGGACGTCGAGGACCGGGCCGATGATCTGCACGATCTTCCCGGTGTCGGGCTTCTTCTTCCTGGTGGGTTCTTTGGTGGCGACGGCCATGGTCTCTACCCCTTGCCGAGGGCCTCAGCCCCCGATGCGATCTCGAGCATTTCCTTGGTGATGCGAGCCTGACGTGCCTTGTTGGCGGCGAGCGTGAGGTCGTCGATGAGATCGCCGGCGGCGTCGGTCGCGTTGCGCATGGCGACCATCTGCGCCGAGAACGCCGACGCTTTCGACTCGAGGATCGTCTGAAAGACCGCGACCTCGATGAGTCTCGGGATGACCTCGTTCAGGACGGTCTCCGGATCCGGTTCGAAGAGGTATTGGAGCGGCGGCTGGTCGTCGCGGTCCTCTTCCTCGGGGACGAACGGCAGGAGCCTCCGGATCGTCGGCTCCTGACGCAGCGTGTTCACGAACCGGGTGAAGCCCAGATAGAGCTCGTCGACCTTGCCGGTCACGAACTCCTCGACGGCCACCCGGGCGATCACGTTCGTGTCGTTGCTGCTCGGCCGGTCCGGGATCCCGGGGAACTCGGCCGTCACCGGGACGCGCAGGCGGCGAAGCTGATTGATGCCCTTTCGTCCGACGGCGACGAAAGAGGCCGCGGGCTGCTGTTGCGCGAAGCGCAGCGCCGTCCGGATCAGGTTCACGTTCATCGGCCCGACGAGCCCGCGGTCCGTCGTCACGAGCACGATCCCGACGCGACGGACCTCGCGCTTGGCGAGCAGCGGGCTCGTCTCGGGGTCCGCATACGGTGCGAGCTCGTTCAGGACCGTGCGGAGCCGCTCCTCGTACGGCCGGGACGCGAGGACGGCAGCCTGCGCGCGGCGCATCTTCGATGCAGCCACGAGCTGCATCGCGCGGGTGACCTGCTGGATGTTCTTGATGCTCCGGACACGTCGCCGGAGCTCGCGCTCTGACGGCACGGGCTAGCCCTTCGTGCTCGCCGGAGCCTTCGCCGGCGGCTTGGCGGGTGGTTGGGGCTTCTTGCCATCGGGCCCCCCGGCGACGGGCCGGTTCCGGTCATCCGGCGCGGCGGGGGGCTTTTCGTCGGTGTACGGGTGCGCCTTCTTGAACTCATCGAGCATCGCGCGGACTTCCTTCTCGATGTCCGCGTTCCAGGCCTTGTCCTTCGCGATCTTGGACGTGACGTTCTTGCCGACCGAATCCATGAAGCGGTACAGATCGCGCTCGAAGTCGGCCACCCGCTCTTTCGGCACATCGTCGATGAATCCGTTGGTGGCCGCGAAGATGATCACGACCTCCTTTTCAAGCGGGAGCGGCTGGTACTGCGGCTGCTTCATGATCTCGGTGACCTTCTCGCCTCGGCGGAGCTGCTGCTGCGTCGCTTTGTCGAGGTCCGAACCGAACTGCGCGAACGCCGCGAGCTCGCGGTACTGCGCAAGCTCGAGCTTGAGGCTTCGCACCACGGCCTTCATCGCCTTCGTCTGCGCATCGCCGCCGACGCGCGACACCGAGAGCCCGGTGTTCATCGCGGGCCGCTGGCCCTGGTTGAAGAGGTCGGTCTCGAGGTAGATCTGACCATCGGTGATCGAGATGACGTTCGTCGGAATGTATGCGGAGATGTCGTTCGCCTGCGTTTCGATGATCGGCAGCGCCGTCAGCGACCCGCCGCCTTTCTCCTTATTGAGGCGCGCGGCGCGCTCGAGAAGCCGCGAGTGCAGGTAAAAGACGTCGCCTGGGTACGCCTCGCGGCCCGGTGGTCGCCGCGTGAGGAGCGAGACCTGCCGATAGGCCCAGGCGTGCTTGGTGAGGTCGTCGTAGACGATGAGCGCGTCCTTTCCGCTGTCGCGGAAGTACTCGCCCATCGCGCAGGCCCCGAACGGCGCGAGGTACTGGAGCGTCGCCGGGTCCGAGGCGCCGGCGATGACGACGATGGTGTGCTCCATCGCGCCGTGCTCCTCGAGCGTCGCGACGATCTTCGCGACCGACGATTCCTTCTGGCCGATCGCGACGTAGATGCACGTGAGGTCCTTGCCCTTCTGGTTGAGGATCGTGTCGATCGCGATGGCGGTCTTGCCGGTTTGCCGGTCGCCGATGATGAGCTCGCGCTGCCCGCGCCCGATAGGCGTGATCGCGTCGATGACCTTGATGCCGGTCTGGACCGGGGTGTCGACGTTCTGCCGCGTGATGACGCCCGGCGCGACCACGTCGACCGGCAGCGCCTTCTTCGTGTTGATCGGCCCCTTCCCATCGAGCGGTCGGCCGAGCGGGTCAACGACGCGGCCGACGAGGGCTTCGCCGACCGGGGTCTCGACGATGCGCCCGGTGGTCCGGACCTCGCCACCCTCTTTGATGCCGGTGTAGTCGCCGAGGATGATCGCGCTCACCGTGTCTTCCTCGAGGTTGAAGGCAAGACCGAAAACCTCGTCCCCGAAATCGAGCAGCTCCGACGCCATGCAGTTCGCGAGACCGTAGACGCGGGCGATCCCATCTCCGATCTCGACCACGGTGCCGACGTCGACCGACTCGGCTCCCCCCTGGAAGCCCTTGATCTTCGCTTTGATGATGTCGGTGATCTCTGACGAGGTCTTGGCCATCGTTTATCCCCCTATGAGGCGAGCTGTCGCCCGAGTGCGGTGAGCTTGGCGTGCACCGATGAGTCAATCAGATGGTCGCCGATCTGGACTTTCGCGCCGCCGATGAGGGTCGGGTCGACGGCGAAAGCCGCGCGCAGCTTCAGGCCCGAGGTCCGCTCCAGACGGCGGACGAGCTCCCGCTGCTCGTCCTCCGCCAGCGGAACGGCCGTCGTGATGCGCGCTTTCGCGATCCCTTCACGTCTGTCGACAAGATCGCCGAACGCAAGGGCGATCTGCGGCACGAGTGCGATCCGATCGTTCTCGAGCAGAAGCGCGATCAGCGAGCGGACGACGTCGGGCTCGCCGCGCAGTGCGGAGCTCAGAGCCTCGACGCGATCCTTCATCGGCACGGATGGATCGCGAAGCCCGGCGATGGTCATGCGGTCAAACACCGGACCGAGCTTTTCAAGAGACGCGCGAAGCTCGCCCACGGTACGGTCGTCCGGCGCGAGCGCGAGGAGTGCCTCCGCGTACCTGCGGGCCGCTGATCCGGAGAGCGCCAACTAAGTGTTTTTCGTGAGTTGCGCTGCGGCCTCGTCGAGAGATCGTTCGATCAACGCGCGGTGCTGCTCGGCGTCGACCTCGCGGCCCAGGACACGACTCGCCGCGAGGACCACCATGCCCGCCAGCTCCGAGCGCAGCTGCGCGAGCGCCTGATCGTGAAGCTGTTTCGCGTCCTCGCGGCCGCGCTCGCGGATGCGATCGGCCTCGGCCTTTGCCTCCGCCCGAATGTCGGCCGCCGCCGCTTCAGCGGCTTTGGTCGTGCGCTCGGCGATCGCCTGCGCATCGCGCCGAGCGTCCGCGAGGAGACGCTCGACCTCCGCCTTCATGCGTTCGCGCTCGGCTTTGGCCGCCTCGGCCATCTCCAGGCCCTCGCGGATCTTCTCAGCGCGATTCGCGAGGGTGGTCAGGATCGGTCCCCACAGGTATCGGCGTAGGAGAAAGAGGATGACGAGGAAGTTGACGATCGAAACGAGCACCCAGAAGGGGTGAACGACAAGACCGGTTGGCGCTTCCTCCGCGAGTAGTGGGGCGAACCCCATCTAGAGAGCCTTGCCCTGCAGCAAGAAGGCGATGACGAACGAGAAGATGCCGAGCGACTCCGCGAAGACCACGATGATGATGCCGTTCGTACGGATCGCGTTGGCCGCGTCAGGGTTCCGCCCGGTCGCCTCGGCCACTTTCGAGCCGGCAATGCCGATGCCGAGCCCCGCTCCGAGCGCGCCAAAGCCGATCGCGATGCCAGCGCCAAGCCAGGCAAGACTCATGGGTTGCTACCTCCTCGCGAATTAGGCCGCATGTGCCGCTTCGAGATGCGCTTCGTGCTCCCCATCGCCGTGCGACTCGAGCGCAAGGATGATGTATAGGAGCACGAGGAACGCGAACACGAACGCTTGAATGAAGCCGATGAACAGCTCGAGTCCGATGAACGGGAGCGAGAGGCTCGGCAGGAAGAGAAGTGCGGCGAGCACCGCCAGCACGATCTCCCCGCCCCAGATGTTGCCCCAAAGTCGGAGCGTCAATGTGAGGATCCGGAACAGCTCGCTGAAGAGCTCGATGACTCCGACGAGGATCATGACCACGCCGACAAGGACGCCGTCCCTGAAGCCCGTGAAGTTGAGCCAGCGCGTGAAGTATCCGAGCCCGTTCTGACGGATCCCGGCCGCCTGGTACCAGACGAAGCCGGTGAGAGCCATGCCGAGGTTGGTGTGGTAGTCCGCGGTCGGTGAATGCAGCAGCTCGATCTGACCGACGAGCGGCACGATCGAAAGCCAGTTGCTGAAGAGAGCGAACAGGAAAAGCGACCCGAAGAGCGGAAGGAACCGGACCACGCCAGAGCCTCCGGCCTCGCGCATGAAGTCCGCGAGACCCTGGACCACGACCTCGAACAGGTTTTGCAGACGACCGGGCTGCTCGCTCAGGCGCGCCGTCGCGAGGACCGCGAGAAGAACGAGCATCGCCATGACGAGCCATGCCGTGAAGATGGAGTTGGAGATCGAGATGTCGTTCCAGATCGTGATCGGGCCGCCGGACGAGATGTTCTCGTGACCGCCGAAGGTGAAGATCGGGATACCGGTCTGGTCGGGGATATGGATGTCCTGCTGGGCGGGCGGCCAGTTCGGAAGGTTGCCGGTCAGTCCCGCGAGGATGACGACGAGCAGATTGGCCCCGACGACGAGGGCGATCACGCCCCGCGTCGGTAGCTCGAAAAATCGCGCCGGCCAACTCGCGGTCGTCACTCGTCCTCCCCTGCTTCGCGTTTTCGCTCGCGCTCTTGGATCTCGCGGTCCCACGCCCGACCCGCCTCGCGCGCCTTCTCGCTCGCCGGCCGGTCCGGGTTAGCCGCAAGGTAGCGCCGCAGGACGAAGAACGTCCCGACGCCCGCGACGCCCAGCCCGAGCAAAATCGCTACGAGGCCGAGCGTCGGCGTCGTGCCCAGCTGGCGATCGAGCGCGTCCCCGATGAACGCCGCGGCGAGCAAGGGGATGCCCACCACGATCGCTATCTGGAACCCGATGGTTAGGAGATCGCCCCCGTAACTACGCGGAGGCCGCTCGGGCAATGCGCGACAAGCCTAGCAGCGCATCGCGACGCGCTCAAAAAGCAGTTAGAGCCAACCCCGGCGCCGGAAGTAGAGGACCAGAAGGACCGCGATGATGCCGGTGCCGGCCATAGAGGCCCAGAAGAGAGTGACCGATCCGAACGGAATGAACTCCCAGTTCTGCCCAAAGAAGCTGGTGACGACGGTGAGCACGAGGAGGACGGTCGCGATGCTCGTCAGCACCTTCACGACTTCGTTCAGCCGGTTCGAGGCGGCGGCGAGGTACGCGTCGATCACGTTCGAGCTGAGCTCGCGGAACGTGTCGATCTCATCCGTCACGCGAATGATGTGGTCGTACACGTCCTGGAAATACGCGCGCTTGCCCGTCTCGCGAAGCTCGCGGATGTCACCGCGGACGAGGACCTGGAGGACCTCGCGTTCGGGCGCGATCGTCTTACGGAGCTGGAGCAGATCCCGTTTGACGAGGAAGAGCTCGCGGAGCGGCGCGTGCGCGCGGTGAAGGTTCGGTCCGGCCTCCTCCGCCACGAACTGCTCGAGCAGCTCGATGCGCTCGCCGAATTGATCCACCACCTCGAAGTACTGATCGACCATCGTGTCGAGCAACGCGTGAAGGAGCAGACCGGTCGTCTGAAGCCGTCCTTCGACGAAGCGCCTTTCGACCAGCTTCCGAGCGGAGAAGTCGCCCTGATGCACGGTGACTATGGCGTTCTGAGCGACGAAGATCGCGATCTCGTGGTAGTTGACGACGCCTGGGCTCGGGGTCTCGAGTCCATAGAAAACGATGAAGTAGTGCGTCTCGTACTGGTCGATCTTGGGACGCTGATGGCCATGTCGCGCGTCTTCGACGGCAAGCGGGTGAAGCGCCAGCTCCTCCGCGACCAGGTCAAACTCTTCGCTCTCGGGATTGGCGATGTCTAACCAGCACGGGTGCGCTCCGCGAAGCTCGGAGAGTTGGTCCGCGGGCCGCTCGACGACCGCGTTCTGCTCTTTGACGAAGAGGCGCGCGGGCACGGTCGCAGTATGCGCGGCGATCAGGCAGCGAAGCGGCGAACGACGTTCACGAGCTCTTGCGCGTCGAAAGGCTTCGCGAGGTACGCCTCGGCATTGCAGCGATCGGCCTCGTGGCGCGGATCGGGGACGCCGGTCAAGATCACCAGTGGGACTCGGCGGAGCGCCATGCGAAGCTCGCGGGCGAACGATGGACCGTCCATCCCCGGCATCTGCACGTCGAGGACGACGACCGCCGGCGGATCCTCCTGGACCACGCGGAGTGCCTCGGCGCCATCGCGCGCCTCGACGACGCGGAAGCCGCTCTCGGCCAGGAGCTGGCGCTCGATCGCGAGAGTCTCGACGTCATCGTCGACGATCAGCACCGGTCGCGGCCGCGCGCTCATACCGAACGCCATGCCGAGGATCTCTTGCATACGGCGTTCCGTAGGGTGGCTGGATGAGGCCGCCGCGCGGGATGCGCACAGCGGTCGAGACCGTTCCGAAACTCGGAGCGATGCTGGGACGAGGCCCAGGAGGCGATCCTCGAACCTGGCTGGGTCGACAACAAGGTCCTCTCCCTCGGGGAGGAGATATATGCGACCCGTTACGTTCGCCGGCGGCGGCCGGGGAAGCGGGAACCGCCCGGGACTGCCCGCCGTTCCTAGGGGTATGCGTGCCTGGGTGCTCGTCCTACTTGCTGCGGTCGTGGCGTGCGGCGGTGCCGCAACGCTCTCGTCGCCCGCGCCGGGCGCGACCAGCGAAACGGCGACGATCACGCCGATCGGAACCGTCACGGCGACCGCGGTCACCGGCACCATCCTCCCGGGCACCGGAACCGTCCCTCCAGCACCGACCCCGAGTCCATCTCCGACGCCGAGCCCCGCGCCGGGTGGACTCACGCAGGCTCAGCTCAAATACCGGATCGTCGATCAGTTCGGCCGGCTGCTCTTCTGCGATCCCGACTACTACCCGGTCGCCCGCGCCGATGAACAGGCGCTAGCGCACGAGCGGCTGCCAGGGATCCAACAGGACGCGCCGACGTTCAGCGCGATCCTCGCCCACCTGGGGATCGCGGCCAGCGCCTCGTACACGAAGGAGCAGGAGCTCGCGATCTACCGCGACTGGAAGATGCTGAACGCGCTCCGTCTCGAGCAGGTGAGTGCAGGCTTCCACTTCACCGCGATCTTCAGCGGCTCCGCGAGCGCCAGCCCGAGTCCGGCGACGCAGGGCAGCCGCGTCGACGGAACGATCGATCAGAAAGGCGCGATCACAGTTGCGAGCCGGACACCGAGCGGACAGCCGCCATGCCCGATCTGCCTGGCGCGAGGGACGCGCATCGCGACGCCGTCCGGCGACGTCGCCGTGGAAGACCTCAAGGGCGGCCACATCGTGTGGACGCTCGACGCGACGGGCACGCGCGTCGCCGCTCCGCTCATCGAGATCGGCAGCACGCCGGTGCCGGCGACGCATCGCGTGGTGCAGCTGCGGCTCTCCGACAGCCGTGCGGTCGACGTGTCTCCTGGACATCCGACGAACGACGGGCGCAAGGTCGGCGACCTCGCCGCCGGCGACTTCTATGACGGCGCCGTCGTCGTGAGCGCCGAGCTCACTCCGTACACGGGAGGTGCGACCTTCGACCTATTGCCCGCGGGCGTGACCGGCACGTATTGGGCGAACGGCGTGCTGCTCGCGAGCACCCTCCGTTAGTCACAGCGTGGGACGACTCGCGGGACTTGTCCTCGCGCTAGGCGCGACGATTGCTTGCGGGATCTCGTTCAGACCGCTGTCTGGCCCGCTTGCCGGCACCTGCCACGCGGACTACTTCGAGCATTACGCCAGCCTGGCGATGATGGTCGACCGCGCCGAGACGGTCGTCCGCGGCCGCGTGCGTGGGACGGGCGTGACCGACGAAGGCTATGGATCGCTGCGAACGATCACGCTGCGCGCCGAAGAGACCATGAAGGGCGACGCTCGCGGCGAGATCACGATCGTGGAAGGTCCCTGCCCCGATCTCGACGTCCGTGAAGGCGACGAGTGGGTCGCCTTCCTCATGCGCTACGCATCGCAGCGGACCAGCCGCGACGCCGGGAAGTACGTGAGCATCTCGGGTCCCCAGGGCATATTCCCGCTCCCGAGCGGGAAGGTCAGCGCGGTCAACTTCGATCCGGCGGCGCCGCCGACGGTGGTGATGAAGTACGCGGGCAAGACCACAGCCGAGCTTGTCCGCGACATCAAGGCGATCGCTCCGCTGGACATCGCCGCTCAACCTCTCTTTGCTCGGTATGGCTGGACGGTGACTCGGCCCTGGCAGGTCCAGGAGATCACGATCCCGTCGCGGAGCGAATGGGGTCTCCCGCGACGAATGGGTTTCACCGGCGTCGAACGCCCCTTCGGCGACTACGCGAGCGCGTCAGCGGACGGCGGCTACGACCTGGCCTCGTTTGAAGGCAGGCCAGCGGAGCTCCTCGCACTCACGCTCGAGCGCGACTGGGATGGGAACGGTCGGTTTCCGCCCCTCGGTCACGTCCTCATCGTCGATCGCCGCATCGTCGGACTGTGGGTACTCATCTCGCCGCAAGGCGACGTGTACTCGGCTCGCCAACGCGATGCCGCGCTCGCGGCGCCGCCACGCGACCCGCCGACGCCATCCCCATCGCCGAACCGTTTCCCAGCGGGCGTGAACATCGCACGCCAGTACGACCTCGCGAACGCGACCCGGATCTTCGTGAAGCGGATCGACCGTCCGGCTGAGATCACCGACCGGACCCGCATCGCTGAGATCGCCGCGGCGCTCGACACTCAGCTCCCAACCGATATCGCGGCTCCCCTGGGTAATGTTCCCTGGGTCGTCTTCATCTACTTCGGAGAGCGCTACGAGCGTTTCCTGTATCGAGCGGATCTCGACAGGCTCACCCATATCGAGGACGGCTTCAGCGTTCATCCGCCGCGGCTCGCGATCGAGCTGCTCGACGCCGCCGGTCGCTAGCTCTCGAGCAGCTCTTTCGTGAGGAACGCGAGGACCCGCTCCTGCGCGTCGACCACATTCTCTTTCTTCGTGAACCCGTGACCTTCGTCGGGATAGACCACGTAGTCGACGGGACAGCCGGCGGCGCGTAGCCGCTCGACCACCTGGTCCGAGGCGATCTTCGCCACGCGCGTGTCCTTCTCGCCCTGGAGAATGAGCATCGGGCAGCGCACGTTGTCGATGTACGTGATCGGCGAGCGAAGCCGAAGCTTCTCTTCGTCCTCCGGAAGCTTGCCCACCCAGCGTTCCATGAACCTCTTCCAGTTGGGCTCCTTCGTTTGAAGGGCGAGCACCAGGTCGCCCCAGCCACAGATATCCACGCCGCAGCGCCAGCGGTCCGGCATGCGACTTACGCAGAGCAGCGTCGCGAAGCCTCCGTACGAACCGCCGTGTACGGCGAGCCGTGCTCGATCGAAGTCGGGCTGGGTCGCCATCCAATCGGCGACCGCGGTGAGGTCGCGAAGATCGATCCCGCCCCAATCCTTGTGAATCGCGGTCTGCCACGACCTTCCATACCCCGTGGAGCCGTGAATGTTCGGAACGACGATTGCCACCCCGCGCGTCAGTAGGGCCTCATGCACTGGGAAGAGTCCCGGGCGCGATTGTGCCTCGGGTCCACCATGCGGCATGAGGATCGCCGGCGTCGGTCCGCCCGCATCTTTCGGTCGATAGACGAAACACGGAATCGGACCATCTGGCGCGGGTATGCGCACGATCTCGGGCTCGGCGAACTCGTCGGCAGGAACGGCGCGGCTGCTGGTGACGACGACGTGGGCGTCGCCTGACCGCGTGTCCAGAGCGCAGATCTCCCACACACCACCCGTCCCGTAGCGTCCGTACGCGACAGTCGATCCATCTCGCGCGATGATCAGATCCAGGCAGACGCCGCGAACATCGAGCGTCCGGGTCTTGCCATCGCGTCGCCAACGCAGTTTCGAATAGCCGTCCTCGTTGACCGACCAGACCTGGACGCGCCCGTCCTGTGAGGAGGCCGCGAGCTCCACATCCCAATCCGGCGCATCGATGCGCTCGATAGCCCCTGTTCCGGTATCGAGCCCCGCGAGGTAGAGATGTTCGCTGTCCTCGTCGGTGATCATCGCGATCCGATCGTCGGCGAGCCATCCCGCAGGCACGTGCTGAACGTCCTCGCGATGTCGCGTGATCTCGCGGGCGCTGCCCGAACGTGTATCGACGACGAGGAGATCCTGCGTCGTGTTGTCGAGCACTCGCATCACGAGGAGCTCCCGGCCCGCGGGAGACCAGCCTCCGGCTACATGCCAGGCCGGCCCGGACAGGAGGGTCCGCTCGCCGGCGCCGGACGTGTCGACGAGGACGATGTCCATATCCGTGGGCGTGCGCGCGTTCGAGGTGAACGCGACGCTTCGGCCGTCAGGAGACGCCGCATTCCACGAAAGAAGCCGCTGGATCTTTCCAGCGGGATCGACGGAGAGCGGCGCGACCGGCCCGTCCGGATGCCGGACGTACAGCTGGTGCATTTCCGTGCCGCCCCGATCCGCAGCGCCGATCAGCTCACCGCTCGGTGACCAGCAAAGCGTCCGCGTTGCACCGCCGCTCAGGTCGAGGACGCGGACGGGAGTACCCCCAGTGACGGGCACGCTGAACGCTTCGAACGTCCCGCTGCCCTGATCCGAGACGAAGGCGATCTGCCGCGCGTCAGGAGATAGCGCGAGTGCGGAGCGGCAGGCGAAGCGGCGCGTAGTGTGCGGGACAGCCGCGAGACGTTCACGTGGTATGAAGTCGGCGAGTGGCCGGTACGGCACGCGCGGAATCTACTCCGGCTGGAAGATCTCCTCGATGCGCATACCGAAGAGGGCAGCAATGCGGAACGCGAGCGGGAGGCTCGGGTCGTACTTGGAGTTCTCGAGCGCGTTGACGGTCTGACGCGAGACGTCGAGCCTGTCGGCGAGCTCACCCTGCGACCAGTCGCGCTCCGCGCGCAGCACACGAAGACGGTTCTTCATCGGTAGCGGTACGAGGCGATCGCCCCACCGACGCCCCAGAGGGCGATCATCGCCGGGAACACCCAGATGTAGCTCAGCTGCGGGAAGCCCTCGTTCTCGAGGAACCCGTAGGCGAACGTGAGCATCCCGACCGAGCCGAAAGCGAAAGCCAGGGCCTCGAGCTGGATGCGGCGTCCAAGTTCGTCCATCCGGCCAAGGAAACGGAGATACGCGAAGAGCGCGAAAGTCGCCGGAACGAGCGGGATGAGCGCCACTACCGTCTTCAGCGGCTGGTCGACCTTGTCGAGGAGAGCGATTGAGATCGGCAGCGTGACGACATAGGCAAGCATCGCGAGGCCGAACTCGCGCGTGTAGGCGACGGCGGCGGAGCGCTGGGCCATGAGTGATCCTCCAGGTTTTCTTGTCCGGAGGGACTGTCGCACCTTCGCGACATTATGTCAAGTGTGCTTGTCATGCTAGTCGAGGAGCTTCGCGAGCTCCGCGGCGTTGTTGACGGCCTTGTCGCCGTAGCAGTTGTTCATGAGAAGGTGAATTTCCTTGGCTCGCTCGGCCATCTCCCGGATCTTCGGGAGCCACTCCTCGAGCTCCTTCTTCTTATACGAGTAGTCGAAGCGCTCCGCGGCGGTGAGCCCGGGTTTCTTCCAGTTCTCGGCGTTGCGGCCGTGGAAGCGCACGATCGCGAGCGCGTCGCTCGTCACCGCCGCAACCGGCGGCATGCTCGAAGGAAAGCCCTGGGGCTCGTCGACCGCGACGTAGGTGAGGCCGTGCTCCTCGAGGAACGAAAGTGTCTCGGCGCGATTGCGATCGCTCATCCACGTCGCGTTGCGGAATTCCACGGCGAGCCGGTCGTCGGGCAGGAGCTCGCGTGCGTCGAGGATCTCATCCTTGTTCGTTCTCGATATGGCAAACCATTCCGGGTACTGCAGCAGGATCGCCCCGAGCTTTCCCGCCTTCCGAAGCGGCTCGAGCCCGACCCAGTACCGCGCGAACAGCTCCTCGCGCGCGTCCTTCGGAAAGTCTTTTGGGTAGACGCGCCGCTTTGCGGCCGCTTCCTTCGGCAGCGATTCGCGGATGTCCTTCGGGAGACGCTTGGGATCGGTGTGGTGCGTGGTGAGGGTCGCGAAAGCCTTGAAGTTCATCACGAACTCGTCGGGCGTCCGCTCGGCCCAGAGCTGCGCCTGCTTTTGCGACGGCAGCGCATAGAAGGCGGCGTCGTTCTCCACGATCGGGAAGTGCTCCGCGTAGTAGCGCAGGCGCTTGTTGGCGTCGTCCTTGATCCGCTCGGGGTACCAGCCGGACTCGATGAGCGTCGGATCGGTCCACGAGCACGTTCCGACCTTGATCAATCTCTCGGCTGGCGCCGAGGAGACGCGCTCAAGGCTGGTCGACTCGCTCCTCGACGGCAGGGGCCCCTGGGCGCGGAGCGCACCGCTCGTCACTCGTTTAGAACCTATCGGCTTCCTCTCGGTAGAGACCGGGATCGAGCTCCTCGGCCTTCGAGCTCCGCTGCGCGAGCACCATCACCACGATCCCGAGGAGCACCGCGAGCCCGATGAAGCCCGCGATCTGCCCGCGCCCGCTGGTCATGAATGCGAGCGTGCCGAGCAGCGCGGTCATCGCGTAGATCAGGAGGACGGCCTGCTGATGCGTCATTCCGACATCGAGGAGCCGGTGGTGGAAATGGCCGCGATCTGGCGCGAACGGCGGCTGTCCCGAGAGCATGCGACGGACGAGCACGTAGAACGTGTCGATGATCGGAACGCCGAGTACGAGCAACGCGGCGGCGACCTTTGCGGTGCCGAAGATCGAAAAGACCGCGAGCATCGTGCCGAGAAAGGCGACGCCGGTCGTGCCAAGGAAGAGACGAGCCGGATGGAAGTTGAAGAGCAGGAATCCGGCGATCGCACCGGCGAGCGAGAAACCCATCCACGCGACGAATGGCTCGGAGACCTGCGGCAGGAGCGCCAGACCTCCGAGCGTGAGCGCCGCGATCGCGGCGACCCCGGCCGCAAGACCATCGAGTCCGTCGATGAAGTTGAGTGCGTTGTTCATGCCGACGATCCAGAGCATCGTGAAGGCGACGGCGACTGGGTACGAGAGCTCGATCAATCGATCGGACAGCGGGTCATTCACGAAGTCGATGCGGATGCCGGCCAGCACGATCACGGCTGCGACGATGACTTGTCCGAGGAACTGCCAGCGCGCGCGGAGCTCCAGCAGATCGTCGGCGAGACCGATCGCGATCCCGAGCAGCGCCGCGATCGCGGTCAACGTGAATCGCGGAGAGCGAACTTCCTCGGGGATGAGGAACGGATGACCCGCAAGCCGGTCGATCAGCCAGAAGATGAAGATCGCCGATCCAAACGCGATCGCGATCGCGAGGCCTCCGGGGCGCGGGATCGGGCGCGGATGACGCCGGCGGCCGCCGGGCATGTCGAGCATCCCGAGCCGGTGAGCGAGCACGCCGACGAGCGGCGTCGCGATCGCAGCCATCGCGAATGCGAGCAGGGTGGAACCGGCCAGGAGGACGGAGGTGGGAGACACCGCGGGCACGATAACGAAACCTACGCATTCGGCATTCCAGGCGCCGCTCGCTCCGTAGACTCCGCACCCTATGGCGCTTCGCGTCAGGCTCCTGGGTCGGCCGAGCATCGAGTATGACGGCGTTTCACGCCGACTCGAGGGGCACAAGACCTGGGCACTTCTTAGCTACTTATTACTCGAGCCGCACGCACCGACGCGGCGCGAGCTGTCGGAGCGGCTCTGGGCCGAGGCCGATGATCCCTTGGGTGCGGTCCGTTGGGCGCTCAGCCAGGTGCGGAAGGCGATCGACCCGCCCGCGGAGATCGGCGAGCGCGACGGCCGGATAAAAATCGACGCCGAGGTGATCGTCGTCGACGCTGGCGAGCTGCTGCGCGGCGAGTGGGACGAGGCGTCGGTCGCCGATCTCGTGCGTGGCGAGCTCCTGGAGGGGATGAGCTTCGGGGAAACGCCCTCGTTCGACGCGTGGCTCGAGGTCCAGCGTGCGCGCATCGCCACAGCCGCAACGGACGCGTTGCGCTGGGCGGCGAGCCTTCTCGCCGACCGCGACCCTGATCAGGCGCTGGCGCTCGCCGAAAGAGCGCTGCGCGGCGAGCCCTTCGATGACTCGCTTCACGAGCTCATCGTGCAGATTCACGTGGCGAAGGGAGACCCGGCGAGAGCGCGGGCGTATATCGCCCAGGTGTCGCGGCGCTACCGCGATGAATTGCAGATCGACGCTCCTGCCTCTATCGCGCGGCCCCTGGAGCGGCCCGCGCGATCGCTCGCCGAACCTTTGTTGCGGCTCGACGTGCAAGCGCGGGCGCTTCTCGACATCGCGAAGGTCCGCTTCAGGGCCGCTGATTGCGTGGGCGCGCGCGACATCGCGCTACGGGCCGCGCGCCAGGCCGCAGTGAGCGGTGACAAGGCACTGGAGGCGCGGGCGCTCATCGTTGGCTCGTCGACCTATACCGCCGGCGGTCTGGGCACGGCGCGCGAGTGGACCAGCTTGGTGCAGCACGCGCTCCGTCTCGCGAACGAGCTCGGCGACCGTGCCGCGATCGCCGAGATCGAGTGCGAGCGCGGCCGCATTTCGGCGATCGAGGCGCGGTACGGCGCTGCGGAGGCATCGTTCCGTCGCGCGCGGCGGGTGGCGGAGTCCATCGGAGACACGCAGCTCGTCGGTTGGGCTCGCTCGAACCTTGCCGCTTGTCTAGCCGATCAATGTGAGTTCGCCGCGGCGGAGGCGGAGCTGCGGGACGCGCTCCCCGCGGTCGGCTGGACCCCGTACCCGATGGCGACGCTCGCACGCGTCCTCCTTCGCACCGGCCGCATTGAGGAAGGAAAGGCCTTCGCGGACGCGGCGGTCACCCGGGCCGAGCGGGAGGGGCTACTTGAGCCCCTACCCTGGGCGCTGATCCAGGCCGGCGAGGCTCGGTTCGCGGAGGGCGACGTGGACGGGGCGACCGAGCGCTTCACGCGCGCGCTGACCATCGCGACCGAGACGCAAATCGTCAGCTGGCAAGCGCTCTCGCTCCGCGGGCTCGGTCGCGTCGCGCGCCAGAAGGGCGACGAGCCGCGCGCGATTACGCTCCTCCGCGAGGCGCTGCTTCGTGAGGAGGGGGCGCGGGGTCACCGCCGGATCGTGGCGACGATCCTCGCGGACCTCACCGAGCTCGGGCGTGGACGCGAGCCCGCTTTGGTCGAGAAGGGCCTCCGGATCGCGGAAGCGGGCTCCATGACCGACCTCGCCGAGCGCTTCCGCCGGTTCGCGCCATCCCACACGGTTCGCCACACGGTGGCCACGTAGAACAGCAGTTGCCGGCGAGACTCAGGCACGAAAGAAGAGGGAGAAACACGATGCCGCTGTTCATGGATGTCCACCGCAAGGCTCCCGAGGGGGCGAAGGCCAAGGATGTCGCGGACGCCCACATGGCCGATGTGAAGACACAAGGCAAGTACGGCGTGCAGTACCTCCGCTACTGGTTCGACGAGAAGAACGGAAAGATCTTCTGCCTCGTCGACGCGCCGACCGCGGACGCCGCGAACCGCGTCCACAAGGAGGCCCACGGCCTCGTCGCCGACGAGATCTACCCAGTCACGGAAGGGTTCTGATCAATCTCTCGGCTGCGCCGAGAGACACGCTCAAGGCTGGTTGACTCGCTCGTCGCAGGCAGGGGCAGGGGCCCTTGGGCGCGAAGCGCTGCTCCTCGCTCGGTTCTACTAACCCGTACCGAACTGACGGTCGCCGGCGTCGCCGAGCCCGGGAACGATGTAGCCCTGTTCGTTCAGGCGCTCGTCGAGCGCGGCGACATGGATCGGCACATCGGGGTGTGCGCTCACCAGAGCGCGCACCCCTTCCGGCGCCGCGATGATGCCGACGTATTTGATCCGCTTCGCGCCCCATTTCTTGAGCACATCGACCGTCTCGGTCGCCGAGCCGCCGGTCGCCAACATCGGATCGAGCACAAGACAGACCTGGACGGTCGCCGATGACGGAAGCTTGTTGTAATAGGAGATCGGCCGAAGTGTCCGCTCGTCGCGGAAGAGACCGATGTGCCAGACCTGCGCCTCGGGCATGAGCTCGAGCGCGGCCTCAACCATGCCGATCCCTGCACGAAGCACCGGAATGAGGCCCACCTTGTCCTTGAGACGTGCTCCCTTGTACAGCGCGAGCGGAGTCTTGACCTCGCGCTCGTCGGTCGGGAGATCCGCTGTCGCCTCATAGAGGAGGAGCGTCGCGATCTCGGCGACGAGCTCACGAAAGATCTTCGGCGGTGTCGCCTCGTCGCGGAGTCGCGTGAGCTTCTCTCGCACGAGAGGATGCGTCGACACGTGAAGCTGGTCGGCGCCGGCCACGGGACCGAAGTCTGTCACTAACACCGCGCAGGAGTTGTACTCGTGATTATCAGGGCGCCGATGCCCGCGGCGAGGCCGAGCACGAACAGAGCCACTCCGCCGATAAACGATCGACGACGCGGAAGCGCGAAGAGCGACAGGACCGCCGTCACCAGCGCGACGATCCCCGAGGTCGACGGTTGAAGGAACATTCCGACGATGACCCCACTTGCGGCCTGCACGAGAACTGTCGATCGCGGATTCGCACGCGCTGCCACGTACAGGATGACGAGCGAACACGCGGCGGCCAACGTGAGGAACGCCCAGGTCTCGAGCCTTGCGAAAATCGCGGGACAGCCCGTATTCACCGCCGTGATGAGAACGAGATATGCCAGCGGGAGCGCGCCCGTGGCGAGCAGCCCGCGATGAACGGACCCGAAGCTCAGCTGCGAACGCGCTCCGGAGTGATGCCTGGGACGGGATAGCGGCGCGTGAGGTCGAGCACCTCGGCCGCCACGTCCTTTGCCACCGTCTCGTCGCCCTTCGCCTGCAGGATGCGTCCGATGAGCGCGCCGATCCGCTCCATCTCCGCTTCGTGCATCCCCCGCGTCGTGATCGCGGGTGTGCCGATCCGTATCCCGGAAGCGATGCCTGGCTTCTGCGGGTCGTACGGGATCGTGTTCTTGTTCACCGTGATTCCGACGGCATCGAGCGCCTTCTCCGCCTGCTTGCCGGTCAGGTTCACCGGGCGCACGTCGACGAGCATGAGGTGGTTGTCGGTTCCGCCCGACACGATGCGCATCCCGGCCTTCGCGAGCGACGCGGCGAGCGTGCTCGCGTTCACCCGAATCTGCCTCGCGTAGGTACGGAACTCGGGGGTCGCGGCTTCCTTGAGCATGACGGCCTTTCCAGCGATGACGTGCATGAGCGGGCCACCCTGCACGTTCGGGAACACGGCGCTGTCGATCGCCTTGCCGAACTCCGCGTCAGACAGGATCATCCCGCCGCGCGGACCGCGGAGAGTCTTGTGCGTGGTCGTCGTGACGATCTGCGCGTGCCCGACCGGCGTCGGGTGCTCCCCTGCCGCGACGAGGCCGGCAAAGTGCGCCATATCGACGAGGAGCAGCGCCTCGACGGCGTCGGCGATCTGCCGCAAACGCGGGAAGTCGAAGGTGCGCGGATACGCCGTCGCCCCGGCCACGATGAGCTTGGGGCGGTGTTCCTTCGCGAGACGCTCGAGCTCATCGTAGTCGAGCATCTCGGTGTCCTTGCGAACGCCGTATGCGGCGAAGTGGTAAAGCTTGCCGGAGAAGTTCACCGGCGATCCGTGCGTCAGGTGGCCGCCCTGGTCGAGGGCGAGACCGAGCACGGTGTCGCCGGGCTTGAGGACCGCGGCGTACGCCGCCATGTTGGCCTGGGCACCGGCGTGCGGCTGCACGTTCGCGTGGGCTGCACCGAAGAGCGCCTTCGCGCGCTCGATGGCGAGCGACTCGGCGACGTCGACCCACTCGCATCCGCCGTAGTACCGCCGTCCGGGATAGCCCTCGGCGTACTTGTTGGTGAGAACGCTGCCGACGGCCTCCATGACCGCGGCGCTCGTGTAGTTCTCGGAAGCGATGAGCTCGATCTTCTCGACCTGCCGGCGGCGCTCGCCCTCGATCGCGGCGTAGATCTCTGGATCGGTACGTTCGATATTGCTCATCAGCTGCCCCGGCCTTTCAAGAGTTTTGATTCCTCATGTACGGCGCGCGGTTCTGACTCAAGCGCGCGGATTTGCTCGCGACGCCTTTCATGGCGGCCGCTTTGTACTTTCGCACCCAGATAGGCGTCCACGATACTTTTCGCGAGCGCTTCCCCGATGACTCGCTCGCCGAGGGTCAAGAGGTTCACGTCGACGTGCTCGACCCCGTCGCGCGCGGACCACTCGTTCTCGACAACCGCCGCGCGGACTCCGGCGATCTTGTTGGCGGCGACCGCCGGGCCGATGCCGGACCCGCAGAAGAAGATGCCGCGGTCGACATCGCCGTGAGCGACCGCGTCCGCCAGAGGCCGAACGATCAGCGGATAGTCGTCATCCGGCGTGGTTTCAGGCCCAAAGCGGACGATCGTGTGACCCGCCGCCTTCAGATGCTCGGTGACCACGGCCTTGAGACGCTGCCCGGCATGGTCGGCGGCGATCCCGATCCTCATGCGACGGTTGCCAGGACCTCGTCGATCTCGGCTTCGCTGATCGCTCCCTGTCGCAGGATCTTGACCTGGTCGGTCGTGCAGTCGACCACCGTCGACGACACGCCGCCGGGCGTCGGGCCACCGTCGAGGACGAGCGCGATGCGGCCATCGAGCTGCGCGATCACTTCGGCGGCCGTTCTCGGGTCGGGCTCGCCGGAGCGATTCGCGCTCGTGACCGGAAGCCCGCCGCCGCTCGCCGCGATCAGCCGTCGCGCCAGAGGATGGTCCGGCACGCGGAAGGCCATCGTGCCGCGGCGCGGGGCGACCAGCACGATCGTCAGCGGACCGGGCCAGAACCGCAACGCGAGGGCGCGCGCGATCGGCGTCACGATCGCGCTCGCTTCGAGATTGCCGATATCCGAAAGAAGGACGGGGATGCGCTTCTCTTTCGGCCGGTCTTTCGCGCCGTACAGCTTGCGAACGTGTTCCTGCCCAGCCGAAAGTCCGTACACCGTGTCGGTGGGGAAAGCGACGAGCTCGCCTCGTGCGAGCGCGGCCGCGGCCTCCTCCACCGCCCCCGGCGAATCCGCCGCGAGGAGGCGCGTTTTCACGTCGTGGATGATAGCCGTCCGCATATGGCCAAGATCTCGACATTGTTCGTCGACAAGGGCGGTGTACTCGTCAACAACGACGAGCTCGGCGCGCAATACCAGCGACTCATCGCCGAGTATCTCCCGACGGTACTGGGCGGCGGCGGTGCGCGGTCGTGGGGCGATGCCAACGTCTGGGCCTTCGATCGCCAGTGGGCGCGTTGGGAGGCCGCGACACGCGTGACGAGCGGCGGGAACATTCGTGAGTGGTTCGAAGCCGACGCGGCGAACTGGCTATACGACATGTGCGAGATGGTCCGACTGCCGCGACCGCCGGTGCATGATGCGAAGCGCATCGCGAACGACACTCTCCGCTATGTGCGGGAGCGCGTCGGGATCAAGGTGCCCGCGATCATCGGGCGCCTGCGTGAGCTTCGAGAACGTGGCCTCATCCTTCACGTCGCCTCAGGCGACGCCCACGAAGATCTCACCGAATACCTCCGTGCCATCGATGCCCGGGATCTGTTCGATCGCGTCTACGGCAGCGATCTGCTCAAGGTCTGGAAATCCAGCGCGGCCTACTACCGCGCGATCCTCGCCGAGACCGGGATCGATCCGGCGACCGCCCTCGTGGTCGACGACTCGGAGCGCGCCATCGGGTGGGCGGCCGAGTGCGGCCTCCGCGGGGTGCTCGTTCGCCGCGCTGAGGGAGAGGGCTTCGAGGCGGCGGTCCTTCGCGCATTCGACGACGTCGAAGCCATCCTCGCGTGACGACGGCCGTCTTCCTCGATATTTACGGCGTCCTCATTGATCCTTCCTCGCTCGCGCCGCAGTGGCAGCGGCTCGTCGGCGAGTTCCTCGTCCCGCGACTGGGCGGCGAGCCGGAGGCGTGGGGAGCGGCGAACAAGTACGCCGCCGAGCGGATGTTCGCGCGCTACCGCGATCCTGGCGGAACGCCGCGGGAGACGCACGGGCGTCTCCGCCGCCTGTGGATGCGCGAGATGTGCGAGCACGCCGGCGTCGCCACACCGAAGGACGCCGGGCGCCTCGCCGAAGAGACAAACGCATGGGTCAGTGAACGGCTGCGTGGCGCATTTCCGGGGACCGAGGGGGCGCTGCGGGACCTGAAGGCTCGCGGCTGTGACCTATTCACGTCCGCCGGGGCGGTCTCGCAGGACGTGGACGCATATCTAAAGGGCATGGGGGTACGCGACCTCTTCGAGGAGACCTACGGCACCGACATCATCGATCGCTGGAAGACGAACGCCGGTTTCTACCGGAAGATCCTCGAGCAGTCGAGCGTTCGCCCCGAGGAGGCCGTGACGGTCGACGATCTCGAGCGCTGCCTCGACTGGGCGAAACGCGCCGGCTTCGCACGGACGTTCCTGCTCGCGCCGGCCCGGACAGCGTCGTCGCACGAGGTGATCGCGTCGATCGCGGAGCTCGCCGACCGCCTGTAGACCCACGAGCAGCTGGCTGGCCGGCGAACGCGACACGGATCGTGCGCTGCGGACCGTAAGGACTCGGATGGTCCGCCTGGATGACAGACGCCCGCGTTCCATAGCGCCGCTCGACCGCGTCGGCGAACCCGTTGTCGACGCGCGCGTCGATCTCGAGCTCGCCGATCCCGCGCCGCGCGAGCTCGCGCTCGACGGCGGCAATGAGCGGCCAGACCAGACCCTGTCCGCGGTACGCCGGATCGATGAGCACGTTGAGAAGACTGGCTCGCGCATCGCTCCAGGCGGGCCCCGCGACGGCGAATCCGATGAGCGACGGGCCGTCCCACGCCGTCATGACCACGGCGTCGCGGTTGGTGGCCTGCCAGCGCATCTCGCGCGGAGAGAACGCACGTTGACCCCACTCATCGCGTTCGAGCTCCAGCATCCGCGGACCGAGCTCACGCCAGGTCTCGGCATCGAAGGTGATGAGCTTGACCGACGGCGGCATCAGCGCCTCGTGACGCCGATGACGCGGGCATCGCCGGCGAGGTCGTTGATCACGCGCGTTTCTCCGCCGAGCGAGTACTGGAGAAGATGCGCGACCTGCTCCGCAAACGGCGGATCGATCTCGAAGAGCGCGGCGCCGTGCGGGGTGAGGACGCGACTCAGGTCCGATGCGGCGCGCCAGATGAGCTCGAGGCCATCCTTGCCCGCCGTCACCGCGAGACGAGGCTCGAACGCGAGCGAGGTGCGCTCGCCGACGAGGTGCTCGAGGGTGTCGTCTCGCAGGTAAGGAAGATTGGCGACGACGAGATCGACCGGCTCCGCGATGGGCGCAAGAAGGTCGCCTTCGCGCAGCTCGATCCGGTCGGCGACGCCGTTGCGCAGCGTGTTCTCCCGCGCGACGACGAGGGCATCGACGCTGATGTCCGTTGCGATCACATGCACGCTCGGTTCATGCGCGGCGATCGCGACGGCGACCGCACCCGATCCGGTCCCGACGTCGGCGACAATGACCGAGCGACCCGCAATCACCTCCCGCGCGGCATCTACGAGTGTCTCCGTTTCCGGACGCGGGATGAGCACGCGCTGATCGACGGTGAAGCGAAGCCCGTAGAACTCCTTGAAGCCGCGCAAGTAGGCGACAGGCTCACCCTTCGCGCGCCGGTCGATCAGGTCGCGATAGCGCCGCTGCACTCCGTGCGACATCTCCGTGTCGGGATGCGCGTAGAGCATCTCCTTCGTGACGCCGAGCACGTGCGCGAGCAGCACGTCCGCGTCAAGCGCCGCGGTCGCGATCCCGGCGGCGCGAAGCGCCGCCACCGCCGCATCCCGCTCCTCGCCCCAAGTCCGCATCTCTGCTGGCGGAAGTATCGTCGCGCCGTGCAGCGGGAGCCGACCGTCGCCGACGTGATCGCTGCGCGCGGTGTCGTGGACCGCTACCTCCCGCGGGCTCCGCTGGAACACTCACCCCTTCTCTCCGCCGAGCTCGCCGCCGAGGTCCACCTGAAGATCGAGACCTTCAAGCCGACGCGCACTTTCAAGGTGCGGGGAGCCCTCAACAAGATCGCGTCGCTTGACGACGCGGCGCGGCGTCGGGGGGTCGTCGCGGCCTCAGCCGGCAGTCACGCTCAGGGCGTCGCGTTCGCGGCAGCGGCGCTTGGCGCGCCGGCGACCGTCGTGATGCCGCGGGGCGTGTCGGCGACGATCGTTCGCGTGTGTCAGGCCTACGGCGCGGAGGTCCTCCTGCAGGGCGACGTTTACGACGACACGCTCGCGCTGACGCATCGCATCGAGCGCGAGCAGGGCAAGACCTTCGTCCATCCGTATGCCGACCCGCTCATCGTCGCGGGTCAGGGCACGATCGGTCTCGAAATCCTCGACGATCTTCCAAATGTGGAGCTCGTAGTCGTCGCGGTGGGCGGTGGGGGTCTGATCACCGGGATCGCGCTCGCGCTTCGTTCCGCGCGACCTGCCGTACGGATCGTGGGCGTCGAACCCGAGGGCGCGGACGCCGTCGGCCGGTCGGTTCGAGCAGGTCATGTGGTCGTCCTCGACGATCCCCACAGCGTCGCGGACAAGCTCGTCGCGAAGAGCACCGACGCGCTGAATGTGGGGCTCGCGACGCGGTTCGTCGACGAATTCGTCACGGTCAGCGACCGGGAACTGGAGAGCGCCTCCTACGAATACCTCGAGGCGCTCTCACTTCTGGTCGAGCCTTCCGGCGCGGCACCGCTGGCCGCGGTCCGCGCCGGGAAGATCGATCCACGTGGACTTCGCACCGTCCTCGTGGTCAGCGGCGGCAACGCGACGGCCGCCCTCATCGCCCGGATAGCGGCGCAACGCGATCAGGAGGCGGTGCGGGCGTGACGGTACGGCACGAACAGATCAGCGTGGTGACAAACAAGCGCGAGGAGACGGTCGATATCACACCGCGCGTGAAGGCCGCGGTCACGCGCGCGAGGATCGGCGAGGGGATCGTCGCCGTGAGTGTCGCCCACACCACCGCGGCGGTCTTCGTGAACGAGAACGCGGACCCCGACGTGCAGAAGGATCTGCTCACCGCACTTGAGCGAGCGGTCCCACGCGATGCGCACTATGCGCACGCCGAAGGAAACGGCCCCGCGCACATCAAGACAGTGCTCATCGGAAGCTCGGTGACCCTTCCAGTACGCGACGGCGCAATCGCGCTCGGCACATGGCAAGGAATCTATTTCGCGGAGCTCGACGGACCACGCGAACGGACCGCGACCATAACTGTCATCGGCGACTGAACGTCGTACCATCGCTTTCCTTCTCGGGAGCGGAGGTCGGTGATCACTACAGCAGTCACGAGCAGGCCGTCGGTCAGCGCGCGCGAAGCAGCCCAAGCGCTCCGCACCGCGCTTTCGCGAGGCGGGGATTGGGCGGAGCTCTTCTGGGAGCGTCACGAGACGCTTCAACTGATCCTCGACGACGATCGCATCGAGGACGCGATCTCCGGCGTCGATCAGGGCGCGGGCATCCGCGTCACAAGCGGGGAGCGCACGACTTACGCGAACGGCAACGTGGCCGACGTCGACGACCTCATGGCACTCGCCGGGCGCGCGGCGCGAAGCGTTGCCGAGGGCGGCGAGCTGCACGAAGCGGACGATCCCGAGCCGGACGAGCTGCCGCGGCATTCCACCGTGGCGATCGATCCGCGGTCGGTCGCGGTCGAGCGAAAAGTCGGCCTTCTCCGCCGCGCCAATGAGGTCGCTCGAGCGCTGGACCCGCGGATCCACCAGGTCACCGCAAGCTACGGCGAGAGCGTGCAGGAGGTGCTCATCGCCAATAGCGACGGCCTCTATCGCACAGACACCCGCGTGCGCCTGAACCTGGCTGTCCATACCGTCGCCAAGCAGGGGGAAGTCCTGGAATCTGGGTTTGAAGCGCTCCGCGGGACCGCCGGCTTCGAAATGCTGACCGACGAAGCGGTCGAGCAGGCGGCGACCGACGCCGCGCGGCGGGCGGTGCTCAATGTCGGCGCAGAGCCCGCGCCCGCAGGCACATACACCGTCGTTCTCTCGAGCGAGGCTGGCGGGACCCTCATCCACGAGTCCGTAGGCCACGGCCTCGAGGCTGACCTCAACCTGAAGGGCCTCTCGGTGTACTCCGGGCGCATCGGACAGAAGGTCGCGAGCGAGCTCATCACCGTGATCGACGACGGCACCGATCCCAACAAGCGCGGCACCGCCGCGATGGACGACGAGGGCACGCCGACGAAGCGCAACGTCCTCATCGAGAAAGGCGTGCTGCGCACCTACCTCTCCGACCGCAAGCACGCCGAGAAGCTCGGCATCGAGCGGAGCGGTAACGGACGGCGCGAGTCCTTCCGTTACCTACCGATCTGCCGAATGACGAACACGATGATCGCGCCAGGCACGTCGGACCCCGCAGAGATCCTTAAGTCGGTCAAAGATGGCGTGTTCGTGAAAAAGATGGGTGGCGGACAAGTCGACGTCGTCTCGGGAAATTTCGCGTTCGAAATTACTGAGTGCTACCGCATTCGCGACGGGAAGATCGCCGAGCCGCTAAGGGGAGCGACGCTTGTCGGCCAAGGCCCGAAGCTGATGAGCGAAATAGACATGGTTGGGAGCGACTTGGGATATTCGACCGGAACCTGCGGAAAAGACGGACAGGGCGCGCCGGTCGCCGACGCGCAGCCGACGATCCGCATCCCGAGCGTCGTCGTAGGCGGAAAGCTCAAGTGAGCGCCTCAATCAGCGCGCGTCGCGGGTCCTGTCCCGCTTCGCGGTCAGGGGCCTCTGCCCCTGGGGTCGGGGTCGCGCGCTCGCCTACCGGTCCGCTCCGCACCACTAACTTCCGCTCCCGAGCGACGCGGCCGGTCATACGGCTCGCGCACAACCCGCTCCCCCGTGCCACCCGCGACGCGCGGCTGGTTTCGTCGTGAGCGAACGTCTAACCAACGAAGCGACGGTCGACATTGCTCTCGATGCGCTCAAGTCGATTGGCGCGACCGGTGAAGTGTTCCTCAGAGAGGCCCAATCCGGCTCTGTTGAAATCAAAGAAGGAGCGATCGAGTCGGTCATCGCGCGTGGCGAGCGGGGCGTCGGCATCCGCGTGCTCGACGATCAGCGGCTCGGCTTTGCCTTCACAAGCGATCTTTCGGCCGACGGCATCCGCGCGTGCGCGGACACTGCCCGTCGCATGTCCGGCCTTACCGAGCGCGACGACGATCTCGCACTCGCGACGCGGGCGATCGACGACGCCGATCTCGACATCTACCAAGCCGGGATCGTGGATCGGCCACTCAGCGAGCGCGGGGCGATCGCGCTCGCGGTGGAGGAGGCCGCACGCGCAGCCGATCCGCGCGTGAAGCAGTTCCGCAAGACGACGTACAGCGATTCCGAGTCGACGACGATCATCGCGACAACTTCCGGGGTGCGTGCCTCGTTCCGCGAGTCGTACTGCGGTGCCATGACCTCGGCGGTCGCGTCCGAGAATGGCGATCGGCAGATCGGTTACCACGGTGAGGCCGCCCGCCGCTTCGGGGAGCTCGAGCCCGCCCGGGTCGGCCAACGCGCCGCACAGCGAGCGGTTGAAAAACTGGGTGCCAAGCCGCTTGCGACACAGAAAGTGCCGGTCGTGCTCGATCCCTGGATGGCGATGGAGCTCCTCCGCGCGATCGGGCCGCTCTTCTCCGCGGACAACGTCCTCAAGGGGCGGAGTCTCTTCGCCGACAAGATCGGCCAGCGCGTCGCCAACGAGAAGGTGACGATCGTCGACGACGCACGTCGACCGCGCGGTCTCCGGAGCGCACCCTTCGACGGCGAGGGCGTCGCCACGACGACGCGCACGCTCATCGACCGCGGCATGCTGCGCGGGTACCTCACGTCGCTCAAGACCGCGCGGAAGCTGGGCGTCGAGCCGACTGGTAACGCCCGACGGGGTGGCTACGGTTCGCCGGCGCGCATCGGGCCATCCAACTTGTTCGTTGCCGCCGGCACCGACGATTCCATGGCGATCGTCGGTGGCTTCGATCGCGCCCTCGCTGTGACGTCGCTCCTGAACCTACACACAATCGACCCGGTATCGGGCGAGTTCTCGCTGGGGGCGACCGGTAACTACCTCGAGCGCGGGCACCGCGTGCACCCCGCCCAGGGAATAACCATCGCCGGCAATCTCACCGACCTTCTCAACTCGGTCGTGGGCGTCGGCACCGACCTCGTCTTCGGTCCGGGCGGCCTTGGCAGCCCCACGCTCGTGATCTCAGAATTATCCATCGGAGGGGCCTGATGTCCTGGCGCTCCCTTCTCAAGGGGGACCCGGTGCCGTGGCTCCTCGAGCGCAGCGATCCCGCGGTCCGCGCGCAGACACTGCGTGCGCTCCTGGATCGGGGTCCGCGCGATCCGGAGCTTCGCGACGCGCAGCAGCGCGCGATGAGCACGCCGCCCATCTCGACCATCCTCCGCCGTCAGAAAGCCGACGCGAGCTGGCCGGGAGCGAATCTGTACGGGCCGAAGTACGAGGGAACCCACTGGGCGAACCTCCTTCTCGTCGAGTACGGGGTCGATCCGGGCGATCCGCGGGTGCGTCGCGCGGCGCGGTACGTACTCGAGCAGCTCGGCAGCCCCGGGCGCGGCGGGATGGACTGGGTCTTCGATCAGGATCACGGCGCATCCTGCTTCACGGGCAACGTCGTCCGCTACGTCGCTCTCGCGGGCTTCGGCGCGGACGAGCGGCTCGAGCCCCTCGTGCAGCGGCTGGTGCGCGATTCCAAGAAGTTCGACGCGGCGTGCTGGATCAACGGCGAGCAGCCCTGCGCGTGGGGATACGCGCGGCTGGTCTGGGGCCTCGCTGCGCTTCCCGAGAGCGCGCGTACGCGCGAAGTCCAGAGAACCCTCCGCCGCGGGGTCGAGTTCCTGCTGTCGTACAAGGTCGAACGGGGGCGCTATCCGACGGATACGGCTCCGAGCTTCCTCTGGCGGCAGATCTCGTTCCCACTCTTCTACCAGGCGGATGTTCTCTTCGTGTTGCGCGCGCTGGACGCCGCAGGCGCGATCGACGACGACCGCGCGCAACCGGCGATCGGGTGGCTCCTTGCGCGTCAGGATCCACGCGGCCGATGGGGCGGACGCGCGCCGTACGCCGCACGGATGCCATCGCGCGTCGATGCGAGCAAGTGGGTGACGCTTCAGGCCTGCACGCTCCTCAAGCACGCGTTCCCCGAGATCGCCGCCTGACCAAGCGGCGCATCCTCAAAGACGTCGGACCTCTCCGGTTCGGCGAGGGACACGACACGAGCTTCCCGTATGTGCTGGCGGTGGCGACGGGAGCGGACTACGACTGGTTGATGGGTTCCTCAGGCGCCGCGTTCACGACGACGATCGACGAATCGGGGTGGGATCCGCTCGCCGCCGCCCCTCGCGACAGCGAGACACTCGCTCGCGCCGCACGCGCGGCGGGCGTGCGGCTCGATCCCGAGCCACCGCCATACGACGACGAGATGCGGGCGCTCATCCTCGATCGAGTGATGGAGGCGGTCGACGCGCACCTGCCGCCCCTCGTATTCGGCCTCGGCGGCCCACCCGAATACGGCCTCGTCGTGGGCTACGACGTGGAGGGGCCGACGTTCTTCGCACGGACGTTTTTCGACAAGGGGGACGACCCGCAACGCGCGGGCTGGTCGGAGTTCGAGAGCGAGGATCGTGGCGGCCTGATCTTCCTTGACAAGACCGAGCAACCCGACCGGCCACGCGCGCTCCGTGATGGGATCGACGCGGCTCTCGCGGCGGGAGACGCGAGCGATCGCGCGCTCGCGTCGTGGTCGGCTGCGCTGCGCGACGATGCGCGATGGAGCGACGCGAAGCACGCGGGAAGCGCCGCGTTCGCGGACCATGCGATGCGCTCGATCCTCGTCGACAAACGCCGGGCCGCAGCGCGCTTCCTCCGTACCGCGCGCGGTCTCCTCCCCAATGCGCCGGGTGCCGATCTGTTGCGCGCCGCGGAGTCGTACGGATACGCGGCCGATGCGGCCGCGAAGGGAGGCACCGGCGCGTTCGACGGCAGCGTCGCGATGCGATTCATCGACGCGGGCCACCGTCGCGCGTGGGCCAAGAATCTCGACTCGGTGCGGGAAAACGATCGCGACGCTCGGGAGGCCCTCACCGCAGCACGTAAGGGAATGAAGTGAACGATTTCGCCGCCGGCGCGCTCCTCGGCGTGGTCCAAGGACTCACCGAGTTCCTTCCAGTTAGCTCGACCGCCCACCTCATCCTGGTGAGCGATCTCCTCGGGCTCGACCCCGAGCGCTTTGGCCTCTCCTTCGACGTCGCCCTGCATCTCGGAACCGCCCTCGCTGTGCTCCTCTATTTCGCGCGGACGTGGATCGAGCTCGCGGTCGGCCTTTTCCGTGGACGATGGCGTCTGCCCGCGCTCATCGTTCTCGGAACGGCACCGGCAGCGATCGCGGGGGTCCTCTTCCAGTCGGCGATCGAGCGCGAGGTCCGGGGACCGCTCGTCGTCGCGGCCGGCCTCGTCGCCGGGTCGATCGTATTCGTCGCCGCGGAGGCGATCGCTCGTCAACGTCGCGTGATCACGGACGTCCGCGTAATCGACGCGCTCGTCATCGGCGTAGCGCAGGCGATCGCGCTGATCCCCGGGATCTCGCGCTCCGGCATCACGATTTCCGCCGGTCTGGTGCGCGACCTGCGACGCGAGGACGCGACGCGCTTTGCGTTCCTGCTCGCGACGCCCGTGATCATCGGCGCCGGGACGAAGACGCTGCTCGATGCGCGAAAGGCGGCGGGACTCTTCGCTCAGCCCGACGTGCTCGCCGTGGGATTCGTGCTTTCGTTTCTGTCAGGCCTTGCAGCCGTTGCGTTCATGGTCCGCTTCCTACGCGGACACTCGCTCAACTGGTTCGTGGCTTACCGGCTCGTGCTCGCGGCGGTGATCGTCGCCGCTGTCGCCGCCGGGGTCCTGTAGGCGGGACAACGTCGGGCGCCAGGCGCGCCAGCGCTCCGAACATCAGCGCGCTCATGCCGACGAACAGAACGACCGCCACGAGCCAGCCGCCCGGAATGACCACGCTCATGCTCGACGGCCAAAACACCGAAGGAAGGACGAACCACGCCAAGAAGGAGAGCGGGCCGCTCCACGGGGAGATATCCCCGCTCCCCGATGGCGGGAGCGCGAGGTCGAAAGCGGTCTCCCACACGATCGCGAGCGTCAGATAGGCGAGAGCGGCGGCGAGGAGGAGCCGACCCACCCGAGCGACGATTCGCCGCATGGTGGCACGATAACCCCGTGGATCTCGGCCTTCGGGACAAAGTCGCGCTCGTTGCGGCCTCGAGCAAGGGGCTCGGCCGCGCGGTCGCCGAGGAGTTCGCTCGCGAGGGCGCGCGCGTCGTCATGTGCAGCCGGGATGAAGCGGCGATCCGGGCGGCTGCCGAGGACGTGCAACGGAAGACGGGGGCGGAGGTCCAGTGGACCGTCGCGGACGTGGGGACGGAGGCGGGCTGCCAGAGGCTCGTGAAGACGGCTATCGACAAGTTCGGGACGATCGACATCCTGGTGTCGAACGCGGGCGGTCCCCCGCCCGGGCGCTTCGACGATCTCGACGACGCGGCGTGGCAGAAGGCGGTCGGCATCACGTTGTTCTCCGCGGTGCGTCTCACGCGCCTTGTCCTTCCGCACATGCGCCGCGCCGGTGGCGGCTCGATCGTGTACATGACCTCGACCACGGTGCGGCAGCCGACGCAGTACCTGAACCTCATCCTCTCCAACGCGATCCGCGCTGCGGTGCAGGGCATGGCGAAGACGCTATCCAGCGATCTCGCGAAGGACGGCGTCCGCGTGAACTGCGTGCAGCCCGGACGGATCTCCACCGAGCGCATCGAGCAGCTCGACTCCGACACCGCGAAGCGGCAGAACACGACGCCGGACGCGATCCGCGCGCACTACGAGAAGACGGTCATCCCGATGGGCCGCTACGGGAAACCGGAGGAATTCGCGGCGGCGGTCGTGTTCCTCGCGTCGCCTAAAGCTTCCTACATCACCGGTACCTCGCTTCAGGTCGACGGCGGCATGCTCATGAGCATGTTCTAACGGTGATCATCACCGAACGCCTTCGCCCTCACGTCTTCCGCCTGCCGATCGAGAAGATCCGCGCCGGGTACAAGAGCGACATCTACTTCGCCCGCACGAAGCTCATCCTCGAACGGGACAATCGGCACGAGCGAGTCACGATGCAGGTCTTCCAGAAGCACCCCGACGCGGTCGTCGTCGGTACGGACCAAACGCTCGCGATCCTGCATGTCGGCACAGGTCACTACCGCGACCGCACACGCGCCGACGCTCTCTTCGACCGGTATCTCAGCGCGGAGCGGAGGCTCTACGCGGCGTGGACGCTGCTACCGGCGCTCGAATGGTCCGCCTACGAGCCGGTCGCGCGGGAGGTCTTCGAGATCTCGCGAGAGCTCGCCTCGCTCTGGGAGCCGGCGTGGCAGGACCTCGAAGTCTCGTCGCTCTACGACGGCGAGATCGCGAGGCCGCACGAGCCGGTCATGCACATCGAGGGTGAATACGCGGACTTCGCGCACCTCGAGACCCTTTACCTCGGCGCGCTCTCGGATGGGACTCGCGTCGCGTCGAACACGCGCGACGTCGTCGCGGCGGCGAACGGCAAGCCCGTGATCATGTTCGGCGCGCGCCATCAGGTACACGAGGCGCAAGCCGGGTCGGGGTACGCGGCGTACGTCGGCGGCGCGACCGCTGTATCCACCGATGAGCAGGGCGAGTGGTGGGGCTCGACCGGGCTCGGAACCGTCCCCCACGCGCTCATCGCGGTGTACGGCGGGGATACGACGGTGGCGACTCTGAAATTCGATGAGTACATCAACCGGGTGCCCGACGCGATCGGGCATCTCACCGCGAAGGGAACGCCCGAAGGCCACGTCAACGTCACGAGCCTCGTCGACTTCAACAACGATGTTGTGAACACGTCGCTTGGTGTCGCGCATGCGCTGGGCGCGCGCCTGTGGGGCGTCCGCGTCGATACGAGCGAGTCGCTCGTCGATCGCGCGATCCTGCGCGAGCTCGAGGCGACGGACGGCGTGGCCACGGGCGAGCTTCGCGGGGTCACGCCGCGCCTTGTCGAACTGCTGCGCGAGGCCCTGGACCAGAGCGGCTACAAACATGTCCGGATCGTCGCCTCGGGCGGGTTCGACGCCGAGAAGATCCGCCGCTTCGAGGAGCTGGGCGTGCCGGTCGACGTGTACGGCGTTGGCTCCGCCCTCGTACACGGCGCAGGGTTTGACCACACCGCCGACATCGTCCGCGTCAACGGTCGTCCGCTCGCGAAGACCGGTCGTCGCTACATCCCGAGTGACCGGCTCCATCCCGTGGACTGGCCGTCGCTCGTCGGCGAGGCGGATTGGGCGCGCTCCAGCTCCTGACCCTCGTCGTCGGCCTGGCGATCGCCGGGCTAGCGAAAGGCGCGACCGCAATGGGGCTTCCGCTCATCGCCACGCCGATCCTCGCGTCGGTGTTCGGTCCGAAACAGGCTGTGGTCATCATCACGATCCCGATCTTCGTCGCGAACACGCTTCTGGTGCTGCAGTCGTGGCGGGTTCTCGGCTACCTGCGCACGCTCGTGCCGCTCATCGTCGCGAATGCGGCCGGCACGGTGGTCGGCGCGCTGCTCCTCGCTGGACTGGATCAAAGGACGTTCGCGATCCTGATCACCGCTATGGTCGTGCTGTTCCTGGCTCGCGGAGACCGGATCATCGGCGAGCCCGGGGCACGCCGCGCTCTGCTCCTCACCCCGGTTGTCGGCTTCGTCGGCGGGGTCATGCAGGGAACGACCTCGATCTCGAGCCCGGTGATCGGCTCGTTCTTCCACGCGATGAAGCTGCCGCCACGTGAGTACGTGATCACGCTGGCGTCGGTCTTCCAGCTGTCGTCCGCGGTGCAGCTCGTGTCGTACGCCGCCCTTGGGCTATTCACGCCCGACCTTCTGACGCTCGGCGTGATCGCGTGCATTCCGATGCTCATCGCGCTCATGGCCGGCATCGCCATCCGGGGACGGCTCGATCAGGTCCGCTTCCGGCAGGCGATCGTTGTCCTGCTTGTCGCGAGCGTCGCGAACATGCTTTGGCGCACGTTCGCCGTTTGATCAGCCGCGCGACTCCGCAGCGCGGCGCGCCGCGGAGAGCCAGCGCCGCCGAATGAGCGCCGAGAACGGGCCGACGACGAGCCAGTAGAGACGAAAGCGTCGCCGGGCGGCGTCGTGGGCGGCATGAACGCGCGTTTCGGTCGCCAGGAGCGCGCCACCGTCACCGCGGGCCTCCGCCCAGATCCCGAAGGCGATCCTCACGCCGAGCAGCTCCCCGACTCCGACGAACGCACGGTCCGTCGACACGACGGATTTGAGTCCGAGCCGCGGGAAAAACTCCTTGAGGCGCAACTCCCCGCCTGGAATCCCGCGTAGCCAGAACAAGGTGGCGACGACAGGATCAGTGCCTGCGCGGAGTGCCAGCGCCGCCGCGACCGCGGTTTCCGGGCTCGCCTCGATCGCGATGTCGCGGTACTCGCGGACCTCGTAGATAGGAAGCACCGAGTCGAGCACGAAACGGAGCATCGCACGGGCCGATTAGTGGTCCAGCACACGTTGGCGGCGTGATCGCCACCTAGCATCTAAGGTGATGGAAGTCCTACCAAACGTGCATGTCGTTCGGCTCATCGGCGCCCAGGCGTACCTGCTCGTGGACGGCGACCAGATCACGCTCGTCGACGCAGGCCACGCCGGGTCCGCGCGGCTCCTGCGCCCCTACCTCGCGCGAATGGGCCGATCGCTGGAGCACATCACCCGGATCATTTGCACGCACGGCCATCCCGACCACATCGGCGGCGTCCACGAGATCGGGGCGCTTTCGGGCGCCGAGGTGCTGCTTCACCCCGCCGACGCCGAGCGCCTGCGCATCCGGTTCCGCGAAGTGATCGCGAACTTCTCGCCGGGCCCGATCGTCGCTCTCCTGACGCGGGCGCCGTCACACGCCGAGCCGATCGGCGAGGGCGACGAGCTGCCCGTCCTCGGCGGCCTCCGCATCCTGCACACCCCCGGTCACACCCCTGGAAGCGTCTGCCTCTACTCGCCGCGGGACCGATTCGTGATCGTCGGCGACCTCCTGCAACGGGTGAAGGGCAAGGTCACGCTGCCGAACGCGTTCTTCACCGACGACATGGCTCTCGCGCGCCGCTCGATCGCTCGCCTCGCGGACCTTGACGTGGAGACGATCCTGTTCTCGCATTACGCGCCGTACCGGGACGGGGCCCGGGAGGCGCTCCGCGCGCTCGCGACCTAAGGGGGGAAGGGTGGAGACGCTCAACGACATCCTCGAGGAGTCGGCCCGAAAGTTCGGCACGAAAGACGCGCTCATCATCAGACCGGGTTTCCGCACGCGCGCGTGGTCGTATCGGGATCTGAACGACGTCGTGCCTCGGGTCGCGCGCTATTTGAGCGGCACGGGGATCAAGAAGGGCGACCGCGTCGTCATCTGGGGCGTCAACCGTCCCGAGTACGGAATCGCGTTCCTGGCTGCCCTCCGTCTCGGCGCGATCCTGGTCCCGCTTGACGTGAACTCGATGCCGGACTTCGCGCAGAAAATCGCACAGCGAACACGATCGAGCGCGGCGATCGTGTCGGCGCAGACGGTCGCGCGAGCGAAGGCGCTGGGCCTGCCACTTCACGAGATGGAGCGTCTGCCCGATCTCGCGCGGGAATGCGCGCCGCTCGAGAAAGCCGATCTGACCGGCGACGATCTCGCGGAGGTCGTGTTCACCTCGGGGACGACCGGCGATCCGAAGGGCGCGATGCTCTCCCACGGCAACGTGCTGTCGAACGCTATCGCCGCCACCCAGATCTTTCCGATCGGACCGAAGATGCGCTTGCTGTCGTTCCTCCCGCTATCGCACATGTTCGAGCAGCTCGGTGGATTTTTCTGCGTCCTGCTGGCGGGTGCGTCGGTCATCTATCCGACCAGTCGCCAGCCCGCGGTCGTGAGGCGCACGTTCAAGGAGCGCAAGGTCTCGATGGTCCTCATCACGCCCGCCGTGGTGAAGTCGCTGATGCTCGCGATCGAGCGGAGCGCCGAAGCGCAGGGCAAGAAGGAGCTCTTCGAGAAGCTCCGTCGAGTCGCGCGCCGCCTGCCCATGGCGCTGCGGCGCCTCGTGTTCTTCAGCGTCCACCGTCAATTCGGGGGCCGCTTCCGCTACATCATCTCGGGCGGGGCCGCCCTCGATCCGGCCCTCGGCGAGTCCTGGCGCGAGCTCGGCATCGACGTGATCCAGGGGTACGGCACGACCGAGTGCTCCCCCGGCCTCACCTTCAATCGCGTCGAGATGAACCGCCTCGGCACGGTCGGCACGCCGCTGCCAGGCGTCGAGATCAAGGTCGCCGAGGATGGCGAGGTGCTCGCGCGCGGGCCGAATGTGTTCAAGGGTTACTGGGAGAACGAAGACGCCACCCGCGCGGTCCTCGATCAGGACGGCTGGTATCACACGGGCGATCTCGGCACCCTCGACAAAGATGGCTTCCTGTCGCTGCGCGGCCGGAAGAAGGACATGATCGTCTTGGCCGACGGCACGAAGGTCTATCCCGAGGACATCGAGAACATGCTCGCGGCGGACTCCCGCATCGAAGCGGTCGCGACGCCGCTCCGACCAGCGGTTGCGACGATCGTCGGGCTGCAACGGCCCGGCGAGGACATCCAGGTACACGGGGTGTTCCTCCTCAAGGATCAGGACCAGGTCGCGGCGATCGTGCGGGACGCGAACACCAAGCTCTCGGGCAGCCAGCAGATCCGCGGCTGGACGGTCTGGCCCGAGGAAGAGTTCCCCACGACGCCGACGCAGAAGGTCAAGAAGCGCCTCGTGATCGATCAGCTCTTGAACATGGGGCGCGTCGAGCAGGCGCGCGCGGCGGGCGGCGAGCAGACGACGACCCGGGAGCTCAGCGAGGTCGAGAAGCTGATCGCCCAGGTGGCCACCGTTCCCGCCGCGGCTCTGCATCCAGGCGCGACGCTTTCGGCGGACCTCGGTCTCGACTCACTCGCTCGCGTCGACCTGCTCGGCGCGATCGAGGAGGAACTCGGCGCGTACATTGACGACGCCGTGCTCGAGCCGAACGCGACGGTTGCCGAGCTCGAGCGCATGGTCGCGGAAGCGCGCGACGTCAAGCGCGACACCGGAATCTATGGCTGGCCGCTCAGTCCGCTGGTGCGCTCGTTCGGTCTGCTGCTGCAGCAGACGCTCATCTATCCGTTGGTGCACCTCTTCTACAAGGTGAAGGTCACCGGACAGGAGAAGCTCGTCGGCCTGCGCGGCCCGGTGATGTTCGCGCCGAACCACTGCCTCCACTGGGACAACGGGATCATCCTCATGGCGATCCCGCTCGGGTGGCGCTGGAAGCTCACCATGGCCGCGGCGGCGGACGACGTGTTCGGGAACAAGCTCAACGGCTTCGTCTCGTCGATCCTGGCGAACGCCTTCCCGCTCGCGCGCGAGGGCGCGATCCGCCGCAGTCTCGAGCTCCTCGGCGCCCGGCTGGACCGCCAGTTCTCGGTGCTGATCTATCCGGAGGGCAAGCTGACCGTCGGCGGCCCGATGCAGCCGTTCAAGTCCGGCACCGGACTCATCGCGGTCGAGGGCGCGACGCCGGTGGTGCCGATGAAGCTGAAGATCAACAACGTGTCCGTCCTGGATCACGGCGATCGCAAATGGGAGGCCGCTCGCTCCAACGGCTGGCGCGGCGACGTCGAGGTCGTCTTCGGTGACCCGATGTTCTTTCCGGCCGGCACGCCCGCGGGCGACGCGACCGCGAAGATCCAATCGGTCGTCGCCGCTCTGTAGCGAGTGGCCGAGGCGGAGCCCCCTCTCGCTCGCTGGTGGGTGACGCGCGTCCTCGTCGTTGCGGCCGCGCTCGCCGCCGTGATGCTGGCGCTGCGCCTGGTATTCGAGGCGCTCACCGAGCTGTCGCACATCATCGTTCTCGTCGTCTTCGGCGTGGTGATCGCGTTCGTGCTGGCGCCGCTCGTCGATCTGATCAGGCGTCTGGTGCGCCGGCGCGACCTCGCGGTCGCGCTCACCGCGGTCACCGCGCTCGTCGTGATGGCGGCGGCCATCGTCAGTCTCGCGGTGCCGCTCATCCGCGAAACGCGTGAGCTCGCCGACAACGTGCCGCGCTACGCGGCGCTCCTCTCGAGCGATGAACCCCTCAGCATCGGCGGCCTCGAGATCTCCGGCGAGGTGCGTCAGCGGATCGGCGCCGAGATCGGCGCGCGCATCGGGGACTGGTCGCAGGACGCGGCGCGCGCGGCGTTGCGCGTCGGCGCGGGGATCATCGACTTCTTCTTCATGTTCGTGCTCGGGGTGTATCTACTCGCGAGCGCGCCCCAGGTCCGCCGCTGGATCACCACCGTCGTCGTCCCGGACAGGCAACGCGCGGATTTCAAGCGCATCGAGGCGGAGGCGGCGCGTCTGTTCGGCGCATACATCCGCGGTCAGCTGCTCCTCGGACTCATCGTGGGCACGGTCTCGGGTATCGCCTACGTGGTGCTCGGCGTGCCGTACGCGGTCTTCCTCGGGGTGCTCGCCGGCGTCTTCGAGCTGGTGCCCATCGTCGGACCCGTCGCCGCCGGTGCTGTCGCGGCACTGGTCGCCCTCACGCAGCCCTTTCCGCTGGTCATCTGGGTCGTGCTTGCCGCGATCGCCGTCCAGCAGCTCGAGAACAACCTGCTCGTGCCACGCATCTCCGGCGGCGCCGTGGGCCTGCATCCGCTCGCCGCGCTTCTGGCCGTTCTCGTCGGCGTCGAGATCGCCGGTGTGATCGGCGCCCTCTTCGCCGTGCCCCTCACCGGCCTCGCATGGAGCATCTACCGCGCGCGCAGGGAAACGGCGTCCGTCAGCGGCGCGTCTCGGTGAGCGAGACCGTGTTCCCGTCTGGGTCGCGGTAGGCGGCGCTCCTCCCCCACGGGCGATCCGCCGGTGCATGAACGACCTCGACGTTGGCGGCGGCGAGCCGTGCGTGAGCCGCGGCGAGATCGCTGACCGCGAAACCGATATTGCTCGACGTGATCGGGCCCGTCGCGGGATAGATATTGAGCATCAGGAGCGACGGCTCTTTCGGTGTCCACTCGCCCCACGACGCGTGCACGTGCGCCTCGGAGTCGGCCTCGTGCGTCTCGATATCACCGATGGTGACACCCACGAGATCCCGATAGAAACGCGCCGAGCGCGCGACGTCCCTGACACGAAGCTCGATCTCGATCAGGCGCGCCGACATGACCGGGCGATGTTACCGACTAAGGGCGACGAGCTCGCGCGCCGTTAGCTCCGGGGAATGCATGTCGGCGCGCTGCCAGGCGTAGCGGCGGTCCTTGCGATTCGACGCCGCGGCGTGCGAGCCGTCGGCCGCGAGGACGACGATGTTGAATGCCGCATCGTCGAGCGCGTTGATATCCGCGATGGCGCGCCGCGCGACCTCCGCGGCGGACATCCCGCTCGCGAGCCGGTCGACGGCGGTCTTCGCCGTGACGTTCCGGATCGCGAGCTCGCCGAATCCGGTGCAGCACGCGCCGCCGTATCTCGTGTCGCAGTAGTTGCCGGCGCCGACGATCGGCGAATCGCCGATCCGGCCGGGGTACTTGTAGGCCCAGCCGCTGGTGGACACGGCCGACGCGACATCTCCGGCGCGATCCAGCGCGATGAAGTTGACCGTCCCGCGCTCTTCACCGACGGTCTTCGCCACGACCGGTGCGAGCTTGGTTCGGCGCCGCACGCTCGCAGGAGTCTCGCGCGCCTTCGCGAGGCGCTCGACCCAGAGGCGCCGCGTCGACGGCGTGAGCAGCGTCGCCTTCTCCGCCCGGATCTCCGCGGCGAACCGCGACGCGCCGTCGCCGACGAGCATGACGTGCGGCAGCCGCTCCATCACGGCACGCGCGACGCTGATCGGATGCAGGTAGCCCACGAGCGCGCCCACCGCGCCGACGCGATGCGTCGTGCCGTCGACGAGAGAGGCGTCGAGCTCGACGACGCCGAGCACGTTCGGCTTCCCGCCGCGGCCGACGCTCGTATCCGACGGGTCTGCCTCGATGACCCGCGCGCACGCCTCGACCGCATCGAGCGCGCTGCCGCCCTTGCGTAGCACGGCGACGCCGGCGGCAAGGCCGGGCGCGCCGTTCCCGCTCGAGATCACGATCGGGACGATCTGCCTCATTTACGCGTTGTTGCTCACCCGCTCGGGGCGGTCATGCCACGCGCGGGGGAGCGCGACCAGCCTCGCAGGAGTGACATCGACGTCCATTTCGTCGGCGGAATCTATCGGACCTCGCGGTTTCATCTTCGCGGGGGAGAGGCTCTCCCCTGCCCGTCCGATGGCGCGGGGTGCGCGCCCATCCAAAGTCACTCGCATGAATGCATCACCGATGGCCTGGACCGCATCAGTCATGGCACCGCGTTCTCCGTATCCCGAGGGCGACGTGACCGTCGTGCTCCGCGTCACGTACAACACGCTCGAGGCGATCATCCGTGACGAGTTCATGCTCACGGAGTCGCGTGTCGCGTACTAGCGTGCTAGGTCGCCGCGGCCGTCTGACCGCGCTTCTTGCGATCCTCGTCCGCAAGCTGGCGCCGGAGCGTCTTCCCGATGAGGGTCTTCGGGAGCGACTCACGGAACTCGATGTCCTTGGGGACCTTGAACGGCGCAAGCTGGGTGCGGCAATGCGCGATGATGTCCTCAGCGGTCGCGGTCGTTCCCGGCTTTAGGACGACGAAGGCCTTCACCTCTTCGCCCTTGATCGGATGCGGCACGCCGATGGCCGCACCGTCGAGGACCGCCGGGTGCAGTGCCAGGGCTTCCTCGACCTCGCGCGGGTACACGTTGAATCCCGAGACGATGACCATCTCTTTCTTGCGGTCGACGATCGCGATGTAGCCGTCCGCGTCTACGGTGGCGATGTCGCCGGTGTACAGCCAGCCATCCCGCAGCGTCTGCGCCGTCTCCTCGGGCTGGTTGTAGTAGCCGTCCATGAGCTGAGGCCCGCGCAGGACGAGCTCCCCGGATTCGCCGGTGGCCACCTCGCGCATGCCGGTCTCGAGATCCACGATCTTCGATTCGACGTCCGGGTACGGCACGCCGACCGTGCCCACCTTCTGCTTGCCCTGGCCGAAGAGCGGATTGCAGTGAGTGACCGGCGCCGCCTCAGTGAGGCCGTAGCCCTCCACCAGCTTCGCGCCCGTGAGCTCGACGAACTTCCGATGCGTTTCCACCAGAAGCGGCGCGGATCCCGACACGCAGGCCTCGATCGACCGCAGGTCGTACTTCGTGGTGAGCGGCGCGTTGATGATCGCGTTGTAGATCCGCGGGGCGCCGCTGAAGGTGTTCGGCTTGTGCCGCTGCACATCCTTCAGCACGTGCGCGAGGTCGAACTGCGGCTCGAGGATCATCGCCGAGGCGCTCTGGATGGACAGGCCCATCACGACCGTGAGCCCATAGACGTGGAAGAACGGCATGACGGCCATCCCGGTGCCTGTGGAGTCCTTCAGGTTCGTGAACCAGGCCCGGCACTGCAGGATGTTCGCGACGAGGGCGCGATGTGAGAGCATCGCGCCCTTGCTCACGCCGGTCGTCCCGCCGGTGTACTGAAGCAGCGCGATGTCGTCCTTGCGCGTCCCACCGTCGAACGGAGTGGCCGGCGCCGCGAGGACGTCGCGGAACGCCACCGCGCCGTCGTCACCCTTGAACGGCTGCCGATGCCCATCCTTCCGTTCCTTCGCGAGCGTGAACATGACGCGCAGGAGCGGAGGCATCTCCTCCTTGATGTTCGTCACGATCACGTTCTTCACGCTCGTGCCCGGGCGCGCGGCCTTCGCGACGGGATAGAAGCGGGACATCGTGACGAGCGTCGCCGCGCCGGAATCGGCGAGCTGGTGATGCAGCTCCGGCGCCGTGTAGAGCGGATTGCAGGGCACGACGGTCGCACCGGCGCGCAGCGCGCCGAAGAAGGCCACCACGAACTGTGGTGTGTTCGGCAGCTGGATCGCGACACGGTCGCCCTTCTTCACGCCGAGCTTGCGAAGACCGTTGGCGAAGCGCCAGGCATCGTCGGAGATCGACTTGTAGGTGCGCTTGGCGTTGAAGAAGATCGTCGCCACCGCGTCGGGATAGCTCTCGGCCGCGTCATCGAGGAGCGCATGCATCGTGACGTCCGGATAGCTGAGCGTCGCAGGGACGCCGGGGTCGTACTGCTTCGTCCATGGCCGCCCCGCCATCGGCGCCGCGTCCTTGGCCCGGACCGCGATCTTCTTCGCCATCCTCTTATTCTCCCTGCCCGACTACGGCCCGTACGTACCGCGCATCAGCTGCCCGACCATGATCTATACGGGCCGCGCGTTGGTTAGCAGATCCTCCGCGATGATCATGCGCTGCACCTCGCTGGTCCCCTCGTAGATGCGGAGGATGCGTACATCACGATACGCGCGTTCCACCGGCGAGTCCTTCATGTACCCCATGCCGCCGTGGATCTGCAGCACGCGGTCGGCGACGCGGTTCGCGAGCTCGGACGCGTACACCTTCACCATCGCGGCCTCGCGCGACGCGCGAACGCGGCGATCGAGCTTGGACGCGGCGTCGTAGACCATGAGCCGCGCCGCATGGATCTCGACGGCACTGTCCGCGAGCATCCACTGGATCGCCTCGTTCGCCGCGATCGGCTGGCCGAACTGCTTGCGGCGCTTCGCGTGCGCGATCCCCAGCTCGAGCAGGTACTGACTGGTCCCGACCGCGCCGGCGGCGAGCGACACGCGGCCGATGTCGAGCGCGCCCAGCGCGGTGCGAAAGCCGGTCCCTGGCTCGCCGCCGAGGACGTTCTCCTCGGGCACCTCGCAGTCCTCGAAGACGAGCTCGCCGGTCTTCGAGCCGCGGAGTCCCATCTTCTCGTCGACCTTGCCGACGCGGAAGCCCCTCATGCCCTTCTCGACGATGAACGCCGTGATGCCGCCGCGCGCACCTTTGGCGCGGTCGTTCGCGGCGTACACGACCACGACGTCGGCGATCGGCCCATTGGTGACCCAGATCTTCGTGCCGTTCAGGAGCCAGCGGCCCCCGTCCTTCCGCGCGGTCGTCTGGATCGAGGCGGCATCGGACCCGCTCGACGGCTCCGTGAGCGAGAACGCGGCGAGCTTGCGGCCGGCGGTCAGATCCGGCAGGTAGCGGCGCTTCTGCGCGTCGGTGCCGCCGAGATAGATCGACATGCTGCCGATCGAGGTGTGCGCTCCGATGAGATTCGAGAAGGCCGCCGACGTGCGGCCGAACTGCTCGAGCGCGAGGCAGTAGCCCAGGTCGCCCGCGCCGGCGCCGCCGTACTCCTCGGGGAACGGGAGGCCGAAGAAACCGAGCGCGGCCATGTCCCGCACCACGTCGTTCGGGATGTCGTCGCGCTCCTCGACCTGTTTCTCGATCGGCACAAGACGCGTCTCGACGAAATCGCGGACCGTCCGCGCGAGGAGCTGAAGCTCGTCCGGGATGTCGAAATCCATCACGCCTCCCCGACATGGATCGCGGCGATGCCGAAGCTGAGCCGCTCGTAGCGTACCCGCGCGAAACCCGCGTCGCGCATGCGCTCGGCGAGCGCGTCCGCGCCGGGGAATGCGGCTACGGAGCGCGGCAGGTAGTGATACGCCGCGGCGTCACCACCCAGCAGCGCCGCGATGCGCGGCGACAGCTGCTCGAAGTACAGGCGGTAGAGAGCGCCGACGAGCGGGTTGGGCGGCGTCGAGAGCTCGAGGACGACCGCGCGTCCGCCGGAGCGCAGCACGCGTCGCACCTCGCGGAGGCCGAGCGTGAGATCGCCGAAGTTGCGGACCGCGAATCCCGCGACCACGCGATCGAAAGAGCCGTCGGCGAAGGGCAGCCGCTCGGCATTCGCCAGCAACGGCGCGACGCGGCGCGCCTCGCGAACGTCGGCGCGGCGGCGCAGCATGTCGAGCATCACCGGCGAGAGGTCCATGGCGATGATCCGCGCCGACGGATCCGACACGGCGAGCAGCCCGAACGACAGATCACCGGTACCGACGCCGACGTCGAGCGCGACCTCGCGCGGGCCGAGGCGCGCGAGCGCGATCGCGCGGCGACGCCATCCGACGTCGCGTCCGCCGGAGAGGATGCGATTGAGCGCGTCGTAGCGCGGCGCGACGCGGTCGAACATCTCCGCGATACGGCGGTCGTGGTCCGAGCGCGCCATTGCCCATTCACGCTACCGTGACGGCATCGGCACCGTCCTCTTCGTGTACGCACATCCCGACGACGAATCGTTCGGCATCGCCGGCACCGCGATGAAGCTCGCGGCCGCGGGGCACACGACGGCGCTCCTCACGCTCACGCGCGGGGACGTCGGCATGTGGTTCGGCAAGGAGCGCGGGTCGTGGACGCCGGCGGAGCTCGCGGCGGAGCGCAGCAAAGAATGGCGCGAGGCGGTGCGGATCATCGGGTTCGCCCACGCGCGTCTCCTCGAGTGGCCCGACGGCGGGCTCGCGACCTCGCCTAGCGAGCGCGTGACCGCCGACGTCGTGCAGCTGATCCGCGAGGTCAGGCCGGAGGTGGTCTGCACCTTCGGACCCGAAGGCGCCGGCAGCGAGCACGACGACCACCGCGCCGCGTCGTTCTTCGCGGTGCGCGGATTCCATCGCGCCGCGCTGGCCGATCAGTATCCCGAGCGCGGCACGCCGCACGCCGCCCGCCGTCTGTTCTTCAACGCGTCGCCGCTGCTTCCGGACCTGCCGTTCGTCGCGATGACGCCGACGCACACGGTCGACATCCGGGAGTTCCAGGACCGCAAGGCAAAAGCGTTCGACTGCCACAAGACGCAGTTCAAGGACAAAGACCGCTTCTACCAGATGCTCGAGCGTCGGGGTGGCAAGGAGTTCTTCCACCTCGCGATCGATCGCGGCGCGGCCGTACCCGATCCTGGCGATCTCCTCGCCTGATGGACACGCTCCTCACGCTCCCGCTGGTGCTGGCGGTCGTTTTGGTCGAGCTCGCTGTCGGCGGCACGTTCGTGACGTGGTTCCTCGAGCGGCGCGGTGAGGCGCCCGGCGGATTCCTGAGGCTCGTCGCCGCCGTCGACGCTCTCGCTGCGGCCGCGGCCCTCGGTCTCGCGCCCGCGTTGCCGCACGGAGACGCAGCCGCGCGCGTGCTGCTCGACGGCGGTGCGCTTTCATCATTCGCGCAAGCGCTCGCGCTTGTGGCGATCCTCATGGTCGCGCAGCTGGTGTTCGCGTTCGCACCGTCGAAGGGCCTGCGTAACTTCGGCGCCATCCTCGCGATGGCCGCCGGCGTGTTGGCCCTCGGCGTCGCGACCGTCGCGCGCCAGAACCCGACCTCGTCGGATGTGTTCGCGCTCGCTCTCGCGCTGCTCGCGCCGCCACTCGGCGCGCTCGCGCTCGGCGGCCTCGACGCCGCGATGCTGCTCGGCCACTGGTACCTCGTCACGCCGAAGCTGTCGACCGGTCCCCTGCGGAACGCGTCGCTGATCGTCGTCGCGGCCGTCGTGCTGCAGCTGGTCATCGTGCTCGCGACCGTCATGCGCGGCGATCTGGCCGGGACGACCCAGACGGGTCTCCTCGTCGCAATCGGGATCCGCATCGGCGTCGGCCTGCTCATGACGCTCGCGGTCGCTCTCGCGGCGTGGTGGACGGCGCGCATGAATACGCAGTCCTCAACCGGGCTGCTCTACGTCGGACTCGGATCCGCGCTCGCGGGCGAGATCAGCGCGCGAGTGCTGTTCTTCCTGACCGGAGCGGCCGTCTAGGTACCGGGCGTCTTCAGCGGCGTCCAGTGCGCGCCGCCGTCGGCGGTCCGCTGGATCGCGCCGCGCACGGTCGCGTAGCCGACGAGTCCGTCGGCGAAGACGATCTCCGGGGCGATCGGAGCGGCTTGCGAGTAGTCGGTGGTGAACGCATGCCATGTCGCTCCGGCATCCGTGCTCTCTTTCGAAGAGTCGGGCGGCCCGCCGATCTGCAGCCAGCGGATCTCGGTCACGATCGCGAAGGCGCCGCTGGATTCCGGCGGTGTTGCGAAGTGACTCCATGACGCGCCACCGTCGACGGAGCGGAAGACGAAGGAGACCGGCCGCCCGCCGGTCGTGCCCGATACGTCGACGAGCAGCGTCGTTCCGAATGCGCGCACGCGGCCCGCGCGAAGGTTGAAGCCGGCGGGCCGCGTCGTGAAGCCGGGCGGATCCGGCAACGGCCGTGATGCGCTCCAGGTGCGTCCGCCGTCGGAGGTGCGATATATGACGGGCGCGCTGTTGGGGTCGTAAGCGCCCAGAAACCCGCGCTGCGCATCGGCGAAGGCGGGGCGCTCCTTGCACTGCCTGTCGGCTATCCCCGCGGACGATGAAGCCGCGGCGACGACCAGCTGATCCCACCGTGCGGCGGCGTCGACGGTATGTGCGATGCCGACCGACTCGAACGTGCACTGCGTGCCGGGCTGCCCCGGCGTCGCGAGCCACCCCTCGCTGTCGCTGATGAACGCGATCTCGCGGCTGGGCGCAACCGGATCGAGCGCTGCCGAGCGGTCCTGCCAGGTGTCGCCGCGGTCCGTCGAGCGAAAGAGGCGGCTACCCGCGACGAGCGCCCACACCACGTTGGCGGAGGGCGCGCTCAGCTGCACCGTGTTGGGCAGCGGGAGCGGCGTCGCCGTAGGCAGCAGCGATGGCGTCGAGGTCGGTGACGCCGTCGCGGAGGCCGATGGAGGCGCGGTTGACGCGCTGGATGCCGGCGGCGGAGCGGTGCACGCCGTCAGAAGACCCAGTAGCAATGCGACATGCAGTGGCGCGCGACCCGGTCGGAGCACCTGCTCACTGTCCAATACGTGCGACGTCAACGCGTCAGCGCTCAGAGCGCGAAGGCGTACGCGCCGACTAGCAGTTACCGGGGCGTTGCCGCTGGTGCCTGGACGGACCCCTTGCGTCGAGGTCTGACTGTGAAGCGCCCCTCGCGGCTTCGCCCCGGAGCGGGCGGGGTGCCGAGCGGCGGCAGCGTGTCGAGGAGGAACCACTGAACGCAGTGCATGCACGTCTGACCAACAGGCTTCGCGTCGGCGGGCCATGTCTCGAGCTCACGCACGTCGAAGACGTCCAGTGCGCAGCGTGTCCGTATCCGCTGTAGACGCACGACTGTGTCCGCGCGCGCTGGGCGCACCGCGTCCTCGCGCACCTGATGCCAACTCGACCATCCGCCCGCGACGTGCCAGCGGACCCAGACGTGCGCAGGCCTGTCGATGGGTGTCACGACGCGCATCCGGATCACTTCTTCTTGGACTTGGCCTTCGCCGCTTTGCTTTTCTCGATGCGCTCACGGTCGGCCAAGGCGTGCTGCACCGTTTTGAACTTCGACAGCTCGCCGCGACGGTCCGTCTGCACCTTCTCCCGGAACTGCGGATCGGTCGACTGGATGCGAGCCCGCGCACCGTCGCGCATGGCCGCGTCGACGATCTTCGCGACGCGTTTGATCTTCCGGAGTGGCATCGGGAAAAGTGTACGGAGCCGGGCTAGCGGTTCCGTTCGGCGCGGACGAACCCGGCGGTGCCCAGGACCATGAAGACGGCGAACTCAGCGCCGATGATCGCGAGGTTGGTGGGGAGGTCGAAGATCGGAACGCTCGGGCCGCCCGCGTAATAGACGTCGCGCAGGAGGTCCACCGCGTAGCGCATCGGCGCGATCTTGGTGAGGATGTCGAGGAACCAGGGCAGATTCTGGATCGGGTTGAAGATCCCGGCGAGGAAGAACTGCGGCAGCATGACGAACGGGAAGATCTGGTTCGCCTGCCGCTGGTTGTCGAGACGCGACAGCACGAGGACGCCGAAGGCGCCACCGTAGACCGCGATGATCAGCGCGGCCGGGATCAGTGCGACGATCTTCTCGAGCGTGAACGGGACGCCGAGGATGATCCCGAACGCCAGGATCGCGATGAACTGCGGAAAGGCGACGAGCGACTCCCCCAGGATCTTCCCGAAGATGATCGAGTAGCGCGAGATCGGCGACACGAAGATCTCCTGACTGAAGTCCTGCTCGCGGTCCATGAGGAGCGAGATGACGCCGAGCGCGGTGGACTGCCAGATCGTCTGTGCGAGCACGCCGGTGAAGACGAAGTGCAGCAGATTGATGCTCGTCGCCTGACCGAATCCGGATTGCAGGCTCGTGCCGAGGATCCCGATGAAGATGAGCGGGAAAGCGAAATCGGACACGATACGCGCGCGGTCCCGGAGCAGCTTGATGAGGTCGCGGTGCGCCAGGGTCAGGACCGCGGAGACCTCACTCACCGACTTTGCCCACGATCTCGAGGTACGCGTCTTCGAGGCTCGGCATGTGCGTTCGTACGAGCGTCAGCGGCGTGTCGATCGCCTTGAGCGCGGCGTGCGCACGTCGGGAATCGACGTGGACGCGGAATGGTCCGTCGCCGTCGCTCCGGATCTCGAGCCGCGCGAGCTCCTCGCGCAGGCGCGTCCGGTCGTCGGCATCGACGAGGACGTACTCCTGCACCAGATCGGACTTGATGCGCTCGGGCGTGCCGAAGGAGACGACCTTCCCCTCGTCGATGATGCAGATCGTGTCGGCCTCCTCGGCCTCTTCGAGGTAGTGCGTCGTGAGGAAGACGGTCGTGCCGCTCTCGCGGCGGATCGTGCGCAGGTAGTCCCAAAGAGTCCGGCGGCTCGGCACGTCAAGACCTGCGGTCGGCTCGTCGAGGAACAGCACCTTGGGGCGATGCATGAGGCTGCGCACGATCTCGAGCTTGCGCCGCATGCCACCGGAGAACGTGCGCACCGGTTTCTGGATCTCGGCCGCGATGCCGAGCAGCGACGCCAGGCCCTGCACCTGCTCGCGGTACGCCGCGGGCATGAGCCCGTAGCTCGGCGCGTACGGGTAGAGCCCGTAGAGGATCGCGTGGAAACGCACGTTCTCCTCGGCGGTGAGGTTCATGTCGAGGCTGGGACGCTGGAAGATGATCCCCACGATCCGCCGTACGGCGCTCGCCTCGCGCACGATGTCGTGCCCGTCGATGGTCGCGGCGCCGCTCGTCGGTGAGAGCGTCGTGGTGAGGATCGAGATCGTCGTCGTCTTCCCCGCGCCGTTCGGGCCGAGCAGCGCGAAGAATTCGCCGGCCCGCACGTCGAAAGAGATGCCGTCGACGGCGTTGCGGCTTGCCTTCTTGTATCGCTTCGTGAGGCCCTCGAGGTGGATCACGGCCCGAGTTTAGGTGCCGAGCGTGGCGCGTTTGACACTGCCGTGGTTGTCCCCAGAACGCCACGGCGCGCTGTCGGCCGCCACAGTCGTGACAAGAACGGCTCGGAGGTCACGGAGATGGCGACGACGTGGGAGCTGATGGCGGTCTGCATCGAGGACGCCGCGCGCGCCGAGGATCTCGTCAGCGAGCTGGCCTTCCGTCGCGAGCTGAGGACCGACCCGCAGAACGCGCTCGCCGCGTTCGAGCTCCACCGCACCAGGCCCGAGCGCTACCGCTAGCGGCCGGCGACCCGCCTGCGCGGATGGCGCTCGCGGACGGGTTCGTCCTCGAGCTCCTCCCATTCGCGTGTGCTGTACAGGTTCGCGGCCAGGGCGGCGTCGGCGATCAACAGCACGAGACCGGCGATCGCGAGCAGGAAGGGCGCGGGTGAGGGCGCCGCCTGACCGAGCTCGAGGCTTCGCAGGACCGCGGAGATGCCGTAGAGCACCAGCGCCCCGATCGCGGCGCCCTCGTCGATGCGGGCAAGGCCGCGCTCGTCGCGGTCGACGTCACCGTACTCGACGACCGCGGTGATCGCGGCGATGCCGAGGACGATGACCTCGGTCACGATGAGCCACTGCGCGGCGACGACGAACGTGCTCGTGTCGCGCGCGCCCCAGCCGAACCAGGCCATGAGATCGATGAGCGTCGCGGCACAGCCGAGTCCGATCGCGACGAACGCGAGATGCGAACGGGGTGCGAAACCCAGACGACGGCCTTCGAGGAGCTCCTTCACGGAGGGCTCATGCTAGCGGGGCGGAGGACCCTCCGTCGGTGCGGGCAGTCAGCATCCGGGCTCGCCGTCGTGGCCGCAGCAGGTCTGTCGAAGCGCGACGCGGAGCCAGACGTTGCGCGACGCGACGACGATCCGACGTGGCAGCGGGATCTCGCTGTCGGTGAAGTTGCGGATCGCCCTGACGATGTTGCCGCGGCGACGGCGGTGCACCTTCGTACTATCGCTGTGATGTCCGAGGACGCAAAGAGCGGACGTGCCACGCGCGGCGAGCTGACGCTCGCGGAGATAGCGGAACTTCTGCCGGGGACCGGCGAGATCATGGCCTCGGTCGGCGAGTGCTGGTGGAAGTGCGCCTATGCGGCGCGAGGCGGCAACTGGCCGCTGGCCGCGTACTTCGTGCGGCGCGTGCGCTCGCTCCAGCGCAAGCTCGCGGTCGTGCGGCCGAAGTACGCCGGCGATCTTGCCGCCTTCGAGGAACAGCACCTCGCACCGGCGCTGGCGGCGTGCGACTCCGGAGACCAGGCCGCATTCGACCGCGCGTTCGCCGCGGCTACCGACAGGGCGAACGAGCTGCACGTGCAGTGGGCCAAGCCGTATATCCGCTGGACGCTGCCGGACGAGCCTCCGCGGGACCTCGACCTCGGGCCGGCCTAGCTTGCCACCGCCGCGGACCGTGCGAGCGGGCGTATGTCCTCCCAGCCGTATCCGGACTCGGTGATGCGTACTCCTTCGAGCTCGCGCTCTTCGTCTCGGATGTGGTGTCCGCCCATGCGCTCGTAGAAGCGCCGCGACGGCGCGTTCTCGCGCAACACCCAGATGATCATCGACGGGAAGCCGCGGTCCAGCAGCTCCTTCGCGCCGGCCTGCAGCAGTGCGCGGCCGATACCCAGGCGATGATGCTCGGGCAGGACGTAGATCGCGTAGACCTCGCCGAGGAACCGCTGGTCGCTCGTCCGCGATCGTCCCCCGATGCAGAAGCCGATCGCCTCGTCCGCCTCCTCGGCGACGAGCACGAACTGATGCGAAGGCTGCGCCGCCATGAGGGTGCGGCGCCGCGTCGCGTCGTAGCCGAGCCCGTCGAGAACGGAGTCGGGCATGAGCCCGCGGTACGCGTCCCGCCACGTATCGGTGCGGATGCGCTCGATCGCACTCGCATCGTCCACGACCGCACGCCGCACGCGCATCGCGCGAATCTTAGGCTGCGTGCATCGATGCTCGGCGACTGGGTGATCTTCTTCCTCGCGCTGTTCCTCGTGCCGGTGCTGCTGCTCGAGGAGACGAGCACCGATCCCGGCATCGTCGATGCCGCGACGTTCGCCAACGCAGTCATCTGGATCCTGTTCGCTCTCGACTACGCGGTCGACCTCTGGCGCGCCGCGGATCGCGGCGCGCATGTGCGCTCGCATTGGTTCGACCTCGCCATCATCGTCGTCTCGCCACCGTTGCTGGTGCCGCCGGAAGCGCAGGCGCTGCGCGTGCTCCGCGCGGCCCGACTGCTGCGCGTGTTCGCCGTCATCGGCGTGATGTACGACCGTCTCGGCCGTCCGCTCACGCGCAACGCCGCGCTCGCGATCCTGGGCGTGCTCTTCGCGGTCATCCTGGCGGGTGGCCTGCTCGTGCGGTGGGTCGAGCCGACAACGTTCCCGAGCGTGCTGCAGGGCTATGCCTGGGCGATCGCGACGCTCGTGACCGCGGGACACGCCTCACCGGAGCCCGTCACCGTCGCAGGGCGCGCGATCTCATCGACCATCGTCGTGCTCGGTCTCGGCAGCTTCGTCGCGCTGGCGGCGAGCCTGACCGGACGGCGCTGACCCGCGTCGGGCTGGTGGGACGTACGAGAATTGCCGGCGCGTCGACATCGCTGCCGGCGAGGGAGGGGCTGACATGCGACTACCGCAATTCGGCATCTTCGCCCAGGGCACCGTCGCGCACGAGTTCATCGAGTTCGACGTCCGCGCCGGCGTCGACAAGGCCGACGCCGGCCGGCTGATCACGCAGCTCGAGCAGCCGGCGGTCTCCGCAGGCGGTGTCAATCTCGTTCTCGCCTTCGGTCCCGACCTCTGGCGCCGCCTGGCCCCGGACGAGCTTCCCGCGGGCCTCGGCCCCTTCCGGGAGGTCGTCGGCCTCGACGGCAGGGGCGCACCGTCGACGCAGCACGACGCATTCGCGTGGATCAGCGGAAGCACCCGGGACATCGTCTTCGAGCAGAGCCGTGCGGCCGTAAAAGCCGTCGCGGACGTCGCCGTGATCGCCACCGAGCAGGCATGCTTCGTTCACCGCGATAGCCGCGACTTGCTGGGGTTCATCGACGGAACGAAGAACCCACCCGTTCTCGAAGCGCCCCTTGCGGCGCTCGTTCCCGCGGGTGAGCCGGGCGCCGGCGGGAGTCACGTCCTCGTCATGCGCTGGATCCACGATCTCGCCGGTTTCGAGACGCTGCCGGTGAGCGAGCAGGAGCGAGTGTTCGGCAGGACCAAGAGTGACAGCGTGGAGTTTTCGGACGAGGAGAAGCCTGCCACGGCCCACATCGCTCGCGTCGAGATCGAGGACGAGCACGGCGAGGAGCTTCAGATCTATCGCCGGAGCGTGCCATATGCGACGCTCGCCGAGGCCGGCCTCTACTTCGTGGCCTTCGCCGCCGAACGCGAGCGATTCGATCGCATGCTCGCGCGGATGTTCGGCCTCGCCGACGGCCAGCGCGACCGGCTGACCGACTTCAGCCGGCCGGTCAGCGGTGCCGTGTATTTCGCGCCGCCGCTGACGCTGCTGGGTCTCAAAGAAGAGCCACTCCACGAGCGCGAGGAGGTCCTTCGCGGGATCCCCCTCTTCGCGGCCTGCTCGGCGCACGATCTGACGAGCATCGCATCACATGCCGAGACTCGGGCGTATCCCGCAGGTGCGAGGCTCTGCGCCCAAGGGGAGCGCGGCGATGGCTTCTTCGTCATCGTCGAGGGCCAAGCCGAGGCCCGACGCGATGGCGCGCTGCTGCGCACGATGGGACGTGGCGACTTCTTCGGCGAGATCGCCCTCATCGACGAGGGACCGCGGACGGCGACGGTCAGCTCCACCACGCCGGTGCGCTGCTTGATGATCGGGTCGCAGGAATTCCGACATGTGTTGGGTCAGAACGCGAACGTAACGGTGCGCATCCTCGATGCGGTCACGCGTCGGTTACGGACGATGCTCCCGTCGGCCGGCGGAAACGACTGAGTGTTCCCACACCTGCAGCCAGCCAGTAGTTACGGTCAGGCGTGAGCGTCGAACCAATCCGCGATGCGACGTGCGTGTCACGCCTGGGCGATCGCAACCCTAGTCACCGCGGGCCATGCGTCGCCCGAGCCGATCACAACCGCGGGCGCGCGATCTCGTCGACGATCGTGGTCCTGGATCTGGGGACGTTCGTCGCACTCGCCGCGAGCCTCGCAGGGAGGCGCTAGCAAGGCCGCCGAGTACGTACAGCCAGACGCTATAAGAGGAGCGATGCGAGGTGATCGCCGGCTCATCGCGATCCTGGCAGCCGCAGCCGCGGTCGTCGCGTTCGGCATCGCGTCGCTCGCGCTGCGCCCGGAGCCACCCGTCGCCACGAGCAGCCCGTCGATCGCTCCACCGATCACGATCGTGCCGCGGGTCCTCTACGCGCAGCATGTCGTGCTCGACACCGTGCCTGGTGGCGGACCGGTCATAACCGAGGCATATGAGAGCTTCGAGATCGAGGCCGCCGGCCGGCCACGCCAGAGTCACGCCATCGCCGGAGTCGGGATCGGAGCGCCCATCTTCGATGGCCGCGGCCGTGTCGCTTACTGGCGAGTAGCCAGCATGACGCGATCTCTCGAGATCGCCGGACCCTACGACCTGGTGGTGTGGGACATCCGAACCGATCGCGACCGGGTCGTCCTTTCACCGCGGGACGAGGGTCCGGGTGGGACCGTGCGGTGGTCCGCCGACAGGAAATCGCTCGTTGTGCTCACCCGCGCGCGACCAGCCACCGGTAGAGACAGGCTGGCGCGGCTGCTCGTGATCGATGCGGAGAGCGGCACGACGCGCGTTCTGGGCGCGCCCGCGGTCGAGGCCGTCACGCCGCTCTTTGCCGACGCACAGATCGTGGCGGGAATTCGCGGCACTTCGTTCGTCGTCCTCGATGCGACCACGGGGGCCGTGCGTACACAGACGGCCATGCGCGTACCGGGCACGCCGATGGGCGAGTACACGAATCTTTTGAGCAGCCCCGACGGCACCGTCGTCGAGGTGCTCCAGCGTTTCGAGAGTGACGCTGGGCCGCTCTGGATCTGGAACGTCCGCGATCCAACCAAGGACATCGCGAAGGTCGATGAGCGTGGGATCAGCGATCCTGTCTTCTGGCCCGGTCGCACCGAGGTCGTCTTCGCACGGTCGTCAGGCCTGGCGGTGGTCGATTACCGCTCCGGCCGCACCCGACCTCTCGCTTCACCGCCGGGTCCGATGGCTCTGGTGGCCGTCGAGTCGGGCGGTCGATTCGCGCTCGTGCGAGGCGATGCCGGTCTGCGGATCGTCGAACGTGTCGACGACGAGCTGAGGGCTCGGCCCGATCTCCCGCTCGCCGTCGGATCGAGGTTGATGCCGCTCGGCGTCGTCATGCCCTGACGACGCTCGAGGACCGTGTCAGCGCGTCAGACGTGAGCGTCGAACCAGTCGGCGATGCGCTTCGCGTGCTCGACGCGGTTGCGCGGCTTGCCGCCACGCGTGAGGTCGTGGTTGTCCTCGGGAAAGCGAACGAACGTCGTCTCAACGGCGTGCCAGCGCAGCGCGATGAAGAACTGCTCGGCCTGCTCGATCGGACAGCGCAGATCGCGCTCGGCATGGAGGATGAGGAGCGGCGTCTTCACGTTCGGCGCGTACGTCAGCGGTGAGCGCTCGACGAGCTTGGCGGCGTCGCTCCACGGCGTCGCGTCGCCCATCTCGTGCTCCCAGAAGTGCCAGCCGATGTCGCTCGTCCCGAACGCGGAGACGTTGTTGCTGATGCTCCGCTGCGTCGCGGCGGCGCGGAAGCGCGTGGTGTGTCCGACGATCCAGTTCGTCATGAACCCGCCGTAGCTCCCGCCGGTCACGTACAGCCGCCGCTCGTCGACCCAGCCCGTCTTCAGCGCGTGGTCGACGCCGGCCATGAGGTCCTCGTAGTCCTTGCCACCCCAGTCGCCGACGCAGGCGGTCGAGAACTTCTCGCCGTACGCGTGGCTGCCGCGCGGGTTCGTGTAGAGCACGGCGTACCCGCGGCCGGTGAGTACCTGGAACTCGTGGAAGAAGCCGTTGCCGTACGTCGAGTGCGGACCGCCGTGTACCTCGAGGACCAGCGGCCACCTTCTCGCGGCATCGAAGCCGCGCGGCCTCATCAGCCAGCCCTCCACGGTCCAACCGTCCGCGCCCGTGAACTCGACGCGCTCAGGCGAAGTGATGTGGCGCTCGCGCAGGAGCTCGCCGTTGAGGTCGGTGAGGCAACGGAGACCCTTACCCAACTCGCCGGCCGCGACGTCGCCCGGACACGTCGCGTGCGAGAACACGCACGCGAAACGTCGCGCATCGTTCGCGAGGGAGAGGCTCACGACCTGATGCGCGCCGAGGGTCTCGGCGTGCACCTCCCCTCCGGCGACCGGAACGCTATAGACGTTCGCCGCGCCCTGATCCGAACCGACGAAGATGACCCGCGCGCGGTCCGCGCTCCAACGCGGCGCCAGGGTCTGGACCTGCGCGCGCATGTCGCTCATCACGACGGATCCGACCGTGCGATCCCAGCCCGCGAGCAGATCGGTGCCAGGACCGCCGCCGGCCGCGGGCCAGAGCCAGAGATGAACGTTCTTCGCCGCCGACCCGAGCGCCCTCTCGACGCCGTAGCACCCGATCGTCGCGCCATCCGGAGACCAAGACGGGTTTCCGTACTGGCCCACCTCGTTCGTCACGCGGCGCACCGTCCCGTCGGCCACCGCGGCGACATGGATGTCGGCCACGGTGTTTCGCTCGCGGTCGACGCTGCGGTTCGCGACGAACGCGATCTCCCGGCCGTCCGGCGACCACGCCGGCTGCTGGTCGTCCCAGTCGCCGTCCGTCAGGCGTCGCGGCTCGCCACCGGCCGCGTCGACGAGCCAGATGTGCTTGCGGCGCTGGTCGGAGAGGAAGCCCTCGTCGGTCTTGTAGCGCATGCGCTCGTACACGCGGGGGCCGTCGTCCTCAGCGCTCGCGAGCTTCGCGTCCTTCACGGTGAACGCGATCCGGCGGCCGTCCGGCGACCATGCGATGTCGCCACAGTCGTCCTCGAACGAGGTCAGCTGGCGCGCCTCACCGCCGTCCAGGGACAACCCGAAAACGTTCTTCGGCTTGCGTTTCTTGCCATCGGTCGGCTCCGGGGCCGCGCGGTCGGAGAGGAACGCGAGTGTCCGCCCGTCGGGCGACCACCGCGGCTGCGCATCCTGGCCCGCGCCGAAGGTGAGGCGGGCCGCCTCGCGCGAGCCATCGAAGGGCACGAGCCAGATGGCGGAGCGGTAGCCATCGCGATCCGGGGCGACGGTGCGCACGGCGAAGGCCACGCGCTCACCGTCAGGGGAGACCTGTGCGTCGGCGAGGAAGCGGAAGGCGTAAAGATCCTCCGCGGTCATCGGAGGAAGAAGGTCTGGCAACGAGTCGTATCGTGCCATATATGGGACGCCTCACGCCGCGCGAACGGACCGGCCTGCTGATCGGCGTGCTCGCGATGTTCCTCGCGCTGGACGTGGCGTTCCTCGTCTCGCTCGTCGGGCTGCCCTTCACGCCCTTCGCGCTCGGTCAGGCGATCATCGATGTGCTCCCCGGTTGGATATCGATCCCCCTCATCGAGCTGCTGCACTTCTGGGCCAAGGGACTCCTCATCCTCGGCGTGATCGCGCTGTTCCTGATCTCGGGCGGCATCGCCGGTATGTTCGTGATCTCGTCGCGCCGAGGTGACGGGGCCGTGATCGCCACGGTCGCCGGCCCCTGGGTCCTCGCGGTCATGCTCGGCCAGCTCTTCGCGGGCGAGAAGATCGACCTCGGCACCAGCGTCGTCGACGCGGCTGTGGGTCTCGCGGCGAACGCGCTCGCTCTCTCGTATCTCGCGCCCGCTGCTCTTGCGCGCGAGGCGGAGCCGATGCCGTCACGACGGCGCGTTCTGCTGGGCGGTGCGGCGATCGCCGCCCTCGCGGCGCTGGGTGGACTGCCGCTGTCGCGCACGATCGCGGTCGCCGGATCGCGGCTGGGCAATCTCCCCTCGGCTGCGCGGCACCTCGTCCAGGCCGTGACGCTGACGGCGCCCGACCCCGAGATCGATGCCCTCCCCGGGATCACGTCACGCGTCACCGCAAACGAGGATCACTACACCGTCGACACGACGCTGGTGAAGCCGCGTGTCGACATCGCGACGTGGAAGCTCGACGTCACCGGCGCCGTCGAAGCGCCGTTCACGATGACGTACGACGAGCTGCTCGATCTCGACGCGATCGAGCAGGTGCATACGCTCGAGTGCATCAGCAACCCCACCGGCGGCGAGCTCATCTCCACCGCCGTGTGGACCGGCGTGCGCCTGCGCGATCTGCTGCAGCGCGCCCGGCCGACGGCAAAGGCGTACGACGTCGTCCTCACCTCCGTGGACGGCTACACCGACTCCTTCCCGATCGCGAAGGCCATGGAGCCGGAGACGCTCCTCGTGTACCTGATGAACGGGAAGACGCTGCCGCAGGACCACGGTTACCCCGTCCGCGTGCTCGTGCCGAACATCTACGGCATGAAGAACGTGAAGTGGCTGCGCACGATCGAGGTCGCGACGTTCGACGTCCTCGGCTACTGGCAGGAGCAGGGCTGGTCGGACGGCGCGATCGTGAACACCGGCACGCGCATCGATATCCCAACGCGCACGCTGAAGTGGGATGGTGGCGAAGTCACCATCGCCGGGATCGCCTTCGCGGGCGCGCGAGGCATCAGCAAGGTCGAGTTGTCATTCGACGGTGGGCGCGCCTGGCAGGCCGCGAAGCTCGAGGCGGCCGCGGGTCCGCTCACGTGGCGACGCTGGTCGGTGCGATGGACACCGCCGGGCGTCGGCACCCACACGCTGCAGGCACGCGCGACCGACGGTCGGGGCGACACCGAGACGCCGGTCGGCCGGCAGCCGTTCCCGAATGGGGCGACCGGCTATCACGTGCTGCAGGTGAACGTCGGCCGCTAGCGGCGCGGGCGCCAGAAGTTCACGTCGAGGATCCGCAGCCGCTCGAGGTGCGTCTCGAGGCGTCGCGTGAAATCGGCGGCATCCCGTGTCTCACGCGGCGACCACAGGACCTCGGCCAGAGCGCACAGGCGCGGCCAGGCCATGTACTCCACGCGCTGCGGATCAGGCATGTACTCGGTCCACAGCTGACCCTGCGCACCGAGGACGTGCTCGGCCTCGCTCGCGCTCAGCTCATTCGGGACGGGCTCGTAGGCGTACACATCGGCGAGCCTGTTGAGGCCGCGGATCGGCACGAGCTCGTCCTCGGACTGATCGTGGTCGAAGTACGTCGGCTTTTCCGGCGCCATGACGACGTCGTGCCCGGCCTTCGCGGCGGCGATCCCACCTTTCTCGCCGCGCCAGCTCATGACCGTCGCCGCCGGCGCGAGCCCGCCGTCGAGGATCTCGTCCCAGCCGATCAGCCGGCGGCCTCGTCTCTCAAGCCAGCCGTCGATGCGTGTGATGAACCAGCTCTGCAGCTGCTCCTCGTCCTTGAGCCCGAGCTCCCTGATGCGCGCCTGAGCCGCGGCGCTCTCCTTCCATTCGCGCTTGGGTACCTCGTCGCCGCCGATGTGGATGAATTTCGAAGGGAACAGCGCGAGCACCTCCTCGAGCACGTTCTCGACGAAGGTGAGGACGTTTTCGCCCACTCCGAAGACGTGGTCGCTGATGCCCCAGTACGTCTGGACCTCGTGCCGCGCCTGGGTGTTGCCGAGCTCCGGATACGCCGCGATCGCGGCCAGCGCGTGACCCGGCATCTCGATCTCGGGCACGACGGTGATCCCGCGATCCGCCGCGTAGCGCACGACCTCGCGCACATCGTCCTGGGTGTAGAAGCCGCCGTGCGGCGACCCGGAGAACTTCCGCTGCGACGGCTCGCGCGTGCGCGGCGCGACCATGCTGTCCTTGCGCCAGGCGCCGACCTCGGTGAGCTTCGGGTAGCGCTTGATCTCGATGCGCCAGCCCTGATCCTCGGTGAGATGCCAGTGGAAGACGTTCAGCTTGTGCAACGCCAGCAGATCGATGTGTTTGAGGACGGTCGACTTCGGCATGAAGTGGCGTCCGACATCGAGGTGACTCCCGCGCCACTGGAATCGCGGCGCGTCCTCGATCTCGACGGCGGGCGCGCTCCAGTCGACGCCCGGGGCGACCGCGCGCCGGAAGATCGCCGGCGGCAGCAGCTGGCGGAGGGTCTGCGTGCCGTGCGCGACGCCTGCCGGTCGCGCCGCCGCGATCGCGACCGCATCGGCGGACGCGGTGAGGCGATAGCCCTCTTCGCCGAGACGGCCGAGGCTCTCGTCGAGCCCGAGCGTGATGCGCGGCGCGCTCGCTCGCGCGACGATCGGGAGCGGCAGGCCGGTCGCGCCTCGCAGCGCCTCGCGCAGGAGCTCGGCCTCGGCGCGCAGCGGATCTGGCGCTTCGATCTGGGTCGACGGCGTCAAGGTGAATGCGCCGACGCGGGGCGTGACGTTCGCGGGGATCGGGACCAGCGCGAGAGTCGATGCGCGCATCGCGGCATCGTACCGGCCTCGCTAGGCTGTGTGTCCAGTGGCGAAGAGACGGTTCACGATCAGCACGGTCCTGCCCGGATACACCGCGCCCAGCAATGAATGGCGCCGCCGCGTGCACGCAACCGTGCTCGATGCGCAGACCAGTCGCGGCGTCGGCTATCGCGAGAGCGATCCGCTCGAGCTGCGCATCGCGCTGTTCCTCGGCAACCGCCCGCTCGACATCCATGAGATCGACGAGCGCGTGAAGGACGTCATCGACGCCCTGGGCGGCCACATCGCCGGGCCGCGCAGCCGCCGCCGCATCGCGCCGATCATCCCGACGCCCGAACAGATCCGGCGCATCGTCCTCGAGCGCGTCACGTATTGGTCCCAGCGTGGGCGGCCGTTCGGGCAGCTCACGATCGCGCGCTATCGCCGCCGGCGCGCGTGAAGCTCGGCACCGGCGCGCTGGTGTGGGGCGGCTTCGACGGGCCGCAGGCGCCGGGTCCGTTCCTCGACGCGATCCGCACCGGAACGCTCGGCGGCGTGCTGCTTTTCGCGTTCCGCGGCAACATCCGATCGAAGGCGCAGGTCCGCGCGATGCTGCGCGAGATACAGGACGCCGCGCGGCGTGGCGGGCTGCCACCGGTGCCGGTCGCGGTCGATCAGGAGGGCGGCACGGTCATCCGCATCGGATACCGCGCGACGTTCCCGAGCGCGATGGCGATCGGCGCGACCGGCGATCCCGCGTACGCCGAGCGCGCCGCGCGCGCGGTCGGCCAGGGACTGCGCGCCGACGGCATCGCGGTGAACCACGCGCCGGTCTGCGACGTGAACTCCGACGCGCGCAACCCGGTCATCGGTACGCGGTCGTTCGGCGATGACGCCGAGCGGGTGGCCGAGTTCGCGGCCGCCTGGGTGCGCGGCAGCGAGGGAGTCGGCGTCGCGACGACGCCGAAGCACTTCCCCGGTCACGGACACACCTCGCAGGACTCGCATCTGGTGCGTCCCGATGCGAACGTCGACCGCGCCACGCTCGAGGAACGCGAGCTCGTCCCGTTCCGCGCCGCGTTCGCGGCCGGCGCGAGCGGCGCGATGGCCGCGCACGTGCGCTACCCGGCGCTCGATCCCGACGACGGCGCGACCGTCTCGCGCGCGATCCTCACCGATCTGTTGCGCGGCGAGCTCGGCTTCGGTGGGCTCGCGGTGACCGATTCGCTCGACATGAAGGGCATCACCGACGTCGACGCGCCGGACCACATCGTGGTGCGGACGATCGCGGCCGGCGCCGACGCGGCGATGGTCACGACCGGCCTCGACCTGCAACTCGCGGCCGCGGGGTGGATCGACGCGGGCGTCGACCGCGCGCGGGTGGACGAGGCGCTGGAGCGCACGGCGGTCTTCCGTCGACGGTTCGCGACGCCCGTTCCCGACGAGGACATCGACGACACGCCTGCGCGTGGTCTCGCGGCCGAGATCGCCGAGGGCGCAATCACGCACCACGGACCGCCGCTGCCGGCGCTCACCGGCCGCGTGCGCGTCGTGACCTTCGGGTCGGCGCGGCAGTCGTTCGTCGAGGAGACCGCCGATCCGGTGGGCGTGCTGGAGCGCGCGCTGCGGCAGCGATTCGAAGAGCGTCTGGCGTTCGGCCGCGAGGGCCGCGTGCCGGAGGGTGAGGGCACGCTCGTCGTCTGCACCTCGAACGCGGCGTTCCAACCCGACCAAGCGGCGCGGGCTCGCGAGCTCCTCGCGGGCGGCGGCGTGCTCTGCGCCATCCGCAGCCCATACGACGCCGCGCTCGTGCCCGGCACGCCGGCACTCCTCACGTACAGCGACGTGCCGCCGTCGCTCGAGGCGCTCGCGGCGGTGATCGCCGGCGAGCGGCGGCCGACCGGACGGCTGCCCGTTCGCATATGAACCGGCGCGCCTTCCTCGCCGGCGCAGGTGCGGCCCTCGCGGCGTGCGTCACGCCGACACAGGAGCCGTCGCGGGTCGCGAAGCTCATCACGGCGTTCGATCTCGATCGGCGGGCCGGGCAGACGATGGCCATCGCGTTCCACGGGCCCGCGATCACGAGCGCGGTGGAGGAGATGATCCGTACGCGTGGCGTCGGCGGCGTCGTGTTGCGTACCGAGAACGCGCCGGATGCGGCGGCCCTCGCGCGGATGTGCGCGGACCTGCAGCGCATCGCGGCCGAAGCGAAGGTCCCACCGCTCTTCGTCGCGCTGGATCAGGAGGGTGGATCCGTCGTGCGCGTCGCGAGCGGGATGACGGTGTTCCCCAGTCAGATGGCGCTCGCGGCGACGCCCGATCCGGTCGCCTCGGTCCAGCGGACGGCGACGATCACGGCCGGGGAGCTGCGCGCGAGCGGCGTGAACTGGAACTTCGCTCCGGTGGCCGACGTGAACAACGAGCCGCTCAATCCGATCATCGGCAACCGCTCGTACGGATCGGATGCCGGGCGCGTCTCGGCGCTGGTCGGGGCGGCGGTGCGCGCGTACTCCGCGGCGGGCCTGCTCTGCTGCGCGAAGCACTTCCCCGGACACGGCGCGGCGACGGTCGACTCGCACGTGGGTCTGCCGATCATCGACGTCGATCGCGCGCATCTCGACCGCGTCGAGCTCCCACCCTTCCGCGCGGCGATCGCCGCCGGCGTGCCGGCCATCATGCTCGCCCACCTCATCGTGCCCGCGCTCGAGCCGACGCCCTCGCTCCCCGCGTCACTGTCGCGGCGCATCGCGAGCGATCTCCTCCGCCGCGAGCTTGGCTTCGCCGGCATCGCGCTGACCGACGACCTCGAGATGGGCGCGCTCGCGTCGATCGGTGAGGCCGCCGCAGGCGCCCGCGCGCTCCAGGCGGGCGCCGACTTCGTCCTGTTCCGCTTCGACGAGGCCGCGCAGCGCGAGGGTCATCGACTGATCACGGTCGCGATCCAGAACGGCTCCCTGCAGAGCCTCGACGCGACGCTGACGCGCCTCCTCGAAACCAAGCTCCGCTACGGCATCCTCGACCAGACGACCGCACCCGCACCGGATCTCGGGGCGAACGCCGCTGCTGCGCTCGACATCGCGCGCGCGAGCGTCACGGTGCTGCACAACGACGGGAAGGCGCTGCCCCTGCGCGGCCGCGTGTACGCGATCGCCACGACGACCGCGGATCTCGCGCAGCTTCCCGGCGATAGCGACCTCGCGACCGAGCTCGAGCACTCCATGCCCACCGTCACCGGTCGCAAGTTCGGGACGAACATCACCGAAGCCGCGATCGCGACAGCCCTGAACGAGGCCAAGCAGGCGGACGCCGTGGTCGTCGGCGTGGCCGACATCGGGATCAACGACGACCAGCTGAAGCTGGTGACGCGCCTCGCGGGGGCGAAGCCGACCGTGCTGGTCTCGCTGCGCGGGCCGTACGACGTGACGTTCGCACCGAACGTGGCCGCGTGCGTGTGCGCATACGACGGCCGCATCCCGTCGCTCCGCGCCGTCATCGAGGTCATGACCGGCGCGCGCAGGCCGGTGGGCGCCCTGCCGGTCACGGTCAGCGCGCGCTATCCGTTGGGCGCTGGACTGCGCGACCTCGGTTGAGCGATCTCGCCGTCCCCGCGCGGCCGATCGCCGAGGCTGCGATCGGCTCGCTCTGCACCGCGTGCGTCGTGCGCGTCGAGCGCCGCGGCGAGGTCGACGCGTTCGCCGTCGGCACGCTGTGCCCGGACGAGCGCGCCGGTCCGGACGCGCCGTGCACTACAGAGTCGCTGTTCGACCTCGCGTCGCTGACGAAGCTCGCGACGACCGCGCTCGCTCTGTCTTTCGTGCGCGAGCGCCTGCTCAGGCTCGAGACGCCGTTCCGCGAGCTCGTGCCCGACTTCCGCGGCGGCCGGAAGGACGAGGTCACCCTGGCGCACGTGCTCACGCACACCGCCGGGCTGTCGTGGTGGCTCCCCCTCTGGAAGGAGGTCCACTCCCTCGAGGAGGCGGTGTGGCGCGCCGCGCAGGAGCCGCTCGCGCAGGATGTCGGCACGTTCACCTACAGCGACCTCGGCTACATCATGCTCACGCAGGGGCTCGCGACGATCGGCGGTCGGCCGTTCGCGGATCTGGTGCGCGATCAGGTGCTCGGCCCGGTCGAGGCGGTCACCGCGGACTTCGGTCCGCGTCCCGCCGCGCGGTGCGTCGCGACGGAGGAGGACACCGGGTGGCGCAAACGGCGCCTGCGGGGCGAGGTGCACGACGAGAACGCCTTCTCCGTCGGCGGGATCTGCGCGCACGCCGGACTCTTCGGCACCGCCGCGGACGTGGCGGCGATGGCGCGCGTGTTCCGCGACGGCGCGGTCATCGGCAACGACCTCGCCGCGCTCGCGCGCACCGAGCACGTGAAGGAGAACAACGTGCGCCGCGGCCTGGGGCTTGCCCTTCGCGCACCCGACGGGCCGATGGTCGGTCGCCACTTCAGCGTCGATGCCTACGGGCACACGGGCTTCACCGGCACGTCGCTGTGGATCGATCCGCGTCTCGACCTTACGGTCGTTCTGCTGACGAACCGCGTGTACTTCGGGCGGGGCGACGACGACGCGACCTACCGCTTCCGCATCGCCGTGCACGAAGCCGTGTCGGCCCCGTTCGCGTGAGAATCGACCGGTGATCGCCGTCGGGATGATGTCTGGGACCTCGGGCGACGGCATCGACCTGGCCGCGATCGAGCTCGAGCCCGGCGCGCGCCCGAATGTGCGCATCGTCGCGACCGGCGAGCGCCGGTATCCACCCGCGCTGCGCGAGGCTGTGCTCCGCGCCGGCGCGGACGTCCCCTTCGCGTTGTCCGATATCGCTCGTCTTCATGGCCAGCTCGGCGATGCCTACGCCGCGGCGGCCACCGCGTTCATCGCGACGCTCCCGCGACGACCGGACGTGATCGCGCTGCACGGTCAGACCGTCGCGCACCTTCCCGCGGAGCACACGACGCTGCAGCTCGGTGATGCCTCGCGCGTCGCGCGCGCGACGGGGCTTCCGACGGTGAGCGACTTCCGCAGCGCCGACATGGCCGCCGGTGGCGAGGGTGCGCCCCTGGTCCCCTTCGGTGACCACGTCCTGTTCGGCTCGCTCGCGCCGATCGCCGTGCTCAACCTCGGCGGTATCGCGAACCTCACGCTGATCCCCACGGCCACCGCCGACGACGTCATCGCGTTCGACACCGGGCCGGCGAACATGCCGAGCGACGCGATCATCGCCCCATCGGGCGAGGCCTTCGATCGCGACGGCCGCCGCGCGCACGCGGGACGCGTGAACGAGCGCGCGCTCGAGGAGACGCTGGCCCACCCGTATTTCGCGCGCCGCGCACCCAAGAGCACCGGCCGGGAGGAGTTCGGCGAGCCCTTCGCGACGGGGGTACTGGATCGCGTGACCTCCGACGGCGGATCGCTCGACGATGCGCTCGCGACCGTTCTCGCGGTGACGACGCGCACGATCGCCCAGGCGCTCGCGCGCGAGACGCCGCGCGGCATCACCTGGAGCATGCTCGCGGTCGCCGGCGGCGGCGCACGCAACGCGACACTCATGGAATCGCTGGCCCGCGCCGTGACTCCGCTGCGCGTCGTCAAGACCGACGAGCTCGGCGTGCCGTCGCATGCGCGCGAGGCGATCGCGTTCGCGATCATGGGCGCGTACCGCATGCGCGACTTGCCCAACGTGCTGCCGAGCGCGACCGGTGCGCGGCAAGCCGTGCGCGGCGGCGCGGTGCATCTCCCTTGAACGACATCGTCGTCGGTGTCGACGCCGGCGCATCGAAGACCCGCGCGTTCGCGGTCGACCGCGCCGGCACGGTCGTCGGGCGCGGGGCCGGGGGCGGCGGCAACCTGCTCACCTCGCCGGACCCGCAGGGCGCGATCGCGGCGGCGCTCGCGGAAGCGCTCGGCGGACGCGCGGCCGATGCCATCGTGCTCTCGTGCGCGGGCGGCGATCGCGACACCGAGCGCACCCGCGGACACGAGATCCTGACGCGCCTCGCGCCGCCCGGCGCGAAGCTGCTCGTGACACACGACGCGATCGCCGCGCTGTACGCCGGGAACCCGACCGGCTGCGGCGTCGTGCTCATCGCCGGCACGGGCTCGATCGCGTACGGCCGCAACGAGGAGGGCGAGGAGGACCGCGCCGGCGGCTGGGGCTACCTCATCGGCGACGAGGGATCGGCGGTGTGGTGCGGCCTCGAGGCGCTGCGCGCGATCTCGCACGCGGTCGACGGCCGCGGGGCGCCGACGCGCATGACGGCGCTGCTGCTGCAGCAGCTGGGCGTTGGAGAGTTCAGCGATGTCCTGCCGCTTTTGTACGGCCGCCCGCATCCCGCGCCGGCCATCGGCGCCGCGACGCGCGCCCTTGCCAGCGCGTCCACCGAGGGCGACGCGATCGCGAACGCGATCCTGCAGCGGGGCGCGAACGCTCTCGCGCGCGCCGCGACGGTCGTCGCGCTCACGCTCGGCCTCGCCGCAGGACCGGTGTACCTCGCCGGCGGCGCGTTCGAGAACCTGTCACTGCTGCAGCGCCTCGTGCAGCTCGACCTCCTCGGTCTGCTGCCGCAGGCGACCGTGGAGCCGGTGCGCGAGGAGCCGGCCATGGGCGCGGCGCGCCTCGCGGCCGCGCTGGCGTGGAGTGCAACGTGAGCGAGCGGCGGCCGACCGAAGCGCGCAACGAGAAAGCGCGGGGGCTCGCCTCCTTCACCACGCGCCAGATCCTCGAGCTGATGAACGACGAGGACGCGAGCGTCCCGGCCGCCGTGCGCGCCGTGCTGCCGCAGGTCGAGCGCGCCGTCGACGAGATCGTGACGGCCTTCGACGGCGGACACCGCCTGCGTTACATCGGCGCGGGCACCAGCGGACGGCTGGGCGTGCTCGACGCGAGCGAGGCGCGGCCCACGTTCGGTGTCGACGACGACTTGGTGCGCGCCTTCATCGCGGGCGGCGACGAGGCGCTGCGGCGGTCTATCGAGGGGGCCGAGGACGACTCGGGGGCGGGCGCGCGCGTCGTCCGCGAGCACGTCCGCGAGGGCGACGTGCTCGTCGGCATCTCCGCCAGCGGACGCGCGAAATTTGTGACCGCCGCGATGGTCATGGCCCGCGAGATCGGCGCGCGGACGGTGGCCTTGACCTGCGACGCCTCGTCGCCCCTCGCGAAGGACGCTGACATCGCGATCACGGTCGACGTCGGACCCGAGGTCCTGGCCGGATCGAGCCGGCTCAAGGCGGGGACCGCGACGAAGCTCGTGCTCAACATGCTCTCGACCGCGGCGATGATCCGCTCGGGGCGAACGCGCGGCGACCTGATGATCGACCTGCGTCCGACCAACGCCAAGCTTCGCGCGCGTGCGATCCGCATGGTCCAGGACGAGATCGGCCTGACCGAGGAGCAGGCGCGGGAACGACTCGAGGCCGCAGGTTGGAGCGTGCGCAAGGCCTTGGAGCCTTGAAGCTCATCGTGAATGCGGACGATTTCGGTTACACGGAGCGCGTGACCGCCGGGATCCTCCGCGCGCATCGCGACGGCGTCGTCACCGCGACGACGTTCATGACGAACGCACCCCACACCGACGCCGCGGCGGAGCTCGCGCGTGCCACGCCATCGCTCGACGTCGGCGTGCACCTGGTGTGCACATTCGGCCGGCCACTCTCGGACGTCTCTCGCGTGCGGACGCTCGTCGACAAGAAAGGCAAGTTCTTGCGACCGAAGGAGCTCATGACGCGCGAGATCGACCGCGACGAGGCTCTGCTCGAGTACCGCGCGCAGTACCGAAAGGCGCGCGAACTGATCCGACGAGAACCCACACACGTCGACTCGCATCACTGGGTGCACGACCACCCCGCGCTCGAATGGGCCATCGGCGAGCTCGCGCGCGAGACCGGTGCGGCGGCGCGCATCCACTCCGGCGCGCAGCGCGATCGGCTCCGGGCCCGCGGTGTCCGCACGCCCGATCACTTCGCGCGCGAGTTCCAGTACGAGGGGAGGGTCGGCGTCGAGCCACTGCTCGCCCTTCTCGAGCGACTCGCGACACAGCGCGGAGTGACCGAGCTGATGTGCCATCCCGGCGAGGCCGACGAGGGCATGGTGAGGAAGTCGGGCTACGCGAGAGAGCGCGCGACCGAGCTCGCGACGCTCACTGACCCGCGCATACGTGCCGCGATGGCGGACCTGCGCATCACCCTCGCGCCGTTCGCCGACGTATGAGGAAGGCGCTCTGGGTCGTGCGCGATCGCATCACCGATGCGCACGCGATCGACGAGCTGCTTGCCGACGCCACGTCGCGTGGCATCTTCGACCTCGTCGTGCAGGTCCGCGGTCGCGGCGATGCCTACTACCGGTCGGACCTCGAGCCGCGGGCGCTCGCGCTGGCCGGCACCGACCTGGACCCGCTCGACCATCTCATCCGCTACGGCGCGGCGGTCGGCGTGCGCATCCACGCCTGGGGCAACGTGTTCTTCGTCTGGTCAGACAAAGACGGCGCGCTGCCGAGCTCGCCCTCCCACCTGGTGAACCGCCACCCCGAATGGCTCCTCCGTCCGGACGGCGTGAGGTATCTCGACCCCGTCGGGGGCGGCGATTGGGAAGGCATCTACACCGATCCCGCGAACGCGGAGGCGCGCGAGCACACGCTCGCGGTCTTCACCGAGCTCGTGTCCCGTTATCGCGTCGAGGGCTTCCACTACGACTACGTGCGCTACCCGCAGGCGACGTACGCGACGAGCCCGGAGGATCATCGACACGTCACGGCCGTGGTGCGCGAGGGGAGCAGGCGGCTGAGGAACGCGCGACCGGGTGTCGTGATCTCCGCGGCGGTGTTCCCGGACCCCGCCGTCGCGCGCGACCGCGTCTTGCAGCGCTGGCCCGAGTGGGCCGACGAAGGTCTCATCGATCTTGTGTGCCCGATGGCGTACCGCCGCGACACCGCCGAGGTCGAGCGTGTGCTCACTCGTGCGCGCGCGGCCGCGCCGCGGACCGAGATGTGGGGCGGCCTCATGGCCTACCCAGGCGAACGGCAGCTGCTGCGCGATCACGTGCGCGCCGCCTCGCGCGCGGGCTGCGAAGGCGCCATCCTCTTCGCCTACGACCCCGATTCACGCGATCTTCTGGACGTTTTCGCCGCGGCCTAGCGGCGGCGTTACTCTCTTGCCCCGTGCCGAACGAACCGACACCAACACCGGTCGCAGCGACGCCGCCCGAGGAGCCGCGCCGTCCCGATCCTCTCGCCATGGCGGTCGCGGAGGGCGTCGTGCGCCTGCGGCGTGAGGCCGGTCTTTCCGAGCGCGCGGCGGCGCGCAAGCTCGGCACATCGCAGACGCAGCTCCGCCGAATGGAGGATCCGCGCTACCTTCCGTCGCTCCGCTCGCTACAACGCGTTGCGCTCGCGTACGGATACAAGCTGAGCGTCGCGTTCGAGCGAGAGGACGCGGCGGCAAAGCGCGCCGTGCCGGCGAAGGAGGCCAAGCCCAAGGGCGCCGCTAGAGCGTCCGGGTCACCTTCGAAAGGCCGGCGGGCTTCTCCGGGTCGCGGCCGTGGCGGCGGGCGACGTGCGCCGCGACGTGCTGCGCCGCGACGACGAGCGCGATCGGGCTGAGCAGCTCACCCACCGCGCGCCGCAGGAGCACCGCGTCGTCGACCTTCGCCGCCAGCGCCGCATCGTCGGTGATCGCGTACACGCGCGCGCCGCGGCGCCGTATCGCGGCCGCGAGCGAGCGCGTCTCGCGCTCCGTCGCGCCCCGCGCGGCGAGGACCAGCACCGGGGTGCCGCGCTCGAGCAGAGCCCGCGGACCGTGGGCGAAGTCCGCGCTCGAATACGGCTCGGCCCAGACGCGCGCGAGCTCCTTGATCTTGAGCGCCGCCTCGAGGGCCGCGGCGTAGCCATATCCGCGCCCGAGGACGACCAGCGCGCGGGCCGATCCGATCTTGCGCGCGATGCGCGCGGCATCCCCCTCGCTGTCGACCGCCTCGCGCATCGCCTCCGGCAATTCCCCGAACTCGAGGGGCCGTCCCGCGGCCGCACCCGCGAGCATCGCGAGCGCGACGCACGACGTCGTGTACGTCTTCGTCGCCGCGATCGCGCGCTCAGGTCCGCACCCCAGCTCGAAGACATGCTCGGCCGCGCGACCGAGTGCTGACGCCGCGCGGTTGGTGATCGCGATGGTGAGCGCGCCGTCACGCCGCGCCGCGGCGATGACCGCGGAGACATCGGGAGCCGCACCCGATTGCGAGATGCCGATGACCGCGCCGCCCGCGTAGCGCGGCGGCGTCCCGTACCGCGTGACCAGCGACGGCGCGGCCGAGGCCGTGACGATGCGCGCGAGGCCCTCGAACAGGTACTTCCCGTACGTCGCGGCGTTGTCGGAGGAGCCTCGCGCCGCGACGGTCAGGTGCTTCGCGTGTGCGAGCAGCGCGCCGAGTCGGCGTGCGTCGGCGGCGCCCTCCTGGAGCAGACGCGTCACGGCCGCGGGCTGCTCCGCGATCTCCGAACGAAGCGACATCGACGCGATGATGCACGCGTCAGCGGCGGTACGAGAGAGGCATGACGACCGGCCTACTTGTGGTCGCGTGAGGCGGCGACCAGCATCGCGCGCCGAGAGGCGGGAGGACGAGATGGGGGGACTCCGGTCGGCGTTCACTGCGCTCGCCAGTCACGGTCCGCGGGCACGCCTCGCGGCGCAGGCCGCCGCGTACCTCGGGGAGCGACTCTCCGACGATCACGTCGTGTTGGCACGCTACGCGCCGCGTGACATGTCCTCCGACGTCGTCCCGCTGGTCATCCTGGGTCCGCATGGCGTGCTGGTCGTCGAGCCCTGTGACGAGGAGGGCGCGCTCGTGTGCTATCAGGATCACTGGTACCGGCGGACCCGACCGGGCGTCTCGCATCCACTTTCGGACTCGCCATCGAAACGCGCGCACGCGAGCGCGGCCCGTGTGAAGAGCGATCTCGCGAGCGGCGGCTTCATCTATACCCCGGTCGACGCGATCGTGGTGCTCACGCGCGGGCGACCCGACGACGTCGGAAGCTCCTGCGTGCCCGTGATCGCTGGGATGGACGCGCTCGTGCGCCATCTCGAAACGCGTGGGCAGCGTGATACGTCGAGCGACCGGACGCGTGCGCTCGTCGGTGCACTTTCGGGACCGATACGACTCGCTTCCGTCTGACGAACATTCCGCTGCAGGCCCTCTGTCGTGAAATGCCTCCTGGAACGGCGGTTGCATAGCGGGCAAGCAGCCCTGTCGAAAGGAGGAGAGTGCGACCGTGGACCCAACGACACTCATCGTTTGGTTGCTCGCAGGACTCATCGTCGGGCTTCTCGCGCGTGTGCTCGTGCCGGGCCCGGACCCCATGGGTTGGCTCGGCACCATCGTGCTCGGGATCGTCGGCTCGCTGGTCGGCGGATTCCTCGCGAATCTGCTGTTCACAGGCCAGGCCATCGTCCAGCCCGCGGGCTGGCTCGGCTCGATCATCGGCGCGGTGATCGTCCTGCTCGTCTGGCGTCAGATGGAAGGCCGCCGCGTCATCACCTAAGACTCGGTCAGATCGCGTCCACTGGGAGGCCCGCGACGAGCGGGCCTCCCGCCATTTCCCCACGCGGCGGCGCGCGCGCATCCGGCGTGAGGTAGGCGTCACGCACTATGGCGGCGTGAGGTCTGTGATCGCGCCACTCCTTCTCGTGCTCACATCGGCCTGCGCTGCCACACCAGCGAGCCCGCCTTCAGCGATAGCGATCGCGACACCCGCCGGAACGGCACGTCCCACCGCGACGCCGACCGCCGCGGCCGGTACACCCGCGACCTTCGCGACGGTCTGCGGGACCATCAGCGACTTCGTCAGCGACAGCGGTCAAACGAACGGATCGTTCGTGCTGAACTCCCCGGGACGCGCGCCCATCAGGATCACGATCCCGGCCGGCCGCGTTGGTGGCGTCGCCGCCAACTACGTCTGCGCTCAGGTGCGCGCGGGCGTCCCCTATCCGCTCTTCGACGGTTTCTTCACGGCGAATACGCCCGGCTTCATCGATTCCGGCAGCTTCCCTGCGACGGCCGCGTTGCCCGCGCCGACCGGGTTCGAACCGCCGCAGGCGTGCGCGTACGTGGCGGCGCCGGTCGTCGGTGCGGATCAGACGGACTGGACGCTCGACTGCGGATCGTCGAATAGCAACGCGCGGGCGTTCTTCGGTGCGGCGCTGGCGCAACAGGGCTGGACATCGTGTGGCAGCGGACTCGCGGCGGCGCAGTGGCGCAAGAACAACGTGACGCTCGGCGTGGTGGAGTCGTCGCTCGCGCCCGGGGACTATCCGCGCCTGACTCAGTACGCGCGCGTGACCTCGCCCTGCTCCTGAGAACGTAGACCGGCAAAGAGATCCGTTTCGAGCGGCGGTCCGCCCGGCTCGGGGTACTCGCGGATGAATGTCTCCTCGAGGAAGATCTCGGGCAGCTTCGCTCGCGCCGCCGCCCACATCGCGAGATCTGGCGCCTGCGTCTGGTGCGCCTCCATCGCGTGCGCCTTCGCCTCGAGAACGTCGCGGATGTCGACGGCCGCGCCGAGCCGGTCACGGGTCCACCGCTGCGGCTTCACCGCGAGCGTCTCCATGTACCGCGCGAACGGCGGCATGAGCGACGACAGGCGGTCGACGAGCTCCGCCGACGCGACGAACCGGTAGCACCGTTTCGCGTGCCAGTGCGCCCCGAGCTCCGGCTCGTGACGCTGCACTCCCGCCAGCTCGATGGCCGTCAGCGCGCGCTCGCCCGCCGCGATGTGATCGGGATGGCCGTACCCGCCGTCCGGTCCCCAGATGACCACGACCTCAGGCCGCACCCGCCGCAGCCAGCGGACGATGTCACGGACGACCCACTCCTCCTTGACGCCGGCGACGTCGCCGTCGGGGTACCGAAGGCAGGTGACGCTCGCCAGACCCATGCGCCGTCCCGCCTCCGCGAGCTCGCGTGCGCGCGTCGGACCGACGAGCTCGCGCGGCACGGTCTTGTCGCCGACGCCGGCCCAGCCGCGCTCGCCCTGGGTGAGGCAGAGGCTGTGGACCTCGACGCCTTCGCGGGCGTAGTGGATGAGCGTGCCGCCCGTGCCGAACGTCTCGTCGTCAGGATGCGCGAGCACCGTCGCGAGCTTCAGCGGCACGCGCCGCGAAGATACCCGACGCGGTCCGACGCCGTCAGCGCCGGGCAAAGATGACGACCGACCCGCCCTCGTAGGCGAGCGAGTAGCGTGCGTCGCCGCGCAGCGCTTGAGCGAGCGACGCGCAGCAGGCCACCGGAGCCGGATCGCGGCCGGCGGACGCAAGGTAGACGTAGTCGTACCGAACACCGTCGGCCGCGAGACGCGCGAGGCAGTCTCCGTCGCTCTGCGCGCAGTCGGACGCACGCTCGTGTTCCCGAGTCCGCTCGGCCGTGACGCCGGGCAGCCACTCGGTGCCCTGTGTCACGAGGACACTTGGGCGCAGAGCGAGCGCCGGCAGCCACTCGCCAGCGGCATCAAGGCCGGGGTTCCGCGTCGTCACCACGAGCACGCGCGCGCTGGCTGGAGTCTGCTCGGCGACCCACTTCATCGCGACCCGTTCCTCGACGGGGAGGCCCTCGAGGACACCGATGAAGGCGAACATCGCCGCCACCGTGAGATATCCGACGCCGGCGATGGCCACGGCGCGGGCGGCACGGGGCGCGAGCGCGATCTCGGACGCGGCCGCCACGCCGATCCCCGCGAGCAGCGCGAGCGGGACTGCGGAGAGCATCTGGAACGGACCCGGCAGCACGAAGGCCAGCGCGACGATCCAGAAGGGCAGCAGCAGGTCCCGTCGCGAGAGCGTGATCGCGACACCCGCGAGCGCGAGCGCGCTGACGAGCGGAAAGAGGGGTTCGTTCCACGCATTCCAGCGGAGCAGAGTGCCGAGGCTCTGCGCGAGGGAGTCGCTGGCAGCGCCCGTCGTCGCCGCGGCAACGAACGGGCCGATGCCATGTCGCGCGACGACCGTGAGCCACCACGGGGCGGCAACCACGATCGCGCCGGCGCCGACGAGAAGGAACCGGGCGAACGCCGCGCGCGTGCGGCAGCGCACGAGTGCGACGAGGACCGCGCTCAGCGCGAGGAAGGCCGCGACATGTGGATGCGAGAGCGCGGTCAGTCCCGAGAGCACCACGGCGAGCAGCACGGCGCGCCGGGAGCCGTCGGCGAGAGCGCGCGCGAGCGCCGCCAGCGCCAGCAGCGCGAACAAGAGACCGAGCGAGCGCGTGAGACCGCCACCCATGATCGGCCACGCGAAGCCCGCCGGGACGAGCGCGTACGCGTACGTCGCCGGGCGGGCCGCGGTCGGCTGCAGGAGCTCGCGCGCGAGCAGAGCGAAAGCCGGCACGCATGCCGCGGAGAGGACGAGCGGCAGCCAGCGGAAAAGCTCGACGATATCGATGCCCGTCGCGGTCGCGACCGCCGCGGTGAGATAGAAGCCGAGCGGTGGGTAAGCGAACGGGATCGACAGGTCGTTGTAGGTCGTCGTGAGCGGGATGTGGAAACCGGCGTCGATCAGGTCGCGCGTCATGACGACGAACAACCCCCCGTCGTTCAGCGGGAAATCGAAGGCCAGGACGTAACTCAGGCGCGCAACGAGACCCAGGAGCGTCGCGGCGAGCGTGTGGAGCGCGGCACTGCGCACGTCGGCCGCGAAACGTGGCGATGCGATCGTTCCGACACGATAACCGACGGTATCCTCGCGTAGTGAGCGGTACCGCACGGATCGTGGTCGTCGAGGACGACGCGTCCGTCGCGCAGCTGGTCACGCTCTACCTGCGCAACGCGGGATACATCGTCGAGCACGCGGGCACCGGCGAGCGTGCTCGCGTCCTTTTCGACGAGGTCAAGCCCGCGCTGGTGGTGCTCGATCTGGGGCTGCCCGACACGGACGGCGTCGACCTGTTCAGGGAGCTCCGCGCCCGCGCGGACACGCCGGTCATCGCGCTCACCGCGCGCGCGGAGGACGCGCAGAAGGTCGCCGGTCTCGACGCCGGGATGGATGACTATCTCGCGAAACCCTTCAACCCGCGCGAGCTCGTCTCGCGCGTGCGCGCGATCCTGCGGCGCGCCGCGGGGATGCCCGGCGGTGGGCGCGTGCTGCGCGTCGGCAACCTGAGCGTCGACGCAGCCCGCCACGAGGTGCTTGTCGGCGAGCGCGCCGTCGCGCTGCGCGCGAAGGAGTTCGAGCTGCTCGAGGCGTTCTGCCGGCAGCCGGGCATGGTCCTGACGCGCGACCGGCTGCTCGAGGACGTGTGGGGCTTCGCGTATCCGGGCGAGACGCGCACCGTTGACGTGCACGTGAAGCAGCTGCGCGACAAGCTCGCCGGTGCGGACGCGAGGATCGAGACGGTGTGGGGCGTCGGCTACAAGCTCGTCGGACCCGCCGACTGATGCTCCGCAGCGTCGCTGGCCGGCTGTTCCTTTCCTACCTGGGTGTCGTCGCGGTCGGACTCCTGGTCGCGGCGATCACGATCTCCGGTCTCTTCGTCCGTTACGAGAACGACGTTCTGCGCCTGCGCCTCCAGGAGCTCTCGGCGCCGCTGCTCACCGCGATGCAGACCGGTCTGCGCAACGGCCAGCAGCCGCGCGAGGTCATCGACGCGCTCGCGGAGCAGGCCGGGTCCGCGGAGGCCCGGCTGCTTGTCATCGCGAACAACCGGCGGGTGCTCGTCGACAGCGAGAACGCCCTCGTGAACCAGACGCTGCCGCCGCCGGCGCAGGGCACCTTCGGACAGTTCATCGATCGCGACGCTCAGTGGCTGTTCGTGCAGCAGGCCTTCCGTCCGGCGGCGGGCGGCGTCAACCCGGCGATCATCGTCGTGGCGCGACCGCGCGCCGCGTTCGGCGACGCGCTCCGCGCTTTGTTCCCCTCGCTGCTCGTCGCGGGTGTCGTCGCGGCAGGCTTCGCGCTCATCGTCGCGGGGCTCCTATCGCGGACCATCACGCGGCCGCTCCGCGAGCTCGTCGCGGGAGCGCGTCGCTTCGCGCACCTCGAGTACCGCACGCGCGTGCCCGTGGCCGGGCCGACCGAGGTCGCCGAGCTCGGCGGCGCGTTCAACGAGATGGCCGGCGAGATCGAGCGCGCACGCGACAGCGAGCAGGCATTCCTTGCGGACATCTCCCACGAGCTGCGGACGCCGCTGACCTCGATCCAAGGCTTCGCGCAGGCCATCGCCGAGGGCGAGGCCGCGGGCGAAGCCGCGCCGCCCGCCGCGAAGATCATCCAGCGCGAATCGCGCCGGCTCATCCGCATGGTCGAGGGTCTGCTCGAGGTCGCCAAGCTGCAGGCCGGCGGCCCCGAGCTCGCGCGCGAGCGCATCGAAGCGAGGTCGCTGGTGACGAGTGCGGTCGCGGCGCTCGAGGTGCAGGCGCAGGAGGCCGGCGTGACGCTCGACGTCGCGACCGCCGGGCTGCCCGCCGTCCGCGGTGATCCCGACAAGCTCGCGCAGCTCTTCACCAACCTGATCGACAACGCGGTGAAGCATTCGCCGCGCGGCACGTCCGTGACGGTGCGTGGCGCGCGGGAGGACGGTAACGCGGTCGTGCACGTGCGGGACGCAGGATCGGGTCTGCCGGGCGGCGCCCAGACGCGCCTCTTCCGACGCTTCTACCGCGGCGAGAACGCGCAGCGCGACGGGGCGGGCCTGGGCCTGGCGATCGCGCAAGCGATCGCCGTCGCTCACGGCGGCGCGATCACCGCGCGCAACGTCGACGAGGGTGGCGCCGAGTTCACGGTGCGCCTTCCCGCTGCCTAGTCCGTATCCTCGAGAGCCATGGCACTCGGCGGGACGATCAGGGGCAAGCGCACGACGCTGCGCGCACCGAACGAGGATGACCTCGCGGCGTACTCACGCTGGATGGCCGACATGCGTGTCCGCCGCCTGTGCGCACCCTGGCATCAGCCGGCGATGCCCGCCACATGGAAGGAACGCCTCACCGAGCAGGCGAAGGATCAGCGGGGCGTGCTGTGGTCGATCGAGGCGGACAGTCACGTCGTCGGCCTGGTCCGGGCACGGGTCGGCGGGGTCGAGTCCGGGCCGAACGCACACCTGCAGCACTTCATCCTCGACCCCGAGGAGTGGCGCAAGGGCTACGGCTGGGACGCCGCGCTCGCGCTGCACCGCTACTTCTTCGACTACCTCGACCTGAAGCGCGTGGGCACCGAGCTGCGTGCCGACAACGCCGCCGCGCTGCGGATCGCGGAAAGGCTCGGCTACACCGAGTTCGCGCGCGGCCACCAGGTCCACTACCGCGACGGCGGCTACGTCGACGAGGCGTGGATCGTGATGGAGCGGGCCGCGTGGGACGAGCGTTTCGGAACGTCCGAGCGCGAGTACGTGCCGTTCGGAGCGACACGCTGATGTTCGGACCGCGCATCGTGGGTGAGAACGGCATCGAGCTGCGTCCGCCGGTGCTCGAGGACTACACGCTCTTCGTCACCTGGCAGCTGCAGCCGGAGGTCACGCGCTTTTGGGGCCCGCGGTTCTCGACCGAGACCGCGGCGAACGCCGAGGAGCGCCTGAAGAAGCACCTCGAGAGCAAGGACAGCGTGACCTGGTCGATCGCCTACCAGGGAGAGACCGTCGGAATGACCGGTATCTTCGACATCAGCTGGATCGATCGCGACGGCGAGACGGGCATCTTCATCGGTCGTCACGATCTCTACGGCAAGGGCATCGCGAGCGAGGCCGTGCGCTTGCGCATGGCGTTCATCTGGAACGAGCTGCGCTTCCATCGCGCGCACAACTGGATCGCGCTCGCGAACCGCGGGAGCTGGCGCGCGAATCAGAAGTCAGGTTATTCCCAGATCGGCACCTACCCGCGCTCGTGGTACAGATCGGGCGAATGGTTCGACGAATGGCTCGGCGAGGCCTTCCCCAGCACGTTCCCGGCGGACATGCTCCCGAGCCCATGGCGCCCTGAAAAGCACCCGAAATGATGGTGTGAACGCCAGAGAACCGGTACAATGAGCTCGTCCCGCAAGGGACACGCGGCGGCGAGAGTGATCAACGCGGGCGTTCTGAGGCTTTTCTTCCTCCCGAACCCTGGCGAGTGCTCAAGGCGTCAGCAACATCAAAGGGAGGAAGCTTCAAAAGTGAGCTTCACCGACAAGACTCTGACCTGCAAAGACTGCGGTCAGGAATTCATCTGGACTTCTGGGGAACAGGAGTTCTACCAGACCCGTGGTCTGGTCAACGAGCCAGGCCGATGCTCGTCCTGCCGCGCGGCACGCCGCGCGTCGGGCGGCGCCGGCGGTTCGTTCGGCAGCCGTGGCATGAGTGGGCCCCGTGAGTTCTTCACGGCGACCTGCAGCAACTGTGGCAACGAGGCGCGCGTGCCGTTCCAGCCGCGCGGCGACAAGCCCGTCTACTGCAGCTCCTGCTTCGAGCAGGTCCGGCCTTCAGCCTCACGTCGATACGCCTGAGCGGCGCACCGATCAGCTGATCAGAAGGGCCCCGCCGCGAGGCGGGGCTCTTCTCATTTCAGGCGCTCGATCCAGCGGTGCGTCGGATCGATCGTGTACAGCGCACCGACCAGCCAGCCCTTCTGCGCGACATCGAGCCGTGGCAGTGTGTAGAGGAAGTCCGTTTCGTCGACCGGTCGCGGCGACTTCGACTTGTACAGGAGCATGACCTCCGGCCGGATGAACGGGAGGCCCGACGCGTCGCGCCGCCCCAAATCCGCGACGTTCAGACCGATGCGGGAGTTGCGCCGGTAGGCCCAGCGCGTGCCTTCGCTCTCCTCGAACAGGAGCTCGAGGCGCCACGGCCCATTCGGCGTTTCGCGCGCCCAGATCTCGTGATGCTCAGGCTTCGTGATGGCCTCGCCACGCTTCCACGGGATGAACGCGCCCTCGTGCGCGATCTGCACGTCCCACGTCGCGAGGGCGTCGCGGAAGACGTGCTGGTCGCGGCGCAGCACCGCGACGTCGATATCGACGTGGGGGCGCGTCTCGTGCCCGAGGAACAGGTCGAGTGCATGTCCGCCCGCGATCCACCACGGCGCAGAGAGCGACCCGAACAGCTGCTCCACCTCAGCGAGGCCCAGAGGCTCCCAGCGGTGCTCCGGCGGCGTTGCCTCCGCGTCCGGCATCAGAAACCCGAGCTGTACACGCGGAGGACCGGCATCCGATACGTGATGCGGTGCTGCTTCGACCAGTTCGCGACGACGCCGCGCTGCACGCGGTCCTCGCTCTGGTAGTAGCGGAATGCCAGCCTGCGGATGTCGGCCTGAGCCGCAGCCTGGTCGTCGTTCGCGCGGGCGGTTCCCTCGATGCGCACGAAGCGGTACCCGTCCGGCACGATGAGGGACGCACGCCCGTCGCGAGCCAGGTTCGCGGGCTTCTTCCGTCCCGCCGCGGTGTTGAACATGATCTCGTCGCCGTCGAGCACGTACCACATGACCGTGAGGTGCGCGGAGCCGTCCGGGTTCGTCGTGCCGAGCACGGCGTACCGCACCTCGTGAAGGAAGTCGCGCTCGGCCTGCGTCAGCTCTCGTCGCACGGCCACACCCCCGGTATTTCTAGCGGAACAGGTCGCGGTCCGCGGGTCGCACGTACTCCCTCGCCGTCTCGGGCGGCTCATCGAGCGTGAAGCCACGGACCACCGCCGCAGGGCACCGGTCCAGCTTTCCCATCACGAGCTCGGCCGCCGCGGCGACCTCGTCGGCGACGGCGATCTCGGTGACGCGCAGCTCGTACCCCTCCGGATCGCGTTGACCCACGTATCGCTTCAGCGCCGGCAGTCCGGCGATGCCGATCGCGACGTTGGTGTGGCCTTCCCGCCAGGCCCGACCGAACGTGTCGGTCACGATGACGGCGACGGTCGCGGACGCGACCGTGCGGAAGGCGTCGCGCAGCCGCCGCGCGGACGCATCCGGCTCGACCGGCAGGAGGATCACGGTGTCCGGCGCTCCGGCGTTCGAGCGATCGACGCCGGCATTCGCGCAGACGAAGCCGTGGCGTGTCTCGCAGATCAGGATTCCGCGCTCCCAGCGCACGATCTTGGCGCTCTCGGAGAGTACGACCTCGAGCTGTCGCGCGTCCTTGCCCGACTCGGCGGCCATCGCACGGGCGCGCTCCCCGGGCACGACGTCCGCGAGCCGCACGATCCGTCCCTCACTTTTCGACACGATCTTCTGCGCGACGACGAGGATGTCGCCGTTGCGGATGGCATCACCCTGGACGCGCGCGGCGTCGCTGATGAGCCGCGCAAGGTCGTCGCCGGGGTGGATCTCCGGGAGGCCGTTGACCGCGGTGATGGTGAGCTGCGTCAACGTTTCTCCTTCGCGCGAACGGGTGGCATCGCCACGAGCTTGGATAGCAAGGCGCGCAGGCGCGGCGTCTCGGCGAGCGAGCGCCGCAGCCCGGCGATCGTCGCGCTCGAGATCATCAGCGGACTGCGCTGGAATCTTCCCTGATGGTCGTAATGGCTGAAGCGGATAGAAAGCGAGCCGTCCTCGAAGCGGAGGAGCTGAATCGCGGGCTCGTGATACACGCCGACCACGGTCGCCTCCTCGATGATGTCGCCCTTTCCCCACGGCATGGTGAACGGTCGTGGGACGTCTCGGGGCTTCGCCATGGTTTCCCTCCTAGGATGTCCGAGCCATGTTGACACTCGGGTGGAAAGCATCGGCGGAGCAGTTCGGACCCGCCGATCTCCTCCGCTACGGCGTTCTCGCGGAAGAGCTCGGGTTCGACAGCGTGGTCGTCAGCGATCACTTTCACCCTTGGCGCGACACCGGCGGGCACGCGCCGTTCTCCTGGGCCTGGCTCGGAGCGCTTGGCGCGAAGACATCGCGCGTGCGGATGGGAACGAGCGTCGTGACGCCGACCTTCCGCTATCACCCGGCGATCGTGGCGCAGGCCGCGGCCACGCTGGCGCTCCTCTTTCCGGATCGCTTCTTCCTCGGCGTCGGATCGGGCGAGTCGATGAACGAAACGCCGGTCCTCGCGTCGGAGTGGCCCCAGCCCGCGGAGCGCTTCCGCCGGCTGCGCGAGGCGGTGAAGCTCATGAAGCTCCTGTGGTCGGACGACTACGTCACGTTCGACGGGAAGTACTTCCGCACGCGCGAGGCGAAGATCTTCGACAAGCCGAAGGGCGGCGTGCGCTTGTACATCGCGGCCGCCGGTCCGCAGACCGCGACGTTCGCGGGTCGGGAGGCCGACGGCTTCATCTGCACCAGCGGGAAGGGCGACGAGCTTTATCGCGAGACCTTGCTGCCGGCCGTCGAGGCCGGCGCCCGCGAGGCCGGGCGGGATCCGGCGAAGGTCGAGCGGACGATCGAGATGAAAGTGTCGTTCGACGCCGATCGAGAGCGCGCGATGGCCGACACGCGCGAGTGGGCCGCGCTCGCGCTTCCGGCGGAGGACAAGGCCGGCGTCGAGGATCCGCGGGAGATGGAGCGTCGGGCGGTGGCCGCCGCGGACAAGGCGCATACGCGCTTCATCGTCTCCACCGACCCCGACGAGCACGTCGCGAAGATCCGTCGCTACGTGGACTGGGGCTTCACCCACCTGATCTTCCACTTCCCGGGTAACGATCAGGAGCGGCCGATGCGCCTGTACGCACGGGAGATCCTCCCCCGACTCCGTGCCTGAACTTTCCGCCGCGGCGCGCAAGCTCCTCGCGACCGCACGTGTCGCCCACCTCGCGACCGCGGACCAGTACGCGCGGCCACATGTCGTGCCCGTTGTGTTCGTGTGGCGGGAGCCGGTGCTGTACACGCCGCTCGACCGCAAACCGAAACGCGATGACGACTGGCATGCGCTGCGCCGGGTGCGGAACATCGAGACGAACGGCCGTGTCGCGATCGTCGTCGATCGCTACGACGAGGATTGGTCGCGGCTCGTGTGGGTGTTGGTCGAAGGCGTGGCGGCGATCCTCGAGCGCGGGGAGGAGCGCGACGCCGCGGCCGCGCTCCTGCGCGAGAAGTACGCGCAGTACGAGTCGCTGCCACTCGCAGGCCGGCCGGTCGTGCGCGTGGAGATCGAGCGGGCCGCGGAGTGGTCTAGCGCGACACCTTCGCCTTAGCCGCGCGGCGCTGCCGCTGCCGGAAGCGTCGCACCTTGGCTTCGCTCCCGCAGTCGTTCATGTCGCACCAGCGGCGGCTGTGGTTGCGACTCTTGTCGATGAAGAGCCACTCGCAGGTGGCGGAGCCACACTCGCGGACCCAGGTCAGCTCCTTCGATCTCAGGAGCTCGGCGGCCGAGCGCGCGATCGCCCACACCGGGCGCTCGAGCGGGATCTCGTCGGACCATTCGTAGTCGGCGCCTCCTCCCGCACTCTGCGCGAAACGGACATGCGCAAGCGCATTCAGATCCTCCCGGTGGATGACATCGAGATCGGAGGGATCAGCGCGCGTGCCTTTGGCGAACGCGTCGAAGCCGCCCCAGATCGCCTCGCGCAGCGCGATGGCGCGGCGGAGCACGGCCGAAGCGCGCGCGGGCTGTCGATCGGCCTCCTCGGCCAAATGCCGAGCCTGCGAAGGCGAGATCGTCCCCGCGCTGCGGCCGAACTCGACGAGGTCCCCGTACTCCACGAGGTGCTCGTGGGTAGGCGCGGTGTGCATGCCACCGAGCGTGTTCGCGAAGTCGAGCGCAACCGAGCCTCCGACGAATTCGAAGTCGTGGTCGGCGCGGGGAATGTCGCCCATGTTACCTCCCTGGGCCTTGACGATGGTTACAGCATAGCGCATCGTGTCCACCATCGTAAGTGCCTACGCCGGTTACAGCGTCGGCATGGAAAGGCGGCCGAGATGGAACTGGTGGTCTTCGCCGGAGCCCTGGTGGTCCTGGATGTCCTCGCGTATCTCGTGGGCCATGACAGCCGCGAGGCCACGGTGCTCGATCACCACGATCGGGCACTCGAGGCGATCCGGCGCGGGCAGTTCGACCTCTACAGCCAGGAGCTCGCCCAGATCGAGCGCAAGATGCTGAAGGACGTCTGGCGGGGCTTCTAGACTCCCGACTCTCATGGAGTTCGGATTCACGCTGAAGCCGGATGTCACGTTCGACCGCGCGATCAGCCTCGCGCGCCTCGCCGAGCGCAGCGGCTTCACCTACGGCTGGGTCTTCGACAGCCATGTGCTCTGGAAGGAGCCGTACGTGCTCCTCACGCTCATGGCGCAGAACACCGAGCGCATGCGCCTCGGAACGTGCGTCACCAATCCCGCGACGCGCGAGCCGTCGGTGACGGCCAGCACCCTCGCGGTGCTGCAGCTCCTCAGCAGGGGCCGAATGGACCTCGGCATCGGCCGCGGTGACTCGGCGCGCCGCGTTCTCGGCAAGCCTCCGACGACGCTCGCGATCCTCGAGGAGGCCACGCAGGTCATCCGCGACCTCTGCGAAGGACGCGAGGTGACCTACGAAGGCGCGAAGCTCCACCTCGATTGGTGCGACGCGACATTCCGCCTGCCGGTGTGGATCGCCGGGTACGGCCCGAAGGCCCTTGAGCTGACGGGCCGAGTCGCCGACGGCGCGATCATCCAACTGGCCGACCCGAGCCTCGTCGGTTGGTGCGTCGGCCTCCTACGGCAGGGCGCGCGCGCTGCCGGACGCGATCCGAACGCGGTCTCGGTCATGGCCGCGGCACCCGCGCACCTCGGGGACCGGAAGCGCGCGCTCGACGCGGTCCGCTGGTTCCCCGCGCTGGTGAGCAACCACGTCGTGGATCTGGTGAAGCGCTACGGCGAACAGGGTCTCCCGGCGGACCTCACCAGCTACGTTCGCGACCGGCCCGGGTACGACTACCGGCATCACGCCGAATCGGGCTCGTCCAACGCGGCGTTCGTCGACGACGAGTCGGTCGAGCGTTTCGGGGTGATCGGCGACACGCAGGAGCACATCGCGAAGCTCCGGAAGCTCGCGGCCGTCGGCGTGAAGCAATTCAACATCTACCTCATGAGCGGCGACGAGGAGGAGATCCTCGAGGCATACGGACGCGAAATCATCCCCGCACTGAGGGACGTCACGCCCGCCCGGATCGCTTAGCCTCATCTCACGCGGGGCGCGCTCGCTCCGTTCTATCTGGGAACGGAGGTACGAGATGGAGCTCTTCATCGCCCTGGGCGGGATCTTCGCACTGGATCTGCTCGCCTACCTCTTCGGCTTGGACAGCCGTGACAACCACGATCGCGCGATCGACGCCGCCCATCGCGGCGATGTCAAGGCATTCCGCGTCCACATGAACGCGCTCGAGCGTGACATCGCCCGCGTGCGCTGGGCCGGCTAGGCTCGTCGCCATCGAACTCACCGACACCCGCGGCATCGACCGCGGCTGAGACTCCATCCCGCAGCGTGATGAGACGCGAGCGCTCGTTGGGCATGTCGCCGCTGGCGAGCGCGAGGTGGACGATCGCAGCGTGCTCGGCGGGAGCGCCTCCTAGAGCTCTCCGGTGGCGGCGTAGCGGTCCGCGACCTCCAACACCTCGTCGATGGCCTTCACGCCGACGCTCAGCTCGGCCTCGCTGATCGTCAGCGGTGGCGCGACGAACAGCATGTTCCAGCGGTTAAGGATGTAGACGTCGCGCTGCATCAGCGCGTTCTTGATCGCGTTCTGTAGCTTCGCCGACGGACCGTTCCAGCGCTCGAGCATCTCCTTCGTCTTGCGATCCTTCACGAGCTCGATGCCGATGAAGAGTCCCTTGCCGCGCACGTCGCCGACGGACGGGTGGCGCTCCGCGACCGTGCGCAGCTCGCGCATCAGCCGTTCCCCCAGGATGGCGCCACGCGCGATAAGGTCTTCCTCCCGATACGCCTCGATCGTGGCGACGCCTGCCGCGCACGCGAGTGGGTGCCCGGCGTAGGTCAGACCCGCCCACAGCACGTTCGCGTCGAAGTGCTTCGCGATCGGCTCGTCGACGATGACGCCCCCGAGTGGGACGTAGCCGGAGTTCACACCCTTCGCGAAGGTCATCATGTCCGGCACCACGCCGTCGTGCTCGGCGGCGAACCACTTGCCGGTGCGGCCGAACCCGGTCATGACCTCATCGAGGATGAGCAGGATCCCGTACCTGTCGCACAGCGCGCGCAGGCCGCGGATGAAGCCGTCCGGTGGAACGATGAGGCCGGAGCTGCCGACGATCGGCTCGAGGAAGATCGCGGCCACGTACTCCGGCCCCTCGTACCACAGGACCTCTTCGACGTGCGCGAGCGCCTTCTGCGCGTCGTTGCCGAACATCGAGCGGTACGGGTCCGGGTTGAGGAACCGCACGACCCCGGTGATTCCGGGCTCGTTCGCCCAGCGGCGGTTGTCGCCACCGAGCGACGCGGCGCCCTGCGTCTGGCCGTGGAAGGAGCGCCACTGAGTCAAGACCTTGTGCCGTTTGGTGTACATCCGCGCGATGCGGAGCGCGTGCTCGTTCGCCTCGCTACCCCCGGTGGTGAAGAGCGTCTTGGTCAGGTCGCCTGGCGTGATCTCGGCCACCAGCCGCGCGAGCTCGGCGCGGCTCTCCTCGCCGAATGAAGGGGTGACATAGCAGAGCCGCTCGGCCTGCTCCTGGATCGCGCGGACGACCCTGGGGTGCCCGTGGCCGAGATTGACGTTGATGAGACCCGAGGAGAAGTCGAGGATGCGCCGCTCGCCGGCGTGCAGCCACGATCCCTTCGCGCCGGTGATGACCAGCGGCGCCAGGGCGCCCTGCGCCGACCAGGAAACGAGGACGTGGTCCTTGGTGTCCTTTGCGATCGCGGCGGTGTCGACCGGACGCTTGGTGTCGAGCGCCATGAGGCCGTCGAGTCTAGTCTGTGCCCGTGAAATTCGGCTTCCAGCTGTGGCCGCAGAACACCACGTGGCCCGCGATGCGCGAAGCGGCGCAGCTAGCGGATCGCATCGGCATCGACTCGGTCTGGACCTGGGACCACTTCTACGCGCTGTCGGGGGCGGAGGAGCGGCCGAACTTCGAGGCCTGGTCGATCCTGGCGGCGGTCGCGGCGGTGACGCAGCGCGTGCGACTTGGCCCGATGGTGTCGGGCGTGACCTACCGGCATCCCGCCGTGATCGCGAACAGCGTCGCGACGATCGACCACATCTCGGGTGGCCGCGCGATCTGCGGCATCGGCGCCGCCTGGAACCAGACCGAGCATCGCGCGTACGGGATCGATCTCGGAACGCCCGGCGAGCGCTCGCGCCGCTTCGGCGAGGCCGCGAAGATCATCCGCGCGCTGCTCGACGGCGAGCGCGTCACGTACAAGGGCAAGTACTACACGCTGAAGAACGCGGTGCTGAACACGCGCCCGGTGCAGAAGCGCTTGCCGATGATGATCGGCGGCGGCGGTGAGCAGAAGACGCTGCGCACCACCGCGCGCTACGCGGACATGTGGCACGGCTTCGGCCCGCCCGAGACGATGGCACGCAAGCTCGAGATCCTGCGGCAGCACTGCGTCGATGCCGGACGCGATCCGTCACAGATCGAACCGAACGGCGGCAGCTGGCTCATCGTCCGCGAGACACGGGCGGAGGCCGAGGGAGTGCTGGCCGAGATCGCCAAGCACCACCCAGGTATGAACCGCCCGAACGCGTTCATCGGGAACGTCGACGAGGTCGCGGCGCACCTCAAGCGGTACTGGGACGTGGGGATCCGCGGCTACATCGTCGGATTCGCGCACCCCTTCGACACCGAGACCATGGAGCGACTGGCGAAAGAGGTACGGCCTCGTCTCGAAAGGCTCGTCGGAGTCGCCGCCTAGGACGTGGACGCGAGCCAGATCGCCGACGTCCTCGCGCTGTCGCCGGTCTTCGCGCCTCTCGGACAGCGCGAGCGCCTCGAGCTCGCGACCCGGATGCGCGCGAGGCACTTCCAGCGCAACGAGGTGATCTTCCATCGCGACGACCCCTCGGGACACGTGTATCTCATCGCGTCCGGCACGGTGAAGGTGTCCGTGCCGCAGGAGGGCGGCCAGGAGGTCGTGATCGCCCTCCACCGCGGCGGCGACGTGTTCGGCGAGATCTCGCTCTTCGATGAGGGCGCGCGGTCCGCCACGGTCACGGCGATGACCGAGACCCTCGCCTTCGCGTTGGCCAATCGCGACTTCATGGACGTGCTGCGCGGCAACCCGGACGCGATGCGGCAGCTCCTGGCGTTGCTCGCGCGGCGCGTACGGCTGAGCACCGGGCATATCGAGGACCTCGTGTTCCTCGATCTGTCCGGCCGCGTCGCGAAGCTGCTGCTCGATCAGAACGAGCTGTTCGGCGGGCCCAACATCATCGACCTGACGCAGGAGGATCTCGCTGCTTTCGTCGGCGCGACACGCGTCGCTGTCAATCGCATCCTCGTCGACCTCGAGCGTCGCGGTGCGGTCAAGCTGGGCCGCGGCCATGTCGAGCTGATCGATCACGCGATGCTCAAGAAGGAGATCCGCTACTAACGAAGGCAGCAGCGCGCTTTCGTTAGCTGCACCGCACGAGCGCAGTGAGTGCGTGGTGCAGACACCAGAACGAATGAGCGGCCCTTTCGGGCCGCTCATTCTCATCTCACCACGCCATTCGTTTACGGAGTGATGCTGCTCCCGTCGCCGGTCGTGTCGGCGTTGGGGTCCGTGTCGGTGTCGGCCGCGGTCGGTCCGGCGATGTCGTCGCCGCTCCAGGTTCCTCTGTCGTGAGCATCGGTCACTTCCGCGGTCGAGTCGTAGCCGACCTTCGTGAGGTAAGCCTCGGACTCGTCGACGTAGGCGGTCGTCGGGGTCGATCCGCCGCTCGTGTCCGCCGCGGCGTTGCCGCCGCTGAACGTCTCGTCGAGCTTGGCGAGCCTTGCCCCTGGGTCCGCGGCCGTGCTCGCGTCGATGGTCGGGTTGCCGCCGCTGAACATCTCGTCGAGCTTGGCCAGCCTTGCGCCCGGGTCTGCTCCGGCCGTGCTCGCGTCGATGGTGGGGTTGCCGCCGCTGAACGATTCGTCGAGCTTCGCGAGCCGTGACCCTTGGTCCGCGCCAGCTGAGTCGTCGAGACGGGCACTACCTGCTCGGCCAGCCTCGTCGCTGCTGCTCGTGCGAGCCCAGTCGTCGCCGGCCCGGACCGAAGCGACCCCTGACGGGCCGGCCAGTCCGTAGTGCTCCGGGTAGGCCGCCATGCCGCCGCCGCTGGCGTTCTCGGCAGCTGTCGCTTCCGGTGAACCATCGACCGGAGCGGCTGAACCCTGCGCGCGATCGGTGAACTTCCAGTCGTCGCCACTGCGTACCGCTGTGCTGTCTTGCGCCGCGCGATCGGTGTACTTCCAGTCGTCGCCGACGCGTACGGTGCCGGTGCTTTCCGGGGCCACTTTGCCCGCGAACTTGTAGTCGTCGCCGGCGTGGACGGTGCTCGTGCCAGTCGTGCCGCCGCCGTCGATGTCATCGGAGCCACCGGGCCGTGTTGGGTCTGCGGGGATGATGGTGCGGCCGCCCGAGCCCGAGAGGTCGTCGACCAACGCCGGGCCACCGCCTGGGGTGAGGTCGCTCGCCGCCATGCGAGTCGACGCGAGGCCGCCGAGCGCGAATGACTTGCTCATCCGCTGGTCGACGCCGAGCGTGGACAGACGGCCCGCATCTCCGGTGCGGATTGCCGACGCTTCGTCGGCGCTGAGGTCGAAACCGCGGAGCGCGCCGGCGGGGTCCGAGTTCAGCTGGCGCCGGAACGCGGCGTCGCTGATAGCGCGCTGGACGACTTTTGCAAGAGCTTCCTTCGACATGAGATCCCTCCTACGTTTTGGTGTTGCCGGCAGACTGACCCTCGGGTGAGCGCGCTTCGTCCACCCCTACGACGCGCACTCTGTAATGCTGATAACACTCATCGATAACGTGTCCTCCCCCTCCGCGCTACTGCGGCCCCGCGCGAAGCGCCCGTGCCAAGCAGATGAGCACAGAGATCACTCGAGCTCGGGTAGGTCGACCGGCTCGCCGCGCGGCCGACAGACGCCACAGTGCAGCGCGTCTTCGACGACGAGCGCCCGCAGCGATTGGTGCTTATTGCCCCGAAAGACGTCAAAGACGAACGGCTGCGTCTTCGCATGCTCGCGGCACGTGCCGCGGCCGCAGAAGCGGCACGCTCCGAGCGCTGTACGCTCACAGACCCAACAGTCCACAACCCTTCACGCTCCCCGGCTCTCCGAGCCCAGCCCGGCCCCCACATAATGCGCCGTCCGGGCCCGAAATTCGCTAACTTTTTCGCCGGACGACCGCACCAGCCGAAGGAAGTCCTCTCGGCCCAGCCCAGCGAGCGCTAGGTCGGTCAGCGCGGTCACCGTGGCGCTCCGGGGCTCGCCCAGCAGGAGGGACAGCTCGCCGAAACTATCCCCCCGAGCCAGTTTTCGGACGAAGGCGCCGGCGATCCGCACCTCGGCCTCGCCCTCGCGGATGACGTAGTAGCGGTCTCCCGGGTCACCCTCGCTGAACACGATCTGGCCGGCAGGAACGCGGCGGGTGACCAGCCGCGCTGCGATCCGGTCGAGCTCGAGCGCGTCGAGGCCACGGAAGAACGGAAGGGCGGCGAGCACGGCACGCTCCTCCGCCGAGGAGCGGATACGGGCCGCGATCTCGTAACGGTCACGCACCCAGCGTTCGAAGTGACCGCGATCCAGCGACCAGAGCACACAGGGCTCCAGCGCCTGAACGGTGGCGCCGCGTGGCTTCCGGTCCAGCAGCGCCATCTCGCCGAAGCCTTCGCCGGCGAGGATCGTTCCCAGGACCTGCCCGTCGCGGGAGACGGCCTGCAGCCGGCCGGATCGGACGAGGTAGAACTGGTCGCCGACCTCGTCGGCGGTCACGACGGTCGCGTCCGCCTCCACCGGCTGCTCCCGGAGATGGGAAGCGATCGCGAGGAGGGCCGGACGCGGAAGCCCCGCGAAGAAGCGCACGCGCGATAGGACGGCCGCCCGCTCCTGCACCGTCCCGAGCCGGGCCCGGCGCGCGCGCGCGCTGCGCAGGCGCGCGAACGTGCGAATAGCGCCGACCAGCCGCCCGGCGAGAGCCAAGAGAATGGGGCCGACGAAGACGAGGACGAGCAACGTCACCCCGAGCACGCCGGCCGGACCCTTGGCAAACAGCTCCTTCGCAGCCGTGGCTAGGCGCGACTGCCAGAGGGTGAGTGAGAAGACGAGAACGAGAAGCGACGTTGCGATGGCGATCGCACCGAAGACAGCCAGACCGACTTCACCGCGCGACCAGCGCTCACGACGTTGCAGCTTGCGGATGATCGCCGTCCGCGCGAACGCCATCGAGCGCTGGCGCAGGAACGGCGCGTCCAGCAGATCGACGAGCACGTGGTATCCGTCGAGCTCGAGGATCGGGACGAGGTTCAGCACCAACTGAAAGGTGAACAGGCTGGCCCCCTGGAACGCGATGCTCCCGACGATGCCGCCTTCGAACGCCGCGACGAACGCGCAGATCGCCCCGACCGTGGCCCCACCGATCGGACCCGCCAGCGCGACGACGATCCGCTGCGGGCGCGAAGCCATCGCCATGTCGGTCGCGTCGACGTAGGCGCAGGGGAAGAGGTAGTAGATCATCACCCCCAGGCGCCGGACCCGGCGCCCGTAGTGTCGGATCGCCAGCGCATGCCCGGCCTCGTGCACCGAGATCGATACGACCTGCAAGAGCGTCAGGGCGAGGATGCCCAAGACATAGCTGCCCTGCACGGTCGCAAGTCCGTGACGTCCCGTGCCCAGCTCTCTGATCCAGACGACGATCCCGGCAAGCGCGAGGAGCACGAGCAGGGTGCCGCCCACTCGCGTGAACGCGAGGCGTCCTCCGAACCGATAGACAAAGTCCACGACGCCCTCAGCGTTGTTCCACCGCGCGATGTCCCACATGATCAGCCGACGGAGGATGAGCGACAGTCGGGTGAGCGGATCGCGCTGTGCACGTCGTGCCGCGAGCTTCTCGTAGACGGGCGCCCGCTCCTCGCCGAAGAATCCGTTCGCGCCGAGGTATGCCGTGACGCGCGCGAGGCGATCGAGCGCGAACGTTCCGTGACGCTCGAGATGCGCGACCAGGATGTCCTGGGTCGTGCGTTCGCCGTCCATCAGATCGACGAGTCGCAGATCCTCAGGCTCGAGCCGTACGTACAGACCCGCGCCGTTTTCGCCGCGGGGATTCTTCAGTACGAAGTACGTGCTGCCGTCGCGGCGGCGGAGCTCCGCACGCTCGATGTCCGGCACCAACCGAGGCACGAACGACGCATAGTCGAGCCGCTCCCGAAGCACCGACCAGATACCTTCCATCCTCGTGCCGCACGGTAACGCGCGCAGCGCGCCAGCGCACCTGCTAGCGTTTGCCGCGTCCAATGAAGATCGGCGTGCCGAAGGAGACCATGCCCGGCGAGACGCGGGTCGGGCTCGTTCCCGAAACCGTCGGGCGGCTGGCGAAGGCGGGGAACACGGTCGTCGTCGAGCGTGGCGCGGGAGTCGCCTCCGCGTTCCCGGACGACGCCTACGAGACCGCGGGCGCGCAGATCGTCGACAACGCCTTCGACGCCGAGCTCGTCGCGAAGGTCCAGCGGCCCACGGATGCGGAGATCGGCAAGCTGCGCGCGGGCACGGTCCTCATCGCGTTCCTCCAGCCGATGGTGAACACGGGTGTCGCCCGAACGCTCGCAGAGCGCGGCGTGACCGCGCTGAGCATGGACGCGATCCCGCGCATCACGCGCGCGCAGCCGATGGACGCGCTCTCGTCGCAGGCGACCGTCGCCGGATACAAGGCCGTCCTCCTGGCCGCCGCGGCACTCCCGAAGTTCTTCCCCATGCTGACGACGGCGGCGGGCACGATCGCCCCGGCCAAGGCGCTGATCATCGGCGCTGGCGTCGCGGGCCTGCAGGCGATCGCGACCGCTCGGCGGCTTGGCGCCGTCGTCGAGGCGTTCGACACGCGGCCGGTCGTGAAGGAGCAGGTCCAGAGCCTCGGTGCGAAATTCCTCGAGATCGACCTTGGTGAGAGCGGCGCCGGCGCGGGCGGCTACGCCAAGGAGCTGTCCGAGGAAGCCCATCGCAAGGAGGTCGAGCTCCTCGCCAAGGCCGCGCGCGAGAACGACATCATCATCACGACCGCGGCGATCCCCGGCCGCAGGGCTCCGGTGCTCATCACCAAGGAGATGATCCCGACGATGAAGCCCGGCTCGGTCATCGTCGACCTCGCCGCCGAGACCGGCGGCAATGCCGAGCTCACCGAGGCCGGGAAGACCGTCGTCGTGAGCGGCGTGACGATCATCGGCCTGACGAACCTGCCGGCATCGATGCCGTTCCACGCCAGCCAGATGTACTCGCGCAACGTCGCGAGTCTGCTCGGGCTCATGATCAAGAAGGACGGCGCCTTCGATCTCAACCTCGGCGACGAGGTCGTGAAGGGCACCGTCATCACGCACGGCGGCGAGATCGTGCACGAGGGCACCAGGAAAGCGACGCAGCCCGCGCCCGCAGGGGCGCGCGCATGAACGAGGCCCTGCTCGGCGCGTACGTCTTCATGCTGGCGATCTGGGTCGGCAACGAGGTCATCTCGAAGGTGCCGACGACGTTGCACACGCCGCTGATGTCAGGAGCGAACGCGATCCACGGGATCATCATCGTCGGCGCGCTTCTCGTGGCGACGGCGCTGCCGGGGCCGCTCGGCACGGTGCTCGGATTCCTCGCAGTCGTCCTCGGCACGATCAACGTCGTCGGCGGTTTCGTCGTCACCGACCGCATGCTGCAGATGTTCAGGGCGCGCCCGCGACCGGCGAAGCCCGCGGAGAAATAGTGGAACAGCTCCCCCGTCTCGTGCCCTGGGTCTACCTCATCGCCGCCGTCACCTTCATCTTCGGACTCAAGGGCCTCTCGGGGCCGACGACGGCGCAGATGGGCAACCGCGTCGCGGCGGCCGGCATGCTCGCGGCGGTCATCGCGACGTTCCTCGAGACGCAGGTCGCGGAGGCATGGCTCCTGGTCATTCCGGCGATCGCGATCGGAACGGTGATCGGATTCGCCGGCGCGCGGTCGGTCCCGATGACGGCGATGCCGCAGATGGTCGCCATCTTCAACGGGGCCGGCGGTGGCGCGGCCGCGCTGGTCTCCGCGCTCGAATACCTGCGCGCGACGAGCGCGGGCGGCGCGTCGGTCGGCGAGGTCGTCGCGATCCTGTTGGGTCTCATGATCGGCGCGGTCTCGTTCTCGGGAAGCATCATCGCCTTCGGCAAGCTGCAGGGTCTCATCGACGCGAAGGCCTTCAAGTACGCCGGGCAGCAGCTCGTGACCGGTGGCCTCTTCGCGGCGATGCTCCTGCTCGCGCTCGGGCTGATCGCGGACGCGGCAGGCATCGCGAGCCTGCCGAACGAGCTCGCGCTGGGCCTGGTCGGCCTGCTCGCGCTGGCCTTCGGCGTCGCGCTCGTGATGCCCATCGGTGGCGCGGACATGCCGGTCGTGATCTCACTGCTGAACGCGTACACCGGCCTCGCCGTGGCGATGGCCGGCTTCTCGATCGGCAACCAGATGCTCATCGTGGCGGGCACACTCGTCGGCGCCTCGGGCACGATCCTCACGCGGCTCATGTCGAAGGCCATGAACCGGTCGCTCGGCAACGTCCTCTTCGGCGCGTTCGGCGCCGCGACCGCGAGCACCGCGGGCGCGAAGACCGACGATGGGCGCACGTTCCGCGAAGTGAGCGCCGAGGATGCGGCGATCCTGCTCGGCTACGCGCAGAGCGTGATCATCGTCCCCGGCTACGGGCTGGCGGTCGCGCAGGCGCAGCACAACGTCCGCGAGCTCGCCGACTTGCTCGAGGCGAAGGGCATCGAGGTGCGGTACGCGATCCATCCCGTCGCTGGGCGCATGCCCGGTCACATGAACGTCCTGCTCGCCGAAGCGAACGTGCCGTACGAGAAACTCTTCGACATGGAGCAGATCAACGAGGACTTCCAGCGCGCCGACGTCGCCCTGGTGATCGGCGCGAACGACGTCACGAATCCCGCGGCACGAAAGGACACGTCGAGCCCGATCTACGGGATGCCGATCCTCAACGTCGATCAGGCGCAGAACATCATCGTTATCAAGCGCTCGATGAAGCCTGGCTTCGCCGGCATCGACAACGAGCTCTACCTCGACCCGAAGACGGGGATGCTGTTCGGCGACGCCAAGGAAGCGGTCGGGAAGGTCGTCGCGGAGCTCAAGAAGGCCGCGTAGCCGCCGGGACGCCCAGCCGAAGCCGCCATTGCAGGCAGGCAACCAACAGAGCGTTACGGATCGTCACCGAACCGAGTCATGCCCAGGAAATCCACGCCAGCGGCCCTCGCGCTCGCCTCCGCGCGCGTGCGACACACTGCCCAACGGTTCACATCCGGCGGCAATGGTGGCATGGTCGACTTGCGGCGCCCGGCCGGGGCATCCCTCGCACGTTTCAAGAGAAAACAGATCGACGTGTCTTGATGGACAGAGGAGGAAAAGTGAAGAACTTCGACACCCTCAAGGACCTACACGTAACGCTCGAGAAGGACCGTCCCGGGGCGCTATCGAAAGCGACCATGGCGATCGCGAACGCCGGCATCAACATCGAAGGCTTCTGCGAGGTCGATGGCCAGTTCCACACCGTGACCGCCGACCCGAGCGCCACCAAGCGCGCTCTCGAGTCGGCTGGCTACAAGGTGCGCGAGACGGACGTCGTCGTATTCCCCGCGGAGGATCGGCCGGGATTTTTGGCCGAGGTGCTGAGCCGCGTCAGCGACGAGGAGATCAACGTCGGCGTGGCGTACACGCTGGCGAACACGCGGATCGCGATCGGAGCCGACCAGATCTCCAAGCTGAAGGATGTCCTACAGGAGTTCGCGACGACCGCGACGCGGCGCCGCTAATTCGTTGCCCCGGCCGGGCTCGATTCCGCTATTTCTAGAGACGCGTGATGGCCTCCGCGGTCGTCGGCGCCCACTTCACGCTCTGACACCGCGGGCAGTACCAGCTCTTGCGGAACTCGTTCGGGTGATAACCCCACGCGATCGGCGTGCCGCACACGTGACACGGCAGGCCGGTGCGCTCATCGACCCACATGCCCTCAGCCGCGTTGAGGGCGAAGCGTGTGCGGCGCTCGCCGCCGCCGCGGTTGAGGCGCATCAGCTTTCGGGCCCGCGCGACGAGCCGTTCCAGCGTCGAGTCGTCAAGATCCGCGACCTTCGCCCAGGGCGAAACGCGCTCGAGGAAGAGCGCCTCGCACTTGAAGACGTTCCCGATCCCGGAGATCGTGCGTTGGTCGAGAAGCGCGGTCGCGATGTCGCGCCCCGGCGGGCTCGCACGTAGCCGGCGCAGCGCCTCACCCGCGTCGAATTCATCGCGGATGATGTCCGGACCCAGATCCGGCAGGACCGCGTGGAACGCGATCTCTCGCGACGTCATCAGCTCGACGACGGGCGGCCGGAAGCACGGCGCGACGAACGCGTCGGTGCCGATGACGACGCGCGCCTCAGAGCGCGGCTGCCACCAGCGCTCGCCGGGCCGGTAGACGTGCCACATGCCGGTCATCTTCATGTGCGTGTGGAGCACCACGTCGTCCTCGCCGCGCGCGAACGTGATGAGGAGGTGCTTGCCGTTCGACTCGACCCCGCGCACGACGCTGCCGACGACCTCGAAGCGCGCCGCGTCCGAGCTCATACGCGGGGCGACGACCGCGAATTCCGTCACGACGCGACCCGCGAGGGCGCGTCGCAGCACATCCGCGACGCGGTGGATCGTGTCTCCTTCAGGCATTCCGCTTGAGATACCCACGCGGCGTGCGCGCGAATCCCGCGGCGCGCAGCGGCTCCGCGAGCGGCGACTCATCCACCGGAAGTCCGTCGACCTCCGCGAGGAAGAATGGTGCGCGTCGGTCGGGACCCGCCTCGGCCGCGAGAGCCGTCGCGATGAGCTCGCGCGTCCGCGCGACGTCGCGCTCGTCGCCGTCGGTGAACGTCAGCAGCGCGCGCTCGTCGCGAGCGAGCCAAGCGGCGAGCGCGCCGTCGATGAGCACGACGACGGAGCCGGCCGAGCGCATCGGACGCCGGCCCTCGGCTCGCTCGGGCCACGCGAGCGCGGCGCCGTACAGGTTCGCGGGGTCGGTCGCCGCGATCGTCGCGACGGCGGACTCCTCGCTCGCCTCGCGCACCGTGCGCAGGCGATCGACCGCGCCGGGCAGCGCGAACTGCGTCGCACCACGGCCCGCGACGAAGTACCCGCGACGGACGCGTCCGGCGTCCTCCATCGCCTTGAGCACGCCGTACACCGAGGCGAACCCACCCGTGACACCCTCGGCCTGCACGGCCTCGCGCGTCACGACGCCGTGCCGCTCGAGCAGCTGGTGCACGCGCGCGGTGACGCGCTCCGTCGGCGTGAGGCTCGGGACACGCAGCGACTCGAGGAGCGACCAGCGGCCAGCGCTCTCATTCGAATAGATCGCGGCGCGCTCGGCCGCGACCAGCATGGAGGAGCGCGTGGGGTACGTCGACCGGCGCGCGGCGTTCGCGCGACGGCGTGAGCGCGACGAGGGCGAGCGGACCAGTCCACGCAGCGGCTGGAGCGTGTCGTTGGTGATCTCGCCCGACCACACCAGATCCCACAGCGCCTCGAGCACCTCCGGTGTGAACCCACCGCCGAGGCCGGCGAGAAGCTGTGGGAAGAAGAGCGCGCCGCGGGCGGCGAGAAGGTCGCGGATCTTCTGGTGCGTCGTTCCCGTCGGCCGCTCGTCGCGCGGGTCGGGCAGAAGCGCGAGATGCTCGGTGAGGAAGAGCGACAGCTTGCCGTCGTGCGGGCCGCTTGCTCCACCACCCACCCAGACCGCCGCGCCCGACGCCAGAAGCGCGTCGAGATCTCCTTCGTCGTAGTCGCTCACGCGCGCGGGCAGGATGCGCGACTCGAGATCGGTGGCGGGCACGAACGCGCCCTGGAGCTGCGCGATCGCGTCGAGGAGCGCGCCTTCGCCGGCGCGCGGCGCATCGAGACCGTGCCAGGCCGTCGCGAAGCGGGCGAGCGCCGCCTGCTCGACCGGCTCGACCTCGCGCCGCAGACGCGCGAGCGAACGCTGGCGCAGCGTGCGCAGCACACCCGCGTCGACCCATTCGAGTCCGGTCCCGCCCGGTCGGAACTCGCCTTCCACGACGGTCCCGGCGTCGGCCAGCTCGCGCAGCGCATCAAGCGCCAGACGCGTCGACAGACCGAGACGGCGGGCAAGGTCCGTGACGCCGAATGGGCCGTGCGTGCGCGCGTAGCGACGCACGAGCGACGCGAGCGGCCGTTCGCCGCTCGCGAGGAACGCGTCCGGCAGGCCTGGCGGCACGACCACGCCGAGCGCATCGCGGTATTTCGCCGCGTCCTCCGCCGCGATGTGGCGTGTCTCGCCACCGATGACGAGCGAGACCGTGCGCCGGTCGCGCTCCAGGGTCGCGAGCCAAGCGTCGACCGATGCCGCATCCGTGACGCGGGCTGCGAGCTCGTCGCGCGTGAGGTCCCCGAGCCGCAGCACGAGGTCATGCACACCGTCGGCGTGACGCGCCGCGCGGTCGGGAGACAGATGCTGCAGATCGAGCTCGAGCTCGGCCAGCGCATCGGCATCGAGCAGCTCGCGCAGCTCGGCCTCTCCGAGAAGTGCGCGCAGCTGCGCGGGATCGACCGTGAGCGCCTGCGCACGGCGCTCGGCCAGTGGCGCATCGCCCTCGTAGATGAAGTTGCCGACGTAGGTGAAGAGGAGCGACGACGCGAACGGCGAGGGCGTCCGCGAGTCGACGGTGACGACCCGGATGTCGCGGCTGCGGATGCCGCGCAGCACCTCGATGAGCGCCGGCATGTCGAACACGTCCTGCAGGCACTCGCGATACGCCTCGAGGATGATCGGGAAAGAGCTGAAGCGCGCCGCCACCTGCATGAGCTCGGACGCGCGTCGCCGCGTGTGCCACAGCGGCGAACGGCTGCCGGGGAAGCGTCGTGGCAGGAGCAGCGCGCGGCCCGCGGCCTCGCGGAAGCGCGCGGCGAAGAGGGGAGTCTCGGAAAGGCGCGCGACGACGAGATCCTGCGCCCGATCGGGATCCGGAAGCGCGACCTCGGCCGGCGGCGGGGCGGTGGCCTCGGGGAAGCGCGCCACGATGCCGTCGTCGGTCCAGAGCACGTCGATCTCGAGATCGCTCCGCTCGCGCACCATCGCGCCGATCGCCATCGCCCACGGCGCGTGCACCTTGCCGCCGAAGGGCGTCAGCACGCAGACGCGCCAGTCGCCGACCTCGTCCAGATAACGCTCGACGATGATCGTGTGGTCGTCCGGCACCGCGCCGGCGGCCGCGTACTGGTCGGCCAGGTACTGCAACAGGTTGCGCGCCGCGCGCTCGTCGAGGTCGTGCTTCTCCATCAGCCGCCGCGTGCCATCGGCCGGATCGGCCGCGCGCAGCGATCGCGTCAGCGCGCCGATCGCGCGGCCGAACTCGAGCGGCCGCGCCGCGGTCTCGCCCTTCCAGAACGGCATCTTCCCGGGAACGCCGGGCGCGGGCGACACGAGCACGCGGTCGTGCGTGATCTCCTCCACCCGCCAGGTCGACGCGCCGAGGAGGAACGTCTCGCCCTGGCGCGTCTCGAACACCATCTCCTCGTCGAGCTCGCCGACGCGTCCCTTGCCGGGTTCCGCGCCGACGAGGAACACGCCGTACAGCCCGCGGTCCGGGATCGTGCCGCCGCTCGTGAGCGCGATGCGGCCCGCGCCCTCCCGCGAATGCAGCGCGTTCGCGACGCGGTCCCAGACGACGCGCGGCCGCA
>DASYUY010000013.1:0-57850 GCA_036000705.1 Candidatus Limnocylindria bacterium | reverse complement strand
GCGCCGGTGCCGCGCGGCGTTACGCGCGCTTGCGGAGCCAGCCTTCCGGGAAATAGGTCAGAAGGAACTTCTCGCGCGAGCGGTCGACCTCGAAAGAGCGGTCGGTGGCGAGGAACTCGCGGACCGCCTCCATCGGACCGGGACCGTGCTCGGGGAAGACCGGATGGCCGTTCACGTTCGTGTCCTCGACGACCATGTAGCTCCCCGGCGTGACGAAGCGACCGTACATCGGCAGCTCACGCAGGACGTGGGCGGCGCTGTGGTCGTCGTCGAGCACGACGAGAACGCGTTTTGCTCCGGCGACGGCCGCTTCGACCTTGGCGAGGATCTCAGGCGACAGCGCGTCGCCTTCGAGTTGTGTCACGCGGGGGTGGTCTACTCGGCCGCGCAGCTGCAGATCGATCGTGAGAACTCGGCCGTGTCCGAGGAGATCGAAGAGGTGCGCGAAGAACAGCGCCGATCCGCCGAGATAGGTTCCGGTCTCGACGATCAGGTCGGGCCGCTGCTCGTGGACGATCTCCTGGTAGGTCCAGCAGTCGAACGGCGACTTCTGGATCGGCACGCCGAACCAGTAGGTGTCGTTCAGCACGCCTCGTTCGTACGACGCGACGTGGAAGCGCTCGACCGCGTCGCTGATGGCGGCCAGCTGCGCCGGGTCGCGCGGGATGGCCTTCAGCGACTGCGCGGCGGCGATGAGCCGATGGAAGCGGCGGCGGCCCAGCACCGCGAAGACCGTTCGTCCCACGCGTTCGCGCAGTGAGACTCCCCGCTTCGTGCTCACGCCTCCAACCGCAGCTCGGCTGGCGTCGCCTCCGGCGGCAGCCAGGAGCCTCGACCGTAGCGTCCGCGCAGCGCATCGAGCATCGCGAGCCAGATCGCGCGCTCGCGCCGCCAGCGGTCGCGCGAGATCAGGCTCGTGACGGAATAGCGCGCCAGCGACTCGAGCATGAAGAACACGATGAACGTCGGCCAGTGCCAGGGACGCGCGAACTTGCGCATGAAGAGGATGTTGTTCCGGAAGAGGAAGTACAGGTACAGCGCGGCCTTCTCGCCGCCGAACGAGGCCGAGACCTTATGCCACGCCTTCGGCCCTGGTGTGTAGAGGTGGTGCCAGCCCTTGCGCGACGCGCGCACGCACCAGTCGGCGTCCTCGAACACGAGGAAGTAGCGGTCATCCCAGTCACCGACGGCGCGGAGCGCATCGGCGCGGTAGACCGTCGCGGCGCCGGTGCTGTAGGCGACGTGCCGCTGCTCGCGGAAGGCGGGACCCCACTCGACCCGCCGGCCGCGATGGAAGGTCTTGCCGAACCACCACAGGATCTCGCCGCCCGCGTACCAGAGCCGCTCGGGGTCGTCGTAGTAGTAGACCGGGCCGGTCACCGTGGCCGCGCGTGGATCCGCGGCGGCAGCGCCGATGGCCTCCGCGATGAAGTCGCGTGCGATGACGACGTCGTCGTTCAGCAGGATCACGTACTCGGCGCCGCCCGACAGCGCCGCGTGCAACGCCGTGTTGACCGCGCCGGCGAGGCCCTCGTTCCGCAGCCGCATGACCTCGACGTCGGGATACGCATCGCGGACGACCGCGGCCGAGCCGGCGTTTCCGTTGTCCACGACGATCACGCGTAAGCCCTCGTGCGCGTTCCGCTTCACCGAGTCGAGACACTCGAGGATGTTCAGCGGATTCTGGTACGAGACGCTGATCACCGCGATCCGTGGAAGCTCTTCCAGCCGCCTCAGCGGCAATGCCTTCGTCCCTTCGACGATCGTCCAGACCACATGGCTGCGATGGGCGACGCGGTGATCCCACCAGCCCAGGACTGACGACCAGATCTCCAGGACGACGATCGCGAAGAACCAGTGCGCACGGCCGGGATGCCGGACGAGCTCGTCGACCGCGAGTCGCGCGACGAGCAGGTGATCGCGCGTCTTCGGCCGATAGCCTTCGTGCTGCGCGAGAAGCCGGTGGCCGGCGTGGTTCCGGCGGCGCTGCGTCAGGAACGCCTGCACGTTCGCGGGACCGTGGTTGTGCACGATGGCCTCGGGCGCATACGCGAGCGTGAGGCCCTGCTTCGCGACAGCCGACTCGAGGTACGCCTCGTCCATCACCGCGTAGTCCGGGAGCCGGGGCACGACGTTGCGCCACGCGACGAGCTCGCCTTGCTTCGGGGACACCGACGCGACCGCGTGGTGCAGGCGCCACAGCAGCTGGCTCGCGTATCCGCTGAACGTGCGCTCGTCGTCCTGCGGGATCGGGTGCGCACCGACCATACCGACGCGCGGATCTGCGAAGCGAGCGACCATCGCCGGGATCGCGTCCGGCTCCGGAAGAGTGTCGGCCGACTCCATGACCAGGATGTCGGCCTCGCCGGCGGCGGTGATGAACTGATTGATCGCGACGGCCTTGCCTCGTCGTTCAGGCTCGACGACGACCGAGATGCGGGCGTCACGCGCCGCGGCACGCTGCGCGATGGCGACCGTGCCGTCCGTGCAACCCGATGCGACGACCACGATCCGCACGTCCCCGGCGTCCGGGATCTCCGTCGCGCAAAGCCGCTCGAGGAGCCGCCCGATGTTCCGTTCTTCGTTGTGCGCCATCACTCCGATGGCCACGCTCGGCCGTACGGTCATGCGGCCTTCCAGATGTGTCGCGCGGTTTCAGCCATCGGCATGGTGGACGATAGTGGGCGTCAGCGTCGTCCGGCGAATGCAAAGCGTCACTAAAGCCGCGCGGCGATACGGCATTGATAGAGAATCGCCGTGTGTCCGCCCCCGCCGAGCTGCTCGAGATGTTGGATGCGTTGCGCGCCGCCGCGCCGGTCCATCGCCCGTCGCGCTTCTGAGAGGAGCTGAGCGCGAGCCATCTCGCGATCTTGTCGTCAGCTGACGGCTACGCGCACTTCAAGCGCTCCCTCAACTACCAGTACTTCCAGTTCGGGCTGACGTCCTCGCGCTTTCCCTTGCTGTCCTCCTCGGGCGGTGGCCGCGGCATCCCGACGCTCGCGTTCTCCGCGCGCGCTTCGACGGCCCGATGCCACGCCTCCCGAAGGTCATCGATCGCCTGCTGCTCCCGGTGCCGCTCGCGTTGTACGCGAGCGCGGTCGCGCAGCTCCCGCGGGGAGACGTGCTCGCGACGATCGCGGAGCCGGATGTCGGGATCCGATCGTCATCCGCTTCGGCGATCTGCGACTCACCGAGGACGTCTGCCACTCCGTCGAGGAGCGCGCGAGCATCCTGGGAGGGTCTGGGCGACCGGCCCCTGCGCAGCATCCTCGAGCTCGGCGCCGGCTACGGCCGCATCGCGTACGTCCTGCTGCAGGCGCATCCGCGCGTGCGTTACACGACCGTCGACATACCGCCCGCGCTCTATGTCTCGCAGCGCTACCTCACCGACGTCCTACCCGAGCGGCGCGTCTTTCGCCTCCGGCCGTTCGCCGATCACGCCGCGGTCGCCGACGAGATGACGGCCGCCGACCTCGTCTTTCTGGAGCCGCAGCAGCTCGAGCTCCTGCCGGAGCGCTCGTTCGACCTCGGCATCACGATCAGCACGCTGCACGAGATGCGGCCCGAGCAGATCGCACAGTACGTCCGCCAGCTGGACCGCCTTTGCGACAGCGTGTACACGAAACAGTGGCGACGGTTCCACAATCGCCGCGACGGTGTCGTGATCAGCGCGTCCGACTATCCGATCCCGGAACGGTGGCGCCCGGTGTTCCACCGCTCGCCCATCTTCCCGCGGACGTTCTTCGAAGCCCTCTATCTCGTGCGGTAGGGAGGCGCCAGAATCCGTACCGTGCGATTGCTCGTCACCGGCGGTGCCGGGTTCATCGGCTCGAATTTCATCCGTCACTGGCTCGGCGGCCACGCTCACGACGAGATCACGAACCTCGACGCCCTGACGTACGCGGGCGACCGGCGCAGCCTCGCCGACATCGAGGTCGCGCACGGCCAGCGGTACCGCTTCGTGCGCGGCGACATTGCCGACCGCGACGCCGTCGAGAGCCTGATCCGCGAGAGCCCTCCCGACCTCATCGTCAATTTCGCCGCTGAGACGCACAACAGCCGCGCCGTGATCGACCCGACGGCGTTCACGCGGACGAACGTCGTGGGGACGCACACCCTGCTCGAGGCTGCGCGGCTCGCCAGCGTGCCGCGCTTCCATCACATCTCGACCTGCGAGGTCTACGGCGACCTTGCGCTCGACAGCAGCGAGCGCTTCACCGAGTCATCACCATACCGGCCACGGACACCGTACAACGCGAGCAAGGCGGCGGCCGATCTGCTGGTGCGGGCCTATCACGAGACCTACGGCATGGCGGTGACGATCTCGAACTGCTCCAACAACTACGGTCCGTACCAACATCCCGAGAAGATGATCCCGCTGTTCGCGACCAACGCGATGGACGACCGGCCGCTGCCGCTCTACCGGCAGAGCGCGAACCGCCGCGAATGGCTTCACGTCGACGATCACTGCCGCGCGATCGAGGTCGTGCTGACGCGTGGACGGCCGGGCGAGACGTACAACGTCGGCAGCGGGGAGGAGCGCAGCATCGAGGAGATCGCCGATGCGGTGCTTGGCGTCCTCGGCAAGCCGAGCGCGCTCAAGAGCTACGTCGAGGACCGGCCCGGACACGACCGGCGCTACCTCCTCGATCACACGAAGATCGAGCGGGAGCTGGGGTGGCGGCCAGTCATCCCGTTCGCTGAGGGCCTCGGGTCGACGGTGCGGTGGTATATGGAGCACCGCGACTGGTGGACCGCAAAGAAGGAGCGTCTGGGCAGCGAGCTCGACGAGTTCGCCTGGCGCCGGTGAGCGCGCGGCCCGTCCTGATCATCGGTGCGGCGGGCCTGGTCGGGAGACACGTGCGGTCCGCTTTCGGCGGGCGCGATGTTGTCGCGACACGTTATCGGAGGAGCGTCCCGGACGCGGAGATCCTCGACGTGACCGATGCATCCGCGACGCATGCGCTCGTCATGCGCACACGGCCGTCGGCCGTGATCCTTGCCGCGGCGGAGCCGTACGTCGAGCGCTGCGAGCGTGAGCCAGCCGAGACGCGCCGGCTGAACGTGGAGGGCGCGCGCACCGTCGCGGCGGCGGCGGCGGATGTCGGCGCGCAGCTCGTCGTGTTCTCGAGCGAGTACGTGTTCGACGGACGGGACGGACCCTACGGGGAGGACGATGCCACGCGGCCGATCAACGAGTACGGACGCCAGAAGGTGGCGATCGAGGCGATCGCGCGCGCTCTGCCACGACACCTCCTGTGCCGGACGTCGGGCGTCTTCGGCTGGGACTCCGAGCGCAAGAACTTCGCCTGTCAGCTGATCGACCACCTGCGTGCCGGAAAGCGCTTCGTCGTCCCGAGCGATCAGGTCATCACCGCGACGTACGCCCCGAGCCTCGCCACGGCCGTGCGTGAGTTGGTCGACGCCGGATACGTCGGCGTCGTGCACGTCGCGGGACCGCGCATCCTCCGGCGCGCCGATCTCGCGCGCCTCGTCGCGCGATCCTTCGGCTTGGACGTGGCGCTCATCGACGAGCGTGCGACCGCGGAGCTGGGTTACGTCGCGCCGCGTCCGCTCAACGCGGGACTCAAGACCGAGCGCCTCCGCTCCGTGATCGGACGCGGCCTCGAAGATCCGTCCAGCGCCCTGGCTCTGATGCGAGCGAGCGAGACGCCCGCTTAGCGGTCCGGCGCTTCCCAGCGATACCCGATCGCCGGATCGTCGTGTGGCACGCGCTCTTCGTCGGGGTGTGCCGGATCGTAGGGCGCGTCCGGAAAGTTCAGGATCAGTGCCGGCGTCTCGCCGATCGTGCGATACCCGTGATACACGCCCGGCGGAACGAACACCGCGGCGAGTTGGTCGTCGCTGAGGACGTGCTCGTCGAGCTGCCGGTGCGTCGCGGAGTCGGCGCGCCCGTCGTAGAGCGGCACGAGCGCGGCGCCCGCGACAACGACGATCACATCGGTCTGCCGGCGATGCCAGTGCCAGCCGCGGATCACCCCTGGCTGATTCACGGTCACGATCGCCTGGCCGAAGTGCGAGAACTCCGGCCAGTCGGAGCGGAGCAGCTCGGTGAGCGAGCCTCGCGCGTCGCTGTGGCGGACCAGCCGACGGACGCGCACGCCCTCGATCACGACCGCTTGTTCGCGCCGTGCGCCGCCACGAGGTTGCCCGCCCGCAGCAGCATGTCGATCGACTCGCCGCAGTCGGCCCAGTACCCATCGATCGCATCGTGGCCGAGCTCCCCCAACTGCAGATAGCGGTTGTTCACGTCGGTGATCTCGAGCTCGCTGCGGTTGGAGGGCTTCAGCTGCTTCACGAAGTCGAAGACGCGCGCGTCGTAGAGGTAGAAGCCCGTGACCGCAAAGCGCGACGGTGGCTCGGCGGGCTTCTCCACGATGCGGGCGAGCTTGCCATCCTGCATAACGGCGACCCCGTACGAGCTCGGGTTGTCGACGGTCGCGAGCGCGATGCGCGCGCCGCGCGGACTGGTGCGGAAGCGATCCACGATCGGTGCGAGCGAGCGCTCGAAGATGTTGTCGCCGAGGATCACGGCCACCGGCCCGCCCGCCGCGAAATGCTCCGCCAGTCCGAGCGCCTGGGCGATCCCACCCGCTTGCTCCTGGTAGGCGTAGTCGAGGTGCCGTAGGCCGAAGGCCGCGCCGTTGCCGAGGAGACGCAGAAACTCGCCGGCGTGATTGCCGCCGGTCACGATCATGATCTCCTCGATGCCCGCGCCAACGAGCTGCTCGACGGGGTAATAGACCATCGGGCGGTCGTACACGGGCAACAGGTGCTTGTTCGTGACGCGTGTCAGCGGCTCCAGTCGGCGACCGAAGCCGCCCGCCAGCACGATGCCCTTCACGGGACGAGCCGCGCGAGCGGGATGGGATGGACGAAGCGACCGCCGCGCGCGATGAAGTCGGCGTGCCGTCGCATGATCGTGTCAGCGTAATTCCAGGCGAGCAGAAGCACGCGGTCGAGCCCGTCGTCGAAGGCCGCCGCCTCGGGTCGCACCGGGATGTGCGTCCCGGGCGTGAGAAGCCCCTGCTTCAACGGCGTCGAATCGCCGATGAAGGCGATGGTGTCGCGCCCGATCTCGCAGTAGTGGAGAAGGGTGCAGCTCTTCGCCGTCGCGCCGAGGCCGACGACGGGGTGCCCAGCACGTACAAGGTCCTGCAGCAACGTCCGCAGCGCGTCGCGCGACGCCGCCACGCGTTCGGCGAAGTGCGCGTAGGCAGCGGCGTCGCCGAGCAGTGCCTTGCGCTCGGACGCGCGCGCCGCGGCGGCCTCGGCGGTCGGCGCGTGCGCGCCGCGGCGTCCGACGTAGATCCGGATCGAGCCACCATGCGTGGGAAGGTGGCGAACGTCGAAGAGCTCCAGCCCGGCCTGGGAGAACAACGTCTCGAGCGGCGCGAGCGCGAAGTACGAGAGGTGCTCGTGGTAGATCGTGTCGTACTCGACGCGCTCGAGGAGGTGCGCGAGGTATGGGACCTCGGCCACGAAAACGCCATCGTCCTCGAGCAGAGCGTCGAGCGCAGCTATGACGTCGCGAAGGTCGTCGATCTGCGCGAGGGCGTTGTTCGCGACGACGACCTTCGCGCGGCCGCGCTCGGCGGCGACGCGGCGTGCGATCGGTGTCGCGAAGTATTCCGTCCAGGTCTCGAGACCTTCCGCGTTCGCCTGTGCCGCAAGGTTGCCAGCAGGCTCTATGCCGAGAACGACGGCTCCACCTCGGCGCAAGGGCCGCAGCAGCACACCGTCGTTGCTGCCGACCTCGACGACGAGCGAGCCCCGCGGCGCGAACCGACGGATGAGCTCATCCGCGAGGGACGCGAAGTGGTCGACCATCGGCGCGGATGCGGAGGTGGCATAGAGGTAGTGCGCGAAGAGAATGTCAGCCCGCACGACGACGCTGAGCTGCACCAGTCCGCAGACCGAGCAGCGAAGGACTTCGAGCGGAAAACGGTCTTCCGGCCGGTCCGCGGCATCCGGGGCGACGAAGGCGTTGGCGAGCGGCGTCTCGCCGAGATCGAGGAAGGTGGTCAGGTCGCCCGAGCCGCAAATCCGGCAGCGCTCAAGACGACGGTACGTGTCCGTCACGCGCGGGCTGGATCGTTGCCGGTGGTGCCGCGCGGCGCCCGAACCGCGTGGGTGACGGTCACGGCCATGATTCTCCACCCCGGTGAGCGGCGGTGCTGGCCGCTTTTCGGCCCGTTCGGGACGGATACCACTCCGTATGGACCAACCGGGATGAAGAGCGTCACTATCCGCCCGACGCTCGCCTGGCCGGGCAACGGCCGACCGCGGAGGGGTGCGGCCGTGGTGGGGAGCAGTGGCGCGAGTTCTCGTGCTCGCCGTGGTGTTCTCGCTCGTCGGGCCCTTCGGGACGCCGGCGCAAGCTGACACGCCGCCCGCCCGCTCGGCGCGACGGCCAGCGCCAGCGCCACCGAGAGCGACCCCGGTCCGAGCAACAACACGCTGAGCTTCAGCAGCACGGTGGTCGGGCCGTGAGCTCAGCGATCACGTCCGACCGCTGACGACAACGTCCGTAACGATGGTCGCCTGACTCGTGTCTATCAGGCGCTGGGCAGGTCGATCCCGCTGCGCTTCGCGAAGTCCGTCGCCTCCTCGTACCCGGCGTCCGCGTGGCGCATCACGCCGGTGCCGGGATCGGTGGTGAGGACGCGTCGCAGCTTCTCGCGGCCGAGCGCGCTCCCGTCCGCGACGGCGACCATTCCGGCATGGATCGAGTTGCCGATGCCGACGCCGCCGCCGTGATGCACGGACACCCAGGTCGCGCCGGCCGACGCGTTCACGAGAGCGTTGAGGATCGGCCAGTCCGCGATCGCGTCGCTGCCGTCCTTCATCCCCTCGGTCTCGCGGAACGGTGATGCGACCGAGCCCGAGTCGAGGTGGTCGCGCCCGATGACGATCGGCGCCTTGATCTCGCCGCGTTCGACGAGCTCGTCGATGCGCTCGCCGAACAGCGCCCGCTCGCCATAGCCGAGCCAGCACACGCGCGCGGGAAGTCCCTGGAACGGCACGCGCCCCTGCGCGAGGCGGATCCACCGCGCGAGCGTCTCGTTCTCGGGGAAGAGCTCGAGCACGAGTCGATCGGTGCGGTGGATGTCCGCGGTGTCGCCTGACAGCGCGACCCAGCGGAACGGTCCGCGGCCCTCGGCGAACAGCGGCCGGATGTACTCGGGGACGAAGCCGGGATAGGTGAACGCGTCCGCGAAGCCTGCCTCTTTCGCCTCGCCACGCAGGTTGTTGCCGTAGTCGAAGGCGACCGCTCCGCGACGCGCGAGCGCCACGATCGCCTCGCAGTGCCGCGCCATCGATGCGCGCGACCGTCGCACGTAGCCGTCGGGATCGCGCTCGCGCAGCGCGGCCGGATCCTCGACGCCGGCGGGCACATAGCCGTCCAGCGGATCGTGTGCGCTGGTCTGATCGGTGACGATGTCGACGCGCATGCCGCGACGCACCAGCTCGGGCAGCACGTCGGCGGCGTTGTCGATCAGTCCGATGCTGCGAGGCGTGCGATCCCGCAGCGAGCGCTGCGCGACGGCCAGAGCGTCATCGAGCGTCGGCGCGATCTCGTCGAGGAAGCCCTGCCGGCGCCGCCGTTCCGCATGCGACTGATCGACCTCGACGATGAGACCGACGCCCTCGTTCATCGTGATGGCGAGCGGTTGGGCACCGCCCATGCCGCCAAGGCCCGCGGTGACGACGAGCCGTCCGGCGAGCGTGCCGCCGAAATGCCGGCGCGCGACGGCCGCGAACGTCTCGTACGTCCCCTGCAGGATCCCCTGGGTCCCGATATAGATCCACGACCCCGCGGTCATCTGGCCGTACATCGTCAGACCCGCTGCCTCGAGCTCGCGGAACTTCTCCCACGTCGCCCACTTCGGCACGAGCAGCGCGTTCGCGATGAGAACGCGCGGCGCCCACTCGTGCGTGCGGAACACGCCGACCGGCTTGCCCGACTGCACGAGCAGTGTCTCGTCGTTCTTGAGACGGCGCAGCGTCGCGAGGATGCGGTCGAAGGCGTCCCACGAGCGCGCGGCGCGGCCGGTGCCGCCGTACACGATCAGCTCGTCGGGCTGCTCGGCCACCTCGGGATCGAGGTTGTTCTGGATCATGCGGAATGCGGCCTCCTGGGGCCAGGCGCGGCACGCGAGTGTCGTGCCCCGCGGTGCGCGGACGACGCGTGCTGCGATCGTCATCGCGTCGATTGTCCACCCAGGCCGTGCCGTTCGAGAAAACCCTGCACCGCGGCGTTCCACGCCGGCGCCGCCTCGCGTGGCGCGGCGTGATGCGCGCCCGGCAGGACCAGGAACTCCGCGCCGGGGATCCACGACGCCCACTCGCGCGAGCCCTCGACCGTCGAGCGTGGCTCCCGTTCGCCGACGATGACGAGCGTCGGCACGCCGATCCTCGCGAGGTCGGCCTTGCGCGGCCGCTGATCCCAGTCGCGCAGCACGGCGATCGCGCGGGCGCGCTCGTCGCCGGTGCGGCCGAGGCCGGTGCCCGTGCCGGCCATCATCTTTCCCCACGCGGACGCCGCGAACTCGGGATCGGTCGTGAGCGGCCCCTCCTTCTCATCGGGACTCGACCGCGGTTGCCGCACGATCGGCGGACGGCCGGCGCGCGACGTCGCGATCTCTTCCTCGAGCCACGCGCGTCCCGCATCGTCGAGGTAGGGGACGGTGTGCCCGATGACGAGCGCGAGCGCCCGTCCCGGATGATCGACCGCGAACTGCGCCGTGACCACGCCGCCGAGGCTCGAGCCGCCGACGATCGCCCTCTCGATGCCGAGCGCGTCGAGGAGACCGGCGAGGTCGCGCGCGAGATCGGCCGCGCTCCAGTCACCCGGCGGACTGGACGAACGGCCCGTTCCTCGTCGGTCGTACGTGAGGAACCGGTACCGCTGCGAGAACACCGGCGCCTGGCCGAAGAGCCACGGCGTGTGGTCATGCGCCTGGAGCACCAGCGGGATGCCCTCGCCGAGCGATTCGTAGAAGAGCTCGACGTCTCCCGTCGACACGCGTGGCATGGGCGCATCATCCTAGGCCGACGCCGGGAGGAGGGACGCCATGCCGGTCGAGCTGCAGATCGCGTTCAACCTGATCGGGACGACCACCGTCATCATCGGCTTCCTCTTCGCGACCTATCAGTTCGTCACCTTTCGGCGGCAGCGGCAGCAGGAGGTCGCGCTCACGCTGATGCGTACGACATCGCCGCCCGAGACCTTCTCGCGCGAGGTCCGCCGCATCTTCGCGCTGCCCGATGACGCCTCGGCCGACGCGATCCACGCGCTCGGTCCGGAGCTCGAACAGGCGGTCATCCAGGCCTGCGTGAACTACGAGAACCTCGGCTATCTCGTGTACGCGCGCCTCATTCCACTTCGTCTCACCGACGATCTCTCCGGCGGGATGATCCGGATGACGTGGCGCAAATGCCGCGCGTACCTCGGGCAGTTCCGCCAAGGCAACCCCTCGGCCTTCGAGTGGTTCGAGTGGCTCTATGACCGGCTCGAGCAATACCCCGCGCCGTCGAAGACCAGTCCCGCGCACGTGCTGCATCGAGGCTGGAAGCCCTAGGACGTCGATCCCACTAGCGCCGGCGCCGGCTTCTCTCCTCCGGTGGATGAACGCCGCGGAACGTCGCGTAGATGAGGCCGTCGTACAGGATCTTGAGGCCGCCCGCGATGAAGAACGGCATGCCCAGCACCCCGGCTGAGAACGCCATGCCCACGAACGCCGGTGAGATCGCCGCGGCGGTCGTTCGCGCGACGTTGGTGATGCCCGCGGTCGCGGTCCGCTCCTCCGGATCGACGACGGCCATCGTGTACGACTGGCGCGTCGGGACGTCCATCTGCGAGATGCTCATGCGCGCGAGGAACAGCGCGACCGCGAGGGGGGCCGAGGGCATGAGCGGCACGAGCATGAGCAGGACGTTCGACGGGAGATGGGTGAAGACCATCGTGTTGAGGAGCCCGATACGCTGCGCGAGCCAGCCCGCCGCGAGCAGCGACGCGCCCGAGAGCACGTTGACCCAGAAGAACACGGACGCGAGCGTTTCCGGCGACAGGCCCCATCGGAGGTGGAACCAGTACGCGACGAGCGAGAGCACGACGAAGCCACCGGCGAACGCGTCGAGACCGAACAGGGCCGAGAGCCTGGCCACGGTACCGCCGGAGCGGCGGATGCCGAGGAAGCGCCGCTCTCCCTCGACCTTCGCCAGCTCGACGCCGTCGGAGAGCGTGACGAAGACCACGAGGTTCACCAGGCCGATGAGCGCGTACAGGACGAAGAACGGCCGATAGGCATCCGCTCCCTGCAGTCCGAGCGAGGTGAAGAGCACGACCAAGGCCGCCGCAAGAGAGCCGAAGGCACCCGCGAAGTTCGCAACGGTGTTGTAGATCGCGAAGAGCCACGTGCGCCGATCGTTGGGGGCGGTCTGCGGCAGGATCGCCTGCTCGACGGTCTGGAAGATCCCGACCTCCGAGCTCGTGGCGCTGATCGTCCCGGTGAACGCACCGAGGAGGAGCGGCACGAAGCCCGCGCCGAACGCGAAGAGGAGCCCGCCGATTGCCATGAGGGCAGCCATCGTCGCCACGGTGCGGCGGCGCCCGTAGCGGTCCGCGACCAGCGACCAGAAGACGGTCATGAGCGCCGACCCGGCGATCGCGGCGGTGAGGACGACGCCGATCTCGGTCGGACCAAGGCCGAGGGCGTCGAGATACAGCCCGAGGACGACCGCGAGATACCCGTACGCGAACGTGCGGAGGACGCGCGTCAGAAGGAGCTTCTTCCCATCGAGGCTGAGCCAGTCGAGCGCGAAGCGCGACCTCAGCGGGCGGCCATCGCGTTCCGCACGCGCTCGCGCGTGAGCGGCACGTCGCGAACGCGCGCGCCGCAGGCCGCGAACACCGCGTTCGCGATCGCGGCTGACGTCGGCACCGCGCCCGGCTCGCCGACGCCGGTGGATGGCGCGCTCGCGTCACCTTCGACGAGGACCGCTATCGACTCGGGCGCGTCGCGGAACGTCGCGATCGGATACGTATCCCACGACGTCGTCGCGACGCGGCCCTCCCTGTGGCGGAGCTCCTCGAGGAGCGTCCACGATGCCGACTGCTGGATGCCGCCCTCGACCTGATTGCGCACGCCGTCCGGGTTCACGACCAGACCGGGATCCACGACGCACCACACGCGCAGCAGACGGACCGCGCCGGACGACGACAGTGCGACCTCGGCGACCTGCGCGACGTAGGTGCCGTGATAGAGCGTGCACGCGAAGCCGCGACCGCGGCGCTCGCCCGCCGTCGTCCCGTACCCGCTCACCTCCGCGACGCGCTCCATGACGCGACGAAGCCGTGCGTCGTCGACATGCCGCAGACGGAACGCGAGCGGATCCTGCTTGGACGCGTGCGCGAGCTCGTCCATGAACGACTCGATCGCGAACACGTTCTCGGCTGCCGCGAGGGAGCGAAAGTTGGCCGTGCGCAGCGGCGTGGGCTCGACGTGCAGCACGACGCTGGCGTGGGCGATCGCGTATGGCGGCACGGCGTTGCGGCCGGACGTCATCGCCGCGACGCGCGGATCCGGCCCCGCCGCGGTGTGGACGTTGGTGTGCTCGTCGTAGCGCCATGCGACGATGCGACCGTCAGCGGCAAGTCCGGCCGTGACCTCGAGGACCGCCTCGGGACGGCTGGGCGAGTAGGCGAACTCTTCGGCGCGCGACCACTGCACGAGCACGGGACGGCGCGCGTGCTTCGACAGCACGGCCGCCTCGACCGAGACATCGGGCGCGCTGCTGCGGCCGTACGTTCCGCTCGACATCTGCGGCCTCACTCGGACCTGCTCGTTTGAAAGGCCCACGCGACCCGCGACCGCGTCCCGCAGCCCGAACGGACGATGGGTGCCGGCGTAGACCGTCGCGCCGTCGCTCCGCACGTCGGCCACCGCGGCGCTCGGGCCGATCGATGCGCTCGCGATCGATGGGAGCGTGTAGGTCGCGGAGAGCGTGAGCGCCGCGGACGCGAGCGCCCTGTCGACGCCCGCGTTCTCGCGCATCGGCACGACCTGCGTCGCGGACGCCTCGCTCCTCGGCGTGTCCCACTCGATCTCCAGAGCGTCGGCTGCCGCTCGCGCCTGTTCCTCCCGCTCGGCCACGACACCGACGACATCGCCGTCGTGAACGACCGCGACGACGCCGGGCATCGCGCGGGCGGCGCGATCGTCGACGGTCTTGGCGCGTGCGCCGCGGACCGGCGGCCGCGCGATCGCGCCGCGCGCCAGACCGTCGAGCCGGACGTCGGCGGTGTAACGGGCGCGTCCGGTCACGATGTCGCGCGCCTCGACCCGCGACAGCGGCGTGCCGATGTGACGCCAGCGCTCTGGTGGCAGGAGCGGCTCGTCGTCGGGCACCGTTCCCGTGACCGGAGCCTCGCGCACGAGATCCGCGTAGCCGACGCGCTTGCCGTCGCCATCGCCGATCGTGCCGTCCCTCGTGTCCAATCGCTTCGCCGGAAGAGCCAGACGCGCCGCCGCTCGATCGATCAGCGCGCGGCGCGCGAAAGCCGCGGCGCGGCGCAGCGCCGGCGCCTCCTGCGCGACGGAATTGCTTCCGAACGTCCCGAAGTCGAATGGCACCTGCGCGGTGTCGCCGAGCACGACACGTACGCGTTCGACAGGCAGATCGAGCTCGTTCGCCACGAGCTGCGCGAACGCGGTGCGGATGCCCTGCCCGAACTCGATCTTGCCCGAGAACGCGGTGACCGTCCCGTCGGGCTCGACGCGGATGCGCTCCTCGACGTTCATCCGGTGATCGCAGGGGCTTCGCCCCTTCCACCCGGGACTTGTGCCGCACGCAATACGGCGCGGATGGCGCGGCCGTACACGCCGCACCGACAGAGATTTCCGGCGAGCGTGTCGCGGATGGTCGCCTCGTCGGGCGCGGCATCGCGCGCGAGGAGCGCGGCGGCGGAGATGATCATCCCGCTGGTGCAGTAACCACACTGCATCGCGTCCTCGGCGATGAACGCCTCCTGGACCGGATGCAGCCCGCCATCCTGCGCGAGGCCCTCGATCGTCGTGATCTCTCGCTCGGCCGCCTGGCGCGCGGGCATCAGGCACGAGGCGACGGCTCTGCCGTCGGCGATGACGTAGCACGCTCCGCACTGGCCGCTCCCGCAGCCGAAACGAGTGCCGCAGAGGCCGAGGTCATCCCGCAGAACGCTGAGGAGCGACGCGCTCGGCGGTGGGTCCACGTCGTGCCTCGAGCCGTTGATCGTGAGGACGAGCCGCATGGTCGTCCAGCGTACCTACGCCGCGCGGGCGCTGCTCCGTTGCGCAACGCGAACACGCACGAGGCGGCGGAGCGCGACGAGGACCACCGCGACGGCGGTGATCCACGCGAGTGCGGCGATCATCGGATTCGCGAGATCGGTGCCGGACGTGATGCCGTGCGCGAACGCCGCGGCGAACGCGACGTACGAGAGGCGGTGGAAGGCCTGCCACTGCCCGAGGGTCAGCGACGATCGCAGCCACGTCGAGATCAGCACGACCACGATGAGCTGCGCGGAGATCGTGCCGAGCCCGATCGCGACGCGCCCGTACGAGACGCCGAACGGGATGAGGAGGTCGATGAGCCCGATCTGCGCGTACTTGTCGACGAGCAGCGCGATGACGTGTGCCAGACCGAGCGGGATCCAGAGCACCGTCAGGAAGCCGTGCACGACACGCACGCCCCGGTTGCGCGAGAGCCAGGCGAACGTCCCGCTGCGCAGCGCGATGCCCGTGAGCACCGAGAGCGTGAGCGCGACGAGCGAAGCCGCGCCCGTCGAGCGCGCGAGGATCCAGATCAGATCGGTGTTGACGGTCACCGCTCGGTCAGGACTGCTTCGTGCGCGTGAGCGCGGCGGTGCTCGTGCTCGTGACCGAGCGCAGTGCCGTCGTGCGCGTGGCGGTCGTGGTCGTCGTCGCGGCGGTCGCCGGTGTGGTCGTCGCGCTGGCGACGGCCACGGGCTGGAGCGGCGCGTTCGACGCATGGAGGTTCTCGCTCGCGAAGATCGTCATCCCGCCGAAGCTGCTGAGCGTGATCGCGGCGGCAAGCGCGCGGAGCATCAGCGTGGACGCGATCAGCGGCTTGCTGCTGCGCCGCGTTCGAGTGGCCATGTCGAATAGATGAACACCCGCGTCCGGCGCGAGCATGAAATCCGCTTAAGAAGCGGCTAGGACGATGTGGCGAGCCGTAGCCGGAAACGCGCGCCGCCTCCGCTCGCGTGCTCGAGCGTGACGGAGCCGCCGTGTGATTCGGCGACCTCTTTCACGATCGACAGACCCAGGCCCGACCCCGGCAGCGAGCGCGCGTTGCTCGCGCGCCAGAAGCGGTCGAAGACGCGAGGCGCGTCCTCCGGCGCGACGCCTGGCCCGTGATCGCGGACGCTCACCTCGCCGCCGCGCACCGCGACCTCGACGACTCCGCCCGCCGGGCTCCACTTGCCGGCGTTGTCGAGGAGGTTCGTGACGGCGCGCGCGATGCGCGAACGGACGCCCCGCACCGTCGCCGCATCGAGTGCGGCGTCGAACCGCACGTTCGGATAGCGGCCGCGCATGTCAGTGATCGCGTCGGCGACGACCTCGTCGAGACGCACGTCCTCGATCGGAAGCGTCGCCTCCTCGTCGCGCGCGAGGTCGATGAGGTCGGTGACGAGCGTGGAGAGCCGCTCCATCTGACCGACCAGCTCGACGAGGACCTGCTGCCGTTCCGCGGCATCGGTCGGCTGCCCGCGCGCGAGCAGCTCGAGGTTGGTGCGCAGGCTCGTGAGCGGTGTGCGCAGCTCGTGCGATGCGTCCGCCACGAGCTGACGCTGCTGGCGTAGGGAGACCTCGAGCGCGGTGAGCATGGCATCGAAAGATGCGGCGAGGCGGGCCATCTCATCGTTGCCCGTCATGGCGACGCGGCGCGAGAGATCGCGCGTCCGCGTCACCTCGTGCACGGTCGTGCTCAGACGGCGAAGGGGTGCGAGCGCGGCCTGGCCGATGAGGGCACCTAGGAGCGCGGCGAAGACCGCGGCGGTGACCGCCAGCCCGAGCAGCGCGAAACGCGTGTTCGCGAGCGCCGCGTCGATCTCGGTGAGCGGACGCGCCACCTCGAGTGCACGGCCCGGCGTGAACGGCACCGCGTAGACGCGGAAATGGCCCTTCGCAGTCGTGACGTCGGCGATCGCGTCCGCCATCTGCCCGTTCGCGACGGCCACGACCTCGCTGGTCACGAGCTCCGGGGACTGGCCGACCTGCAGGTCCGAGCCGACCACGCTGCCCGAGCTGTCGACGATCTGCGCGAAGATGTCGGCGCGGCCGGAGAGGAAGACCGCACCGCCGCCGCGGCCGCCGAAGCGGTCATCCGGACGTGGGCCGCCGAGGCGCGCGGTATTCGCGGTGGTCCTCAGCGTGTCGTTGAACGCGGCCTCCAGCTGCTGCTGGACCATGACGTACATGACCGCGCCGGCGAGGATGGCCGCGACCGCGACGGCCGACGCGGTGAGGATGGTGACACGAAGCCGGAAGCTCATGCCTCCCTCAACACATACCCGACGCCGCGCATCGTGTGGATGATCCGCGGCTCCCCCTGCGCCTCGAGCTTGCGGCGGAGGTAGCCGATGTAGACGTCGAGGGAGTTCGAGTCGGGACCGAAGTCGTAGCCCCATACGCGATCGAAGATCACGTCACGGCTCAGCACGCGCCGTGGATTGGCGAGGAAGAGCTCGAGCAGCTGGTACTCGGTGCGCGACAGCTGGATCGCGCGCGCTCCGCGGTGGCAGGTCATCGCGTCCCGATCGAGGACGACATCATCGAAACGCAGCGTCCCGCGGGACTGGCCACTCTGCGGGGCCCGCCGTTCGAACGCGCGCAGCCGTGCCAGCAGCTCGTCGAGCGCGAACGGTTTGACGAGGTAGTCGTCGGCGCCGGCGTCGAGCCCCTCGACCCGCTCGGTGACCGCGGCGCGGGCGGTGAGCATCAGGACGGGCACGCCGTTGCCGGACGAGCGCAGGCGACGGCACACCTCGAGGCCGTCGAGGCCGGGGAGGCCGAGGTCTAGGACGATCGCGTCGTAGGGGCTGGCCGTCGCCACCTCCAACGCCTTGGTGCCGTTGGCGGCGGTCTCGGTCCGGTGGCCGGCGCCGCGAAGCGCCCGCTCCACGGCTCCCCGCACTGCGGGATCGTCCTCGACGACGAGGACGTTCACGAGCCCGAGTGTATGGGCGTGCGAGTAAGAACCAAGTAAGAAAGCCGCACGCGCCGGGCGTTCTTAGGACCTTTTCATGAAGCGCGTGGGCGTGAGTGGTGTCCTCATCACAGCAAGCCCCCGAGAAAGGACACCGACATGAAGTACATCGACAAGATGCTCATCGCGAGCGGCGTCACGCTCCTGCTGACCGGCGGAGTTGCGGCCGCGGCGCTCCAGCCCGGCACCGCCGACGCCGTCATCGCCCAGCTGCCCGGCGGCGTCGCGATCTTCGCGTCCAACAGTCCGTTCGGCTCGCCGAACATCCTCGCGACCGCCGCGGCGTACATCGGCATCACTGAAGCGGACCTGCGGACCGAGCTCCAGACCGGCAAGACCCTCGCTCAGATCGCCGTCGCGCACGGAAAGACCCGCGATGGTCTCATCGCGGCACTTTCGGCCGAGGCGACCAAGGCGATCACGACCGCCGTCGATCAGCCGGGCACGAACTTCCCCGGCCCCGGCGGACGCGGTGGTCCGCGCGCGATGATCACCAACGACCTCGCCGCCGCTGCGGCGTACATCGGTACCACCGAGGCCGACCTCCGCACCAAGCTTCAGGCGGGCCAGACCCTCGCCCAGATCGCGACCGCCGCGGGCAAGACCCGGGACGGACTCATCGCGGCGATGGTCGCGGACGGTAACGCGAAGATCGATGCCGCCGTCGCGGCCGGTACGATCACCGCCGCGCAGGCCACCGAGAAGAAGGCATCGCTCACCGCGCACGTCACCGCCGAAGTCGACCGGACCCGCCCCGCGGGCGCACCCGGGTTCCCCGGTCGGGGACCGCGCCCCTAAGTCAGCCTTCCCGTCTCCCTCCCTCCTTGCGCTGCGCCCGCCCTGGTGGCGGGCGTTGCGCTGCAACAAGCGAGCGGCCCGGTGTTCCGGGCCGCTCGTTGATCGCTGGTCGGAGGACTGACCCTAGGTCAGGTTGTTGCCGATGTTGCTGAAGATGTTCTGGATCTGACCGCGAAGGAAGATCATGGCCACGATGACAGCAATCGCGATGACGGCGATGATGAGTGCATACTCGACGAGGCCCTGACCCTCCTCCTCACGGAAGAAAGCGATCATTGAGTACCTCCTTTCCCTGGACGCTTGGGCGGTCGCAGCGCGGCACGCCTAGGGAAAGTCTAGGTGGGTGTGGCCGGCAGACAAGCCCCCCACACGGGTCCCCCTAGTGGGGCTGCGCATGCCGGAAACACGCCCGTTCGTGGTGATTGAGGATGCCCACGGCCTCCATGAACGACTCGCAGATCGTCGGCCCGACGAACCGGAAACCGCGCCTGCGCAGCTCGCGGGACAGCTCGGCGGGATAGCGGAAGCGCCAGACGTAGGCGTCGAAGCTGCCGTGCTCCTTCGCGACGGCGAGGAACGCGTTGGCGTTCCCGATCGCGGACGTGATCTTCGCGCGATTGCGCACGATGCCGGTGTCGCGCACCAGACGCGCGACATCTCGCGCCCCGAACCGCGCGACCTTCTTCGGATCGAAGCGCGCGAACGCGGCGCGGTATGCCGCGCGCTTACGCAGGATCGTCTCCCACGAGAGCCCGGCCTGAGCGCCCTCGAGCACGAGGAACTCGAAGAGCGTTCGCTCGTCGTGCCGCGGCGTGCCCCACTCCTTGTCGTGGTAGGTGAGGAGCGGCTCGCGCGTGGCCCACGCGCAGCGCTTCACGCTCCGTTCCAGGACCGCAGGAGGGCGGGGAGCTCCGCGAGCGCGTCGACGATCGCGTCGGGTGCGACGTCCGAGGTGGGGAAGCCGGACTCATTGCGTCGCCAGATCGCGCGCATCCCGACCGCGCGCGCCCCCGACACGTCGTCGATCTGACGATCGCCGATCATCACGCAGGCCTCCGGCGCGACGCCCAGCCGCGACGCGACCTCACGGAACGCCGATGGATGCGGCTTCGAGCATCCAAGGTCGGACGTGTACACGAGCACGTCGAGCAGGTCGGCGAGCCCGTGTGCGGCCAGATCCGCGTTGTGCCAGTCCGCCGCCCACCAGGTGTTCGAGAGGAGACCGAGCCGGTACCCGCGCTCGCGCAGCGTCGCGAGGGTGTCGCGCGTATCGGCGAAGATCGTGCACCAGCCCGCGACGGCGCGCGCGTACCCATCGAGCGCGGCGAGGACCGCGCGTTCGCCGGCCCTCACGCCGAGGCGCCGGAATCCGTCGTTCACGAGGCCTTGGGGCGGTCCGCTCCATTGCTCGCGTTCGACGCGCTCCCAGTGCGCTTTCTCCGCTGCGCGCATTGCGGCGACGAAGGCGTCGCGCGACGCCGCGATCCCGTCGTCCGCGGCGCGCAGAGCGTCATACGCGAGCGCCCACTTCGCCGCGGCACCGTCTTCCCAATCGGTCCACTGCACGAGCGTCCCGCCGAGGTCGAAGACGACCGCTCGCGGCGCCGTCATGCCAGATCGGAGATACGCGCCCTCACCGCGGCGAGCAGCACTTCGCGCTCGATGAGGTCGGCCACCGCGGCGATGTCGGGGGCCAGGGCGCGGTCCGCCTCGAGCATCGGCACCTGCTCGCGCACGACGCGACGCGCTTCCTCCACACCCGGAGCGGTCCTCGCTCCCAGCAGATCGAGACCCTGCGCGGCGCATAGCGCCTCGATCGCGAGCGCGTCGCGCGTGTTGCGCACGACGGCCGCGAGCTTGAGCGCGGCGTGGACGCCCATGCTCACGTGGTCCTCCATCCCCGCCGACGTCGGCACCGACTCGACCGACGCGGGGAACGCCCGCAATCGGTTCTCCGTGACCAGCGCGGCACTGGTGTACTGCGCGACCATGAAGCCCGAGTTCGTTCCCGCCGCGGGGCTGAGGAACGGCGGCAGACCGCTCGTGTGCGCGTTCATGAGCCGATCGACGCGCGCCTCGCTCATGTCCGCCAGCTCCGCGACAGCGATCGTCGCGAGGTCCAGGGCGATCGCCACCGGCTGGCCATGGAAATTCCCGCCGCTGACGACGCGCCGCTGCTCCGCGAACACGAGCGGGTTGTCGGTCACGGCGTTGATCTCGATCTCGAGGACGTGGCGCACATAGGTGAGTGCGTCGCGCGACGCGCCGTGCACCTGCGGGATGCAACGGATCGAGTACGGATCCTGGACGCGTGTGTCGCCGATGCGATGCGATGCGACGTTCGCGCTTCCCTCCATGAGCGAGCGCAGGTTGGCGGCGACCGTTTGCTGGCCTGGATGAGGCCGGGCCGCGTGCAGCTCCACGTCCCAGGCCGCGTCGGTGGCCCGCAAGGCCTCGGCCGACATCGCACCGACGATGTCGGCGGTCGACGCGAGCACCGTGGCGTCATGGAGCGCAAGGCAGCCGATGGCGGTCATCACCTGGGTCCCGTTGATGAGCGCGACGCCTTCCTTCGGTGCGAGCTCGAGCGGCTTGAGCCCGACCTTCTTGAGCGCATCGGCACCCGACATCCGCACGGTGTCGACGAACGCCTCGCCCTCGCCGATCACGACGAGCGCGGCGTGCGCCAGCGGTGCAAGATCGCCCGACGCGCCCACGCTCCCGTGCATCGGGATCACCGGATGCACTCCGCGATCGAGCATCTCGAGCAGCATCTCGGCGAGACCTGGGCGCACGCCGGAGCGTCCCGCCGCGAGAGTGTTCGCCCGCAGGAGGAGCACCGCGCGCACGACGTCGACGGGAAGCGGGTCGCCGACGCCCGCGGCGTGGCTGCGGATCAGGTTGCGCTGCAACGCTTTGAGCTCGCCGATCGGGATGCGCGACGTGGCGAGGTCGCCGAAGCCGGTATTCACCCCGTAGACGGGCGCGTCCTGCGCCGCGAGCTCGGCGACGAGCTTCGCCGACTCCGACATGCGACGCTCCGCGGCGCGGTCGAGCGCCACGGGCGTGCGGCGTCGCGCGACCGCGAGGACGTCGGCGATGCTGAGATCGGCTCCGGTGAGTCGCAGGGTCGGCAGCTACTCGGTCTCCTTCAGGTTCTCGCGATACCAGGCGGAGAGGTCGGCGTAGTGATGCGCGGCGCCGCTCGTCCACCGATCGTCCTCAGGCCGCACCTCGCGCACGACGCGCGCCGGCACGCCGAGCACGAGCGACCGCGCCGGGGCGGCGAACCGTTCCGGCAGCACGGCGCCGGCGCCCACGATCGTGCGCTCGCCGACCGTGTTCGCGCCCACGAGTACCGCGGCGGATCCGATGAGCACGTTCCGCTCGACGATCGAGGAATGGACGATCGCGCCATGGCCGATGGTGCATTCCGCCCCGATGATCGTGGGCTCGCCGGTGTCCGTGTGGATGGTGCAGTTGTCCTGCACGTTCGCGCGCTCGCCGATCTCGATGCGGTCCATGTCGCCCCGCAGCACCGAACCGAACCATACCGACGCCCCGGAGCGCACGGTCACGTCGCCGATGAGCACCGCCGTCGGCGCGACGAACGCGTCGGGTGCCACCGTCGGTCGTTTCCCGCGGTAGCCGTAGAGCGGCACGGCTCCGTAGAGTAGGTGGCGCGATGAAGACCCGCGACCTCCGCGTCGAAGGCTACCGGCCGCTCATCCCGCCGGCGATCCTGCTCGATGAGCTCCCGCTCTCCGAGACGGGCTCGCGGACCGTCGCGAGCGCGCGAGAAGAGCTGGTGCGCATCCTGGACCGCGAAGATGACCGTCTCATCGTCGTCGTGGGGCCGTGCTCGGTCCACGACGTCGAGGCCGGGATGGAATACGCGCGGCGACTCGCGGTGTCGGCGAAGGATCTCGCCAGCGATCTGCGGATCGTCATGCGCGTGTACTTCGAGAAGCCGCGAACGACCGTCGGCTGGAAAGGTCTGATCAACGATCCCGGTCTCGATGGCAGCTTCCGCATCAACGATGGCCTGCGCCTCGCGCGCCGTTTCCTGCTGGACCTTGCCGAGCTGGGTCTGCCGGCGGGCTGCGAATTCCTCGATCCCGTTTCGCCGCAGTACACGTCGGACCTCGTGAGCTGGGGCGCGATCGGCGCGCGAACGACGGAGAGCCAGGTGCACCGTGAGCTGGCTTCAGGTCTCTCGATGCCGGTCGGATTCAAGAACGGCACGGGCGGCACGGTGCAGATCGCGATCGATGCCGTGCGCGCCACGGCGCATCCGCACAGATTCATCGGCGTGACCGAGCAGGGTCTCGCGGCGTTCGTGAGCACGCGCGGCAATCCGTACGGTCACATCATCCTGCGCGGCGGCGCCCGCGGGCCGAACTACGACCGCGCGAGCGTGCGCGCGGCGCTCAACGCGCTTCGCGACGCGGGCGTACCCGAGCGCCTCTTCATCGACGCGAGTCACGGCAACAGCGAGCGCGACCACGAGCGGCAGCCGACCGTCGCGCGCGAGATCGCCGCGCAGATCGGTGCGGGGGAACGCGGCATCGCCGGCGTCATGGTCGAAAGCTTCCTCGTGGCCGGCCGTCAGGAGCTTGGCGATCCATCTCGCCTGGTGTACGGGCAGAGCATCACCGACGCGTGCATCGGCTGGGATGAGACGGTGAAGGTGCTGGGCGAGCTCGCGGAGGCCGCGCGTGCGCGCCGGTCAGCGAGCGAGAGTCAGCGCCCTCGGGTGGCGTCTACCAAGCGATAGCCGAATCCGCGCGCGGTCTCGATCGCGACCTCGGTGACGACCGCGTCCTCCAGCTTCTTGCGCAGTCGGCCGACGTGGACGTCGACGAGGCGCGTATCGCTGCCGGGCTCGTAGCCCCACACGCCCGTGAGCAGGTCGTCGCGCGTGAACACGCGACCCGGCTCGCTCGCGAGCGAGCGCAGCAGCTTGAACTCGGTCGGGGTGAGCTGCACCTGCCGATCGCCGGCGATGGCCTGCACGCTGCCGCTGTCGATGACGAACCGGCCGAATCGCAGCTGCTTCCCGCCGGCGCCGTCGTGCGACATCTGAGCGCGGCGGAGCAGCGCTTCGATCCGCGCGAGCACCTCGTCGTTGTCGAACGGCTTGCCGACATAGTCGTCAGCGCCGACGCGCAGGCCGACGACCCGATCGGGTGGCTCCTTCTTCGCCGAGATGAAGAGGATCGGAACGTCGGTGTTGCGACGGAGCTCGAGGCAGAGGCTGATGCCGTCGAGGCTCGGCATCATGACGTCGAGGGTGATGACGTCGGGCCGGACGCGCTCGAACGTCTCGACGGCCTGGCGCGAGTCGGTGACGACGTGCGTCGCGTAGCCCTCTTCGGCGAGGATGCTGGAAAGGAGCATCGCGATGTCGCGGTCGTCCTCGACGATCATCACGCGTGCGCCGGTGTGTGTGGGCGAGGTCGCGGCGGACGGCCGCTGCTCGATCATCGTGTCGGTCCGGTATCGCATTTGCCGTGCCACATGTAACGACGCACCGATGCGGCGTCGTCGTCTGCGTGGCGTGTAGGCGTCGGCCACCGACACGCCGCCCCCTGGGCCGTTGACCGACCGTTGACCTTCGGCGCGGTCTCAGAAAGAGGCGTTCACCGCCGCGAGGTTCTCGCGGAGCCAACCGGCCGACGACGCGACATCGTCCGGCCACGCCGAGAAGAACAGGCGGTCCGTCTCGTCCTCGATCGACTGACGCACCGTGCTTCCCTTCTCGGTCGTTCTCAGCGCACCGTCGCTCGCGACCAGGCCGTCGCGACGCAGGCGTGCAAGCTCGGCGGCGACGTCGCCGGGGCGCTGCGTGGTGAGCTTCGCGGCAAGGTCCGGCTCGGTCGCGGCCTCGTGGCGCCAGATGCGCGTCAGCGCGTCGAGCGTGGGGCCATCCAAGCCGGCCTGCCGCCACGCCGCCATGTGACAGTCGTCGCGGGTCTGCCAGAGGCCGTACACGGCATTCTCGAGTGCGACCATCGGCTCCGCACCGTCGCCGGCCATGCGGACCGCGCGCGGGATGTGCGAGTGCCAGCGTCGATCGAGGCTCCCGGCGGTCGCATCGAAGGCGTGCCCCAGGAGCGACGCGAGTCGCGCGAGGTCTTCACGCCCGAGGGGCGACTGCAGCGACGCGAGGTACGCATCGGCCTCCCGACGCACGCGCTTCACCAGCTCGCCTCCGGTCGGCGTGAGATCCCAGCGCCCGTCCCTCTCGTCGACGAGGCCCGCATCGCGCGCCGCCGTTGAGGCGGCCTGGTACTGATCCCACTGGGTCGCGTAGGGGTTCCACATCTCGCTGAAGCGGCCACCGCCCTGGGGCGCGACGCCACCGATGACAAAAAGGAGCGCGGGGCGATCGAGGCGTAGCTCCTCCATGAGGCGCAGCGGGAGAGTGAACTTCGTCCGGCGCTTGTTCAGGAACTCCTGGAACAACGGCACGAGCTCGACGGGGTAGGGCCGCTTCACGCAGGCACCGCCTTCTTCGTGGCGAGCCGGGTCGCGAGCTGCTTGAGCGCGACGGCGGTCTTGTCGCTCGGCTCGGCGAGGACGTACGGGACGCCGAGATCGGCCGCCGCGTCGGCCTTCTCCGCGAAGGGCACCACGATGTCCGGCTTGCGTTTCAGGAACTTCGCCACGCCGGCGTCGTCGATGCCCTTCGCCGTGTTGCGTACCAGAGCGACGAGGATCCGCTCGTTGGAGATGCCGATGCGCGTCAGCATCGCGAGCGTGTCCGACGTGCTCCGCAGCGCCGCGAGATGCGGCGCGGTGACGACGCAGACGATGTCGGTGACATCGAGCGCCGCGAGCGTGACCTCGTCGAGCTTCGTCGCGAGATCGAGCACGACCGCATCGCGCCCGCCGCGCGCGAGATCGATGCTCTGCTGGACCGCCGCGATGCTCACGAGCTCGGCCTCCTCCGGCGACGGTGGTGCCGCGAGGATCCGGACACCGCTCGTGTGATCGGCGAGGAACTCGCCGAAGTCGTCCTCGGTGACCCGATTGATGTCGCCGCGCGCGAACTCGACGATCGTCGCGCGTGGACGCAGGTCGAAGAACATCGCGGCATTGCCGAATTGCAGATTGAGGTCGATCAGCACGACCGTCTTGCCCTCCGCGGCCAGAGCCGCCGCGACGTTCGCCGCCAGCGTGGTCGCGCCGACCCCACCCTTGCCGTGCGCGAACGCCATGACGATCCCGAGCTTGCGCGGCGCCATGTCGACCTGCGCGACGGTCCGCGTCTGACGCAGGATCGTCTCGATCTTCGCGGCCAGGACGGCGAGGTCGATCGGCTTTCCAATGTAGTCGTCGGCGCCGTGCGAGTAGCCGGCGAGGATGTCCTGCTCCTGTTTGGCCGCCGACAGGACGATGATCGGCGTGCGAGCGGTGCGGCGGTCCTCACGCAGGCGCTTGACGAGCTCGAGCCCGTTCATGAGCGGCATGTTCACGTCGGTGACGACGAGGTCCGGACTGCCCTTGCTTTCGATCAGCTTCAGGGCCTCGACACCGTTCGCGACCGCCTCGACCCGGTATCCGCGCTTCGAGAGATAGACCATGCAAAGCTTGCGGATGGGGTCCTCGTCGTCGACGCAGAGGATCTTCTCGCCCGCCATGCCTTCCTTCCGGTCTTCCACCCGCCGCTAAACTCGCCCGAGTGTGCGGCTGCGAAACGATACTGCCCCGGTGACCACGGGAATCAACCTCGGAGACCCGTACGGTCCACGACGCGCGCGCTTGCTGTCTCGGATCCTCCTGGCCGTTGGGGTGGTCGTCGCCGTGGTCGCCGGAGCCGGCACCTACCTGTACGCGATCGCCGCGCGGACGGCACCGCCGACGGATGGCGCCACGGTGGATGTGCTCGTCGCGACGCGGGACATCGAGGCGCGGTCCGCGCTCGGCGCGAACGACGTCAAGATCATCCAGCTGCCCCGTGACGCCGCGCCCCGCAACGCGCTGCACGACGCGAACGGCGCCGCTGGGATGATCACCACGGTCGGACTGTCCGCGAACGAGCCCGTGCTGCCGACGAAGATCGCCCAGCCCGGGAGCGAGGGCCGCATCTCGGTGTTGCCGCCCGGCACGACGGTCGCGAACTCGCTCCCGTTCCGCGCCATGTCGCTGAGCGTCCCGGACGCGAACGCGGCGGGTGGCGCGATCGTGGCCGGCGATCATGTCGACATCATGTACACCCTCGCAGTCGCCGACCCGACGCGGAGCGACTTCATCGCCCGCATCGCGATCCAGGATCTGCCCGTCCTCGCGAAGACGATCACCGTCTACACGCTGCGGGTGGACGCGACGACCGCGGAGCGCATCGCGGCGCTTCAGGCGTCGGGTGGCAACCTGCAGCTGCTCCTGCGCGCACCCGGCGACGCGCGTCCCGCCGGGACCGCGGGCGCGAGCTTCACGAACGAGGCGCAGCGGATCCAGCGACCCTAGCGCCGGTCACTCGACCAGCGACGGTACGCGTGAGCCGGTCACCGAGGCCGGCGTGAAGGTCATCGTCAGCGTGTTGTTGCCGGTCACCGTCAGCTCGTACGCCACGATCTGCGACGCGATCGCCACGCTGTTGACCGTGGTGATCGTGAGCGTCGCCGCCGGCACGTAGAGCGTTCCGCTGAGGCTCGTGCCCGTTCGCACGCTGATCGCCGCGCCGTTCGTGCAACTGCGGTCCTGAAACAAGAGCATTCCGGCGTACGAGCCCGTTCGGCTCGCCGACAGCGTCATGGTGCCCGTGCCGGCGAGTGAGATGTTCCCGCACGATCCACCCGCCGCTGGGTAGCTCGCGTTCGCGTTGTACAGGAGCACGCCGCCACTCCCTGCGAGCACGAGCGAGCCCGTGCCCGTGGTCCGGAGGCCGGCACGGAACACGTAATTCCCAGCACCCAGGCTCGCGGTCCCGCCGTTTCCCACCGTGACGAGGCCGGTGTAGACGCCTGGGCTGAGGGTCACCGGCGTCGCGATGGTCTGTCCCGCGAAGACCGGCAGGCTCGTCGTCGAAGGACCCGCGACGGCGGCGAACGGGTCCGCGGTCGCCGCTACGCCCACGGTGGGTGCGGGACTCATGCGTCCGGCCACCGTCCCTGAGACGTTCCCGGTCACGCGGTGGAACGTGCCGGTCAGTAGTCCACCGCTTCCGATGTTGACGGCGGTGTTGCTCGTTGAGTTCGTGCTCGTTCCACCGCCAACGACGGTCAGTCGTGTGCTGCCACTCAGAGTGAGCGTGCCGGAACCCGATCCGCGGGTAACGACGACCGCTTCGCCGCTGCCGGACCGGGCCAGACCCGCCACGGCGCGCACCGTTGTCGCGGTGCGGCCGGAGCTCGCGCCGAACAGGAACCTCGTCACCACTTCCTCGGTGATGGTGACCTCGATGTAGCCCGGATCGCTGGCGTAGGTGCCTGTCGCCGGCGGCGACGCGGTCGTCACCGTGATGAAGCCGCCGTCGGTGTAGCCGTTGCGCGTCGCGTCGGTGGCGGCAGCCGTTCGCGCCTGTGCGGCGCTGCCGCCCGCGTACAGGACCGCGGCGCCGGCCCACGCGCCGGCGTCCGCGGCGGTCTGCGCCGCGCGCCGGGCGACGAAAAGCTGCCCGGTATCGAGAGCGAGACCGATGCCGAGCAGCAGCCCGCCGAGCGCGGCGGCGATGAGGACGAGCGCCTGCCCGCCGTCGTCACGGGACCAGAGCCTCATTGCTCGATCACCAGCGTCGAGCTCGAGCGCAGCGTGACGCCCAGCCCGCCGCCGAGGAAGACCTGCGACAGGATCGGGACGAAGGGGAAGCTCGCGGTCACGACGATGCGGCTCCCGCGGTTCGCATTGCCGTCCGGCCATGTCGATTGCACCAGGAGGCTGCTCGGCACACCCGTCGCGTACGCGCGCACCTGAGCCGTGATCGCGGTGTCGGTGTCCGGCGGCGTGTACGACGCCGAGCCCGGACCCGTCGGCGCGCCGCTCAGCGCGCCGTGCACCACGCCGTATCGCGTCCCCTCGCGCACCGCCGTCGCGAGCGTGTTGCCGAGCCAGACCGCGCGCCCGACATCGAAGAGACCCACGATCAAGAGCAGCAGGAGCGGTAGAACGAGCGCTGTTTCGACGAGCGCTTGTGCCCGGTCGTCACCGACATGGGAGCTTGGCTCGACTCCGCGAGGTCGGCGGAACGATGACGATGGACGCGCGGCGCCGGCACCGAGGGCCCCCGCGCCCGAGGGGTCCCCGTCGCGAAGCGACGGGGCTTCGCGCGAAGAGAGGGTTTCGGTGCCAGCGCCGCAAGCTGAGAGCGTCATTGGTAGTTCCGGAACGTCGCCGTCTTGTCGAGACTGAGCGTGTTCGGGACGAACGGCCAGGGTACGAGCGTTCGATACGTGTACTGCACGCGCACGTTCACCAGCGATTCGCCACCGGCGCCCGTCGTGTGCGTCACCGAGATCGTCGCGGCGGCCGTGTCGACGCCGGCGATGCGGCCGAGCTCATCCGTCGCGTACGAGATGATCTGCGGGTCGGTGCTCGCGACCCGAGTGACCGCGGCCTCGGCACCGGCGCGCGCCGCGTTCTGCACGCCGAGCTGCGCGGCGAACGCGCGGGCCATGTCCGCGCCACCCAGGATCGTGAACACAAGGAGCGACAGCGAGAGCGCGGTCTCGACCAGTGCTTGTCCGCTCTCGCCGGCGGGATGACTCTTTCGCGGTTTGCGATGGTTGACTACGCGCCCATTGTGCCCGCGCCTGTTCCAGCCAATCGTGGCGAAAGCGGAGCGGCGTCTCGGAACGGGCGAGACCCCTCAGCCTCCATTCGGGAGCAGAATCGTGCCGTGCAGGCAGAAGAGTTCAGCAAGCGGAGGGCCGACTTCCACCTGCTCGACGTACGAGAGGACGATGAGTGGAACGCCGGGCACATCGACGGCGCGCAGCACATCCCTCTTGGGGAGCTCTCCGTGCGTCTGGGCGAGCTACCGAAGGAGCGGACCATCGTGGCGGTGTGCCGCAGCGGCGGGCGGAGCGAGGCGGCCGTCCGTGGTCTGCGCAAGCTCGGTTACGAGGCGGAGAACCTCGAGGGCGGCGTCAACGCGTGGGATCGCGCGAAGCTGCCGCTGGTCGATGCGAACGGCGGCCGCGGCCGGGTCATCTGAGTACGCTACGCGGGATGGCACAGCCGTCCGCGGACGATGCTCGACATCTCGATCGCGAGTGGCTCGCACAGCACCTTGCCGAGGAACGCAAGGAAGCCGAGCTGCTCGGCGAGATCCGGGAAGCGCTCTTCGGCATGCAGGACGGCCTCGTCAGCACGCTCGCGGTCGTGAGCACCGTCGGCGCGGCGACCGGCGACCGCCTCGCGGTCCTCATCGCGGGGATCGCATCGGCGCTCGCGGGCGTGTTCTCGATGGCCGCGGGTGAATATCTCTCGTCGAAGAGCCAGCGCGAGATCTACGTCGCGCAGATCGAGAACGAGCGTCAAGAGGTCCGCGATCGTCCGGCCGAAGCGGAGGCCGAGGTTGCGTACATGCTCCAGTCCGAAGGCCTGTCCGAGGCGGCCGCGCGACGTGTCGCCGCCGAGCTCGCGCGCGAGCCCACCGTCCTGCTGAAGACGATGGTCGAGAAGGAGCTCGGCCTCGTCATCGAGGAGGGTCGCGGCGCGCTGCAGGGCGCGATCGTGATGGGTGGCGCGTTCGGGCTCGCGTCGCTGGTGCCGCTCCTGCCGTACCTCCTTCTGCCGATCGCGAGCGCGCCCGCGGCATCCCTGGTGCTCTGCGGCGCCGTCGTCTTCGTCATCGGCGCCGTCAAGACGAGGTGGACGAGGCGCGACCCGGTCCGTTCGGGCCTCGAGGTCGTCGCTCTCGCCGCGTTCGCGGGTATCGCCGGATACCTCTTCGGTTCGGTGTTGCCGAGCGTGCTCGGCGTCGCGGGGCTCGGCGCGGTCTAGGCTTCGGCCGTGCTGCTGCAGCAGTTCTTCGATGCGGGACTGGGCCACGCGAGCTATCTCGTCGCCGATCCCGATGCCGGTGTCGCCTTCCTCGTCGACCCCGACCGCGCCGTCGACGCGTACCTCGCGGCCGCGTCGAAGCTCGACGTGCTCATCACGCACTCGCTCGAGACGCACGTTCACAACGACTACCTGTCGGGCTCGCGCGCGCTCGCCGAGCTGCGTCCCATCGCGGTCGTCGCGGGTCCCGACGCGCGGCTCGCATACCCGCATACGACGCTCCGCGACGGAGAGACACTCGACATCGGCGCGCTGCGCGTGCGCTGCGTCGCGACGCCCGGCCATACACCCGAGCACGTGGCGTACGTCGTCAGCGATCTGCGACGCGCCGACGATCCGCAGTACTTCTTCAGCGGAGGCGCCCTACTCGTCGGCCACATCGCGCGCGTCGACCTCCTGGGCCCCGAGCTCGAGGAACGGCTGGCGCGCGACGCCTACGCGACGCTGCGGGACAAGGTGCTCAACCTCGCGGACTACGTCGCGGTGTTCCCGACCCACGGCGGCGGCAGCGCGTGCAGCGCGACCGTCGCGGGATCGCGGTGGACGACGCTCGGGTTCGAACGCCGCCATAACCACGTCGCACGCGCCGCGGGCCGCGACTTTGGCGAGTTCCGCGAGACGATCGCGCAGGGCCTACCCGTCGCACCCGCGTACTACCCGCACGTGCGCGAGCTCAACCATCGCGGCGCGACGTTGCCGGACCGCCGGCCGCTGCCGCTGCTGAGCGATCCGTTGGCGCCCGGCGCCGCGCTCCTGGACCCTCGTCCGCCGCATCTGTACGGCGCCGGTCATCGGCGCGGGGCGCTCAACATCATCGGCAACGACAGCTTCGCGGTCCGGTGCGGCGCGGTCGTCGCGTATGGGACGCCGCTGGTCCTTCTCACGCGAGACGAGGAGCAAGCGGAACGCCTGCGTGCGCAGCTCGCGATCATCGGTTTCGACGACGTGCGTGGATACGCGGAGCCGCTCGCGGCGTCGGACGACGCGACCGCGACGACCCAGCAGCTCGACGCGCGCACCGCTGGACGACTTGCGGGCGAGGGCGCGTCGATCGTCGACGTGCGCGAGCGGTCCGAATACGTCGAGGGCCACGTCCCCGGCGCGCGACACATCCCGTATGAACAGCTCGAGGAGCGCATCGGCGAATTACCGCGCGAACGAACGCTCGTGGTGTATTGCGCGAGCGGCGCGCGCTCGAGCCTCGCGACGAGCATCTTCGAGCGTCACGGCGTCGCGGCGGCGAATCTTCGCGGTGGATTCAACGCTTGGCGGAACGCAGGGCTGCCTATCGAGGACTCCCACTAGCGCTACACTGACCTCGGGCACTCCCCTCGCGCAGAACCTTCCCAACGGCGCCCCTCTGTGGGTGGCCTGCGTTCCTCCAAACGAGCGCCCAGTGGGGAAAATTGTGTAATGCGCATCGCATTCGTCGCCTCCTCGATCCCTCGCCGGTGTGGCATCGCCACGTTCACCGCGGACCTCTCGGCGGCGGTGAAGGCCGCCGACCCGACCGTGCGTGTCCTTGCCGCCGCGATCGATGAGCCTGGAGCGGCGCGGCCGTACGGACCCGACGTGCGCTGGCGCATCCGTCAAGAGGAAGCCGGCACGTATCGCGACGCGGCGCTCGCGATCAGCGCCTCGAACGTCGACATCGCGAGCGTGCAGCACGAGTTCGGGTTGTACGGGGTTTGGCACGATGGCACCTACGACGACTACCTCCGGGTCTTCCTCGAGAGCTGCACCAAGCCGGTCGTTACGACGCTCCACACGGTCCCACCCAAACCCGAGCCGTGGGCGCTCGACACGATCCGCTTCGCGACGGATCACAGCGAGCAGGTCATCGTGATGGGCACGACCGCGGCGCGTCTGCTGCGCGACGTCTACGGCGTGTCTCGTCCGCCCGTCGTCATCGAGCACGGCATGCCGGCGATCGAGCCGCGCGGCCGCCATCGCCTCAAGCGGCAGCTCGGCGTCCAGGAACGGCAGATCATCTCGACGTTCGGTCTGGTCGACCCGCGCAAGGGACTCGAGTACGTCATCGAGGCGATGCCCGAGATCGTCGCGCGCCACCCCGATGCGCTCTATCTCGTCGTCGGCCAGACGCACCCGGAGCTGCTGAAAAAGGAGGGTGAGGCGTACCGGAACTCGCTCACCGCGGCGGCGGCTCGTCTCGAGCTGCGCGATCGCGTGAAGTTCGTGAATCAGTACCTGACGCAGCGCGAGGTCGTCGATTACCTTCTCGCGACCGACGTCTACGTGACTCCGTATCTCGACCCGAACCAGATCACCAGCGGCACGCTCGCGTATGCGCTCGGCGCCGGAAAGGCGATCGTGTCCACCCCATACCTCCACGCTCAAGAGGTCCTCGAGCATGGCCGCGGCATCCTGGTGCCCTTCCGCGACGCCGCCGCGATCGCGACGGCGGTGAACTCCGTGCTCGGCGATCCGGACCGGAAGCGTGAGCTCGAACTGCGTGCATATGAGTACGGCAAGGAGATGGCCTGGCCGGCCATCGGGCGCCGTGTCCTCAGCCTGATGCGCGACGTCCTCGACCACCGTGTCACGGCTCAGGCGGTACCGCTGCTCGCGCCGGCCCAGAGCGGAAGCCAAGGGGAGAACTCGCGCCGCGAGGAACAGCCCGAAGAGGAGCCGACACCGATCGGATGAATCTCGGCGATCGGCTGCCACAGAACCCGCTCATAACGGCCCGCGACGTCAAGCCGTCACTGCCGACGCTCGAGGTGGTGTCGGTCTTCAACGCCGCGGCCGCGAGAGTGGGCAACGAGATCGTCCTGCTGCTGCGTGTCGCGGAGCGGCCACGGACCGACATCGAGCCGGGCCCCGACGCGCTCACGCTCGACCTCGATCAGCCGCATCCGATCCTCCGACCGCTGCCTCCGCATTACCGCAAGGAAGAGCTGGTCGGCATGGCTTTCCTGGATACGCGTGATGGCGCGCCGCGTGTCGTCGTCGCGCACATACCCGCGAACCTTCCCGGTCTTGACCTGCGAGACCCGCGCTCGATCAGATACCGCAACTCGACCGGAAATCTGCGCATGACGAACGAGGGATATATCGATTTCCTCGCGCAGATCTCGCACCTGCGCGTCGCGCGCAGCACCGACGGCGTCACCTTCACGGTCGACGACGTCCCTGCGATCGCGCCGCACACCGATATGGAGGAGTACGGCGTCGAGGATCCTCGCGCGACGTTCATCGACGGCGAGTGGCACATCACCTACGTGTCCGTCTCGCGGTGGGGCATCACGACCAGCCTCGCGACGACGACCGACTTCCGCAGCTTCCAGCGCCAGGGAGTGATCTTCCTCCCGGACCACAAGGACGTCGTGATCTTCCCCGAGAAGGTGCGTGGGCGCTACGTCGCGCTCACCAGGCCGATGCCCCAGTCCTTCAGCCGCATCTTCGGGATCTGGATCGCGTTCAGCGACGACCTGCGCGCCTGGGGTCGCCACGAGACGCTCGCGCTCCCGCGCTGGGAGTACTGGGACGAGCTGCGGACGGGCGCGTCCGCGGTGCCGTTCCGCGTCGAGGACGGCTGGCTCGAGCTGTACCACGGCGTGGACCGGAATACGCGCTACGCGATGGGTGCGCTGCTCCTTGACGCCGACGATCCGCGCAAGGTGCTCGCACGGTCGGCGCAGCCGATCCTCGAGCCGCTCGAGCCGTTCGAGCGTACCGGTCTCTTCAACGAGACGATCTTCTCCTGCGGACACGTTGACCTCGGCGATGGGCGTATCCGCATGTACTACGGCGCCGCCGACTCTGTCGTCGCCGCCGCGGACTTCGACGTGCGCGACATCGTGAACAGCCTCGAGCCATGGCGCGGCGCCGCCGAACGGCTCGTGCGCGTGTAGTCGTGCTGAGACAGCTCGCCCGACTCACCGTCCCGGTCGAGTCAGCCGGCGAGCGCGCGTGCGCCATCGCCGTCTACAGCGACGCGACCGATCGCACCATTCCGGCGGCCGACCGCGGATACGAGGGCGTCGCGTGCGTCGACGACGCCGCACGCGCGTTCATCCTGTTCAGTGACGTCTGGTCAGCGACTCGCCTGCCGCGCATGCGCGACTGGGCGCACGGATTGCTCGACTTCATCCTCTACATGCAGCTCGACGACGGTCGCTTCGTGAACTTCATCTCTGACTGGTCGGGCGAGCGCAACGATCGCGGCGTCACCTCGTTCGCCGGTGGCGGCTTCTGGCACGCGCGCGGCGTGCGGGCCCTCGCGCGCGCCGCCTTCGGGCTGGGCGATCGAAGGGCGCGCGTCGCGCTCGAGCGAGGGCTCGCACACATCCGCAGCGCGCGCGACGTGCCGGCCGACGTCCGTTCCATCCACGTGCTCACGGCGCTCGAGCTGCTGCGGTCCGACGCGTTCCCCGAGCTGCGGACGGAGATCGGCACGTGGTGTGATGAGATCGCCGCGTGTCGGAACGGGGGCGTGCTCCTCGACAACCCCGATCAGACCGAGCCGCACCTCTGGGGCCATGTGCAGGAGGGCGTCCTCGCTGAGGCAGGTCAGTTCCTCGGACGTGACGACCTCGTCGCGGCCGCGCTCCAGAGCGCACTGACCTATCTCGCTCCGCGGGTCGAGTCGGGCTTCGACGAACCCACGGTGCAGCCGTATGGCGTGGCGTCGGCGGTGTATTCGCTCGAGCGCCTGCGGGACGTCTCGGACCGCCGGCGCTTCGATGAGCTCGTGCGGATGACGCGCGGATGGTTCGACGGCCGCAACCCGGCGCGGCGCGCCGTCTACGACCGCGAGGAGGGTCGCGTGTATGACGGCATCGACCACGGCGTGCTGAATCTCCACTCCGGAGCGGAATCGAACATCGTCGGCGGGCAGGCGCTGCGCGATCAGGTGATCCGGATGGCGCCGCTTCTCATGCCGGTCGTCGAGATGTGCTTCGCGACCGACGTGCGTGAGCGCTTCAGCGCCGCGGAAGCAGCGCGCTCCCGCTAGACGACCTCGATCTCCACCGGACGCACCGCGTTGTTCTCGTACCCGAGGTCGTTCCGCACCTGGGCCAGCGGCTGGGCCGCGCCGTCGGACGTGACCGCGCGCGCGAGCAACACCATGCGGCCGTTCGCGCGCGGCGCGACGCTCGCGTGCCACTCGCGCCAGGCGTAGCGCGACAGCGCGTCACCGAGCTCCGCGTCGCGCCAGCTGCGGCCGCCGTCGGCGGAGACGTCGACCCGCGCGACATCGCCGCGGCCGCTCCAGGCGTAGCCGCGCACCCGGAACGGGCGCGCGGCGACGCGCTCGCCCTCGTGGGGCGACACGATGAGGGCGCGCGCAGCGATCTCGCGCAGCGGCCGAGCGCCGACGACGTACCGCTTCGTCTGGAAGAAGCCCTCGAACGGGCGCTCGAGGAGTCGCAGGCGCGCGAGCCATTTCACCGACGCCATGCCGTACCACCCCGGGACGACAAGGCGTAGCGGCGCGCCGTGCTCCGGCGGAAGGTCGTCGCCGTTCATCGCGTACGCGAGCAGCACGTCGTCGCGCAGGGCGTCGGCGATCGGCAGCGAGCGCTCGTAGGCGATGCGCGCGCCCACATCCGCGGGCATGCCTTCGTCCGCGCCGACGCAGAGCACCTCGACCGCGCTCGCGAGCGGTCGGGCCATCTCGAGGACCGCGCGCAGCGACACGCCGGTCCACTCCGCGGTGCCGACCGCACCGGTGCGCCACTGCTCGCCGGGGGCCGGCGGATCCAGGAAGGCTCGACCGTTGCCTGCGCACTCGAGGGTCACCACGAGCGATCGCCGCGGGAGCGACCGGACATCGTCGAGCGAGAGTCGCAGCGGCGCGCGCACGGCCCCGTCGATGGTCAGGTCCTCGCGCACCTCGGGTATCGCGAAATGATCGCGGACGTAGTGACGCGCGGCGGGCGTGATCGGGCCGACGTGTCGCCCGAGCGGCGTCTCGGCGTTGATGGGCTCGCGCGTGAGGTACGTGAGCTGGTCAGGTCGCACGCGCAGAGTCTGTGTCATCCGCGGGTCTAGCATTTCCGGATGCCGCGCCGGCTCGTGAACCTCGCGCTCCTCGTGGCCGTTCCGGTGCTCGTCGCGACGGGTCTTCTCGCGTGGGTCGCGCCGCGGCCGATAGCCGATGCCCTGCTCGTCCTGCATCGCGTCGCAGGTGCCGGTCTCGTGCTCGTCCTCGCGTGGAAGTACGGGATCGCGCGACGGTCTGTGCGGCGTCGCACGCGCGGACGCCCGGGTCTCGGCCTCGCGGTCAGCGCGTCCGCCTCGCTCGCGCTGCTGCTCGTGCTCGGGCTTGGCCTGGCGTGGTCGATCGGGCTCGTGTCGTTCGACAGGCCGCTGCCGTACTCGCTGCTGAACGTGCATGTGTTCGTCGGTGTCGCGCTCGTTCCGCTGATGGTCGCGCACGCGGCGCGGCGGTGGGAGTCGCGGCCGGCGGTGGCCGATCTCGGCGGCCGTCGTGTCGCGCTACGGGCGCTCGCGGTGGGCGTCGGCGCGGTCGTCGCGACGACGGCTCTCGATCGCTTTGGGGTGGCGCGCCGCGCGACCGGCTCGCGGGCTGCCGCCGCGTTCAGCGGGAACGACTTTCCGCTCACGATCTGGGCTTTCGATGCGGTCCCCGCGATCGATCTTGCGTCGTGGCGCATGCACGTCGACGGGAGCGTCGCATCGCCGGGCGCGCTCACCTACCACGAGCTGCTGTCCCTTTCGTCCACAGAACGTGATGCGGTGCTCGATTGCACCGGTGGGTGGTGGACGGAACAACGCTGGCGAGGCGTGACGCTCGCCGATCTCCTCGATCGGCAGGGGGTCGCGTCAGCAACCGAGCGCGTGACTGTCATGTCCCTCACCGGGCACGCTTGGTCGTTCCCGATGGCCGAGGCCGAGCGGCTTCTGATCGCGACACATGTCGGCGGCGAAACCCTGAGCCCGGGACACGGGTATCCCGCGCGTCTCATCGCACCGGACCATCGCGGATTCCAGTGGATAAAGTGGGTCAGTCACGTTCATGTCGAATAGCCTTATGAGGATGCGCCGCCTGTTCGTGATCGCAGCCGCCGGTCTCACGGCCGTTGCGGCGACCGCTGTCGCCTGTGGCGTGCTGTCGCCCGGGAGCGTTCCGGGTATCCCGGGCGCCAGACTCGGCGCCGTCGCGGTGCCCGCAGGCGCGCCGCTGCCGATGATCCAGGACATCGATCCCGAGGATCTCGATCCCGCGCGCGACATTCCCGGCGTGCCGCCCGTCGCGCTCGCGCCACCCGGCGGCGCGATCGTGCAATCGAACGGCATCCGCATCCCAAAACCGGCGCTGCCGACGGGCCCGCGGCGCATCGGGATCCAGGTCGGCCACTGGATGACCGATCAGGTGCCGGCCGAGCTCGGCACGCGCATCACATTCCAGACGGGAACGAGTTGGGCGGGTGTGCAAGAGGTCGACGTCAACATGGACATCGCGCAGCGGATCAAGGCGCAGCTCACCGCACGGGGTTACGTGGTCGACCTCATTCCCACGACCGTGCCGGTCGGTTACATCGCGGATGTGTTCCTTGCGCTGCACGCCGATGGCGATGGGACGGGTGAGAAGAGCGGATTCAAGATCGCGCATGGGTCGCGGCGCGGACCCTACGAGGACAAGCTTGTGAGTCTGTTGCGTGACGAATACGGCAGAGCAACGGGGCTTGACTGGGATGCTTTGGGCCTCAGCAGAAACATGAGTAACTACTACTCTTTCAACTGGGGTCGCTACCAGCACGCTGCTGCACCACACACTCCGGCGGCGATCCTCGAAATGGGGTTCCTCTCCAACGACTACGACCGCGAGCTCTTGGTCGACAAGGCCGACGGTGTCGCCACCGCGATCGTGACCGGCATTCAGCGTTTTCTGGATGACGTTCCGCGTTCGAAGATCTTCGGCGAAGACCTGATCGTGCCGGCCGGGCGTGGGTTCCCGAGTCCGTCCCCGCGACCTTAGGCTCTAGAGCTCGAGCCCTCTGCCGCCAACACTGCACGGAACTCCTCCTCTGTCTTCCGGTGCTTTCGGCGATTGCAGCGACGACACGCGGGCAAGATGTTGTTGATCTCGTTCGTTCCGCCACGGCAGAGCGGTATGCGGTGGTCGGCCTCAAGGTGATCGGTCGAGCCGCAGTACGCACAGCGACCGCCGTGCGTCCTGATTAGTTCCTCCCATGCCTCGAACGTGAAGTGCGTTCCGGCCGCATTCGCGCGGCGTTGTGGGCGGAGACGCGAACGTAGGCGCGAGCACGTTCCAGGTTTCGGAGACGCCACTGTTTGTAATAGTCGAGCTGGGCACGCGGATCTCCGCGTACCGGCGTCGGTTCCGTTCGCGCAGGGACGCCAGCACGACGCGGCTGAAGGCGCCTGACATCGATCAGTCGCGGCGCGCGATACACGGCGCCCGCGGCCGCCCATAGGCAGGAGCGATGCCAACGTGTACGATCCACGCGCGCCCATCGGGCGACGAAAGTTCAGGGAGGCCGGACATGAGCGTTTGCACCGCACGCGACCACTGCGCCGGCCTCCTCGCCGTGGTGTCCGCGGCCTAAGGCCGCCGCAGCACGCCGCGCGCGGTGCCTATCGCTCAGGCCCTCCTCCGCGGAGGACGCATGCCGTCACGCGACCTGTTTCCCAGCGGCTGGCTCGTCAGCGGGGCCTACCGGGATACGCGCCTGGGTGTCATCAAGACCGGTAAGGAGAGCGAAGTCCATCTCGTCGCCCGTACTGGAAGCGACCGAACGACCCTGCTCGCCGAAAAGCGTTTCAAGGCGCGCGAGCGCCGATCCTTTCAGAACAACTACATGTATCGCGGCGTGTGGGGTGAGGGCACGTACCGCGAGGATCGCGCGATGAAGAAGAACACCCACTTCGGCCACCAGGCCGCTCACGCCCGCTGGATCGGGCAGGAGTGGGACAGTCTCGTGCTCTTCCATGACGCCGGCGTGACGGTCCCACCGCCGGTCGAGCGGCTGGATGACGGCTACCTCATGGCCTTCGTCGGCGACGGCGAGCGCGCGGCGCCGCGTCTCTCAGAGGTCGATCTCGAGCCGGCCGTCGCACGGCGCGTATGGGACGAGCTGCTCGAGGAGCTTTCGGTGCTCGTCTCGGTCGACCGCGTCCATGGCGACCTCTCTGCGTTCAACGTGCTGTGGTGGCGCCAGCGTGCGGTCCTGATCGACTTCTCGCAGACGGTCGAGATCGTCACCCATCCCGCCGCGCACGATCTGCTGACGCGCGACATCACCTCCCTCGCCCGGTATTTCCAGCGACGCGGCGTCGAGGTAGACATCGATCGCGTCCTGGAACGCATCGGCGCGGACGTCCATCGTTTCACGCGCCAGCTGGGCGACCTCCGCGTCGCCGGCAGAAGAGCACCGGAGCGCTGGCGCGACTAGAGTGGGCCACCATGCCCGCGAAGAAGACGGCGGCCAAGAAGACGATCGCCAAGACCACGCGGAAGACCACCCGCAAGCGCCGAGGTCCGGCGGAGCCGCGCGGACCGGAGCCGGCGCAGAGCGCGATCGCCGCCGATGACGCCGAGATCGGCGAGCTCGTCGCGCACATTCGTTCATCGCGCGGCGCAGTGATCGGCGCGTACCGCGATCCCTACGGCGGGACACCGCTCGTGTTCGCGTCCGTGCCCGTCGGCGCCGTCGAGGCCACGTCGTTCCAGCGCGACCTCTCGCGCACCCACGCGGAGCGGCTCGCGACCGCGATCGGCGACACCGGCGCCTTTCTCGATCCGGTCATCGCGATCCCCTCGAAGGAGGGCTTCCTCTCACCCAACGGCCGGCACCGCATCGCCGCGGCACGTCAGCTGGGGCAGCGGTCCATCACCGTGCTCGCCACCGCCGACCCGGCGCTCGCGTATCGCATCCTCGCCCTGAACACGGAGAAGGCGCACAACCTGCGCGATCGAAGCCTCGAGGTGATCCGCATGGCGCGCTCCCTCGCGAAGGAGCAGCCGCGTTCGAAAGAGAAGGACCACGCGACGTCGTTCGAATCGCCCGCGTTCCTGACGCTCGGCTGCGCCTACGAGAAGCGCGACCGCTTCTCGGGCTCGTCGTACAACTCGATGCTGCGCCGCGTCGAGATCTTCCTTGACCAGACGCTACCCGCCGCGCTGCGTCAGCGCGAGCAGTGGGCGGTGCGCCTTCTCGACATCGACGACCGCGTGAGCGCGCACGTCAAGGCCCTGCAGGAGATGGGGATGAAGAGCCCGTACCTTCGCGCGGTCGTCGTCGCGCGGTGCAATCCCGTCCGCTGGATCCCGACCAAGAAGGGCGCCGGTCCGCCGATGTCGGTCGCCGAGGCGCTGACGCGCATGACGAAGAACGTACGTGCCTTCGAGCCGAAGAAGGTGCGGCCACAGGATCTCGCGTTCGCCGCCGCCGTCGGCGGTGGGGAGGAAAGCTCCTAGCGCCCGGCCGTCGGGAGGCCCGCGAGCGACGAGCGTCCTGACGGGCGATGGATCGCAATGACGAGGACGAAAACGGCTGCCGTGAGGAGGATCGTGTAGCTCTCGGTGCCGCGGAGCTCGCCGACACCCTTGAGGACGAGCGAGACGGGCAGCAGCAGGAAACCCCACAGAGCCGCGTACGCGGTCGCGGCTCGACGTGATCGCTCTGCGACCAGACCGGTGCTCACGATCAGCGGGGGCAGGAGAAGGAGCTGGTCATAGGAGTGGGTGTAAATGGCGCCGAGAAGCGACAGGACCGGCCAGACCACCCACCAAGGCCTCTCTGACGGAGTGAAGCGCAGCGCGAGGGCAACGGCGACGAGCAGGGTTGCCGCCGCGGCGACCGCGCCGAGGTCGCCGGCGATTCCCCTGTAGGCCGCGCTGAGCGTGGGCGTCGTCGGGTCGGCGACGAAGATCTGCGGCGCGTTTGTCAGCCAGCTCCCGACCCAGCGCGGCGCCACGACCGTCGTCGCGGCGACGATCGCGGCCATGCCGCCCAGGACTGTGAACGCGAACGTGAGGCGTCCGGTCCGCGCATAGGCCGCGCGCACCCACGACCACAGTGCGAAGACGAAGACCTGCGGCTTGAAGAGCACGGTCAGCGCGAGGACGCCGGCAAGACGTGGATGCGTTTCGTGTAGCAGGTACACGCCGACCGACACCCCGAGCAACAAATAGGTCCACTGTCCGCCGGTGAACGTCCCAAGTCCGGCCTGGGACACCAGCAGCGCGAGGCCGGAGAGGAAATGCACCAGTGGAAGTCCCGGAGCGGCGGTCTTCAGCAGCGCGCGCAGCGCGATGGAAGCGATCACGAGTCCCGCGCCCGTCCACGCCGCCGAGGCGATGGGCAACGGCAGGAGGCCGATCGGAAGGAGCGCGAGCGCGACCCACGGTGGATAGGCGTAGACGAGCGTGTCCGATGGCCGTGTGCCGAGCTCCGCAACGGTGCGCGTCCAGCTGTTCGGATCGTACGGGTCCGCGCCGACGACGATCGCGCGCGCTCCAGCCCACACAGCCCCGGAGAAGTCGCTCGTCGACAGCACGCGCGCGCGGTACTCGATGCTTCCGAACGCGACGAGCGCGATCACACCCAGCATGAGCCCGGCAAGGAAGGCGAGGTCGCCCCAACGGGGTGACCGCAACGATTCTGCCGCTAGTTCGGCCGACCGCGCGTCCGGAACCGCTCCACCGCCTCGAGCAGATCGTCGAGACCGAAGGGCTTCGCGAGATAACCCTCCGCACCCACCTCGTCAGCCCAGCGCTTCGCGCTCTCCGCCGCCGTCATCACGACGATGGGCACGCTGAGCCCCTGTTCGCGAAGGGCTCGTGCGACGGCCCAACCATCCATGACCGGCATGCGCATGTCGAGGAGGATCACGATGGGCTGTTTACGCGCGACGGCGGCAAGCGCCTCGTGACCGCTCGCCGCGCTCACGACCTCGTATCCCTCACCGGACAGGATCGCGGTGACGGTGTCGAGGATCGACGTGTCGTCGTCCACGACGAGCACGGTGTCGTTGTTCCCCTGGCCGCGCGTTTGCGGCCAAGCCGCGCCCGCTGAAGACGGCTCCTTCCCGCGGGGTGGACCTCCAGCCCAAAGATCCTTCACCTAGTTGAGCCTCCTTCCATCCGCGATCGGCAGAGCAACGTGGAACGTCGACCCCTTGCCGATCTCGCTTTCCACCCAGATCCGGCCACCGTGCTCCTCGACGATCCCCCGACAGATGAAGAGTCCCAGACCCATGCCGTGAAAACGCCGGTCGTCCACGTTCGATGCGCGTGAGAAACGCTCGAAGATCCGCGGGAGATCCGCCGCCGGGATGCCGATCCCGGAATCCTGGACGGCGACGCGCGCCTCTCCCTCGTGCTGCCAGACCGTGATCTGGATCGGCGTACGCTCCGGACTGTACTTTTTCGCGTTCTCGACGAGATTCTGAAGCAGCTGCTCGACGCGACGACGATCGTATACACCAACGACGGGAGCGCTCGCATTGACCTGACAGATACCCGGGTCCGTCGTGTCGTGCGAGCAGACCTCCTGCGCCAGGGTCGCGAGGTCCACCGGCTCCCGTTCGCCGACGAGCCTGCCCTGTTCGAGCCGCGTCGCATCGAGAAGATCGCCGACGAGCCCAGCAAGGCGCTTGCTCTCTCGGACGACGCGGCGGATGCCGGCGATGTCCGCCGGAGCGCTCGGTTCACGCGTCGCGCGCCGCTCGAGGAACTCAGCCTGCGCGACGACCGTTGTCAGCGGTGTCTTCAGATCGTGCGCGGCGGCCGAGAGGAAATCCTCCTTGAGGCGCGTCGCCTCTTCGCGCGCCCGCACGCGCGCGGCGTGATCGATCAGAGCGCGGCTCTCGAGGATCACGGCGGCCTGATCGGCGAGGAGGCTCGCGAGCTCGATGTCGCTCACCGCGAAGATGGGTGGGCGCGCTGCGGTGAGAGTCAGCACGCCCAGGCGCCGTTCACCGGCGGTGATCGGCGTGGCGAGGACGGCGCCGACGTTGTGCGATCGGTAGCTCGCGGCGCCGTCCGGATTGTCGCGGATCGGATCGGCGCTGAAGATCGGACGCTGCAGCTCGAACGCGCGTCCCGCGAAGTGCACACCCGCCTCGATCTCGACAGTACTGTCGTCGTCCTCCCAGAACCGAAGCTTCGACGTGTCGTCCTGCCACAGACCGATGCGCGCCGTCGTGCCGGTGCTGTTCGCCGCGCCCTGCTCCAGCTCGCGCACGATGTCGAGCGTCGTGGGTAGTCGCGGAAGACTCGCCGCACGCGCGAGGAACGCGCGCAGCTCGGGCTCCTGCCACGCCCGCCGGAGGATCGCCGGTGGCGCGAAGCCGAGGTAGTACGCGATGCCGGAGCCAAGACCGAGCAGCTGCCCGAGCGCCTGCAGGACGGGACGATCCTCGGGCCGCGCCAGCGGCGTCAACCCGCTGATCAGGATGTCGGTGCCGAGAAGGATCGTGCCGAGCGAGATCGCCTCCATGCGACGACGCGTCACACCACGTGCGCGACGGCCCGAGCGGATGAACGCGATCGCGCAGTAGGTCGATACCACGAAGAAGTACACGACGAGGTACAGCGTCACCACCGTCGGCAGCCCCGGGGCGGCCGCGTACGTCGCGACGATCCCGGCGGTGAGACCGAGCTCGGCCGCACGCTTGATCGCGCTCCGCACATGAGTGAAGTCGTCGACGAGCCGCAGGAGGATGTACGGCAGCGCCATGAGTACGGTGACCAGGATCGGCGTCAGCCACGGTGGCGTCGGACCGAGGAGCGTTGCGAGCCGAGCGATGACGATGACGAACGTGGTCGCTCCGAAGAACAGCGCCACGTCGGCGTGGGCGCGTGTGGGCTGGCGCACGGTGCGCAGGGCGACACTGATGAAGATCAGCACGTAGATGAGCTGCGTGACCGCAGAGATGAGATCGAGCGCGCTCAGGCCGGTGATTCTATGGACTCACCGAGCAAGCGAGGGACCGAGGACGGCGTCGCCGTCGACGCTGCTGGCGACCGCGACATGACGGCGCGTCGCCTAGGCTCTGTCGGTGGCCGGCGAGGTGCGCATCGGGACCTCCGGCTGGGTCTACCCGCATTGGCGCGGGACCTTCTACCCCCAGGAGCTGCCCCAGCCACGCTGGCTCGAGTACTACGCGAAGCGCTTCGACACGGTCGAGCTCAATAGTCCCTTCTACCGGCAGCCCGAGCGTGTGGCCTTCGAGCGTTGGCGACGTGCGGTCCCGGACCACTTCGTGTACGCGGTGAAGCTGAATCGCTTCCTGACGCACCTCAAACGTCTGAACGTCGATCGGGCGATGGTCGCCCGGTCGTATGACACGATGGCCGGACTCGGTCCGAAGGCCGGCGTCGTCCTTGTGCAGCTGCCGGCGCGGTTCCATTTCGACGCCGAACGGGTCGACCGGTTCTTCGCCGCTGTGGCCCCGCGGCGACGGCGTCACGCGCTCGAGCCGCGCGACCCGACCTGGCTGACCGACGCGGCGCTCGCCGTTCTGCGCGAGCGGCGCGTCGCCCTCTGCATCATCGACACGCCGAGGTGGCCGACCCGGGGAGCGGTGACGGCCGACTTCGTCTATCTCCGCTTCCACGGGCAGACGCGGCTGTACGGCTCGAGCTACGACGACGGCGCGCTGCATGCATGGGCCGAACGGATCCGCGCGTGGCGCCATGCCGGGCTCGACGTGTACGCGTATTTCAACAATGACGAACGCGGATACGCGCCGCGCGACGCCCTGCGTCTGCGCGAGCTCGTGGGCTGAGCAGGGTGGCACGCGCCGTGCTTCTCCGAAGCCCATGGACTGGTCGCTCGTCGAGACCGACCGGCTCGCGAACCTCGCATGCCCGATCTGCCAGCGCGGTCTGGCCGGCGCGGTGATGCGTCGGGTCGAGTGGACCACACGCCGCTGCATCGTCGTGGTGGCCTGCCCGAACTGCCGGGCCGAGTCGATCGTCGTTCTCGAGACGAGCGGCCTACGGCGGACGCCACCGCCGATCGACGTCGACGACGTGCGCCGGGCACACGACGCGCTCGCGCGAGCGGTACGGGTGAGCGACCTCTTCTCCGTCTAGGTACGAAGAGCCTCGCCGCTCCGCGCGGGCATCGGCCGAGAGCGCGTCGTGAACTTCCTGCCCCGCGACGACCAGCTGGCGTGGTCGCGGGCGCCGAGACGGGTCGCGACAGGCGTGGCTAGATCGCCAGGCGCAGCTGCGACGCTTCCGGGCGCTCCGGTGCCCGGAACGGGCGCTCCGTGAATCGGTAGCGCGAGCGCACGCGTCGCGCGCGCTCCTCGACCATCTCCGCGTACGCGCGTTCCGGATTCACACGGTCGGCGAAGCGCGCTTCGGCCGCGGGAAGGAGCGCGGGAAAGCGTTCCGCGAGGAACGCGAAGTAGTGCGGCTTCACGGCTGGATCGAGCTTGAGCGGGCGCGTCGAGAAGAAGGTCGCGCCGCTGCTCGCCGCGGCGGCCGCGACCGCGTCGAGCGATTCTTCGCTGTCGCTGAGTCCGGGAAGGATCGGCGCCGCGAGGACGCCCGCGTCGATGCCAGCCGAGACGAGACGACGCACCGCCTCGAGGCGCGCCTTCGGTGGTGAGGCATGCGGCTCGGACGTGCGTGCCAGCTCTGCCCTGACCGTGCCGATGCTGACGCACACCTTCACCTCGAGCCGCGTGAGGAGATCGATGTCGCGCACGACCATCGAGCCTTTGGTGATGATCACCAGCGGCAGCGGCGACGCGACGAGCACCTCGAGCGTTCGCCGGGTGATGCGGTAGCGGCCCTCGCACTGCTGATAGGGATCGGTCGCCGTCCCGAGCGCGACGGTCTCGCGCTTCCGGAGGCGCCGCAGCTCGTGCGCGAGCAGGTCGGGGAAGTTGATCTTCACGTCGATCTCGCGGTCGAAGCCGGCGCCGGTGTCGCGTCCGCGCCGAGCGTGGTAGTCGCGCGCGTAGCAGTAAACGCAGCCCCGTTCGCAGCCCATGTAGGGGTTCAGGCTCCAGGCGAAGGGCATGCCCTGGACGCGCGTGAGGGCGCTCTTCACCGTGATCTCGCGATAGACGGCGCCGCTCCCCATGGTCCGGCATTATAGAACAGGTGTTCTACAAGTTGGCGCGACTTGCCGCAGAGCGTGCATGGCCTGCTCGGCGAACATCTGCACAGAAGGGGGCGAGCATCGCGACGACGACGAAGCGAGCGGCGCGCGGGGGACTGGCCGAGTACAAGCGCAAACGCGACTTTTCGCGCACGCCCGAGCCCGCACCGCAGCGCGCGCGGTCCGCGACACGGCGAAGCTTCGTCGTCCAGAAGCATCGCGCGACGGCGCTGCACTACGACTTCAGGCTGGAGATCGGCGACGCCATGCCGTCCTGGGCGGTGCCGAAAGGCCCGTCGCTCGATCCGAGCCAGAAGCGTCTCGCGATGCGGGTCGAGGATCACCCGCTGGAGTACGCGGGCTTCGAGGGCGTGATCCCGGAGGGCGAGTACGGCGGCGGCACCGTGATGATCTGGGACGAGGGCACGTACGAGATGCTCGACGACGTCGATCCCGCCGCCGCGCTCCGGCGCGGGGAGCTGCGTTTCATCCTGAATGGGCACAAGCTCAAGAGGCGGTGGACGCTCGTGCGCACCGGACCGCGCAAGTGGCTGCTCATCAAAGGACGGGACAGCTACGCGCGGACCACCGACGTCACCGTGACGCGGCCGCGCTCGGTGCGCACGAAGCGCCTGCTGGCCGAGATCGCTCGCGACGACGGAGGCAACGTCGAGAAGGCGGCGACGGGCGATCCTGCCACACGCAAGACGACTCGGTCCGCGAAACGTTGAGAGCGCCGATTCCGCCGATGCTCGCGACGCTCTCCAAAGAGATGGTCAGCGGTCCCGAGCGGGTCTATGAGGAGAAGTACGACGGGATCCGCGCCCTGGCGTATCGCGATGGCGACCGCGTGCGTCTTCTTTCGCGCACCGGCCAGGATCTGTCGTCCGGTTTCCCGGCGGTCGTCGAGGCTCTGCGCACGCTAGCCGATCCCGACTTCGTGCTCGACGGCGAGCTCGTCGTCTTCGACGAGAAGGGCGTTTCGCGTTTCCAGCTGCTGCAGCGCCGGGCCTTCGATCCTCGCACGCGCACGGTGTATGCGATCTTCGATTGCCTTCGGTCGCAGGGCAGAGATCTCCTGCGACGGCCGCTCGAAGAGCGGCGCGCGCGACTGCTGCAGCTCATACCGAAGCGGACAGGTCCGCTGATGCCGTCGCGGCGGCTGCCCCGGAACGGCGAGCGCGCCCTCGCCACGGCGCGCGAGAAGGGCTGGGAAGGCGTGATCGCGAAGATCGCGGCGTCGCCCTACGAGCCCGGCGTTCGATCACGCGAGTGGCTCAAGGTGAAAGTGCGCGGCGAATCGGAATTCGTCATCGGCGGATACACGCCGCCGCAGGGATCGCGCGCGGAGTTCGGCGCCCTGCTCGTCGGTCTCTACGACCGTGGGAAGCTGCGGTACACGGGAAAGGTCGGCACCGGCTACACGCAGGAGACGCTCCGCGATCTCGGAGCCAAGCTCAAGCGACTGCGCACGGACGCGTCGCCGTTCGAACCACCGCCACGCATCGCGGGCGCGATCTGGGTGAAGCCGCGTCTTGTCGCACAGCTCGCGTATGCGGAGTGGACGGCCGATGGGAAGCTGCGGCAGCCCGCGTTCCTGGGTCTCCGCACCGACAAGAAGCCGGAGGAGTGCATATGGGCGCGGCGCGAGTGAGCGCGAGCGCGACGATCGGCGGGGTGGAGATCTCGAACGCCGACAAGGTGTGGTGGCCCGACGAGGGCATCACCAAGGGCGACATCGCGCGCTACTACCATGCGATCTCACCCCTGCTGCTCCCGTGGATGCGCGATCGCCCGCTCACGGCAGAGCGCTGCCCCGACGGGATGCTCGGCGGGTGCTTCTACAGGAAGAACTTCCCGGAGGGCAACATCCCTGTCGGGGTCCCGCGGCTCCGATTGCGCGCGGCGAGCACCGGCAAGGACGTGAACTATCTCGTCGGCGGCAATCTCGAGGCGCTCCTCGGCCTCGTCAGGGTGGGATGCATCTCGGTGCACGTCATGAACTCGCGCGTGCGCTCGATGCGTAGCGCGGATTGGCTCGCGTTCGACCTCGATCCCAGCAGCGGGGAATTCTCCGACACCATCCACGCGGGCATCGCACTGAGGGCGATCCTCGACGAACATGGCCTTGTCTCGTTCCCGAAAACGTCGGGCAGCCGAGGGTTGCACGTGTTCGTGCCGCTGCGCACCGGTCACTCGCAGGAGGACGTGACGGCTTTCGCCGTTCGCATCGGCGAAGAGCTCGCGCGCCGCGAACCTGATCTGGTCACGATGGAGTTCAGCAAGAAGGCGCGCGGTGCGCGCGTTTACGCCGATCCCTTCCGAAACGCGTACCTGCAAACGATCGTCACGCCGTACTCGGTGCGGCGCCGTCCCGGCGCGACGGTCTCGGCGCCGCTCGCGTGGGACGAGGTCACGGCGCGCCTCGACCCGCGCCGCTTCACGGTGCGGACCATCGAGAAGCGCATGGCCGCGGGCGATCCATGGTCCGACTTCAAGCGACGGGCGCAGCGGCTGCCCGCCTAGCGAGCGGTGGCACGTCGCTTGCCCGTTGTCGACGCATGAACACTCAACGCCAGGAGCACCGCGTCGCGATCGGCAAGAAGCTGCCACCGCGTGGCCTGAGCCACTGGTTCTCGCGTTTTGCGGCTCGTGCTGCGGAGGCCACCGGCTCGCACTGGGCGTTCATCATCACCGGCTTCCTGATCATCGCGTGGTTCGTGTCTGGTCCGTTGTTCGGCTTTTCAGATACGTGGCAGCTGATCGCGAACACGGTGACCACTTTGAGCACCGCGCTCATGGTCTTCCTGATCCAGAACACGCAGAACCGCGACGCCCGCGCGATCCACCTCAAGCTCGACGAGCTGCTGCGCGCGACGCCGAAGGCGCGCAAGGAATTCATGGAGGCCGAGGAAGAGGACCTGGACGAGATCGAGCGCGAGAAGGCGATCGTCGACAAGGCCGATCCGGCGCCGCCCGAAGAGCGCGCCCAGGCCCACACGATCCGCGAGCGCCATCGCGGCAACGGAAAGACCTGACGCCCGGCGCGTGGCTTGCTACCGGGACGGTGAGCGTCCCGGTCCGGGACGGGATGGAGATGGAGCGCATGCCACCCCGTCAGAAGGGCGAGTCGAAGACGTCGCGCAGCCGGAAGAAGCGCTAGTCGGACGCGTCTACGTCCTGGAGGCGAAGCGTCGCGTCAGCGCGCGAGCTGCAGCGGACGAGCGTCACCGATGGCGGGCGGTACGTACCGGGCATCATCAGCGCGGTCATCTTCCTGCCTGATCAGCTGCTCGAGGAACACGCCGCCCGTGGGGATCCAGCGATGATCGCTGCCGGGTGCGAAGCCATCGCAGTAACCGAACGTGCCGTGGTGCATGACGATCCCGCCGACGCCACCGCGCGAGCGCGTCGCGAGGTGCGTGGGGTTACGGCACTCGAAGTGAATGACCGTCGACATGACGCGCCCTCCCCTTTGACCACGTCTGCGACACGGATCGTGTCTCTCCGGTAACTGTGAGGATACGAAGACGTGACGAGAGTTCAAGAGGAAATCTTGGCCCGCGCGGCACTACAGCGACCGAGCGAGCAGGCGGCGGTGAAGAACGTCACATCGCTGGCACAACGGCTGCGCACGAGCGCGCCATTGGCCGAGCGAGATACGAACGGATATCCAGAGATCAAGGATCCCCGGTCGCTGCGGAGCGTTGCGACGGCCGCGAAGCAGTGTCGCGCCTGTGACCTGTGGTCGCGGGCGACACAGACCGTGTTCGGTGAGGGCCCGCGCACTGCGAACGTCGTGCTCGTTGGCGAGCAACCCGGAGACAAGGAGGATCTCGCCGGACATCCGTTCGTCGGACCCGCGGGACGCATCCTCGACGAGGCGCTCGCCGAGGCGGGTATCGACCGAAAGCGTGTCTTCGTCACGAACGCGGTCAAGCACTTCAAGTGGCGCGCAAGCGGTCAGAGGCGTCTGCATGAACGACCGACCAGCGCGGAGATCGCGGCCTGCCGGATGTGGCTCGAGCTCGAGCTGGGTTTGGTCAAGCCGGACATCGTCGTGGCGCTCGGCGCGACCGCGGCACAGGCGCTCATCGGTCGCGCCTTCCGGGTGACGAAGGAGCGCGGCAAGATCGTGTCGTCGCCGCTCGCACGACGCGTCGTCGCGACGGTGCACCCGTCGTCCATCCTGCGCGCGCCTGACCACGCGTCGCGGCACGCGGAGATGCGCGCGTTCGTGCGTGATCTGCGCGTGGTCGCCAGGCTGATGTCTGGCCCTCCCTGACGAACTCGCGATCGCCGCTGGGGACCGCTAGCCGAAGACGGCGAGCGCGCCCTTGCGGCACCGGAACTCCGCCGGAAGCCCTCCGGCGAACGCGCCATCGGCGTGGACGGCCACCGGGTCGTTCGAGGACACGGCGACCCTGGCGCCGCGATAGACGACCGGCCGCTGCGGGAGCGTCCCGCCGCGCCAGACCGCGATGAACGAACGCAGGAGCGTCCAGCGCCCCATGCGTGGGAAGACCGCGACGTCGAGCAGGCCGTCGGTCATCGTCACGTCCGGCAGTAGGCGCAGCGACCACCCGTAGTACGGGCTGTTCATGACGAGCACCACCAGCGCGCGCTGGCGGTCCTCTCGCCCGTCCACGTCGATCGCGACCTGGTACGACTGGTGCGTCGCCAAGCGCCAGACGCGCCGCACTGCGCGGCGCCAGTCGCCGCGCTCGGCATGCCGTGCGGCTCCGAACATCTCGGCGTCGAGTCCGATCCCGGCGGTCTCGAAGAAGATCTTGCCGTGCACCTCGGCAGCGTCCGCGTGGTGGACGCGCCGGCGCGCGATGACCTCGGCAGCCTTCGCGGGCTCGAGAGGCAGACCGAGTCCGTGCGCGATGTTCATCACGCTGCCGAACGGAAGGATACCCAGCACGACCGGGGTGTCGAGCAGGACCGCTGCGGCCGGCGCGACCGTGCCGTCCCCTCCAGCGACGACACACGCCTCGTAGCCCTCGGCGACGGCCCGACGAGCGAGATCGGCCGAGGTCGGCGACTGGGCTCCCGTCTCGACGCGATCCAGGACGAAGCCGCCACGGCGGAGGATCGCCTCGCAGCGTTCGAGGTCTCCGTCCTCCGCGGTGCGTCTACCGGCCGCCGGATTGGCGATCAGCATCGCGCGCCCACGCACGCGCCCGTCACTCATGCGTCACGGTGTTACGGTGATAGTGGCTGAGGCAAGGCCCGCGCACGCGCGCGGCAAACGTGGGGGAGGGATCATGGCAAAAGGTGGAACGATCCACTTCGTCTGCATCGCCGATGCCCACGCGTCGGGCGGGCGAAGGTCCTCGTCCGACACCCTGACCGTCGTCGCGGGCCGCTGGGCATTTTGCCCTTTCAACGCCCGAGCCGAGGGACACGAGTGGCGAGAGACCGACGGGGTGACGATCGAGGTGCTGCGCAGCGGCCTTCCAAAGGGCCGTCTCGCTGACCTACCCGTGGAGAATCGGCGCCGCTGATCGCCTTCCGGGAGCCTGGACGCGGCGGAAGATGACGACCGCCACACCCTTGGCGCCGTCGAGCTGCACCAACTGGGCGCTCGCCCGCCACCAGGTGCCCCGCTGTGGACCACTCGCGAGCTTGAAGCGGAGCATGGCCGGCCTGTCGCGTGCGGCTCGAACAAGGGGACCCGCATCGGCGGGGAGCTTTACGCCCCGCTCGTCCTGGTAGAGCGCCGCCGCGAACACGCGCTGGAACGCGGGATTGGCAAGGAGCACGCGAGCGCGTCGGTCCACGACGACCGCGGGATCGCGTCCGATGAGAGTCGCGAGGAGCTTCGCTCGAGCGCGAACGGCGTCCCGGTGCTCCTCGGCCGCGAGCCGTTCCAGCTCGCGTGCGGCAAGCGATCGCCGGTCGATCTCCTGGCTCATCGCCGCGACCGCCAGGCCGGCGCGACTTTCGACCCGGAACTTGAGGAACAGCCGCGAGATGTGAGCCTTCACCGCCTGCTCGCCGATGCTCATCTCGTCGGCGATCCTCTTGTTGGCGAGCCCGGCGACGACGCGGCGGAGCACCTCGCGCTCCCGCGGGGTGGTGCGCGGCAGAGAGCTGCGTGACGCTACGTTCGTATACGGACCTTCGGTGGTCTTACATTACGGACCATCAAACGAGTCTAGTAATGGCTACCAATCATGAACATCGTTCAGAATCGCCCGCCGGTCCAGGTCGCGCTCGTCGTGCGCCCACCCCTGGCGGGTGTGGTCGCCCTGGCGCTCGCGCACATCCGTGCCGTCCCGCGCGAGATGCCGATCTCCGAGGTCGGCCAGGCGGGCTGCGACTTCGCCGTCCTGGACGAGGCCGCCGCGGACGGCGGCCTCCGCGTCGCGATCGCCGAGATGGTGAAGTCGAACAAGCCGGTCCTGGTGCTCGTGCGCAACCACGGCATGCAGGGGGCGCTCAACGCGATCGGTCTCGGCGCCACCGAGATCCTGAGAGTCCCGTTCGATCCGGCAGAGCTGGTGATCCGGGCGAGCCAGGCGATCCATCGCGCGACAGGACGGCTCCCCGAGCTCGATGGCGGAGTGAAGATCGGCAAGCTGCACGTCGATATCGGTAGCGGTCACATCGCACTGGACGGCAGCGCCCCGCATCTCACGCCACTGGAGCGTGGCCTCCTCTACGTGCTGATCGCGAACGCCGGCCGGGTCGTATCACGCGAGGACATCATCGACTCGGTGTGGGGCACCGACGCCGAGCCGAACAGCAATCTGGTGGACCGCCACATCCGCGACCTGCGCCGCAAGCTCCAGGACGACTGGCGTCGGCCGAACGTCCTCGCGACGATGCGCGGCCAGGGCTACATGGTGCCGATCACCGACTGACGCCGGCCGGATCCGTTCCTTAGCCAACTCATAACTTCCTCCCCGGGCGCGGGCCTAGACTGAGTCGACCGCATGACGCTGTCGAGGTCCGATCGACCGTACGGTCAGTTCCCGCGAGGGGACGCGCCCGAGTCCGCCCCGACGCCCGCGCCTCCACGAAGCCTTCCGCTCCGAGAGCGCATCGTCGCGCGTCTCCGCGCACCGCTCGCGCTCGTCTCGCTCCTCGCTCTCACCTGGTTCCTCGTGTCGGCGGTCCAGACGGGTGGGCTCGCCGCGCTGCGCGCCCAGGAGGAGCAGCCCACACCCGAGCCGACGCCCCAGCTCGCCGCCGCCGTCTACCAGCACGTCGCGCCGTCGGTCGTGTCGGTGAGCGCGAAGGGCGCGACCGGGGAGCCCAGCAGCGGTGCCGGCGTGATCGTCGACGAGAACGCGGACATCCTCACCAGCCTCCACATCATCGACGGGGCGACCGAGATCCAGGTGAAGTTCAGCGACGGGACGACCTCTCGCGTCGAGGTGGTCGCGCGTCTGCCCGATCGCGACATCGCGGTGCTGCGGGCGCTCGACCCGCCAGCGCAGTTCCAGCCCGCGACCATGGGTAATCCGGGCAGCCTTTCCATCGGCGATCCCGCGTTCGTCATCGGCAATCCCTTCGGCCTCACCGGTTCGCTCTCGACCGGCGTCATCTCAGGCCTCGATCGTTCGATGAGCGCGCCAAACCTCTCGCAGCCCATCACCGGGCTCATCCAGTTCGACGCGGCGGTGAACCCCGGCAGCTCGGGGGGACCACTTGTGGATCAAAGGGGAGACGTCGTGGGTATCGTCACGGGGCTGGTGAATCCAGCGGGTAAGGTGTTCAGCGGGGTGGGGTTCGCGGTGACCATCGACGCGGCGGCAGCAGGCCTCGGCATCCCACCGGATTAGTGAGGAAGGAAAGGCCATGACGACGAGCGTCCGACCCGGCAGCCAGATGGAGCGCCTGCTCTTCGAGATCAAGAAGGTCATCGTCGGGCAGGGTCACCTGCTCGAGCGCATCGTCGTCGCCCTGCTCGCGCGTGGCCATCTTCTCGTGGAGGGTGTTCCCGGTCTGGCGAAGACCCTCGCCGTGAAGACGGTCGCGCAGGCGATCAGCGGGGAGTTCAGACGCATCCAGTTCACGCCGGACCTCGTGCCCGCCGACCTCGTCGGCACGCGTATCTACAACCAGAAGAACGGTGAGTTCCAGACCTCGCTCGGCCCCGTGTTCACCAACCTCCTGCTCGCCGATGAGATCAACCGCGCGCCGGCGAAGGTGCAGAGCGCGCTGCTCGAGGTCATGCAGGAGCGACAGGTCACGATCGGGCGCGAGACGCACCGCGTGCCCGATCCCTTCCTGGTCATGGCGACGCAGAACCCGATCGAGACCGAGGGCACCTACGCGCTGCCCGAGGCGCAGGTGGACCGCTTCATGATGAAGGTCCTCATCACCTATCCCAGCGAGATGGACGAGTTCGTGGTCGTCGAGCGCATGACCGGGCCGCTGGCCGCGGTCCAGTCGGTCCTCACGACCGAACAGCTACTCGACCTTCAGCGCCAGGCCGACAAGGTGTTCGTCGATCCGGTGCTGATGGAATACGTCGTGCGCCTGGTGACCGCGACACGGCAGCCCAAGGACTACGGCATCCCCGACATCCAGAAATACATCACGTACGGCGCGAGCCCGCGCGCGTCGATCAACATCGTTCTGACCGCACGCGCGCTCGCGTTCATGCGCGGCCGCAGCTATGTCCTCGCGCAGGATCTGACCGACATGGCAGTGGACGTGCTCCGCCATCGCATCGTGCTCTCCTACGAGGCGCTCTCCGACGACGTGACGCCGGACACCCTCATCGCGAAGGTCATGGAGCGCATCCCGGTCCCTGCGGCTCCCATGCAGGGTCATGCTCTCGCCCGCTAGCACACCGGAGCGCACGCTCCGCCGCCTCGATTGGACGATCGTCCGACGTCTGGACGGTCTGCTGCAGGGCGACTACCGCACCGTGTTCCGCGGGCAGGGTCTCGACCTCGCCGACATCCGCGAGTACGTGCCCGGCGACGACGTTCGCAACATCGACTGGAACGTCACCGCGCGTCTCGACGTCCCGCACGTCCGCGAATATCTGGAGGACCGCGAGATCACCGCGCACTTCCTGCTCGATCTGTCGCCGTCGGTGGACTTCGGCACGGCGAGCGCGCTCAAGCGCGACCTGCTCGTCGACTTCGTCGGGCTCGTCGCGCGTCTGCTGACGCGTCACGGCAACCGCGTCGGCGCGATCCTCTACGGCAGACAGGTCGAGAAGACCGTGCCCGCGCGCGGCGGCCGCATCCAGGTCCTGCGCCTCATCGACGAGGTGCAGCGGCGGCCGCGCCTGGAGAGCTCTCCGGCGACCTCGCTGGCCGAGCTCATCGAGACCGCCCTCCGTTCGATCAAGCGGCGCTCGCTGGTCTTCATCGTCTCCGACTTCTTCACGATGCCGGGTTGGGAGAAGCCGCTCGGTCTCCTCGCGCGCCGGCACGAGACGCTGGCGATCCGGCTCACCGATCCCCGCGAGCGTGAGCTACCGGACATCGGCTTCGTGATCATGACCGACGCGGAGACCGGGGAGACGCTCCACATCGACACGCACGACGCGCGTTTCCGGAGGCGCTTCGCGGAGGTCGTCGATCGCCGCGAGCGCGCGCTGGGCGCCGCGTTCCGCCGCGCCGGCGTCGACACGCTCGAGCTGTCCACCGAAGAGGACCTGGTGCGCGCGGTCGTTCGGTTCGCCGCGACACGGAAGCTTCGCTACGCTCGCCAACGTTCGATGGGACGGGCGTCATGACGTTCCTCTTCCCGATCGCGCTCTGGCTCACGCTGATCGTGCCGATCCTCGTCGCGCTCTACATCTGGGCGCAGCGCCGTCGTCAGAAGTACGCGCTGCGCTACGCGAGCCTCTCGCTGGTGAAGGAGGCGCTCGGGCGCGGGCCCGGCATCCGCCGTCACATCCCGCCGGCGCTGTTCATCGTCGCCGTCTTCTTCATGACCGCCGCGCTGGCGCGGCCCCAGAGCGTCGTCACCGTGCCGCTGCAGGAGGGGATGGTCATCCTCGCGATCGACGTCTCCGGGAGCATGCAGGCCGAGGACCTCAGGCCGAACCGCATGGAGGCCGCGAAGGCCGCGGCGAAGGCGTTCGTCGAGCGCCAGGGGGAGGACGTGTCCGTCGGCGTCGTGTCTTTCTCCGGCGACGCCTCGCTCGTGCAGTCGCCGACGCGGGACCACGATCTCGTGATCCGGGCGATCGATCGTCTGCGCCCGCAGCGCGCGACGGCCATCGGGCGCGGCATTCTCACCTCGCTCGATGCGATCTTCGAGAACGACGAGGAGATCCCGCCGAGCGTGCAGGCCCTGCAGCGGCTCGAGGCGAACGGGGGACAGGCGCGGCCGGCGCCGACGCCGCCGCCCGGCGGCACGCTCAACGCGCCGGCGACGATCATCCTGCTGTCCGACGGGCAGAACAACCAGTTCCCGGCACCGCTGCAGATCATCGACGAGGCGATCAGCCGCGGGATCCGCGTGTACACCGTGGGTGTCGGTAGCGCCGAGGGAACGATCCTGCGGCTGCAGGGCCGGCAGATCCGAACCCGTCTCGATGAGGCGACGCTGAAGCAGATCGCGCAGCTGACGGACGCCGAGTACTACAACGCGTCGAACGAGAAGGATCTCCGCGCGGTGTACGAGCACCTCTCGACGCAGCTCGTGCTCCGCCAGCAGAAGACCGAAGTCACCGCGTATCTCAC
>DASYUY010000012.1:0-41168 GCA_036000705.1 Candidatus Limnocylindria bacterium | reverse complement strand
AGTGGCCGGATGGATCGCACGTCGACTCGCTGATGGAGATCAGCCTTCAATGGCTGGATGGACGGACGCTCCTCACGCTCACGCAACGAGGGGTCCCCTCCGGCGACGTCGAACGAGGGTTCACCGAAGGCTGGAACGAGTGCCTGGACGGGCTCGTGGCCAGGATCCAAACACGGCCCGCGACCTGAGCGAGCGGAGATGAGGGGGATGGCGTGAGACGAGGAACCGTCTACCTGGAGATGTCCATGTCCCTGGACGGGTTCGTCGCCGGGCCCAACGTGAGCACGGAGCAACCGATGGGCGAAGGGGCAGGGGCCAGCGTCCACGACTGGATGTTCTCCGGCAAGAGCGATGCGCAGGCCGAGCGGTTCGAGCGCGACCACTTCGTATCCGGGAGCCGTCTAACTCTTCAAAGACCGATGCGATGAGGAGGTTGTCATGAGCAAAGTCACGTCATATGTCTCGATGTCGCTCGACGGTTTCATCACTGATCCCAAGGCGAGCGTCGGAACCCCGTTGGAGGGGAACGACCCAGGTCGACTGTCCGACTGGCAGTTCGACGCCAAGACGGAGACCGACGCCGCGATCGTGGACGAGATATTCAAGTCGACCGGGGCAGTCCTGATGGGGAGGCGGATGTTCGACGCCGGGTTCGAGCCGTGGGGCGATCCTCCCCCGTATCACATGCCGGTGTTCATAGTGACTCACAAAGCGCGAGAGCCTCTGCCCATGCAGGGGGGTACGACCTACACGTTCGTGACTGATGGGATCGAGGCCGCACTCGAGCTGGCCCGTGCCGCCGCCGGCGACAAGAACGTCGGTGTCTGGGGCGGAGCGAACATCATCAGGCAGTATCTGAAGGCCGGGTTGCTGGACGAGATGAACATCCACCTGGTCCCCGTGCTCCTCGGCGGCGGCGTCCGGCTCTTCGAGGGTCTCGATCCTGAGGGGATCGACCTGCGGAGGCTCAGTTCGATCGAGACACCGGGCGCCACACACCTCCGATTCGAAGTGGTGAACTGACGCACGAAATCTCCTATTTCTCCCCTTCTTCGGCCGCGGTTGTCGTGAAGATGATCGCCTCGGGATAGAGCCGCCCTGAGTGGTGAACAACGATGACGGTCGCCAGGTGATCAACGCGTGCCCCGAGGTACTCCTCGCTGGCGTTGTGAACGACACGATCGAGCAGCTGCACCAGGAGCTCGATGTCGAGGCCGGAAAGTACGTCGTCGATCTCGTCGAGCTACTGCATCGTCGTCGTCAGCCACGCACGCCCCGGCCCGACTGCGGAGGACGCCGCAACCGGCTAGGGATATCCACGAGCGACATGCAGCGTATGTGAGCAGGCACCGGAAGAGCATCGGATCCTCGAGGCGACGCGGCTTGCTCAAGACATCCCGGCAGCGTGGGCAGCGGCTTCGAATCAGAACCGCAAACGGATGATCTGGGCGATGTTCAATCGCATCCGGATTTCCGGCGGCACGATTGTGTCGGTGCGGCCGCGACCGGAAACTGCGCCGCTCTTCGCTATCGCTACCTTGCAGCCGCGGTCCCGACCGGATTCGAACCGGCGATCTCGTCCTTGACAGGGACGTATGCTAGGCCGCTGCACCACGGGACCATGCGCTGGAAAGCGTTTGTGCTCCCCTCGCGCCTCACCATTCTGACAGAGCGAAAAAAGAGGCGGCGAGTGCGCTTCCTTTCACTCGCCGCCTCTGCCGGTGTGGCCTATCTCAGTCGCTAGGTCGCTGCCAACGCCCCGCGTCGCATCTGTCTGGTCACCTCGTTGACCAATCGGCTGGTCCTTGCGAGACCCGCGAGCGTGAAGTCGAGTCCCGCCTCCTCTAGCTCCTCGTAGCCAAGGCCGCGGTACAGCCGCTTGCCGGCGACGTAGCACATCTCGTCGTACAAGACGGGCCAGCCGGCCGCCTTTCGCTCGAAGCAAAAGGCGATGAAATCGATCGCCACCTGCGCGATCCTCTCGTCACTCACCCGTCCCTCCCCTCGATGTGAACTGGCGCATCATCGGCACCCACTACCGAAGCAACAAGGCTTTTCGTCCACGTTCTTATCCACAGGTTCATCCACACGTTCGGAGCACGTTATCCACATGTCGTCGACACTCATGTCGTTTTCCTCGTCCTGCGATCCGAGAAGCGACGCCGTTCGCGCAACCGCGCGCTCGCGCGATCGAGCGCCGCGTCGCCGAACCTCTCGCGCACCGCATCGAGCGCGGCGTTGAGCCGGGTCGTGCGCACGTGATCGAAGAGGCCCATCTGTCTGCCGACCTCGATCCCGGAGGCAGTCACGCCGACAAGACGGACCGGACTGGTCCGACCATCCCGCCGATCCTCTGCGAGCGCGTCGCGTAGCAATTGACGCGCGGTCGCGAAGATCTTGAGATCCTCGTCCGTTGGTTCGGCGAGCGTGCGCTGCCGTGTGCGCGTTTCGAATGGCGCCACGCGCAGCTGCATCGTGATGGTGCGTCCGCGAAGCTGCTGCGCCCGGAGCCGCCGCCCAACGCCTTCGGAGAGGGCCAGGAGCATGGACTCGATCGTCGCGCTGTCGAGCGTGTTGCGGTCGAACGTGTGTGAATGCCCGACGGACTTCGGCGTCCTGCCATCGCCGACGACCACGCCCTCGTCGATACCGTGGGCGCGCTCCCAGATGTGACGGCCGTGCTCGCCCATGCGCGCCTCGAGCACGCCCACGTCCATCGCCGCGAGCTCGGCGATCGTGCGGAGGCCCCAGCTTTCGAGGACCTCGCGCGTCTTTGGTCCGACGCCCCAGAGCCGGCTCAGCTCAAGCGGCGCGAGGAAAGCCTCCTCGCCCCCAGCGGGCACGACGACAAGCCCGTCGGGCTTTCTCAGGTCCGATCCGATCTTGGCGCACAGCTTGTTCGTCGCGACGCCGACCGACAGCACGAGACCCAGCTTCTCGCGGACATCGCGTTTGAGCTGTCGCGCGATGTTCTCGGCGCCCCCGAATAGATGCTCGGTGGCGGTCACGTCGAGGAACGCTTCATCGAGCGAGATCGGCTCCACGAGTGGCGTCCGCTCGGCGAACAGCGCCATGACGGCATCCGACGCCTCCTCGTAGCGTTGACCGTCGCCGGGTACGAAGATGCCATCGGGGCACAGCCGCCCGGCGGTCTGGAGCGGCATGGCCGAGTGGACGCCGAAGACCCGCGCTTCATACGAGGCCGCCGCAACGACACCGCGGTCGTTCGGGCCGCCGCCGACGATGACCGGCTTGCCGCGGTACTCGGGGTGGTCGCGTTGCTCGACCGACGCGTAGAAGGCGTCGAGGTCGCAGTGCAGGATGGCGCGGCGTTCGGCGACCGTCATGTTCGTGCGATCCGCGCGCCGTGCGTCTTCGCGTCCGGCGCGATGAACCGCGCGAGACGCTCGCCCTCCAGCGTCGCGGCGGCGCGGTCCGCGCGCGCGAGGCCGTTGAAGGGACGGACGCTCACGACGGCATCGGTCTTCGACGTGACGAGCGCCCAGGTACCCGCCGCCAGTCCATCGATGAGGAAGACGGCCTCGATGATGGCGTTCTTCGTGTACACCGCCGGACGGTGCTTGGCCGCGATCACACGGTCACGGTGCTCGTAGCCGATCAGCAGCTCGTCGTAGCGCGGGAGGAAGCGGACCGGTGCGCGCACGTCCGCGGCAGGGCGAGGTGCGCGCGGCAGGTCGAACAGCTGTCGGCCTGCCGTGTCGGCGAAGCGCCGGAGTGACGGCGCGACACGCTGGAGGACGGGCCGGATCCGCGCCGGGACCTGTCCGGCGAACTGCGCGATGTCCGCCAGGCTCGCCGGCCCGAATGCGCGCAGGTAGCGGCGGATGAGCAGCTCGATCGCGTCCTCCTCGGACGGTCGCGATCCGCCGCTGATCCAGTGGCGTGCCGCGACGTACGGCGCATCGGTGCCGCCGTACCTCCAGTGGCCTCCCGGCGGAGCCGAGACGAGGTCGGCGTGGGCGCTCACGAACCGCCAGATCAGCCACTTGTAGGGACCGCCGAACGAGCCGAGGCGCTCGCTCAGGTGCGCGACGACGTCCTCCTTCAGTCGCGGTTCTCTGGCGAACGCGGCGGCGAGCTTCGCGACGGCGGCGGGGTCGACGCCGCGTCCGACCTGCAGCCGGTTCCACGCGCCGCGCTGCAGGTCCTGGGTCGCGACGGCCCACGCGTAGAAGTCGCGCGCGCTGACGAGATGGAGCGTCCCGCGCATGAGGCGAGCGCGGATGACGGTGTGGCTCTTCTCGATCGCGTTCCACAGGCGCTCGCGTTTGAAATCCACCAGACGCGACCAGAGCGCGACATATGGCGATGGCGCCCACTGGGCCTGCAGTGCGGCGAGCCGCTCGATCGCGGTCACGACCGGCAGTGATTCCCGTTCGAGGAGCAGCTGTCGCGCGAGCGTGGCGCGGTTCAGCTCGCGCGCGCTGAGCACCGGTGCGTCCGCCGCTGCGCGCGGGCTCACGCTTTCACTCCGTGCGCCGTGGCCTCAGGGTAGTAGAAGCGCACCAGCCGCTCACCTTCCTCGACCAGTGCGGCCTGGTCGCTCTTCGCGAGCTTCTTGAACGGCAGCAGCTCGAGCACCGCCTGCTTCGGCGTGGCGACGATCTTCCACCGGCCGGCGACGAAGCCATCGACGAGGAAAGTCGTCCATACCTCCGCGGAGAAGATCACCTGCTTCTTGTATTCGGCCGGCAGGATCCGGGTCCGTTCGGCCGCGTCGTGGCCGAGGATCGCGGCGTCGAAGCGCGCGAGGAAACGTGCGGGCGCGGGGGTGTCGGCAGGTGGGCGGGGCGCCTTCGCGAGATCGAAGAGCGCGCGTCCACGCTCGTCGCGGAAGCGGCGGATGTCCTTGATGCGGCCGAGTGCCTCGCGTAGCGGAGGGACGCGGCAGCCGGTCCAGTTCGCGAGGTCACCGACGGTCGACGGGCCGAACGCGTCGAGGTAGCGACGCGTTACGAGGTCGAAGGCCGCGTCGGGCTTCGGGGCCTTGCGCAGCTTCGCGGGCGGCGCGACGAAGCGGGCGAGCTGACGGTATTCCCAGTAGGCGCCGCTCTTCTCCCAGATGATCCCGCTCGCCGTGACCGCCGCCCAGAGATACCAGTTGCGCAGCCGCTCGTCCTTCGGCGCGTCCCGCGCGATGTGGTCGCGGATCGCGTCGCGCGAACGAGGCGTCTGCGCAGCGAATGCGAAGACCTTGTCGTGGATGTCCTTGAGCGCCGCCAGATCCGGACCGCCCGGCGGACGCCAGGCCGCGAACCGGCCATCGAGCGTGGCGAGCGCGTAGGCTGGGTATTCAGCAGCGCTGACGAGATGCAGCGTCGCGCGCATCAGCGTCGCCTTGATGACCTCGCCCTTGTCGATCGGCGCACGGAGGTCGTCGCGTTTGAATCCCGCGAGACGCGTCCACAGCGCGACATATGGTGAAGGCGCCCACTGGCCCTGCAGGCAGGCGAGACGCTCGATCGCATCTACGACGCCGACGCGCTGGCGCCTGAGGAGCATCTGCCGCGCGAGCAGCGCGCGGTTCAGCTCGCGGAGCGTGAGAACAGGGAGGTCGGTCTTCGTGGGCATCGGCCGAGGTTAGGCCAGCCGGCGAATGACCCCGATGACCTTGCCCTGGATCTGGATGTCGCGCGTGTAGATCGGCTGCATCGCGCCGTTCGCGGGCTGCAGTCGCACGCGATCCTTCTCCTTGAAGAAGCGTTTCAGCGTCGCGCGATTGTCTTCGAGCAGCGCGACGATGATGTCGCCGTCCCGGGCGGTGTTCTGCTGCTGAACGACGACGAAGTCGCCGTCATCGATGTGATCGTCGATCATCGATTTGCCGCGGACGCGCAGCACGAACGTGTCCCGACCACGGCCGGCGAGCTCGCCGGGGATCGAGAGGGTTTCGCTCTTGTCTTCGAGCGCGTAGATCGGCTCACCGGCGGCGATCTCGCCGACGATCGGCGCCGAGACGACGCGACCGCCGAACGAGCCTGGAATGGCCAGCGCGCGCGAGCGCGTGGCGTCCTTGGTGAGACGGCCTTCCTTCTCCAGCTTGGTGAGATGGTGGTGGACCGCCGACGTCGAGGCGAGCCCGACGGCCTCGGCGATCTCACGCACCGTCGGCGGATAGCCGCGCTCGGCGATGCGCTCGCGGATGAAAGCCAGGATCCGGTCTGCCCGCTGCTGGTCCTGTTTCGTCACGCTTGGACCATACCGAACGGATGTTCACCTGTCAAGTCGCCCGCCCGAAGCACGCTGCGGGGATCCTGCGTCGCGGCAGCGGGGCCGCCCCAGGCTCTGCGGCTCGCCGAGCCGTCGGTATTCTCCGGGCGTGCCCATCGATAGCGCGCTCGTCTTCGAGTACGCGACCCGCACGTTCTGGGCTCTTCTCGTCATCATCGCGACGATCCTTCTCGCCCGGGCGGTGCGGCGCACCACGATGCGGGCGCTAACGCGCGGGCGGGCCCAGGCGAACGTCACGATCCTCCTCGGGAATCTGGTCCAGGTCGCCGTGCTGACCATCGGACTGCTCCTCGTCCTGGCCATCTACACACGCGATGCCTTCGGGTGGATCCTCGGGTCATTCAGCGTCGTCGGTATCGTGCTCGGCCTCTCACTCCAGGACATCCTGAAGAACTTCCTGGCGGGTATCTGGGTGCTCGTGGAGCGGCCATTCCGCATCGGCGACACGATCGAGGTCGGCGGATACAACGGGGTGGTCGAGGAGATCACCTTCCGCACGACGCTGCTGCGCACCGTTGACGCACAGCAGGTGATCGTGCCGAACGGCACCTTCATGACGAGCTCTGTGGTCAACCTCACGCGCTTCCCGACCCGGCGCGCCAGCGTGTGGCTCGTTGTCGATGCCGCGAGCAAGCCGATCGCGGCCGATGACATCCGTGCGGCCCTTCGGGACGCGCCGCGGATCGCGAAGGAGCCGCCTCCAAGCGTCGAGCTGCGCAGCGTCAGCGGTGGCAAGGCGAGCTACCTGGTCTCGTTCTGGACAGGCGAGCGCGACGCGGCCCTGTCCGCGGCCCTCGCGGCGCTGCGGGCACGATTCCCGCAGGGAGAGGTGCATGGTGGCTAGAGGTTTCCGACCGCCCAAAGACCCGAAGGCGGCCCTCGAGATGATGCGCAAGATGCCGGTTTACGGGCGCCTCATCTGGGCGCTCGCACGCGACCCGCGGGTCCCGACGCGGCAGAAGCTGGTCCTCGGCGCGATCGCGGGTTATCTCGTGTTCCCACTCGACATCATTCCGGACTTCATCCCCGTCATCGGGCAGCTCGACGATCTCGGCGTCCTCATCTTCGGGCTCGACTTCTTCATCCGGAACGCGCCAAGGGAAGTCGTCGAGGAGCACATGGGGCGCATCGCGCGGAACGACGACGAGCTGAAGCACGACCTCGAGCGTGCGCAGGGGGTGCTGTCGGGCCGAGCGAGCGAGCTTCGCGCTACATTGGACCGGATCCTGTCACGCGATCGCGAAGGAGATAACTCATGAGCGACCGGGACTCGGGTGGTGTGTTCGACGTCATCGAAGCGCTGCTCGCGATCATCGGCGCGCTGACCGTCATGGGCATCGTCGCCGTTGCGGCATCGGTACTCGCATGGGAGATGGAGCTCCGGAAGAGCGAACAGGACGGCTCGCTCGCGGAGACCACTCAGCCCAGCAGCTAGCCCGGCCCGATGCGCGTCATCCTGAAACGCGAGGTAGCCGGACTCGGCCGCCCCGGAGACGTCAAGGACGTCGCCGACGGCTACGCGCAGAACTTTCTTCTGCCGCGCGGCCTCGCGATCGAGGCGACGGCGGGAGAGCTCAAGGTGCTCGCGCGCGCGCGTGATGCCAAGCGCGCGAAGCAGGACCGCGCGCACGACGAGGCCGAGGCGCTTGCCAAGCGCCTGTCCGAAACGACGCTCGTGTTCCGCCTCAAGGCGGGTGAGCAGGGCAAGACCTTCGGCTCGGTCACGAGCAAGGAGGTCGCCGACGCGCTCAAGCGGGAGCACAAGATGGAGATCGACAAGACCAAGGTCCATCTCCTCGAGCCGCTCAAGTCGCTGGGAGTCCACACGGTCGAGATCCGCCTGCTAACCGACGTTCGCGCGAACGTCACGGTCGCGATCGAACCAGAGCACTAGCCCGGCGGCTTGCGCAACAGCGTCCACCAGAGGATCGCGGCCCCGATCAGCAGCATCACTCCCAGGAGGAGGAACGCCTGCTCGGTGCTCACGGTCTCTAGTGTCCTCCGCCCTCCCGCATCCACGGCGTCATCGTGACGCCGACCAACAGTCCTTCGGGACTCTGGAGCCGCGCGACGGTCTGGCCCCAGGGCTCGGTCTTGGGTCCGACGAGCAGCCGGTAGCCCTTCGCGCGGAGCTCCTCGGCGGAAGCCGCGACATCGTCCACGTCGAACTCGATCCACGCCTGCGGCGCGGCGATGTGCGCCGGCCATTCCCGCTTGCCGAAGCAGGACTCGGCCGCGTCGTCGAGCGGCCACAGACCGAAGTGCTTCACGCCGTCGACCTTCTCGGTCGAGACGTCCTCGCCCTCGACGATCGGCAGGCCGAGGGTTTCGCGGTACAGACGGAGCGACGTGCCCATGTCGCGCACGATCGGGCCGAAGCCCGCGACGAACAGGACCTTCATCAGATGTCCCCCCTTGTCTCGCCGAGGTCGCGGAAGCGCGTCAGCTCGGACTGGAAGTGCAGGTCGAAGTCGCCGGTGGGTCCGTTACGGTGCTTCGCGAGCTTGAGCCGCACGACGCTCTCGTCGCGGTCCTTGCGGTCCTTTTGCCAGAGGAACAGCACGAGGTCGGCATCGGCTTCGATGGCGCCGCTCTCGCGCAGATCCGACAACATCGGCTCGGTGCCACGGGTCTCGATCTGACGTGACAGCTGCGAGAGCGCCACGACCGGGACCTCGAGCTCGCGCGCGATCGACTTCAACGCTCGTGTGATGACGGCGATCTCCTGCACCCGGCCCTCGTCGTCGCCCGCGCCCTCGATGAGCTGGAGGTAGTCGACGACGACGAGGTCGAGGCCGCGGTCGGCCTGGAGCCGCCGCGACTTCGCGAGGATGTCCGTCACCGTCAGGCGGCTCGACTCCTCGATGAAGATCGGCGCCCGCTGCAGCTGGTTCGACGCGCTGTTGATCGCTTCGAACTCGCGCTCCGAAAGGCGGCCGCGGCGCATGCGGTTCCCGTCGATCTCCGCGGTCATGGAGATGAGGCGCTGCACGACCTGCAGCTCCGTCATCTCGAGGGAGAACACCGCACATGTCTTGCGCGCGGTCACCGCTGCGTGCCACACGACGTTCAGCGCGAGGCTCGACTTCCCGAGGCCGGGGCGGCCTCCGATGATGATCAGATCGGACGGCTGGAACCCGCCGGTCTTCGCGTCGAGATGCTCGAATCCGGTGGGCACGCCCTGCCGCTGATCGTCGCCGCGCGCGGTGATCTGGTCGGCGAAGCGGCGCAGCGCGATCTCGAGCGGGACGACGTCGCGGTGCAGGCTCGATTCGCTCACCGCGAAGAGCAGCTCCTGCGCGTCGCTGACGGCGCTCTCGGCGTCCTCGCGCGTCAGCGCGAGGTGCGCGATCTCGTTCGCCGCCTGGATGAGCCGGCGCAGCAACGCGGTGCGCTCGACGATCGCCGCGTACGACTCGGCGTGCGCGACCGTGGGTACGTTCTGCATGAGGCCGACGAGGAACTGCGCCCCGCCGACTTCGTCGAGCTCGCTGCGCGCCGCGAGCTCGGCCTGGACAGTTTGGAAGCCGAGCGCCTCACCTCGGTCGGCGACACGCTCGACGGCGCCGAGGATAAGACGATGCTGCTCGCGCGAGAGCGAGGCTGGTGCGATACGGCCACGAACGACGTCCTCGTAGACCGCGGGATCGATGAGGACCGCGCCGAGCAGCGATGCCTCGGCCTCGGGATTCTCCGGCGGCGGCTTCGGCGTGCCGCGCTCGAGGCCGTAGTCGACCGTCATACCGGCATCGCGTCGTCGGACGCTTTGCTGAAGAACTTGGCCTGCTCGGCGGCGAAGAGAAGCGAGAAGATCCCGGTCGGGCCGTTGCGGTTCTTCGCGATGCTGCCGTGGATCAGCTTGGGCGCGCCCGCGGCGGTGTCCTCTTTATCGCGCCAGAGCATGAGAACGACGTCCGAGTCTTGCTCGATCGCGCCAGAATTGTGACTTACGATGCCGTCGGCGAGCCACGACGCCGGGCCCGGCACGGTGAGGTCGAAGACCTCTTCTTCGCCATCGGGCAGGACATCCACGACGCTGTCCCAGAACAGATCGCTCGACGCGTGAGCGAACAGCTCATCGTCATCGAGCAAGGCGGCGTACTCGATGACCGTCGCCCGCGACGGTGAGAATTTGAAATGCGCGGTGCCGCAATATGAGGTTCCACGCATCGCGGCCATGGCTCGCTGTGTGATCGACTTCTCGCGCATCCGCTCGCGCACGAATGCGAAGACTTCATGTGGGATCGTGTCGACGTTCGTGTTGGGAGCTATGTCAAAAATCGCGTCGGCGAGTGCGGCCGCCGGCTCGACTCGCGGGCCGAAAGCGCCGACCTGATCGAGAAAGCGTTGCCGGGCGTCCGCGCCGGAGACATTGACCTGGTATCCGGGAAGGAAGCCTTCTTCCTCGACCTCGTAGGTTCGAGTGACGATCCCGAAGCGGAGCAGTAGCCCCGCGACGTCCCTCGCCAGACCAATGCTGTTGGTCGCGTAATAAACGCTGTGACCTCCGCGTCGACCGGGCTTTGAGACGCTGATCGTCCCATCCGTGGCCCAGAGATGCTGCAGGAGGACCGCGAGCTGCCGATTCGCAAGTCGGAATACATCGCGAGGTAGCCGCTTCTCGTGTGAACGCTGTCCGAAGATCCCGAGTTCGCGCAGCCAAGCGTTCACGCCCGCCGGGTGCCAGCGGTTGCCGTTGTTGCCGATGTAGAGCTGCTGCCAACTCCCGATCGGTTTTTGCGGATAGACGATCGCGTTGAATTCGTCGATTGCGGCACGAGCGACAACATCGCGGTTCTGGGCCGAGCTGCTCGTGTACCGAAGAGGCTGATGAACGAGGTAGCTGCCGTCGCCGATGAGTTGTCCGAGCAAAACGACACGCGGTTCCGACCATTCGATCGTCTGACTGGGCTCTGGCACGCCCCGGGCAATCGCGAGACGATCGCCTTCGCGGAGCTCTCGGACCTTCCGCCAACCAGCGAACCCGTACAGACGGTGGTCGGCAGTCGCGCGGATCTCGCGCCCGCTCGCAAGACGTACTCGGTAAACGGGCCGCCGTCCGACAGACCAAACCAGATCGCTTGTCGCGGTGACGATGCGCCCCGCCTCAACCGATAGGACCTCAGGCGTGGTGCCCACGAGCTCGCGTATCGGCAGCCGGCGACCGTCGGCGAGGCACACGAGCGTGTCGCCAGTGACGCATTCACGAAGGGTCGACAGCTTCGGCTCAACGCCTGAGTCACCCGCGGCGCGTGACAGTTGCGACAGACCGATGACGACGACGTTGAGCTCGCGCGCGAGCGACTTGAGATTGCGCGTTATCGTCGCAATCTCTTGCACGCGGTTCTCTTCGTGCTCGCCGGTGCGCATCAGCTGGATGTAGTCGACCAGGAGCACCTCGAGACGATCGTGGGTGCTTGCTCGACGCGCCTTCGTGCGTAGCTCCATGATCGAAAGGCCCGGCGTGTCGTCGATGAGGATCGGCAGGCCCGCGAGCGATGACGCGGCCTCCGTGTCGAACACGTTCCCGGTGCGCAACGCCAGCAGGTCGGTGCGGCTGTTCATCGCGAGGAATCGCGAGACGACCTGCTTGGTGTCCATCTCGAGCGAGAAGACGAGCGTCGGGTGGCCGCGCTTCGCCATGTTGAAGGCCATCGCGAGTCCGAGGCTCGTCTTGCCAACGGATGGGCGGGCTGCGATGACGACGAGGTCACCGGTCGAGAAGCCCTCGGTGTAGAAGTCGATCTCGCGGAAGCCCGAGGGGATGCCGCTCACCTCGTACGGGCGCTCCATCCGCTGACTCAGGTGATCGAAGTTCTCCTGCAGCGCCGACTGGATGTGCCGAAGCTGCACGTTCGCGGATTCGTCGCGAAGGGCGAAGATGCGCTGCTCGGCACGATCGAGCGCGAGCGGTATGTCGGTCGGTTCTCCGTACGCGTCGGCCGCGACAGCGGTCGCGGCGCCGAGCAGGCGGCGCAGGATGGCGTGGTCGCGCACGACGCGCGCGTGTCGCTCGATCTCGACCGCGGTGGGCACGAGCTCGGTGAGCTCGCGCAGGTACGCGGGCCCGCCGACGCGATCGAGCTCCTCGCGGCGCGCCAGCTCGATCTGCACGGTGAGCGGATCGATGCGCTCGCGGCGCTCGAGCAGCGACTGAACGGTCCCATAGATGCGCTGATGCTTCGCGAGATAGAAGTCGTCCTTCCGCAGCAGGTCGGCCACCTTGAAGATCGCGTCGCGGTCGATGAGGAGGCTGCCCAGCACCTGTTGCTCAGCCACCTCGTCATACGGAAGCGCCCGTTCGGAGCTCTCCAGCGTCATGCCGTCTCCCAGTGCAGAGTCTTTGCCAGGCTAGAACATACGTTCTGTGTCAATGCGCCAGAAATCCCGATGAAATGCGCCTTGGGGATCCCTCGCGATAGGACCAAAGGGTGACTGAGAAGGGTGGACCCGCCTAGGTCACTATCCCCAGAACACCGCCGCGTCGGTCCACCGCTTTTCTCGCGCCCACGGTGGTATCCACCGAACGTTGTCCACACCTGTGGAAAAAGGAGCAGCCGCACACATGCGGGTACTTGTCACCGGCGGCGCAGGCTTCATCGGCAGCACGATCGTCGACGCCCTCGTGGCACGCGGCGACACCGTCGTCGCTGTCGACGACCTCTCGACGGGATCCCGCGCCAACGTCGCGACGACGGTGCCGCTGCGAGTCGCCGACGTGTCCGACGAGCGGCGGCTACGCGGGGCGCTGCGTGGTGAGCCGTTCGACGCGATCGTCCACGCCGCATCGAAGACGAAGGTCGTCGAGTCGATGGAGAAGCCCGAGCTCTACCGCCGCGTGATCGTCGACGGCACGCGGAACGTCGCGAGGATCGCCGACGAGCTCGGCGTGCGGATGCTCGTGAACCTCTCGACCGGCGGCGCGATCTACGGCGAGACGACCGACTGCGCGGCCGAGGACACACCCGTCGAACCACCGTCGAACTATGGAAAGAACAAGGCGGAGGCCGAGCAGATCGTCGCCGCCAGCCGCGTCCCGTCGATCACGCTGCGTCTCGCGAACGTCTATGGACCGCGCCAGCGCAAGGACCTTGAGGGCGGGGTCGTCGCGATCTTTCTGGCCCTGTGGCGTAGCGGCGAGCCGCTCGTGGTGTACGGCGCCGGCAGCGCGCAGCGCGACTACGTGTTCGTAGCCGACGTCGTGGACGCGGTCCTGGCGTCGGTCGCCGGCACCTGGCATGGCCTGTACAACATCGGGACGGGCGTGGCCACGAGCGTGAACGATCTCATCGCCGCGCTCAGCGGGATCCTCGGCCGGCCGCAGGGGATCACGCACACCGCCGCGCGCCCGGCCGAGATCGAGCGCTCGTGCGTCGACGCGTCGAAAGCCGCCCGTGACGGGCTCTGGCAGCCGCGGACGACGCTGGTAGAAGGGCTACGCCGCACAGCCGCGTCCGCTTGACCGCCTGACTGCGCGGCGTACGATTCCGCGCGGAAACCGACGCGATGACCATGGCCTTCGCCGACAAGTCGCTGACCTGCCGCGAGTGCGGCAATGCCTTCGTGTGGACGGCGGGTGAGCAGGAGTTCTATCAACAGAAGGGCCTGCTCCACGAGCCGCAGCGCTGCCCCGACTGTCGTAAGAAAGCGAAGGCTGAGCGCGCGGCAGCACGGGCGGCGAACATGCATGACGTGATCTGCAGCAACTGCGGCAAGCCGGCGCAGGTACCGTTCGAGCCGCGCACCGACCGGCCTGTGTATTGCTCCGAGTGCTTCGAAGCGCGCCGCAGCGCCCCGCCACCGACCGCAGCGCCACCCGCCTGACGCAAGGCCCTCCGCCACTCGCGATAGCCTCGGGGCATGCGCAGATTCCTGGGCGGCGTTCTCGTCGGTGTCCTTCTCGCCGTCGGCACTGGACTGGCCGCCTTTCTACTCCTCGGCACTTGGCTCGCGGTCGAAGACCCGCTCGAGAAAGCCGATGCGATCGTCGCGATCTCGGGTGATAGCGGTGCGCGGGCGGCCACAGCGGTCACGCTGTGGAAGGCGGGTTGGGCGCCGATCATCGTGTTCTCGGGTGCCGCGATCGATCCGGCGTCGGTGAGCTCCGCGGAGATCATGCGCCGGGAGGCGATCCGGCAGGGCGTACCGGAGGGTGCCACGCTCGTCGAGCCGGCGTCGGCAACGACAGAGGAGAACGCGACCGAAGTCGCGAAGGTCATGGTCCAACACAAGCTGCGCTCCGCGATCCTCGTGACGAGTCCGTACCACCAGCGTCGCGCCGCGTACGAGTTCGACCGCACGTTCGCGGCCAGCGGGCTCACGTTCCACAACTATCCGGCACGCGATCCCGAGTGGAACGCGTTCCTGTGGTGGAGACAGGAGCCAGTCCGCTCGCGCACGCTGCTGGAACTGGTCAAGCTCGGAGCGGTCTTCCTCAGCGAGCAGAAGTAAGCGCGACTACCATCCCTCTACGTGCCAGTGACCGCCGTCGTCGGGGCCCAGTGGGGTGACGAGGGCAAGGGCAAGATCACGGACCTCCTGGCGCAGGAGGCGGATGTGGTCATCCGCTATCAAGGCGGCAACAACGCCGGCCACACCGTGGTCAACCAGCACGGCACGTTCAAGCTGCATCTCGTGCCGTCGGGCATCTTCAATCCGAACGCCCTCTGCATCGTCGGACCGGGCACGGTGGTCAATCTCCAGGTCCTCTGCGAGGAGCTCGCGAACCTCGAGCGGAGCGGCATCAGCACCGACAACCTGCGCGTGGCCGATCGCGCGCATCTTCTCATGCCGTGGCACGTCGCCATCGATCGCCTCGACGAGCGCGAGCGCGGACGGCAGAAGCTCGGTACCACCGGTCAGGGCGTGGGCCCGGCGTACGCCGACAAGGTGTCGCGTCACGGCATCCAGGTCTACGAGGTGCGTGATGAACGTCGCTTCCGCGGACGCGTCGCGCACGAGCTCGAGCGCCAGAAGAAGGTGCTCGAGCGCTTCGGCGACGCTCCGCTCGATGCGAAGGCCGTGGCGGACGGCGTGCTGGGTGCGGCCGCGACGCTCGGCGACCGCATCGTCGACACGCTCCCGCTCGTCGAGCGCGCGCTCAAGACCGACGCACGCATCCTGCTCGAAGGACAGCTCGGCGCGATGCGCGATCTCGACTGGGGCATCTATCCCTATGTCACGTCCTCCAACCCACTCGCGGGCGGCGCCGCGGTCGGCGCCGGGATCCCGCCGCGCTACATCACGAAGGTCATCGGCGTCGTGAAGGCATATTCGACCGCGGTCGGCGAGGGCCCGTTCCCGACCGAGATGGCCCGCGGCGAAGGCGATGCGCTGCGCGAGCGCGCGAACGAATACGGCGCCACGACGGGCCGGCCACGCCGTGTCGGCTGGTTCGACGCGGTCGCGGCGCGTCACGCGCACCGTCTCAACGCGTTCACCGAGCTCGCCGTGACGAAGCTCGACGTGCTCGGCGCGTATCGCGAGATCCCGTTCTGCGTCGGCTACGACGTGGACGGCGCTTTGACGACGGACATGCCGCCCACGGCGGTGCTCGAACGTGCCGTGCCTCGCTACGAGAAGCTCGCAGGCTGGTGCGATCCGCTCACCGGCGTCGTGGACCGCGCGCATCTTCCCGATGCCGCGCGTGCGTATCTCATGCGTATCGAAGCGACGGTCGGCGCGCCGATCGGTATGGTCGGCATCGGACCCGAACGCAGCGCAACGCTGCTCTAGAATCCGCCCTCGATGAGCGGCCTTTTGGACGTCGCCTTCCCGCATCGCTTGAAGAAGTCCTTCGGCGCGGCGTCGTTCGCCCTCATCTTTCTGATCCTGCTCGGTGAGATCGAGGCCCTCGTCTTCGTGGCGCTCGCGATCGTCGCGCACCGGCTCGATCTCTTCATGGACCTGCAGCCGGTGGTCCTGCCGGGCGCGTGCCTGGTCGCGCTCTCGGCCGCGGGCGTGTTCTGGTGGCGCGCTCGTTCGTGGACCAGGCAGCGTATCGAGATGCTCAACCTCTGGGCCAAGGGCGGCACCGCGTACGGGGAGCGTCTCGCGAAGTCCCGACAGCAGCAGCGCTAACGCCCCGGTACACTTCGTCCCACGTGAGCCGCGTGGGGGAGCGCTTCACCAAAGAGGGTCTCACGTTCGACGACGTCCTCCTCATTCCGGCTCGTAGCGACGTCCTCCCCAGTCAGGTGTCCACGAGGGCGCAGCTCACCAAAGACATCACGCTCGAGATCCCCGTCCTCTCGGCCGCGATGGACACCGTCACCGAGTCGCGCATGGCCATCGCCCTGGGCCGGCTCGGCGGGCTCGGGGTGATCCACCGCAATCTCACGATCGCGCAGCAGGTGCGCGAGGTGACGCTCGCGAAGGAAGCCGGCGTGCTCGTCGCCGCGGCGGTCGGCGTGTCAGGTGACGCGGACGAGCGCACCGCGGCCCTTGTCGCTGCGGGTGTCGACGTCATCGTCGTCGATGTCGCGCACGGCCACTCCGCGGGCGTCATCCGCATGGTGGAGAAGGTGAAGGCACGCCATCGCGTGCAGGTGATCGCCGGTAACGTCGTCACCGCGGACGGCACGGAGGAGCTCATCGCGGCCGGCGCCGACAGCGTGAAGGTCGGCGTGGGGCCGGGCGCGATCTGCACGACGCGGGTCGTCGCCGGTGCGGGCATGCCGCAGATCACGGCGATCTTCGACTGCGCCGAAGCCGGGGAGCGTCACGGCATCCCGGTCATCGCAGACGGCGGGATCCAGCAGTCCGGCGACATCGCGAAGGCGATCGGCGCGGGCGCGTCGGTGGTGATGCTCGGCGGACTCCTCGCGGGCGTCGACGAGTCGCCCGGCGAGGTCACCGAAACATCGGACGGCCGCTTCAAGTCGTACCGCGGCATGGGATCGATGGGCGCGATGCAGGCACGCGCGGGACAGAAGAGCGGGGCGTCGCGCGACCGCTACGGGCAGCAGGACATCGGCGAGTTCTCGAAGCTCGTGCCGGAGGGCGTCGAGGCGCATGTGAAATCCGTTGGAGCGCTCGAGCCGTTCCTGCATCAGCTCATGGGCGGCCTGCGTGCCGGCATGAAGTACGTCGGCGCGGCGACGATCGAGGACCTTCGCACCAAAGCTACGTTCGTGCGCATCTCGGGCGCGGGGTTGCGCGAGTCGCATCCCCACGACGTGCGGATCACGACCGAACCGCCCAACTATCGAATCAAGGCGTGAGCGCGAAGACGAGCGGCGCGCCTTCCTTCTCGGTCGAGCGCGATCTCGCGAAGCGCGTTCTGGATACGGCGCGAAAGCGCGGTGCCTCGTACGCCGACGTGCGGTTCGTTCGCCGCGACGAGGAGAACGCCCTCGTGAAGAACGGCCGCCTCGAGAGCGCCGACCGCGCCGATTCATTCGGCTTCGGCGTCCGCGCGATCGCGGACGGAGCGTGGGGCTTCGCCGCGTCGCAGGTCGTCACCGCCGAGGAGGCCGACCGCGTCGCCGCGCTCGCGGTCGAGATCGCCAGGGCGTCCGCGATCACGAAGATGCGCGACGCCACACTCGCGCCGGTCGAGCCGAAGACCGCGACCTACGCGACGCCGGTCGAGGTCGATCCCTTCGCGATGAGCGTGGACGACCGTCTCGGTCTCCTCCTGGACGCGGAGGGGAGGATGCGCGAACGAAAGGGACTGCGCACGACGCGCGCCGCCTACTCCGTCTGGCGCGAAGACAAGCTGTTCCTCTCGACCGAGGGCGCGGACATCACGCAGCGTCTGTGCGAGGTCGGCGGCGGTATCGCGGCCGAGGCCGTCGGCGACGGCGAGCTGCAGATACGCAGCTATCCGGATGGGCTGCGTTATCAGAACTCCGGCGGCTGGGAGGTCCTCACGAAGTGGGACCTGGTCGCGAACGCGCCACGCGTCGCCGACGAGGCGCTTGCCCTCCTCACCGCGAAGCCGTGCCCCCAGGACATTCGGACGACGGTCATTCTCGCCGGCAACCAGCTCTCGCTGCAGTGTCACGAGAGCTGCGGCCATCCGATCGAGCTCGATCGCGCGCTCGGGAGCGAGGCCGCCTTCGCGGGGACGTCGTTCCTCACGACCGACAAGCTCGGCTCGTTCCGCTATGGCTCGGAGCAGGTGAACATCCGCATCGATTCGACCTCACCGGGCGGCCTCGGCACGTTCGGCTTCGACGACGAGGGCGTCCCCGCTTCCGAGGGATGGGCGGTGAAGGCCGGCCTCTTCGTCGGCTACCTCATGAGCCGCGAGACGGCGGCGGCGCTGGGAACGCGCTCGAACGGCACGATGCGCGCCGACGGTTGGCAGCGCGTGCCGATCATCCGCATGACGAACGTGTCGGTGATGCCCGGGAGCGCCGGGACGCTCGACGATCTCATCGCGGACACCGACGACGGGATCCTGATGGACACGAACCGCTCGTGGTCGATCGACGACAAGCGTTTCAACTTTCAGTTCGGCACCGAGATCGGCTGGGAGATCAAGAAGGGAAAGCGTGGCGCGATGTTGCGCAACCCGACGTACACCGGGATCACGCCTGAGTTCTGGGGCAGCTGCGACGCGGTCTGCTCGGAGAGGGACTGGGTCATGTGGGGCACGCCGAACTGCGGTAAGGGCCAGCCCGGTCAGGGCGCGCACACCGGGCACGGTGCGGCGCCCGCGCGCTTCCGCGACGTGCAGGTCGGTGTGATCAAGTGAGCGGCGTCCTGTTCGGCGAGCGGGAGCTGCGCGACGTCGCGCAGCGCGCGCTGAAGGCGGCGAAGGGCGACCAGGCCGACGCGCTCGTCATCGCGCGCACCGGGTCGCTCACGCGCTACGCGAACGCCGCCATCCACCAGAACGTCACGTCGCGCGAGGCGGACGTCACGATCCGTGTCGTCGTCGGGAAGCGGCGCGCCACCGCGACGACGAATCGTTTCGACGAGGACGGCCTGCGCCGCGCGGCGGAGGCGGCGAGCGAGCTCGCGCGACGCGCGCCCGAAGATCCGACGTTCGGTGGCCTGCCCCCACCGAATCGGATCCCGGGCGCTCCCAGCGCGTACGTCGAGGCGACGGCGGAGGCGACCCCGCTCGAGCGCGCCCGCGCCGCGAAGCTCCTGTGCGATGCCGCGAAGGCGCAGAAGCTCCTGTGCGCGGGCTTCGTGTCGTCGAACGTGCAGGAGGTCGCGATCGCGAGCAGCACCGGCACGTGGGCGTACGGGCCACAGACGCACGCTGAGGTCCAGATCGGCGCGATCGGCGACGACGGTTCCGCATTCGCGCAGCGCGTCTCGCCCGATTTCGGCGCGCTCGACGTCGACGGCGCCGCGCGAGAAGCCGTCACGAAGGCGGTTCGGGCGCAGCGGCCACGCGACATGGAGCCGGGGACGTTTGAGGTCGTCCTCGAGCCGTACTGCGTGCGCGACATGGTCGCTTTCCTGAGCGGCCACTTCACCGGGCTGGCCGTCGAGGAAGGTCGCTCCTTCGTCGGGGGCAAGCTCGGCCAGGAGGTCACCGGTGCGATCACGCTCATCGACGATCCCTTCGATCCGCGCGGCATTCCGCGACCCTTCGACTTCGAGGGACAGCCCAGCGAGCGCGTGACGCTGCTCGAGCGCGGCGTCGCGCGCGGGATCGTGTACGACTCGAACACCGCGCACCGTGCCGGTGCGCGCAACACCGGGCACGCGCTGCCGCCGAATCCGTTCATGCCCTCGGCTCCGATGCACGCGCGCCTCGAGCCAGGCGATGCGTCGCACGAGCAGCTCGTGGCGGGAGTCAAGAGGGGCCTGCTCGTGACGCGGTTCCATTACACGCGCTGGGTCCACCAGCTGCGCACGATCGTGACCGGCATGACGCGGGACGGAACGTTCGCGATCGAGAACGGCGAGATCGCGTACCCGATCAAGAACCTGCGTTTCACGCAGTCCTATCACGAGGCGTGGCGCGGCGTGCAGGCGATCGGAAAGGATCTGCGTCTCCTCGTCGCGGCGGAGCAGTTCGGCCTGACCGCGTCGTGCCAGCGCGTGCCCGCGCTGCGGCTGGCGGCATTCACGTTCACGGGCGCGACCCGCTACTAAAGATCGACGCCGACGCGCTCGTCGCCGAGGCTCGCGACTGGACGCGCGAGACCTGTCGTGCGCTCGGCGTCGCGATCAACGGACCCATCGAGCAGGTGCACGTGCGGCCCTGGTCGACGGTCTTCCGTGTAGCGACGAGGGGCGGTGCCATCTACGTGAAGTGCTGCGGACCGACGCAGCGACACGAGCCGCGTCTCACGGCTCTCCTGCATCGCGTGTTCCCGGGTCTGGTCACCGAAGTGCTCGCGCTGCACCCGAGCCAGCCATGGATGCTCGTCGCCGAGGGCGGAAAGAAGCTCGGCGAGGTGTTCGAGGGCGACGATCTGCTTCGGGCGTGGCGTGAGCTCCTGCCGCGCTACGCGCAGCTGCAACGTGACATCACACCTCGGACGAACGAGATCATCGGGTCCGGCACGCCGGACCGGCGCGCGGGGACGCTGCTGGCGGGCTTCGATGACGCCTTCGCCGACGAGCCGGCGGTCTCGGGTCGCCGTGCCGGCCGATTGACGGCCGACGAACGACGAGCGCTCGCGTCCCTGCGCCCGAGGCTCGCGGAAGCGCTGTGCGCGCTCGCCGCACTCGGCATCGACGATACGTTGCAGCACGACGATCTCCACCACAACAACGTGCTCGTGCGCGACGGCCGCATGGTGATCTTCGACTGGGGCGATGCGTGCGTCTCGCATCCGTTCTTGACGCTGGCCGTCACGCTGCGTTTCGCGGCACAGAAGACCGGAGGTGCGGAGAACGCCGCCGAGATCGTTGCGCTTCGCGACGCGTATCTCGAGCCATGGAGCGATCGCGCGTCGCTGCAGGAGCTGCGAGACGCCGCGGAGCTCGGGCGCCGCATCGGCGAGGTCTCGCGAACGCTGACCTTCCATGCGGTCGCCCGAGCGTATCCCGGCGTCGTCGACACGTATCCAGGAGGGTTGGCGGGCTCGCTGCGACGGGTGCTCGCCCTCTTCAGCTAGGCGCGCGCTCCCTCATGAGCGTGCTCGGTCTCCATGGTCACGCTGGGATCGTTCTGAAAGAGCGAGAACGAGTTGCCGTCGGGATCGGTACAGGCCGCGAACCAACCCTGACCCGGGATCGGCTGCTTGTCGTCGCAGGTGCCGCCGCCGTCGCGGACCTTCTTCAGCGTGATGTCGATGTCCTCGACGCCGAAGTAGACCGTCGGGGCCTTGACCTTCGAGTCCTGTGCCAGCGGGTTGATCGCACCGCCGGGCGTGACGCCGTCGATGAGGTAGTACTCGATCCCCGGAATATCCGAGTCCTTGTACTTCCACCCGAAGAGCCTGCTGTAGAACTTCTTCGTGCGTTCGGCGTCTCGCGTGTTGATCTCGAAGTGGACGATGTCGCCGGGCTTGGGATCCATGTCTTGCGCCTCCCCTATTTCGTCGGGGCGCAGGCTAGTCCCGATCGCGGTCGCTTTCAGGTGCGGTCCGTGCGGCAGCCCTGCGGGCAGGCGTCTCTGCGGTCAGCTACGCGATAATCAATAGGTGAGCGCGCCGGACAGCCGCCTCCAGAAGACGGAGGGGGAGTCCGCCCAGCAGCGCCGAGCGACGATCGCCATCCTCGACTACGGCTCCCAGTACACGCAGCTCATCGCGCGCCGCGTCCGTGAGTCGCGCGTGTACTGCGAGATCTTCCCACACGACGTGAGCGCGAAGGAGCTCGAGCGCCGCGGCGTCGTGGGCGTGATCCTCTCCGGCGGGCCGTCGAGCGTGTACGAAAAGGACGCGCCGCAGATCGAGCCCGCCATCCTCGATGGCCGCTACCCGGTCCTCGGCATCTGCTACGGCATGCAGCTCATGGCGCAGGTCCTCGGCGGCGAGGTCGCGCCGGAGGGCAAGCGCGAGTACGGCCCAGCGACGGTCGAGATCGCCGAGTCAGGCGGTCTCTTCGAGGGCCTCTCCGACCACGAGCGCGCCTGGATGAGCCACGGCGACACGGTGAAACGGCTCCCGCCGGGCTTCCATGGGATCGCGCGCACGGAGCGCCTGCCGCTCGCGGCGATGAGCGACGGACGGACCCGCTTCGGCGTGCAGTTCCACCCCGAGGTCATGCACACGCCGCGCGGCGCCGAGGTGCTGCGCAACTTCCTCTATCGCGTGTGCGGGTGTGAAGGCGACTGGACGCCGGCGGCGTTCATTGAGGAAGCCGTCGCCGAGCTCCGGCGGACGATCGGCGACAAGCACGCGATCTGCGCCCTATCGGGCGGCGTCGACTCGGCCGTCGCGGCTACGCTCGTCGCGCGCGCGATCGGCGATCGCCTCACCTGCGTCTTCATCGACACCGGGCTGCTGCGCGCGAACGAGGCCGAGGAGGTCGTCGCGACCTTCGGCCCCCGGCTGCGCCTCGTGCACGTCGACGCATCGGAGCGTTTCCTCCGCCGGCTCGAGGGCGTGAGCGATCCCGAGCAGAAACGCACGATCATCGGCGAGGAGTTCATCCGCTGCTTCGAGGAGCAGGCGCGCCGTGTCGGTGACGTCGACCTACTCGTGCAGGGAACGATCTATCCCGACGTCATCGAGTCGCGTTCTCGGGAGTCGAAGACGAGCGCGCGCATCAAGACCCACCACAACGTCGGCGGGCTGCCCGAGGTCATGTCGCTCGAGGTCGTCGAGCCCCTGCGGCGTCTCTTCAAGGACGAGGTCCGGCGGGTCGGCGCCGAGCTCGGCATCCCCGAGGACATCCTCTGGCGCCATCCGTTCCCGGGTCCGGGTTTGGCTGTGCGCGTGCTTGGACCGGTCGACCGTGAGTCGCTCGACACGCTGCGGCAGGCGGACGCGATCTTCCTCGAAGAGCTCCGTGCAGCAGATCTCTACCGCACCGTGGCACAGGCCTTCGCCGTTCTCACTCCTGTGCGAAGCGTTGGGGTCATGGGCGACTACCGGACCTACGGCGCGCTCGTCGCGCTCCGGGCCGTGACGACCGAGGACTTCATGACCGCGGACTGGGCGCGCCTGCCGTACGACGTGCTCGCCCGCGCGTCCGCGCGCATCGTGAACGAGATCGCCTCGGTGAACCGCGTCGTGTACGACATCTCGTCCAAGCCGCCGGCGACGATTGAGTGGGAGTGAAGGGGGAGCGGTTTTGCTGCGACGACTGAACCCGGCCAGCCTGAGCTTGTCTCCTCGCCGCAGGCGAGAGATCGAGCAGGGGTGGGAGTAGTCGGGTCGTGAAGCAGATCCGCGACTACTTCAAGCACGGCGAGAAGGTCCAGCAGCTCATCCAGGAGCAGCGCAAGCAACGCAGCCCGGGACGATCGTTCGGCGCTCCGGGTCTCAACTGCCTCGTCCTCGGCGGCGGCGGGCGCGAGTACGCGATCGCGTGGCGCCTCGCGCGCTGCGACAGCGTCGCGACCATCGACGTCGTCCCCGGCAACGCCGGCGTCGCGCTCTTCTCGCGCGTGCTCAACTTCCCGCCGCGCGACATCGCTCGTCTGGAACAGCATCTCGCGGCATCCGCGATCGACCTCGCGATCGTCGGACCGGACGAGCTCGTCGCCGAAGGCATCGGCGACCACCTGCGTCGCGCGAGCGTCGCGGTCGTCGCGCCGTCGAAGGAGGCCGCGAAGATCGAATGGAGCAAGACGTTCGCGAAGGAGCTCATGACCGAGACCGGTGTCCCGACGCCGCGGTGGGAGACCTTCACGACCTCGCAGAACGCGCGCAACGCGCTCGACCGGAATCTCTGGAAGGCGCCCCTCGTCGTGAAGGCGGACGGCCTCGCGGCGGGGAAGGGCGTCACGGTCTGTCAGACGACGCAAGAGGCGATCACGGCGCTCGGCACCCCGCCCACCAGCGGCGGGCGCGTCGTGTTCGAAGAGGTGCTCGAGGGGGACGAGGCTTCGCTTCAAGCGCTCGTGGATGGCGAGACGGTCATCGCGCTGCCGCCCGCCCGCGATCACAAGCGCGTCGGAGACGGCGACGTCGGACCGAACACCGGTGGCATGGGCGCGTCGTCGCCGACCACCGTGGTGCCCGACGAGGATGCGCAGCACGTCGCCGACGAGCTGATCACGCCGATCGCCCGGGCGCTCGCCGGTCGCGGCACGCCGTACCGCGGCGTGATCTTCGCCGGTCTCATCCGCACCAAGAGCGGATTCAAGGTGCTCGAGTACAACGCGCGTTTCGGCGATCCAGAGGCCGAGGTGACGCTGCCGCGCATCGGCGGCGATTTCGCGAAGCTCATGGTGGCGCTCGGTGAGGGGCACTTGAAGGAATACGTCGCGCACAACCCGCTGCGTTTCAGCCAGCGCGCTTTCGTCGACGTCGTGCTGTGCGCCGAGGGGTACCCGGCGTCGCCGCGGACCGGCGACCGGATCGATGGTCTCGACAAGCTTCCGGATGGCGTGTACGGATTCCACGGCGCGACCGCATCGACTCCGTCAGGGGGCTTCATCACGACCGGCGGCCGCGTCATGCACATCGTCGCGGGCGGTTCGAGCGTCGCCGAGGCGCGCGATCGCGCGTACCAAGGCGCGGAGCGCGTCACATTCACCGGCAAGTTCTATCGTTCGGACATCGCGACGAGCGGTGGGGTGGCGGTGGTCAAGTGACGCCATTGGTCAGCGTGCTCATGGGCTCTTCGTCGGACGAGACCGTCATGAAGATGGCGATCGAGACGCTCCGCGGTCTCGGCGTGGATTGCGAGATGCGGATCCTCTCGGCACACCGCACGCCCGACGCGCTGCGCGATCACGTCGACGAGGCCGGTCGCCGTGGCGTGAAAGTGTTCATCTGCGGCGCGGGCGGCGCTGCGCACCTCGCGGGCGCGGTCGCCGCGCTCACGACGATGCCGGTCATCGGCGTTCCGCTCGTCGCGCCGAACGCGGTCGCCGGCGGCCTCGATGCGCTCCTTTCTACGGTGCAGATGCCGCGCGGCGTTCCGGTCGCGACCGTCGCGGTCGGCGAGGCGGGCGCCGCCAACGCCGGCATCCTCGCCGCCGAGATCCTCGCCACCGCCGACGACGAGCTCGCCGGCCGGCTGCGCATGCTGCGCGAGGGGATGGCGGCGAAGGTGCTCGCCGGATGACCATCCAGAACCGGTTCGACACGATCTCGCCGATCGACAGCCGCTTCTACGGCGGCGACGCCGCGCTGTTCAAGGCGCTGCAGCCCTACCTGTCCGCCGCCGCACAGATCCGCTACCAGGCGCGCGTCGAGGGCACGCTCGCGCAGGCGATGGCCGACGCGGGTATCTGCGACCGCGCCGTCGCCGACGCGATCGCGCGCGCCGCGGACCTCGTCACGCCGTACGAGGTCGCGGAAGAAGAGACGAAGACGCGCCACGACGTGCGCGCGCTGGTGAACGTCATCCGCGACAAGGTCCCCGACGAGGCGAAGCGCTTCGTGCATCTCGGCGCGACGTCGTACGACATCGTCGATACCGCGAACGCGCTGCGCTACCGCGAATGCGTCGAGCGCGTCGTCGTGCCCGCTCTCGGCGCGCTCGTCGCGCGCTGCATCTCCATCGCCGAGGCCGAGGCCGACACGCCACAGATCGGGCGCACGCACGGCCGCCACGCCGAGCCGATCACCTTCGGTTTCGCCATGGCCGAGTACGTCTCGCGGCTCGGCGACCGCGTCGAGATGCTGCGCTCGGTCGCGCGGCGCCTGCCCGGCAAGCTCTCCGGCGCCGTCGGCGCCTACAACGCGGTGGGCCTTCTCACGGCCGACCCGCGCGCGCTCGAGCGGCGCTTCCTCGGCGGGCTGGGCCTCCACGCGCGGTCGAGCTCGACGCAGATCGTCGAGCCCGAGGGCTGGACCGATCTCGCGCATGCGTGCGTCACCACGCTCGGGGTCATGGCGAACCTCGCCGATGACATGCGCCACCTGCAGCGGACCGAGATCGGCGAGGTGGCGGAATCGTTCGCCGCGGACCAGGTCGGCTCGTCGACGATGCCGCACAAGCGCAACCCCGTGTCGTTCGAGAACGTGAAGTCGATCTGGAAGGCGATGGCGCCACGCGTGCTCACGACGTATCTCGATCAGATCAGCGAGCACCAGCGCGATCTCACCAACTCCGCCTCGCAGCGCTTCCTGGGCGAGATCATCGCCGCGACGGCCTACGCCGCCGGGCGGATGGCTGGATCGCTCGAAGGGATCCGTGTCGACCGTGATCGACTGAAGGCCAACCTCGCGATGTCGCGCGGCGCGATCGTCGCCGAGCCGCTCTACGTGCTGCTCGCGAAGTACGGCCATCCCGATGCGCACGAGGCGGTGCGCCGGCTCACGGTCGAGGCCGAACGCGGATCGCGCTCGGTGCTCGAGGTCGTCGCCCAGGACACCGAGCTGCGTGACTATCTCACCAGGCTCTCGCCCGAGGAGCGTCGCATCCTCGAGCGCCCCGAGGACTACCGCGGCCTCGCGGCCGAGGTCGCTCGGGATGTGGCGGTGACGTGGCGCGAGCGGTTGAAGGGAGTGCTCCCCGAGTGAAGACGCTGATCGAGAGCAAGGTCCCAGGCGCGACGCTGTTCCGTCGTGGCAAGGTCCGCGACGTGTACGAGGCCGGCGGCGAGCGCCTCGTCATCGTCGCCAGCGACCGGCTCTCGGCGTTCGACGTCGTGCTGCCGACCCCGATCCCCGACAAGGGGCGCGTGCTCACCGAGCTCTCCAGCTTCTGGTTCGATCGGACCGAGCGGATCGTCCCGAACCACCTCCTGTCGACGAACATCGACGACCTACCTGCGGTGTTCCGCGAAGTCCCCGAGCTCGATGGCCGTGCCGTGCTCGTCAAGCGCTGCGAGCGCGTCGACGTCGAGTGCGTCGCGCGCGGCTACATCTCCGGCTCCGCGTGGACCGAATACAGGGCTCTCGGAACGGTCGCGAGCGAGGCGCTGCCCAGGGGCCTCGACGAGTCGCAACGGCTGGACGAGCCGATGTTCACGCCGGCGACGAAGGCGGTGACCGGCCATGACGTGAACATCTCGCGCGCGCAGCTCGCGGCGCTGGTCGGCACCGAGCTCGCGAACGATCTCGAGCAGACGACCCTCGAGCTCTATCGGAAGGCGCACGCGTACGCGCTCGGGCGCGGGCTGATCCTCGCGGACACGAAGTTCGAATTCGGGTTCTACGACGGGAAGCTCACGCTCATCGACGAGGCGCTCACACCCGACTCGTCGCGCTACTGGGACGCCGCGACGTACAAGCCGGGTGGCTCGCCACCGTCGTATGACAAGCAGTACGTGCGCGACTTCCTGAGCGAGAGCGGCTGGAACAAGGAACCACCGGCGCCGGCCCTCCCAGCTGAGGTCGTCGCGGGCACCAGCCAGCGCTATCGCGAGTGCTACGCGAAGCTCACCGGCGAGGAGTGGTTCGGATGAGGTTCGTCGCGACGATCCGCGTCCTGCCGAAGTCCGAGGTGCGCGACCCGCAGGGCGAGGCGATCAGCGGCGCGCTGCGTTCGCTCGGCCTTGCCGTCTCGGACGTGCGGACCGGCAAGGAGATCGTCGTGACGTTCGACGCTGCCGACGAGACGGCGGCGCGCGACGCGGTCCGGCTCATGGGGACCGAGCTGCTGGCCAATCCGGTGATCGAGGATTACACGTACGAGCTTGACCTTGAGGGTGCGGCATCGTTCGAGCCCGCGCCTGTGGACGACGTTGTGTACGGCGAGCTGAAGCAGAAGGGCGAAAAGTGAAAAGGTCCAAAAAAGAGACCTGATGATGTATACGTCATGAAAGTGATGTATGCTCAACAGTGATGAAGCGGCTCCAGATCCTTATCGACGAAGACCTCGACGCGGAGCTCGAACGTCTTTCGCACAGCGAGGGTCGTTCCAAGGCATCGCTCATACGCGAGTTCGTGCGCAAGCACGTGAAGCCATTGCCGCCGCTTGAGGCCGATCCTCTCTGGCAGATGGCCGGTCGGTATTCGTTCGAGCCGGTGGATCCGAGGGAGATCGACGACATCGTGTACGGAGACGCCGGTGGGGACACACGGCGAAATGCGGTAGGCAAAGGCGTGCGCGCCGCTCGGCGTGGCAAGGCGAAGTGATCTTCGTCGACACCGCGTTCTGGGTCGCCCTCGGCGACCGTCAGGACACGAATCATGTCGAAGCCAAGGCCCTGTTTCGCCAACACGCCGCGGGATCGCTGGTCACGACCAATCACGTTCGCGGTGAAACCTGGACACTCTTGCGGCGCCGTTCGGGTCACGGAGACGCCGTCGATTTCCTCGACCGACTGGAGCGCTCCCCGAGGGTCCGCACGATCTTCGTGACGGAGGACCTTGAAGACGATGCGATCAGGTGGCTGCGCCGCCACGACGAGCGCTCTTATTCGTTCGTCGACGCCGCGAGCTTCGCCGTGATGCGCTCGCTCCGGATCACTGAGGCCCTCACCTTCGATCAGGACTTCGCGGTCGCTGGCTTCCGAGTCGCAAGCGTGTCGAGCAAGACATGAGAGTCGCCATCCTGCGCTACCCGGGCACCTGGAGCGAGCGCGACTTCCGGCACGCGCTATCACTCGTTCCCGGCGTCGAGAGCGACATCCTCTGGCACGAGGACGCCGACCTCGCGGGCTACGACGCCGCGATCGTGCCCGGCGGCTTCACCTACGGCGACTACGTGCGCGCCGGCGCGATCGCGAAGATCTCGCCGGCGACGCGCGAGCTGCGCCGCTTCGCCGAGGCCGGCAAGCTCCTGCTCGGCTCCTGCAACGGCTTCCAGATCCTCTGCGAGGCGGGGCTCCTGCCCGGTGCGCTGGTGCGCAACCGCGGCCTCGAGTTCCGCTGCGACTGGGTCCACATGCGGGTCGAGACCGACAGGACGCCGTGGACAGCCGGCCTGCGCGGCGCTGTCCTACGGATGCCGATCGCGCACGGCGAGGGCTGCTGGGTCGCGGATGACCGGACACTCGCCGACGTCGAGGCGCGCGGCCAGGTCGTGTTCCGCTATACCGACGCGCGCGGCGCGGCGACGCTGGCCGCGAATCCGAACGGATCTCTCGCCAACATCGCCGGCGTCTGCAACGAGGCACGCAACGTCGTGGGCCTCATGCCGCATCCCGAACGGTGCTCGGAAGCCCTGCTGGGAGGCACGGACGGGTATCGGGTCCTCGCCAATCTGGGGCCGGCTCTGGCGGGTACGGCTCCTGCCATATATAGATAGGTATAGAGATGGACCTTTTCGAGAAGCAGGCCCAGCTCCAGTCGCTCTTTCAGACGAGCCCGGTCGACGCTGCCTACGGCCAGGGCACCCCCGCCGCGCGCAAGCTGGCCGGCGCGTTCGCCGACCAGAGCGTCGGCCTCCTTCTGCTCGACAAGGTCAAGACCAACGAATTCTTCGATTACCAGGTCTACTTCGTCAGCGAGCTCTCGAAGACCCTTGAGACCGAGGGCCTCGACGTCGTCATTCTCAACCAGGCCTCTCTCCTCCAGCGCGCGCAGGTCATCCGCAGCTGGAGCCTCCTGTTCCAGCGCGATCACAAGCGCCGGGTCCAGTGGGAGGCGCGCGCGGTCATGGAGTATCTCGAGTTCCAGAAATACGACGACATCCAGAGCAAGGCGCTGGCGGAGCGCACCAAGGGCGAGCGCTTTGCGATCGACGCCGAGTACGTGTTCGCGCGCCTTGCGCGCCTTCGCGAATACACGCAGCTCCTCTCGGACCTCCGTCCGATCGAGCGGGCCAAGTTCCGCTCCGACCCCAAGCTCTACGGGCTCGCGCAGTGGTACCTGCAGCAGGCGGTGGAGCTGCTCTTCGGGACCGGCGCCTACCTGGTCATGGCCCTCGCGCTGCCGAAGCCCGAGGCCTACCACGACATCCTCGACGCCATCGGCAAGCACGGCATCATCGACAAGCAGCTCGCGTATCGGCTCGAGCACCTCGCGAACCTGCGGAACCTGCTCGCGTATGACCGCGAGCAGACGGACATCGACGAGGTGTACACGCAGGTCCAGACCCGCGTCGCCGATCTGCTCGCCTTCGCCGACCAGATCGAGCGCTTCATCGGGGCCGACACCCCGGCATGAGCTCGTCCCCGATGCTCACGGGGACGGAAGCGGCGCAGCCTAAGTTGGACATCCCGAGCGAGGTCGGCCTCACGTCGTTCGAGGGCGCCCGCGTGCGCGCTCTGGTGGGCCGTGAGCCGAACGCGCTCGAATGGGCGATGTTCGGGGCGATGTGGAGCGAGCACTGCGCGTACAAACACTCGAAGAAGCTGCTGCGCACGCTGCCGACCAAAGGAGCGCGCGTCGTGCTCGGCCCCGGCGAGAACGCCGGCGCCGTGGATCTCGGCGACGGACTCCTCTGCGCGTTCAAGGTCGAGAGCCACAACCATCCCTCGGCGGTCGAGCCCTATCAGGGCGCGGCCACCGGAGTCGGCGGGATCCTGCGCGACGTCTTCGCGATGGGGGCGCGTCCCGTCGCCGTGCTGAACGCGCTGTTCTTCGGGCCGCCGAGCGCACCGCGGACGCGACGCCTCCTGTCGGGCGTGGTCGGCGGCATCTCCTATTACGGGAACTGCGTCGGCATCCCCGACGTGGGCGGGCACGTCTCGTTCGAGGCCTGCTATCTCGAGAACCCCCTCGTGAACGCGATGTGCGTCGGTCTTGTGCGCCGCGACCGTCTGGCGCGCGCGAATACCGCACGACCGGGCAGTGCCGTGTATCTCGTCGGTTCGGACACCGGCCGCGACGGCATCGCCGGGGCTTCGCTTCTCGCGAGCTTCGAGCTTGGGACCGGGAGCGACGAGAAGCGGCCGTCGGTGCAGGTCGGCAATCCATTCCTCGAGAAGCTGCTGATGGAGGCGACGCTCGAGCTGGTGGAGCTCGACGCCGTCGAGGCGGTGCAGGACCTCGGTGCCGCGGGACTGACGTGCGCCTCCAGCGAGGTCGCCGCGCGCAGCGGCGTCGGCATGCGGATCGACGTGGACAAAGTGCCGCGCCGCGCGAAGCGGATGACTCCCTATGAAGTGATGTTGTCTGAAAGTCAGGAGCGAATGCTGGTGGTGGCACGCCCTGGTCGAGAGAGCGATGTGGAGCGCGTGTTCCGCCAATGGGAGCTGCACGGGGTACGAATAGGAGAAGTCACCGAGGAAGAGGTGCTGACCATCCAGAGCGGCGACGAGACCGTTGCGACGCTACCGCCGGCGCTGCTCGCGGACGAAGCCCCCGAGTACGACATCTCGACGTGGGCCGCCGCCCCGCGAGGCGACGTCGGCAGCCCCGCGAGCTCGCAGCAGGAGCCGCTCCACAAGATCGGGCTCGAGCTTCTCGACCTGCTGGCGTCGCCGGCGGTCGCCTCGCGTCAAGTGATCTATCGCACGTATGACCAGATGGTCGGTACGGATACCGTGCTCGGTCCAGGCGCCGACGCGGCCTTGCTCCGCATCAAAGGACGGCAAGACGGCATCGCCATCGCCATCGATGCCCAGCCGCGCGTCGCTTCCCTGGACCCCTTCGTCGGAGCGGCCTCGGCGGTGGCCGAAGCTCTTCGGAATCTCGTCTGTGTCGGCGCGGAGCCGCTCGCGATCACGGACTGCCTCAATCTCGGCAATCCCGAACGGCCCGAGGGCGCGTGGCAGCTGCAGCGCACCATCGAAGGGATCGCCGCGGCGTGCGATGCGCTCGGCGTTCCGGTCGTCTCGGGAAACGTGTCGCTGTACAACGCGACGCGTGGCGCGGACATCTGGCCGACCGCCGTGATCGGCGCCGTCGGCCACATCGACGACGTCACGCGGCACATCCCAGTCACGTCGGGCCGGCCCGGTGACGTCGTGATGCTCGCCGGCAGCGCGCAGGTGTCCCTCGGTGCGTCCGCGTATGGCGCATCGCTCGGCGTGCACGAAGGGCCGGCGACGATCGACCTCGCGCTCGAGTCGCGTCTGCAGCGGTTCGTCTTGGCGGCGCACCGCGCCGGCGCGGTGCGCGCCGCGCACGATCGTGCGGAGGGGGGCCTGGCCGTCGCGCTCGCCGAGCTCGCGCTGCGCGATCGGATCGGGATGAAGGTCACGCTCCCGGCGGTCCGCGGCATCGACAAGCGCGTGGCGCTGTTCGGTGAAGGGCCGTCGGGCGTCATCCTCATCGCCGGTCCATCGTCGGAGACGCAGGTGCGCGCGCTCGCTTCGCAGCACGACGTTCCGGTCTGGACGCTCGGGACGGTCGGCGGTGATCTGCTCGAGATCGCTCCGGTGCTGGGGACCCCGATCGCCTCGCTCGTCGATGCGTATGGTGGAGGACTCGCGCGAGCATTGGGTAGGGAGGTGACGGCCTAGAGATGTGTGGCGTGTGCGGCATCTGGAGCCCACGCGAGCAGGCGACCGCCGACCCGGCCGAGGCCGCCCGCCTGATGTTCTTCTCCCTATATGCGCTACAGCACCGCGGGCAGGAGTCCGCCGGCATCGCCGCCACGGATGGGCGCGATCTGCGTGTCGTGCGTCGCATGGGCCTCGTCGGACAGGTCTTCAGCGAGCCCGATCTCGGCGTGCTCACGGGTCGCGCGGCCATGGGCCACACCCGCTACTCGACGACCGGCGCGTCGAAGATCCAGAACGCACAGCCGTTCACGGTGCGCGCCGACGGGCTCGGCGAGCTTTCGATCGGGCACAACGGCAACTGCATCAACGCGCGGGAGATGCGCGACACGCTCGCCGCCGAGGGTGTCCACTTCGTGACCTCGTCCGACACCGAGGTCATCGCGCAGACCATCGCGCATTCGCCGGGCACGACGTGGGACGAGCGCATCGCGAACGCGATGCCGAAGCTCGCGGGCGCCTGGTCCCTGGTCCTGCTCACGCCGACCGCGCTGTATGCGATCCGCGATCCGCTCGGAGTGCGGCCGCTCAGCCTGGGCCGCAAGGGCGGAGCGTGGCTTGTCGCGAGCGAGACCTGCGCATTCGACACGATCGGCGCGGCCTTCGTGCGCGACGTGGCTCCCGGCGAGGTGCTGCGCATCGATGATCTCGGTCCGGTGACCGTCGCGGACCTTGCCTCGCACGACCGCCGCGGTCTCTGCATCTTCGAGCACGTGTACCTCGCCTCGGCCTCGAGCCGTCTGGGCGGTGTTTCGGTCTACGCGACGCGCGAGCGGATGGGCGAGATCCTCGCCGACGAACATCCCTCTGACGCCGATGCCGTGATCCCCGTACCGGACAGCGCGATCCCGGCGGCCGTCGGGTACGCGCGTCGCAGCGGCATCCCGTTCCACGAGGGGCTGATCAAGAACCGCTACATCGGCCGGACCTTCATCCAGCCGTCCGACGAGCTGCGCCGCCACAACGTCGCGCTCAAGTACAACGCGCTGTCCGACGTTCTCGAAGGCAAGCGCATCGTCGTCGTCGACGACTCGATCGTGCGCGGCAATACCAGCGGTCCCATCGTCGACCTGCTACGCCGCAACGGTGCCAGAGAAGTGCACATGCGCATCTGCTCGCCGCCGATCCGGCACCAGTGCTTCTTCGGCGTCGACATGGCGCGCCGCAGCGAGCTCATCGGCGCGCGCCTCGACGTGGAGGGCATCCGCCGGCACATCGGCGCGGACACCCTCGGATATCTCTCGCTCGACGGCATGGTGCGCGCGACCGGCGGGACGCTCGAGGAGCACTGCACCGCGTGCTTCACCGGCGACTACCTCGTTCCGGTGCAGCTCGAGCTCGAGAAGGGCGTGCTGGAGTCGGAGCCGGCGTGACCGAGCTGACGTACCGCGCGACGGGTGTGGACCCGACGCGCGCCGAGAGGTCGCTCGCGCAGGTGCGCGAGCGGATCGCGCGCACGAAGCGGCCCGAGGTCATCGGCGACATCGGCGCGTTCGGCGGGCTCTTCGCCTCACCCGGCGCGGACCGCGTGCTGGTCGCGACGACCGATGGCGTGGGCACGAAGCTCGAGATCGCGCGCCTGCTCGACCGGCATGAGGTCGTCGGCACCGATCTCGTGCACCACTGCGTGAACGATGCGATGGCGATGGGGGCGGAGCCGCTCTTCTTCCTCGACTACTTCTCGACCTCGCGCATCGAGCCCGCGGTGTTCGCGCGTGTCGTCGGCGCGATGGCGGACGCGTGCGCCGCGCATGGCTGCGCGCTGCTCGGCGGAGAGACGGCGGAGATGCCCGGCATGTACGGCCCGGGCGCATACGACGTCGCGGGTTTCCTCGTCGGCGTGGTCGCGCGCGAGTCGATCCTGCGCTCCGACACGGTGCGCGAAGGCGATGCGTGCATCGGCCTCCCGTCGAACGGACTCCACACCAACGGCTACACCCTCGCGCGCGCGATCGCCGCGCGCGTCGCCGGCGCGCAAGGCCGCGACGTGAAGGACGCGCTCATGACGGGGCATCCCATGCTCGACGGACGCACCCTCGGCGACGCGCTGCTCGCGCCGCACACCAGCTACCTCGAGCAGTTCCGCACCCTCCGGTCGTCGGTGCAGATACGGTCGATAGCGCATCTCACCGGCGGCGGCTGGGAAGGCAACCTGCCGCGCGCGCTGCCCGCCGGCCTCGGCGCCGTGATCGACCGCGCGGCGTGGGAGGTGCCGGCGGTCTTCCGCGTCCTCGCCGAGCTCGGCACCGTGCCCGACGCGGATCAGTGGGACACCTGGAACATGGGCATCGGGCTGGTGGTCATCGTCCCCGAGAGCGACGTCGCGATCGCGCTGCGCGCGGTCCCGGGCGCCGTGGCCATCGGACGCGTCGAAGCCACCAGCGGCGCGCGACGAGTGCGCTGGGCACCAGCATGACGCTACCCATCGGCGTGCTGGTCTCGGGCCGCGGCACGAACCTGCAGGCGATCCTCGACGCATGCGCGAGCGGCAGCATCGCCGCACGCGTCGTGTACGTCGGGTCGAATCGCGACGGTGTGCCCGCGCTGATCCGCGCCGCGCGCGCGGGCGTGCCGCACGCCTCGTTCACCATCACCGGCTACGGGTCGCGCCCCGCCGCGCAGGCCGCGATGGCCGACGCGCTCGTTCGCGCCGGCGCGAGGCTCGTCGTGCACGCCGGGTTCGATCACATCCTCGGCCACGACTACTTCGTGCGACTCGGTGGCATACCGGTCATCAACGTCCACCCCGCGCTGCTGCCGCTCTTCGGTGGCAAGGGGATGTACGGCGATCGCGTGCACGCGGCGGTGCTCGCGGCGGGTGCGAAGGAGACCGGCGTCACGGTGCATCGGGTCCATCCGGACACGATCGACCTCGGCGAGGTGATCGTTCAGCGGCGCGTTCCGGTCGAGCCTGACGACGACGTCCCGACGCTTGCGGCGCGCGTGCTCGCGGAGGAGCACAAGGCCATCGTCGACGCCATCAGGACGTTCGCCGCCGCGTGAGCGGCGGCGGCCGAGCCTAGCGTCCGGCGATGAGCATCGCGAGGGTCGCGAGGGTGGCGAGCTCGAGCGCGATGGCGGTGACGACGGCGAGGACGATGCGCATGACGTGCATCGCTGGTGTCGCGTGCTCCGACGAGATCGGCGGCGTGATGGTCACGAACGCGTAGTTCTGACGGCGCAGGCTGTGTCCGGCACTCATGCTTCCCCCTGCCCCTCGCCTCGCCGATCCCCACCGGTGAGGCCCACCCTGCCGCTGACCATTGGGGACCTGCGCCGCGCGAGCGGCAATAGAACCCACGGGGCGCCTTGGTACTGGTACTTCCGCGCCTGGGCCAGCGTTGCCCAATAAACTCGCGCGGATGGCAGACCCGCTTCTCGAGCGCGATCGGGTCATGACGGCGCTGCATGCCGCGGCGAACGCGGCCGAACGGTATCTCGCGACGATCGACTCCGACCCCGTGCGACGCCCTGGCGCGGATGCAGCCGCGATGTCGCTAGGCGCGACATTTCCCGAGGACGGCGACGGCGCGCTCGTCGCGATCGACGAGCTCATGCGGGCATCCGACGGTGCGCTCCGCTCATCGGGTCCGCGCTTCTTCCACTGGGTCGTCGGCGGGACCACGCCCGCTGCGCACGCCGCGGATTGGCTCACGTCGACCTTCGATCAGAACGCGGCCGCGTACGACTCGACGCCGATCGGCACTCGCTGCGAGGAGATCGCCATCGACTGGCTGAAGGATCTGTTCGACCTTCCGCGGTCCTGGGGCGGTGTGCTGACGACGGGCGCGACGATGGCCAACTACACCGCGCTCGCCGCCGCACGCCGTTGGTGGGCGCGGCGGCACGGCGTCGACGTCGACGCGCGCGGCCTCGCGGGCCTTCCGACCGTGCCGGTCTTGTCTAGCGGCTACGTCCATCCGAGCGCGACGAAGGCGCTCGCGATGCTCGGGATCGGCCGCGACACGGTACGGCGGTTCGTGCGCGACGACGCGGGCCGCGTCGATCTCGCGGCGCTCGAAGACGCTCTCCGCTCGCTGAACGGCGCGCCCGCGATCGTCATCGGGAACGCCGGCGAGGTGAACGCGGGCGACTTCGATCCGATCGATGCGCTCGCCGATCTCGCCGAGCGCTACGGCGCTTGGCTTCATGTCGACGGCGCGTTCGGGCTCTTCGCGCGCGTCACGCCGCGCGCTGCGCATCTCGCCGCGGGCGTCGAGGGCGCGCACTCGGTGATCGCCGACGGGCACAAGTGGCTCAACGTCCCCCACGACTGCGGCTTCGCGTTCGTGCGCGACGCCGCGCTGCTCGATGCGGCGTTCGCGATCGGCGCTCCGTATCTTCCGAAGCCGGGCGAGCATCCGATGTTCGGTGGGCGCGGACCCGAGGCGTCGCGGCGAGCGCGCGGCATCGCGGTCTGGGCGACGCTGCGAGCTTACGGACGCGCGGGCCACCGGGCCATGGTCGAGCGGCACTTGGATCTCGCGCAGCGTGTCGCACGGGCGGTCGATGCCGCGCCGGAGCTCGAGCGGCTCGCCGAGGTTCCGCTCAACATCGTGTGCTTCCGCTACCGGCCGGGCGATCTCTCGGAGGACGCGCTCAACACGCTCAATACCAAGATCGGCGCGGATCTGCTCGCCGACGGCCGCATCTACGTCGGGACGACGCGGTATCGCGGTCGCGTCGCGTTCCGGCCGGCGATCGTGAACTGGCGGACGACGGAGGCGGATGTCGATCTCATCGTGGACGTCGTCCGCGAGCTGGGCGCGCGCCTCGGGGTGACCGTCGCCTGACGGGAGCTAGATCGGTGGCGCGGCCCCAGCGCAGGTCGCGGGCTCGTGCGGCAGTAACGGGCTCAGCTGGAGTCGCACCGTGCCGGTGCCGCCGCGCCATCCGAGCGTGGCGGTCGCCATGCGTGTCCCCGACTCGTAGCGGGAGATCGCGCGGCCGCGCGCCAGCGCGTCGCCGAGCGCACGCGCATCGTCGTCGACGAGGACCGCGCAGCGCCAGGGCAGCGTGGCACTGCCGCCGGTGACGACCTCACCGATGCCGTCGATCGGCGTCAGGAACGGCCAGAGCGCGTCGGCATCGGGCGAGCCGGCGGCGGGCGCCGCGCCGGGCTGCGCCAGCACGAAGATCCGATGGACGGCCGCCTGGTAGGGCCGCGGCGTCGCCTCGGCCCAGCTGCTCGCGGGGACCCAGGCGAGATCCTCATACCCGCGAGCGAGCGCGGTGAGCTTGTCGCGTTCGGGGGAGCGTTGGTACAGCTCGTCGTCGGGCTGTCCCGTCGGCACCACCGAGACGCGGACATCGCGCGTGCCGTTCGCGACGACGAAGATCAGGACCGTGGTGCCACGTGCCGGCGGCGTCGTGCCGGGCAGCGGCGCACGGCCGAAGTCCGCGTCGCGTTGGAACAGTCCGGTCTGGATCGCTTGCAGGACCATCGACGCCGACCCGCTCGGCGTGAGCTTTCGCTGGACCAGGTCGCCGCTCGTCTCCTCGGTGATCACGCGTCCATCGTCGGTGACGAGGAAACGCAGCGTCGGCTGGCCGATGTCGCCTCCGCGCTCGTAGCTCACGAGCCGCGAGGGCGTCGTGACATTCGGGATCTGCCGGAGCGCCAGCTTCGCGGGCGTCGCGCTGGCGCGGGCGGTCGGCGAGGCCCCACCCGACGCGGACGGGCCGCCGCTCTGCGCCGCCGGCGTCCGCGTCACGATCACACGCGGCTCGCAGGCGACGAGCGACGTCACGAGCACGAGGACGAGCCATCTCATCGGACGCGCAGCTCCTCGATCTTCACCGGTGCGCCGTTCGCGTAGGTGACGCGCACGCCTTCACCGTACCCGAAGGACGCCCCGTCGAGCTTTGTGCCGAGGCGCGCCGCGATGACGATCGCGGGCAGATCGACGATGCCCCCGTGCGAGACGGCGAGCACGCGGTCGCGGTCGCCGACGCGACCGGCGATACGCGACCATGTCGGGAGCTGCTCCTCCGCGAAGCGCTGCGCGCTTCCGTCCTCGCGCATGAGACGCGCCCAGTCGGCGAGCGTCTTCATCTCGCCGAACATCCGTGCGGCCGCTCCACCGAGGTCGGGCAGCAGGCCGGGGTCCGCGCCGTCAAGGCGGCCGGCGATGCGCTCCGCCGTTTCCTTCGCGCGCGGCAGCGGGCTCGCGACGACGAGCGCGTACCTGGGCGCGTCCTTCGCGAGCCGCGCGCACATCGCGCGGCCCGCCTCCGAGAGCGCGCTCCGGTCGTCCTGCACGTTCATCCGCTCGGCGTGGCGGCGGATGTCTAGGATGCTCACGGCACTAGTCTCGCAAGGATCCGGGAGAGGGTTGATGAAGACCATCCGGCAGACGGCGACGATCCGCGGAGCGACGCCGCACGACATCTACGAGGTGCTGATGGACTCGAAGAAGCACACCAAGCTGTCGCAGCAGCCCACGAAGGTGAGCCGACGCGTCGGTGGCGCGTTCACGGTCGGCCACGACCTCGAGGGAAAGCATGTCGCGCTGACGAAGGACCGCCGGATCGTGCAGACCTGGCGCGCGAACAACTGGGACAAGGGTCACTACTCGAAGGCGACGTTCCGACTCGCGAAGGCCGCCGGCGGAACGCGGATCACGTTCATCCAGACCGGAGTGCCGGATGACAAGTACGGCGAGACCAGCACCGGCTGGCGGCAGTACTACTGGGGTCCGTTGCGCCAGCAGTTCGGCGCAAAGACGGCGAAGCGAGGCAAATAGCGCAGCCAGATACGATGACGCGGTCGCACGCTCGCCGACCAAGCGCGGCATGACGTTTGCTACTGTTCGGCGCGATGCGGGTCCTGATCACGGGTATCACCGGCTTCGCCGGAAGCCATCTCGCGGAATACATCCTCGCTAACCACCCAGACGTCGCGATCTATGCGACGTATCGGTGGCGTTCGCGGACGGAGAACCTCGAGGTCCTGACCGCCCAGAACAAGGTCGAGATGATCGAGGGCCGGTACCCGACCGGCGGCACGCTCCGCGACGATGGCCGACGCGGCCGCGTCACTCTTCTGCACTGCGAGCTCACCGACGCCGGCGCCGTCGAGAAGCTGATCGCCTCGGTCCAGCCGCAGCGCATCTTCCACCTCGCCGCACAGTCGTACGTGCAGTCGTCGTTCGACGAGCCGGCCGCGACGCTCCGCATCAACATCGAGTCGCAGCTGAACCTGCTCGAAGCGATCCGCCGCCACGACACGCAGATCCGCATGCACATCGCGGGTTCGAGCGAGGAGTACGGGCTCGTCCATCCCGACGAGGTCCCGATGAAAGAGACCAATCCGCTACGACCGCTCTCGCCCTACGCGGTGAGCAAGGTGGCCCAGGACAAGCTCGCCTATCAGTACTTCAAGTCCTATGGGCTGCATCTCGTCGTGACGCGTGGCTTCAATCACACCGGCCCGCGCCGGGGCACGCACTTCGTCACCAGCACCATGGCGCGCCAGATCGCGTTGATCGAGGCAGGAAAGCAGGAACCGGTGATCTTCCACGGCGACCTCACGAGCAAGCGTGACTGGACCGACGTCCGCGACATGGTCCGCGCGTACTGGCTCGCCCTCGACAAGGGTGAGGCGGGCGAGGTCTACAACGTCGGCCGCGGCAAGTGCTGGTCGATCAGGGAGATGCTGGACATGTTGCTCTCGCACTCGACCTTGAAGATCCGCACGCAAGAGGATCCCGCGCGGCTGCGGCCAAGCGACGTCCCGATCCTGTGGGCGGACACAGCGAAGTTCCAGCGCGCGACCGGTTGGGAGCCACACATCACGTTCGAGAAGACGCTGTCCGATCTGCTCGACTATTGGCGCGACCGTCTGCGTCGTGACACGCAGCGGCTCGGGGCGGAGGTCTAAGCGGTGCCTGACTTTGGTGGAATGTGGACGGCGTTCGTCAACAACCCGCTCATCCAGCTGTCCCTGCGTTTCTCGCTGCTCTATCTGCTCGCGCTATACCTCGCGCAGCTGTTCTGGGTCATGCGCGACGCTCAGCAGCGGACGGAGAACCAGGTCCTGCCGTATCTCGCCGCGGCGCTCGCGATGCTGCCGGTCCTCGGTCTGTTCCTGTACCTCATCATCCGGCCGCGCGACACGTTGAACGAGGCCTACGAGCGGCAGCTCGCGGAAGAGAGCCTGCTCGCGGAGGCGGAGCAGCGCGTCGTCTGCCCGACGTGCAAGGAACGCGTGCAAGAGGACTACATCCTGTGTCCGACCTGCCGCACGCGTCTCAAGCGGATGTGTCCCTCGTGCGCGAAGCTCATCCGGCCCGAGTGGAACATCTGCCCGTACTGCGCGAAGGACTTCGACGAGCGCGACTGGACCGTGCACGCCGGAGGCAAGGCGGCCGAATAATCCCGCCGCAGTAGGCATCGCCCTGCCGATATGTCGCGTGCGTGCCGATCCGCGAGTGGCCTGAGTCGACCCGACCGCGAGAGCGCCTCGTCGCGCGCGGGGCATCGTCGCTATCGGATGACGAGCTCCTCGCGCTGCTCATCGGCAGCGGCACGCCGCGGCGCTCCGCACTCGTCATCGCGAACGAGCTGCTCCGCGCGATCGGCGGGACGCGCG
>DASYUY010000011.1:0-3605 GCA_036000705.1 Candidatus Limnocylindria bacterium | reverse complement strand
AGTTTCGCCTAGATTTACGGTATTCCTCCGCAGGCGGCTGCCGGCAAGCGCGGCGACTGGCTCACCCTCGGTGAGGCCAGCCGGCTCCTGGGCGTCGACCCGGACACGCTTCGGCGCTGGGCCGACAACGGGAAGGTCGAAGTCTTCACTACACCCGGTGGGCATCGGCGCTTCCTCCGGTCCGCGATCGATGCCCTCCTGCCGCGTCCGCGCGCGGTGAAGCGACAGTCGCTCACCGCGATGGGCGAGACGCCGGACAAGGTGGCGGCCGAGTTCCGCAAACGCGTGCGCACCGATGTGAGCGATCAGGACTGGCACACACGCTTCGACGAGAGCTCGCTTCGCTGGTTCCGCGAGCGCGGGGTCCGCATGAGTGACCTGCTCCTCGGTCATCTCGACACCGCGCGACGCGCAGGCCAGGAGCGGTACCTCTCGCAGGCCGAGTCACTGGGCCGTGAGTACGGCGTCGAGGCGAAGCGCGCCGGCCTCTCGCTGGGCGAGGCGACGCAGGCCTTCCTCTACTTCCGCGCACGATTCATGGCGGAGATCGCGCACGTCGCGCGGCGTCGCTCTCTTGAATCAGCGCAGGCGGCCATGCTCTTCGAAGAGGCCGACCGGGCGCTCGACCGCATCATCCTCGCGATGATCTCGGGGCATCAGGCGGCACCCGGCGCGCCGGCTGGATAGCATCGGGCGGATGCCCGACATCGCTGATCTGCGGAAGCGCGCGCTCCATGCCATCGACCAACGACGTGACGCGCTCTTCGAGCTCTCACGCGCGATCCACGCCCATCCGGAGACGGCGTACGAGGAGCGTCAGGCGTCGGCGCGGATAGCCGAGTTCCTCGAGAGGTCCGGGTTTGTCGTGCAGCGCGGCTACCGCGGCATCGAGACGTCCTATCGGGGTGACGCTCACGGGAAGAACGGCGGCCCGCTCGTCGCGATCCTCGCCGAGTACGACGCGCTCGCCGAGCTCGGCCACGGCTGCGGACACAACCTCATCGCGATGATCGGTACCGCCGCGGCGGTCGCGGTCCGCGAGATCGTCGCCGACGTCGAGGGATCGATCGCGGCGATCGGCACGCCGGCGGAGGAGGGCGGTGGTGGCAAGGTCGCGCTGCTACGCGCCGGCGGATTCGATGACGTCGACGCGGCGATGATGATCCACCCCACCACGGGTCGGAGCCTCGCTGGTCGCCATTCGCTCGCGTCGAACCGCGTCCTCGTCGAGTACTTCGGCAAGGCCGCGCACGCCGCATCGCAACCGGATCAGGGGATCAACGCGCTCGACGGCCTCATCCAGCTGTTCAACAGCGTGAACGCGATGCGCCAACAGCTCCGGCCGGATGCGCGCATCCACGGGATCATCACGAACGGGGGAAGCGCCGCGAACGTGATCCCGGATCACACCGTGGGCCGCTTCAGCGTGCGCGCCCTCGACCGGCGTTATCAGCAGGACGTCCTGAAGCGCTTCATCGCCTGCGCCGAGGGTGCGGCGACCGCGACCGGAACGACCGTCAAGGTGACGGTCCACGAGAACGCAGGCTACGAGAACATGGTGTTCTCGACGCCGATGGCCGAGCGCTGGACGCAGCACATGAAGGGCCTCGGGATGCAGGTGTTCGAGGCGCGCGACGACGAACGCGTCGGTTCGACCGACATGGGCAACGTCATGCAGGTGATGCCGGGGATCCATCCGTACATCGCCATCGCGTCCGAGCCCGTGCCCGGTCACTCGATCGCGTTCCGCGATCTCGCGATAACGCCGGGGGCCCTCGATAACGCGCTCCTTGCCGCGAAGGCGCTGGCCCTCACCGCGCTCGACGTGCTGACGGATCCCGCGGTCCTGCGGCGAGCCCGCGCCGAGTTCGAGGAGCGCCGCAAAGCGGGCATCGTGAAGGGCCGCGCGTCCTAGGCCTCAGCAAGGAAGCCACCACACTCACCGCTGCCCAGATCCTTTGGGGCATCGGGTTCGGTCTCCTCGGCACGCTGTTCCCTCTGTTCCTCCGCGACCTCGGCGCGACCCCGACCGACATCGGTCTCGTGTTCGGCGTCGGCAACGTCGTCGCGGCCGCGAGCTTCATCCCGATCGGTCTCGCGGCGGACCGCTTCGGGCGCCGGCCGATGCTCATCGGTGTCTGGCTCGCGTCGACGATCGGCGCCGCCGGGTTCCTGCCGCTCGAGGACTGGCATGGCGCGTTCATCGGATCGTCGCTGTACTGGGTCGGGAGCGCCGCCCTGCCGCTCATGAGCGCGCATCTCGCTGCGGTCGCGCCGCGCGCGCGTCTTTCGGGTGAGCTCGGGATCGTCTACGGCGCGTTCTTCTTCGGCACGATCCTCGCCGCGCCGTTCGCGGGATCCATCGGGGCCGCGGTCGGCCTCCGCGGCGGGATCGCGATCGCCACGCTCGCGTTCGCGCTCTCGTCGGCGCTCACGTTCCGTCTCTCGCGCACGCCGCCGATCGCGCACGTGCCGGGACCGCCGCTGCCGCGGTCTTTCTGGACGCTCCTCGCGATCACGCCGCTCGCGGCGGTCATCACCACGGTCGTCAATCCGCTCTTCCCGGTGTACGTGCGCGACGTCGCGGCCATCCCACTGGAGCGCGTGGGTGTCTACGTCGGTCTCGTGGCACTCGGCGCGGCGCTGTTCTCGGCGGCGAACGGGCGCATCGCGGACCACTTCGGTCCGGTCCCCGCCGTCATCGGCGCGGGGGCGGTGTTGACGCTGGGCGCCGGGACGATCGCGCTCTCGGGCCGGTCGGAGGTGCCTCTCGCCCTCGGCTCGTTCCTGCTCGGCGCGCAGACCGCACCCAACCCGGTGCTCGCGGGAGCGCTAGAGCGCATCCTCCCGCCGGCCCGCACGGCGCTCGGCTACTCCGGCTTCCAGCTCGTGTTCGCACTCGGCTTTGGGACCGGCGGACTGTTGTCGGGCGTGCTCTACGACACGGATCCGCTGCTTCCTCTTCTCGTACAGCTCGCCCTCGCGCTGCCGCTGACGGCGACGGTCGCGGTCATCGTGTCGCGCATCATGGCGACGCGCCGCGCAACCTAGAATCGGGACCCCCAATGCTCGTCGCCAAGGAAGCACCGACGACCAACCGACATCTTCTGTCCTGGGTGGACGAGATGGCGCGGATGTGCAAACCCGACCGGATCTACTGGTGCGACGGGTCCGACGAAGAGGCCAAGCTCCTCACCGAAGAGGCGATCAGCGACGGCGTCTTCATCCCCCTCAACCCCGAGAAGCGGCCGCGCTCCTTCTACTCGCGTTCGAACCCGAACGACGTCGCGCGCACCGAGGAGCTCACGTTCGTCTGCACGCCGACGAAGGCCGAGGCCGGACCGACGAACAACTGGATGGATCCGGAGGAGGCGCGCCGCAAGCTCGCGGCGATCTACGACGGCGCCATGAAAGGCCGCACGATGTACGTGATCCCATACCTCATGGGCTCGCCGGACTCCCCGTTCGCGATGATCGGCGTCGAGCTCACCGACTCGATCTACGTCGCGCTGAACATGCGGATCATGTCGCTGATCGGCAAGGTCGCGCTCGACCGGCTGGGCGCCTCGGACGATTTCAACCACGGACTCCACTCCGTCGCCGAC
>DASYUY010000010.1:0-2045 GCA_036000705.1 Candidatus Limnocylindria bacterium | reverse complement strand
CCTCCGGTCGGCTTCGCATCGGGCACCGCGATACTGGCGCCCGCGAGCGCGGCGATGATCGCGATCGGGAGCGCGTCGAGGTAGCGGCGCAGGCGCGCCGGCGCCGTGCCCCGCAGCGTCACCGCGAGCGGCAGCGATCGCATGAGGTACGTCGCGAGCCCCGATGCGACGACCGTCAGCCAGAACGTCATCTCCGGTCCTCGCGGAGCGCGAATGCGACGACGGGCGCAAGCGCGCCGGCGATGACGACGGCGACCGCCGACGCGCCGGCGAGGCGCAGCCCGGCTGCGACGAGAACCGCGACGACCGCCACGATCGCGTCGCCGCGATGCCGGATGCCGAGCACGACGATCGCGACGAAGGAGGCCGTGATCGCGAAATCGACGCCGAAGCGCTGCGGGTCCCGTATGTCCGCGCCGAACGTGGCGCCGAGCAGTGTGCCCGCGTTCCAGCAGCACCAGAGCAGCGACGCGAAGACCGTGTAATAGGTGAGGTCACGATGTCCGCGACGGAACCAGCCGATCCCCATGGCGAACGCCTCATCGGTGAGCACGTACGCGAGCCCCAAGCGCCGCGGCAGCGAGGCGCTCGAAACGAATGGCCGGAGTGCCGTCGCCATCAGCAGGTGTCGCGCGTTGATGAGCAGCACGGTGAGCACGATGAGCGGGCCGTCGGCGCCGCCGCGCAGCAGCTCGACCGTCGCGAACTGCGCGGCGCCGGCGAACACGATGACGCTCATCGCGCTGGCCTCGGCGATCGACAAGTCGGCCTGTCGCGCGACGACGCCATACGGGATCCCGATGAGGAGGCTGGTGAGAAAGAGCGGCCAGCCTTCGACGATCGCGGCGCGACCTGGGGTCACCCGCCGAAGGGTATGAGGGCGGGGACGCGTTCGGCGTATCGCAGGTAACGCTCGCCAAAAGCGTCTCGCAGGACTCTCTCCTCCGCGCCGATGCGGATCGCCGTGAACGGGACGACATAGAGCGCGGTCGCGCCGAGGAGGAGCGGACTTTGCAGCGCGAGCGACGCGCCGAGGTGGAACAGCACGATGCCGAGATACATCGGATGCCGGACGAAGCGGTACGGGCCATCGGTCTTGAGCGAATGGCCCTCGAAGACGTCCAAGCGTATGCCGTAGCTACGCCCGAGCGACCACATCGCCCAGGCCGCGAACGCCGCCGACGTGACCGCGATCGCGAGACCGATGAACTGGAGGCTGGGCGAGAGGTCGACCGCGAACGGCTGCACGTAGGCAACGACGAACGGCAGCCAGACGAGGGGCGGGTAGTACTGGATCCACCACGGTGCGTCTGCGACGAGCTGATGCGAACGCTGCCCGCGGAGGATGCGCAGCGCGGCCGCGGACAGGAAGATCACGTGCGCCGAGAGCAGCACGGCGATCCGAAGCGAGCGGTCGTCCATCGGAGGATTCTCGCGCTCGTTGGAACGTGGGGTCGAAAGCCCTAAACTTGGACGGTCACCGCTACGTTCTCGGGCAGATTGAGCAGTGTGGTGAGCTCCGCTGACTGTAGATCAGCCGCCTCTGGCTGTGGGGGTTCGATTCCCTCTCTGCCCACCGATTTTTTCTAGTGACGACGGGCCGATCGGGCCCGTCGTTCGTTTTCTACGCCGAGCGCGAAAGGCGGCTGACTGTCGCGGAGGGCGGCTGACCAAAGGCGGTTTTGTGTCAGGGGTCGAGGGGATGCGGGCGGCGTGCGGGGGATGAAGTCCATGGCCAACGTCGGAACCACGGCGACTGACGGGTTGTAGGAGTTCTCAGCATGGGCATGAAGCGCTTGGCGTCCTCGGCCTGCGCGGCAGTTCTGGTTGGCTTGGTGCTGGCACAAACGTCATGTTCCCCGACGGCGAAGCCCGCTGCCGAGCTACCGACAGTCACGCCGAGCGGCGCGGCTCCGGCGCTGCTGCTCGTGGACGTCGACGGTACCGCCACGAGCGTGCGAATGCGACCCGTCGACCCCGTGAGTCTCCAAGACGCGCCAGGTACGCAGCCAATCTCGCTTGGGAGGAGCTACACGAGTGCGCTC
>DASYUY010000009.1:0-11136 GCA_036000705.1 Candidatus Limnocylindria bacterium | reverse complement strand
CCGCGAGCCCGTGACGTACGCGCACCCCTCGCTCGAGCCCGCGCTCAAGGAGACCCTCGGCGTGATCATCTTCCAGGAGCAGATCCTCAAGGTCGCCATGGCCATCGCGGGCTTCACGCCCGCCGAGGGCGACAGGCTGCGGCGGGCCATGAGCCGCGCGCGCTCGAGCGCGGACATGGAGCGGCTGCGCGCGCCGTTCGTCGCGGGAGCGCTGCGCAGCGGCGTGCCCGAGACGACCGCGAACGAGATCTTCGGGCAGATCGCGGGGTTCGCCGAGTTCGGATTCTGCAAAAGCCACGCGGCCGCGTTCGCGCTCACCGCGTACCACACCGCGCACCTCAAGCTCTACTACCCCGCCGAGTTCTACGTCGCGCTGCTCAACAACCAGCCGATGGGCTTCTACAGCCCCGCGGTGATCGCCGGCGACGCGAAGCGCCACGGGGTGCGGATCCTTCCCGTGGATGTGAACGTGTCCCTGGCGAAAGCGACCGTCGAAGCGGATCCAGGTCCTGGCCTCGAAGAGACCTCGGGCCGACACGCGCTCCCGGAGGGCCTCCAGGGCGCGATCGCGCGACACCGGAAGTGCCGCGAGCATCACCTGCGCCTCGGTCTCACCTACGTGAAGCACGTCGGCGAGGAAGAGGCCGACGCCATCGTCGCGGAGCGCAGCTCCGGTGGGCCATTCCGGTCGTTCGACGATCTCGCGCGCCGGGTCGCGCTCAAGGAGGAGGCGCTGCGGAGCCTCGCGCTGGTCGGCGCTTTCGACTCCTTCGGCGCTCCGCGGCGGGAGCTCCTCTGGCGCGCGCGCGACGCGCACCGGGCGTCGCCCGCGTTCACGCGGCCGACGCTCGCGTTCCCGACGACGGCCGCGCCGTCACTGCCCACGCTCACCGAAGCCGAAAAGACCGCGCTCGACTATCGCATCACGGGCGTTCCCACCGGACCTCAGGTGATGTCGTTCTATCGCGCCGACCTCGACCGCCGCGGCATCCTGCGCTCGATCGATCTCGCCGCGCTCGCGCACGGGCGCCGCGTGCAGGTCGCCGGAGCGATCGTCGTGAAGCAGCACCCCGAGACCGCCAAGGGGCACGTCTTCCTGTCGCTCGAGGACGAGGTCGGGATCTCGAACGTGATCATTCGCCCGGCGACCTACCGGACGACCAAGACCGTGATCGACACGAGCCCGGCGATCGTCGTCGAGGGGATCCTCCAGAACGTGGACGGCGTCCTCTCCGTTCTCGCAGCGCGGATCGAGCCCATCCACCTCTTCGTGCGTCTCGCCGCTCACGAATGGCAATAAGCCGATACCCGGCGTCACGGGGCTGTCACGGTCATCCACCATGAGGGAACGATCCCGCTACATAAGGGTTTTCGGGCTCTGGTCGATACCGGATCGCCGATCGGAGAGGGGTCCCCGGGAGGCATTCTGCGGGCGCACGAGCGGCAGGCGAGCAGGGGGTGCCTAGCCGCTCAGCGGGGGTACCACGTGGAGGACCCTGGGGTCGCGCTTGCCCAGGATCTCTTGGACTCGATCTTTCGCGTCGCGACGGAGCTCGTGAGAGGCGAACGCGCCTCGCTCATGCTCCGCGACGACGCCGATTCCGACTTTGTGATCTCCCGCGCCGTCGGCCTCGCCGAGGACGTGCGGCGCCAGGTGCGCGTGCGCATCGGCGAAGGCGTCGCGGGCCGCGTCGCGGCGGAGCGCCGGCCGCTCCTTGCCGCCTCAGGCACCGAGCTCGCGACCGCGAAGGGCACGTACAAGACGCGGTCCTTCGTCTCCGTCCCCATCGTGGTCAACGACATCGCGCGCGGGGTCCTCAACGTCGCCGACCCGACGGACGAAAAGGACTTCAGCGCCGACGACCTCGCGACGCTCGAGACCCTCGCCGGCCACATCGCGGCGTGCCTGATGAAGCAGGACCAGGAAGAGGCGCTCAAGCTCCTCGCCGAGACGGATCCGCTCACCTGGCTCTTCAACCGCCGTCACTTCGACCGCCGTCTCGCGGCCGAAGCCGACCGCGCGCGCCGCTCGGACCATCTTCTCGCGCTCCTCATGGTCGACATCGACGGGTTCAAGCGGCTCAACGATCGCTATGGCCACCGCGCCGGCGACCAGGTCCTGAAGGCGGTCGCGAACGCGATCCGCGAAGCCGTGCGCGTGTACGACGTGCCGACCCGCTACGGCGGCGACGAATTCGGGATCATCCTCCCGGACGCCGACACCGAGAGCGCGGCGCGCGTCGGACGGCGCATCCTCGAGAAGCTCGCCAAGGGCGCGCTCCCGGACGAGCTCGTGGCCAACGGCGAGAGGGTGTCGCTGTCGATCGGGACGTCGACGTTCCCGCGGCCGGCCACCGAGATCAACGCGCTCATCGAGACCGCCGACGCGGCGATGTACGACGCGAAGAACGCCGGCGGCAACGGCATCCGCGTGTGGGAACACTCCCTCGCGGTCGGGCCGCGCGGCGCCCTCCGCTCCGCGCACAGCCCGGTCGAGCACGTCCCGTATCTCGCGGACCCCTCGCGACTCGCGACCAAGACCCTTCAAGGGCTCGTTCCGGCGCCGCTGCTCTCCGAGTGGAACGGCGTCGTCGTCGGTCACGAGGGCCAGGTGCTCACGGTCGCGCTGCCCCAGCCGAGCGCGCAGGCGGTCGAGGCGATCTCGCAGGCCACCGACCTCGCCGTCTATCCCGTGTACAGCAACTCGGCGGATCTCGAGGCGACCCGCCGCCGGCTCCGCTAGTCGGCGACGCTCTCCGGCGTGGGAGCGCCCGCCCCGCGGCGCGGTGACCGTGCATCCTCGCGGTGCACTCCGCCCTCGGCTCCCTTGAAGAGGTAGCCGACACCCGGGACCGTCTGGATAACGTCGCGCTGCTGTCCGTCGGAGCCGAGCTTGCGGCGCAGTCGGCTCACGTTCAGCTTCACGAGGTCGCCTCCGACGTCGGCGTCGTAGCCCCACACGCCTTCGAGGATCTCCTCCTGGGTGAGCACGCGACCGGGGTTCGCCATGAAGTGTCGGAGCAGCTTGAACTCGGTCGGCGAGAGATGGACCGGCACGTCGGCCGTCGTCACCTCGTGTGTCGCCTCGTCGAGAACGAGATCGCCCGTGCGATACACGACCGGGGCCGGGCGTCCGCGCGTGCGCACCGAGCGACGGAGGATCGCCTTCACCCGCGCGACGAGCTCCTTGGGCCGGAACGGCTTCGTGATGTAGTCGTCCGCGCCGAGCTGTAGGCCGCGAAGGATGTCGCTCTCGTCCTGACGCGCGGAGAGGAGCAGCACCGACACGTGCTCGTCCACGTGGCGGATGCGTTCGAGGACGACGAAGCCGGTCAGCTTCGGGAGATTGATGTCCAGGACGACGAGGTCGGGTCTTTCGCGTCCCACGGACTCGACCGCGGATTCGCCGTCGTACGCCCGTACGACGTCGTAACCCTCGCGGCGCAATGCGTAGTCAAGGAGCTCCACCAGGTCGCGGTCGTCATCGACGACCAAGAGCTTCACTACGCGTCCGCCTCCTCCGCGAGCTGTCGAGCCTTAGGAAGCGTGAAGTGTACCGAAGTACCACGTCCCACTTCACTCTCGACGCGGATGTCGCCTCCGTGGGCGACGACGATCGCGCGGCAGATGGTGAGCCCGAGCCCCAGGCCGCCTGCCTGGTCGCGGACCTCGCGCGAACGGAAGAAGCGTTGGAAGAGCCGCGGCTGCTCGTCCGCGGGGATGCCCGGCCCCTCGTCGACGACGCTGACCTGGACGAAGCCGTCGCGTCCCTCGGTCGCGACCGTCACGGTCGTTGCCTCAGGCGCGTAACGGCTGGCGTTCGCGATGAGGTTGGCAAGGACCTGCGCCGTCCGGCGCGGGTCGGCGAGGACGCGGTCGGAGTTCGGGCGCAGCCGCGTCTCGAGCTTTTGATGCTTGGCGTCGAGGAGCGTCTGCGTGAAGGCCATCGCCTCCTGCAGACAGCTCCGCAGGCTCGCCGGCACGGCCCGGACCTGGAACGTCCCGGCTTCGATGCTTCCTGCATCGAGCAGGTTCTCGACGAGATGCTCGAGACGGAGGGCGCTGCGGCGCAGCGTCGACACCATCGTCGTGAGCTGTGCGGGAGGCATCGACAGCGCGTCGTCGACCAGCAGGTCGAGCGTCGCCGACAGCGCGGCGATCGGCGTGCGCAGCTCGTGCGCGACCTGCAGCAGGAAGTCCTCCTTGAGGCGCAGGAGCTCGGCCTGGGCGGTGACGTCGCGGACGGTGTGAAGGATGCCGCGGTCGCCGATCGACGTGCTGACGATCTCGAGGACGCCCATGCGGTCCTCGCGCGGGAACCAGGTCCGACGGATGTGGTGGCCATCGGCCTCCTGGACCGTGGCGGCGCCGGTGACGAGAAGCAGCTCCTCGAACTGACGTCCTTTGAGCTTCTCCTCGCCAAGGACGCGGAACGCGGCGGGGTTCGCGCTCACGATGATGCCGTCGGGGTCGGCGAGGATGATGCCGTCGGTGAGCGCGACGAAGGCGTCCTGGATCGCAAGCGCCTCGAAGGCGCGGTCGTCGGTGCGCCGACCCAGGGAGCGGCGGCGCTCGCTGGGCCTCTGGCTCATGGCGAGGGGATCCGCAGGCGCACGCGCGTCCCCTGCCCGGGACTCGAGTCGAGTGACAGCTGCGCGCCGATGAGGCGCGCCGACTCACGCATCTGGAGCAGGCCGAGGCTTCCGCGCTTGGCGTAGGTCTGCAGCACCGCCGCGACGTCGAATCCCTGACCATCGTCCTCGACGATCGCGACCACCGCATTCGCGTCGTCGTACACCTCGATCATGACGTTCGCCGCGCGCCCGGTCTTTATCGCGTTGTTCGCCGCCTCGCGGATGACGGTGAAGGCGCCGGCCTCGACCTCCGGCGCGAGGCGACGCTGTGATTCGACCCGGCGTGCCTCGACCCGCGAACCGTTCGTGCCGTCGATGCGCTTCGCGAGCGCGGCGATGGCGGCCGGCAGCCCACCGTCCTCGAGCGCGAGCGGACGCAGCGTGAACAGGATGTCGCGCAGCCCTTTCTGCGAGTCGACGAGGCGGGCGCGCAACGCGACGAGATCGGCGAGCGCGCCGGCGACGTCGGTCGCGGCGCGGCGTGTCACGAGCTCGATGCTGATCGCCGCGTTCGCCAGCGTCTGGGCCACGCCGTCGTGGAGATCGCGCGCGAGCCGGTGGCGCTCCTCCTCCGCGACCCTCACGACACGGAGGCGCTCCGCGGCGAGCTCCTCCAACAGCTGCACGTACTCGAGCGCGATGCCGGCGGATGCGGCGAGCGACTGGATGAGACGCTCGTCGTCCTCCTGGAACGCGCCCTCGTGGTCGTTCACGGCCTGCAGGACGCCGAGGCGGCGCCGGTCGCGCGCGTCGATCGGCGCGACGAGCATCGAGTGCGTCCGGAAGCCGCTGCGGGCGTCGACGCTGGGGTCGAAGCGCGGATCGTCGTACGGCGCATCGATCCGCAGCAGACGACCCGCGCGTGCGACCTCCGCCGCGAGGCCCCGTCCCTCGAGCGGGAGACGGATCTCGGTGAGCTCGCTCTCGGTGAGGACACGCGACCAGAGCTCGCTCCTTCCCTGATCGATGACGTAGAGCGTCGCGCGCTCGCAGTCCAGCATGGCCTTGGCCGTGTCGACGATCCGGGTGAGGACGCGGTCGACGTTCGCCTCCAGCGCGAGGTCCTGCTGGAGCCGCAGGAGGGCCTCGAGCTGCGCGGAGTCGCTCAGATTGGCCATGCGCGCTGATGCTATGACGCTGCCTCGCTTTTGCCCTCGGCGATCGCGCGGACCGTGTCGAGCGTGTCGATCTCGCTCACCGGCTTGTCCGGGCGCAGGCGCACGATGCGCGGGAATCGCATCGCGTAACCGGAGTCGTGGCGCTCGCTCTTCTGGATCTGGTCGAACGCGACCTCGATGACCGTGTCCGGGCGGACGATGCGCGCCCGGCCGAGGTCCTTCACCGTCGTCGCGAGGAAGTGCTCGGTCATCTCCGCGATCTCCTTGTCGGTCAGTCCGGAGTACGCCTTGCCAACGACGCGCAGTCGGTCGCCGTCTCGGACCGAGAAGGTGTAGTCGGAGAGGACTCCGCGCCGCTTTCCGTGGCCCCACTCGACGGCGGTGACGACCACGTCGAGCGTCCGCAGCGCGCGTTTCACCTTCAGCCACTCCATGCCGCGTCGCCCTGGCCGGTACGGCGAGCGCGGGTCCTTCACCATCAGACCCTCGTTCCCGCGCTCGCGCGCGGCCTGGAACTCGCGATCCAGGGCCGCGACCAGGTCGTCGCCGGTCGCGTCCACGATCGTCTGCCGCGCCAGCCGCAGCGGGCCTGAGAGCGGAAGGCCGCGCAGCAGCGCGTGGCGCTCGGTCACCGGGAGGTCGAGGAGCGCGCGACCGTCCCGCTCCAGCAGGTCGAAGACGACGAGCGAGGCCGGGAGTCGCTCGCGTACCTCGCCGGACACATCCTTCCTCCCAAGGCGCGTCTGGAAGGTCGTGAAGGGCACCGCGCGCTCGCCGTCGAACGCGAGGACCTCCGCGTCGAGCACAAAGGTGCCGGGGATCGCCTGCAGCGCATCGAGCAGCTCGGGATACCGCGACGTCACGCGGTCGAACGTGCGCGAATACAGCTCGACACGCTCGCCGGCCTTGTGCACCTGCGCGCGGACACCGTCGTACTTGTCCTCGACGACGTACGGGGGTGGGAAGCGCTGTGCCACTTCGGCCAGGTCGAGCACGGGTGTCGCGAGCATCATCCCGATCGGGCTGAAGTGCGCGAGGGTCGGCTCCTCAAGCGTGCCGTGCTTGGCGCGCAGCGCGGCCTCGCCGATGTCGCCGGTGAGCATGTTCGCGCGCGCGACGTCGTCACGCTTGCGCTCGAAGGCCTGCGCGATCGCGTCGACGAGGAGACCCTCACGCAGGCCGATGCGGGTTTCGCCGGAGACGATCTTCACGATGTAGCGCGCCTCGCCCGCATCCGCGCGGCGCAGGAGGGCCCGCACGAGCTCGCGCTTGTTGTTCGTGCCGCGCACGGCGGCGATGCCGTCGAAAGCGGCCGCCACGTCGGCGAGCGTGAGCGGTTCGCCATCGCCAGGCGTGTTCGCGATGAGCTCGTGCGCGACGTCGCCGAGATCGGCGTGGCGTTGATAGCTCGCGGCCATGTCGTCGCCGCTCTTTCCGGAGCGCTCGAGGAGCACATCGGAGAGCGCGCTCCAGCCGACCGACAGGACACGCTCGTCCTTGCGCGGGAACGGAGCACCGGCGAAGAGCCGGGCCGCGATCGCGACGTCCACGTCGTCGAGCCTGGGCAGGTACTCGCCGAGCAGCCGGTTCTTCTCCAGCTTCTTCGTCGTCGCGCGCACGGCATCCGCCGTGCTCACCCAATCGGCGAAGCGGCCCCTCATACTGCGGCCGGTCGCAAGGAGGTGCGTATGGGCATCGTCGAGCTCATCATCGTCGTGCTCTTGCTGCTCTGGCTCTTTGGCTATTTCGGCCGTGGGCGCTTCGTGACGGGGTCGCTCGCCAGCGGCAATTTGGTACACACGTTGCTCGTCATTGTCGTCATCCTCGTGATCCTGCGGCTACTCAACATCATCTGACGCGCCGTGATGCCCGCGGGCACCGCTCGCTAGAGTCGAGCGGTGCAGCGGGCGTCCGGCGCGGACCGCGTGTTCCGCGTCCCCTATGGGCACGAGGAGCTGGAGTTCATGCTCCAGCCCTGGTTCGACGTCGATGTCGTCGAGTCCGGGAGCGCACCGCCGGTCGCCGATCTCGGGGCCGCGACGCTGCAGGCCCTTCGCCGGCCGCGCGGGTCGCCGCCACTGATCCAGCTGGCGCGCGAAACGGTCGCGCGGCGTTCCGGTGCGACGGCGGTCATCGCCGTCACCGATCTCACACGCGCGTCCCCCGATGACGTTCTGGTCCCGCCGCTGCTCGATGAGCTCAACGCCGGCGGTATCCCGGACGAGCGCATCACCGTGATCGTCGCCGTCGGTCTGCACCGCGCGACGACCGACTCCGAGAAGCGTGAGAAGCTCGGGACGGTCGTCGAGCGCGTGCGTGTCGTCGATTCCGACGGCCGCGATCCGGCCGCTCTGGTGGATCTCGGACCCATCCCGCCGTACGGCGTACCGGGATCCACCCAGCGGCTTGTGAAGGATGCGGATCTGGTGCTCGCGACCGGGATCGTCGAGCCGCATCAGTACGCGGGCTACTCGGGCGGGCGCAAGACGGTCGCGATCGGCTGCTGTGGCGAGCCGGTCATCACGGCGACGCACGGGATGCGTTTCCTCGAAGACCCGGGCGTGCGGCTCGCGAAGCTCGAGGGGAACCCGTTCCATCAGACCATCAGCGAGATCGCGCGGCGCGCGGGCTTGCGCTTCTGTCTCAACGTCGTCACCGACGACCGTGAACGCGTCGTTGCCGTCGCCGCGGGCGCGCCTGAGGACGTTCTGCGCGATCTGGTCGACGTCGCCGCGCGCCTGTACACGCGACCCGTCCCCAAGCAGTACGACATCGCGATCGCCGGAGTGGGGAAGCCGAAGGACGCGAACCTCTATCAGGCGTCGCGCGCCGCGACCTACCTGCGCTTCGCGCCGACGCCGGTCGTGCGCGAGGGTGGCGCGATCATCATCGCGGCGCAGCTCGACGAAGGCGCGGGCGGCGGTCCCGGCGAGCAGCGGTTCCTCGCCGCGCTGGAGCGCGCAGAGTCGCCCGTCGCGGTCGTCGATGCGGCCCGGCGGCACTTCGCCGGCGGCGAGCAGCGCGCGGTCATGCTCGCGCTGACTCTGCAGCACTGTCTGGTGATCGTCGCGGCATCCGAAGCGCCAGAGATCGTGCGCCTCGCGAAGCTACGCGCCGCGGTGGACGTCGAGGAGGCGCTCGACATCGCGTACGAGCACATCGGGCGGCCGGCGCGCGCCAGCGTGCTGCTCGTCCCGCACGCGCTTCACACGCTCCCGGTCGTACAGCCGCCGGCCGTTTCATGAGCATCGCCCTCACCGCAGAGCGTCGTCGCCAGCCGCTCTCGAGCGAACATCTCGCGCGTCTCCGCGACGCCGTGGATCCTCGCGCGACGGGTGTGACCGCGCGGGCACTCATGGGCGGCATCGACACGGCGACGTACGCACTGAGGCTCGAGCGCGACGACAACGCGCGCGAGCTGGTCGTGCGGGTCTACCGCGACTGGGAGGGTGACGCCGGCGCCGCGGTGCGGCGCCTGCACGAGGTGCTGGTCGCGGTCGCGGCGGTCTCGACACTCGCGCCGCGGCCGATCCTCGCCGATGCCGGGGGAGAGCTGATCGGCGAACCACTCATCGTGATGTCGTTCCTTCCCGGCGCCCCGCAGGCGCCGACCGGCCAGGATGACGCGTGGGCGGAGCAGCTGGCACTCGCCATGGTGGACTTCCACGCCGCGCCCCTCGAACGGCTTGCGCAAGGATTTCCGCGCGAGGGCACGCCGACGGAGCGGCTCGCGCGCATCCTCGAACGCCACCCGGACGCGCGCGACCCGCTCTGGGACACGATCGTTTCGAGGCTGACGCCGATCGCGCCGCGGATCCAGCTGAATCCTCCGGTGCTGATCCACAGCGACTTCTGGTTCGGGAACACGATCTGGCAGGAAGGCCGCCTGACCGGGGTCATCGATTGGGACGGCGCGCGCATCGGCGATCCCGCGCGAGACGTCGCGGGCGCACGCAATGATCTCGCCCTCCTCGGCGGTGCGCACGTGGCGGAGGTGTTCCTCGCCCGGTACGAGAACGCGCGCGGACCGCTGCGCGACCTCGCGTTCTGGGATCTTCTCAGCTCGCTCCCACCGCTCCGCTGGCTTCCGCACTGGGTCGAGGGCTACACCGAGCTCGGCGTCGACCTCTCGCTTGATGAAGCGCGCGCGCGACTGGAATCATGGGTCGAGAGCGCGCTGGACAGGCTCGAGCGCTGACGGTCATCGATGATGACCTGGCACGTCACTCGCTAGAGTCGCGGCGTGGGCTGCTGCGTGATGGGCTGTCTGCGACTCCTGTTCTTCCAGCTGTGGAAGGTGTTGCTCGCGGCGCTCCTCGCAGTCGTGTTCGCGCGCATCGATGCGTACGTCGAGCGCCGCTATCCCGACAGTACCGCGGGCAAGGCCTGGCGTTCGTACCGTGGACGGGGGAAGAAGAAGACACCGCCGTGAGCGCACGCTGAACGAGGGGTACGCGCGTAACCCCGCGGGGCTGCGCCTCTATTACCGCATCCTCGGCGAGGACGGCCCGGCGCTCGTGACGCCCGGCGCGTGCTTTCTACAGGAAGACCTCGCGCCTCTGGCACATGGTCGCCGCGTCGTCTTCTTCGACCGCAGCGGTCGTGGCCGCTCCGACGCGATCCCTGCCGACATGCCCGTCACGTTCGGGAGCGAGTTCGAGGACATCGACGCCATCCGCGCGCATCTGGGTCTCGAGCGCTTCGCGCTCATGGGTTGGTCGTACATGGGCCTCGTCGCGGGCCTGTACGCGGCCGACCATCCCGACGTGGTCGAGAGAGTGTTGCTCAGCGGGGCGATCGCGCCGCGCAATCTCGCCGTGACCGAACTATCGCCCGAGCTCGAACGCCAGCGTGACGAAGCGCTTCGCCGCCGGCGCGAGCGCGTCGACGCCGACGCCGTGCAGCGGCTCGAGGATGCGCATGACGCTGGCCAGTGGGCTGACGAGGTGTCCTATTGCCGCGAGCACCGCAGGCTCACCGGCCCGCGGCAGTTCGGCCGGCCGGAGGCCATGCTCAGGACGAAGGCCGATCCCTGCGACCTGCCGAATGAATGGCCGGCCAACAGCGCGCAGCTGATGCGACGGATCTTCTCCTCCGTCGGCGAGACCTGGGACTTCCGTGGCCGCGTCACGAACGTGCGCGCGCCAACGCTCGTCGTGCATGGCGCGGAGGATCTCGTGCTGCCCAACGCCGCGCGCCTGTGGGGCACGCTCATCGACGATGCACGCGTTCTCTGGCTCGACGGCATCGGTCACTTCCCGTGGCTCGAGGATCCCGACGCGTTCTTCCCGGCGGTCGACGGGTTCCTGCGCGGCGAGTGGCCCGCGGCGGCCGAGCGCGTCACGCACGCCTACTAGAGGAGGGCTGGGGCATGGTGGAGATCG
>DASYUY010000008.1:0-10136 GCA_036000705.1 Candidatus Limnocylindria bacterium | reverse complement strand
TCGGACTGCTCTGGCGACCGGTTCTGCGACCGGTCGCCCAAGCGGGGATCGTCCTCGCCGACATCTACAGCGAGCAGCTCATCGGCGTGAATCTCGCGCGTCTCATGACGCCCGAGCCCCGGGTGGTCGAGACGAACGATCGCTTCGCCGATGTCGCGATGCGGGTCACGTACTGGTACCCGGCCTGGGGCGACCAGCACCCGGCGATCATGGTCGTGCCCGGCGCCGCACCGCGCGGGAACGACGAGCCGCTGCTTCGGAGCTTCGGCGTGACGCTCGCGCGCGCGGGCTACCTGGTGATGATCCCCGAGTTCCCGTTCCTGAAACAGGGACGCTTCGAAGCCAGCGCGACCAAGCAGCTCGACGCCGCGTTCGTGCGCGCGCGTGAGCTGCCTGCGACCCGTGACCGCAGCGTCGGCGCCTTCGGTGTGTCCGTCGGTGGCGGCATGCTGCTCGTCGCGGCCGGTCGCGAGCCAGCGCTCGGAAGCGCCAGGTTCATCGCGGTCCTCGGCGGCTACTACGACATCGACACCTACCTCGCGAGTGTCGCGGGTCGCGAGCAGCCCTCGGACGGTCGGCTCGAGCCGTGGGGACCCAGCGCCGAGGCGCTCGAGCGACTACCACAGGCGGCCATCGATCTCGTGCCGCCCGCCGATCGCGAGGCGGTGCGTCGCGCCCTCGCGGCGACGTCATATCAGGAGGCTCTCGATCGGCTGCGCGCGCTCGGCCCGGGCGCGCGCGCCGCGTTCGACGCGGTCTCGCCGGAGATCGTGTGGTCGAAGATCGCGCCGCCGATCTATTGGATCCACGATCCACTCGACACCTTCGAGCCGCTGGCGGAGGCCGAAGCCGCGCGCGCGGCGCCGCGTCAGGGTCATATGGTCCTGGTCGTGCCGCATCTCATCACGCATGCGGCGCCCGCGGGTCAAGCCGCGAAGTCGGGCGGTCCGCTGTTCCTCGTCGCAGAGCTCTGGCAGCTGCTGACGTTCACGGTCGAAGTGCTCGAGCGCGCGGGGTAAAGCGGCCCGTGCGGCGCTTATCATTCGATGCTCAGGGGGTCCCCGACCGTGCCACCACTCGGCGCTACCGCACGCGCCCGCTTGCCCGACAGTGCCTTCGCGTACATCGACTCGCAGGGGCAGCGGCGCCTGCCGATCCACGACGCGTCGCACGTCCGCAACGCTCTGGCCCGCTTCGAACAGGTCGCGTTCGAGGACGATGCCGCGCGTGAGCGCGCGCGCCAGCGTCTGCTCCGCGCGGCGAAGAAGTACGGAATCGTCCCGCTCGGCTTCTTCGACGGACAGCTGCGTAAAGAGCGGCAACAGACCGAGATCAAGGCGCGCGCGCGGGACATCGCGAGCCTGCCGCGGGGGACCGTGACGTTCCTGCTGACCGACATCGAAGGGTCCACCGGTCTGCTGCAGCGGCTGGGCGACGGCTACGCGTCAGTGCTGCGTGACACACGCGCGCTCATCCGGAGGAGCGTGCGCGACGCCGGTGGCCACGAGGTCGACGCGCGCGCCGATGAGTTCTTCGCCGCGTTTCGCGAGCCGGCGCGCGCTCTCGACGCCGCGATCGCGATACAGCGGTCGCTGCGGAAGCACGAGTGGCCCGGTGGGCCGGAGGTCTGCGTTCGCATCGGCATCCACACCGGCCGCACGACGCTCGGCGAGAGCGGCTACGTCGGGATCGCGGTGCACACGGCCGCGCGTCTGTGCTCCGCCGGGCACGGCGGACAGATCCTGCTGTCGGCGACGACGCACGAGCTCCTCTCCGTCGATCAGCCCGACGGTGTCACCTTCCGGAGCCTCGGCCGCTACATGCTCGCGGGTCTGACGGACCCCGAGGCGCTGTTCCAGGTGCATGCGGCGGACCTGCGCGTGCGGTTCCCGAAGCTCCGCACGACCGCCGTCCCCGCGCCGCGCGGAGGGGCACGCCGTCGCTGACGCGGTGCCGCCGATCACGGGCATCGCGCACGTCGAGCTGAGCGTCCGCGACCTTGACGCCAGCGTGGCGTGGTATTGCCGTCTTCGCGCACCGTGCTCGCGTTCACCCAGCACGATGTCTTCGAGCGTGGCGCGTTCACGCCGCGGCGCGTCGGTCTCGACCACGTCTCCTTCGCGGTGCCCGACCGCGCCGCGCTCGACGCATGGCGTGCGCGCCTTGACGAGCTGGGCATCGAGCACGACGCGCTCGACGATCAGGGCTTCGCCGTCGCGCTCAACCTCCGCGATCCCGACGGCATCGCGCTCGAGTTCTACGTTCTGCTGCGCCGCGCCGCGACCTAGCGCGGAGCCGTCGCCCCCGCGCTCGGCACGCGAGACCGCAGGCGTTACTCGCCCGGCTCGGCGATGGCGCCGGACCCGCGCGACGCCTGCGCTACGGTCGCTCGCATCGGCGCTTCGCGCAGCAACGCGACCATCGCCACGGCGACCGCCGCGGCGAAGATGCCGAAGATGAAGGTGTTCGCCGTCGCGAGCGAGAACGCGCGGTGGATCGCTGCGACGATGTCGGGCATATACGGCTCTATCTGCGAACGCGCGCCGGCGGGTACGCCGGCGAGGATGGCCTGACCGATGTTCCCGACACCGACGAACTGGCCGACCGCAGCGCTCGAGCTCGGGAAGGCCGCGATCACCTGCGGCGGGAGCCCAGAGGCGGCAAGCTGCCGCGGCAGCTCCTCGACGAGTCGCGTCCCGAACGCCGTGCCCGCCGCGGCCAGTCCGACGCTGCCGCCGATCTGCTGGAACAGGGTCAGGCTGCTGGTCGCTGTGCCGATCTGCCTCGGCGGCACGGCACCCTGCACCACGAGCGTGAAGATCGCGAACATCGGGCCCACGCCGAGACCGGTCACGAACATCCAGGTCCAGAGCACAGGCAGCGGCGTGTCGGCGCGCAGGTTCGAGAGCAGCAGGAGCCCGATCGTCAGGGTCGCCGCGGCGCCGAGTGCGAGTGGCTTGTAGCGACCGGTCCGCGCGACGATCTGGCCGGACAGGATCGCGCTGAGGATCAGACCACCGAGCAGGGCCAGGATCTGATAACCCGACTGCGTCGCGCTGGCGCCACCCACTACCTGGAACCACCGTGGCAAGAAGACGATAGGCGCGAAGAAGGCCATCGACGCGAGGAACATCGCGATCACCGAGAGCGCGAACGAGCGGTTACGGAACAGCTCGATGGGGACGATCGGCTCGGCCGTGCGTGACTCGATCCAGACGAACAGCGCGGTGATGAGGAGACCCGCGGCAATGAGCCCGCCGACCGCTGGATCGCTCCAGCTGCCGCTCTGCTTGTTGGTCAGACCGATCAGGATCGGGACCAGGGCGGCGACGAGAACGCTCGCGCCGAGGTAGTCGATCCGCGGCCTCGCCCCGCTCGGGCGAAGCGATGGCAGGGTTCGCCAGATGACGGCGAACACCACGAAACCGATCGGCAGGTTGACGAAGAAGACCCACTGCCATCCGACGGTGTCGGTGATGATCCCGCCGATGGCCGGACCGATGAGCGAGCTCAGACCGAAGACGGCACCGACGAGGCCCTGGTACTTCCCGCGCTCAGCGGCGTCGAACATGTCGCCGATGACCGCGAGCGCGATGGGGAACAGCGCGCCCGCGCCCAGGCCCTGCAGTGCGCGGAACGCGACCAGCTGCCACATCTCGCGTGAGAGGCCGGACAGTGCTGATCCGACGAGGAAGACGGCGACCGCGAACAGCAGCACCGGCCGCCGCCCGAAGAGGTCGGAGATCTTCCCGTAGATCGGTCCACTGATCGTGGCCGTCAGCAGGTACGCCGTGAAGGCCCAGGTGTAGATGTCGTTCCCATGCAGATCGGTGACGATCCGCGGCAGCGCAGTGCCGACGATCGTTTGGTCGAGCGCGGCGAGGAAAAGACCGAGCATGACCGCGACGACGATCTCCATTCTGGTGCGGGGGTCGATCACGACGGTGGGGCTGCGGACGGCTGAAGCCATCGGGTCCTCCTGGTGGTGATGGGGTATGGCCATAGAACAGCAGGAGGCCGCGCGCCATTCGTGAACTCGGGCGCATTCGCCGTGCTCTGTTAGATGTCTTTCATTACGCCGCCCTCGCGACGCAGGGCCGCCTCGATGTCGCGACCGTTGGGGCCGACGAGGTTGGCCAAGATGTCGAGCGCGACCAGGCCGGCGATGAAGATGAGGACTTCCATGTGCCCACTCCTTCGTGCGTGTGTGCGGCCATCGTGCGGCCGGACCGGTCCTCTGGTAAGGTCCGTTTCCATGTCAAGAATGAGGACCAGTTCGGCGATCGAGCTGTTCGTGCCGCTGGCGCGGGATGACGCGCGCCCGCTGCATCGACAGCTGGAAGAGCAGCTGCGGGACGCGGTCCGCGCGGGTCGGCTGGCAGCCTCGGCCACGCTCCCGTCGACGCGGGCGCTCGCACTGCAGCTCGGGGTCTCGCGCGGCATCGTCGTCGAGGCGTACGAGCAGTTGATCGCCGAGGGTTACCTCGTCAGTCGGTCGGGTGGGGCCACGCGCATCGCGCGCGGCGCCACGACGGCGCCGACGCGAAAGGCGGAGTCGGCGTTTCCGCGATTCGCCGTCGACTTCCGCCCTGGTCGGCCCGATCTCGACGAGTTCCCGCGCGCGGCCTGGCTTCGGTCGCTGCGACGCGTGTTGAACGAGGCGCCCAGCGAACGCTTCAGCTACCACGACGGCCGCGGCATCCCGGAGCTTCGGGAAGCGCTCGCGGCGTATCTGAACCGCGTCCGCGGCACGGCCGCGGATCCCGCCGACGTCGTCATCTGCACCGGCTTCACGCAGGGGCTCAAGCTCCTGCTGAACGTCCTCGCGGCAGGAGGTGCGCACCGGATCGCCGTCGAGGACCCGGGGTACGGAGAGGCGCGAGCGATCGCGCGGCGTGCGGGGCTGAAGATCGTCGGGATCCCAGTCGACGATGCCGGTATCCGCGTCGAGCACATCGAACGCGCTCGGGTGGATGCCGTCGTCATCACGCCCGCGCATCAATACCCGACCGGCGGCGTTCTGCCCCCGGATCGGCGCGCCGCGCTCGCGGCGTGGGCGGAGCGGCATGACGCGTTCGTCGTCGAGGACGACTACGACGCCGAGTTCCGGTACGACCGCGAGCCGATCGGATCGCTCCAGGGCCTCTGTCCCGATCGCATCGTCTACGCCGGGTCGGCGAGCAAGATCCTCGCGCCGGGGCTGCGCTTGGGGTGGCTCGTCGTCCCCCCGCCGCTGGCGGAGGCGATCGCGCGCGCCAAGCGGTCCGACGACCTCGGGTCACCGGCGTTGGAACAGCTCGCCTTCGCCGACTTCGTCGCGACCGGCGAGCTCGATCGCCACCTGCGCCGAGTGCGTCCCATGTACCGCGCGCGGCGCGACCGGCTCCTCGCGGCTCTCGCTCGCCATCTGCCGCGGCTGAGACCGGTGGGGGCCTCCGCGGGCTTGCACGTCCTGGCGTGGCTTGGGCCGGACATCGACGAGGCTGCGTTCATTCGGTCCGCGGCAGACGCCGGCATCGGGCTCGAGTCGCTCGAGGAGTCGCGCCTCACCAGCGGCGCCCCAGGTGGGGTCATCTTCGGCTACGGATCGGTCGCGCAGTCGGCGATCGACGCGGGCGCCCGTCGACTGGCAACGATCACGGGCGCACAGAGTCGTCGTGCCCGAAGTGTCGCAGCTCGGCTGCGCCGTCAGCCCTTCACGCCGCCGACACGGATGCCTTCGATGAAATAGCGCTGGAACGCGAAGAACACGACGATCATCGGGATCGCGGCGACGGCCGCGCCGGTCATGAGCATGCCGAAGTCGGTGTTGAACTCGCCCCCCTCCGTGCGTATGTCGGGCTCGACTATACCTGCGCGGTGATCCTCACTCGGCGCGCGCTCAACCGCGCTCTGCTCGAGCGGCAGATGCTGCTGGAGCGCTCGAAGATCTCAGCGCGGGCCGCGATCGAACGATTGGTCGGGATGCAGGCGCAGGTGCCGACGGATCCGTACATCGGGCTCTGGACACGACTTGACGACTTCGAGGCCGACGATCTCGCGAAGCTCATCGCCAAGCGCCATGCCGTGCGGATCGGGCTGATGCGTGCCACCGTCCATCTCGTCACGTCTCGAGACGCGCTCGCGATCTGGCCCGTCGTGCGGTCCGTCTTCGAACGTGCCTTCAGGAGTGCGCGCGGCGACGTCGGCGTTCCGACCTTCACCAGCAGGCTCGACGGGTTGGACCTGAAGGCGGTGCTAAAGAGTGGTCGCAGGCTCGTGGACCAGAGTCCGCGCAGCGCCGCGGAGCTTCGCCCGCTCCTGGGGAGGCGCTGGCCGGACCGCGACGCCGAGGCGCTCGCCGCGGCCGTGCACTTCCTGTTGCCGCTCGTGCAGGTCCCCCCGCGCGGCATGTGGGGCGCGAGCGCTCAGGCGCGACACACATCGCTCGAGGCCTGGCTCGGCAAAGATCCCGCCGACGACACCTCGGCGGACAAGCTGATGGTCCGGTACCTGCGCGCGTTCGGACCCGCGACGGTCGCCGACGCGCGCATCTGGTCACGGCTGTCGGGCCTGCGTGAGGTCTTCGAGCGTCTGCGGCCCAGGCTGCGGACGTTCCGCGACGAGAAGGGTCGCGAGCTCTTGGATGTCCCAGATGGCGCGCTGCCGGATTCCGATACGCCCGCGCCGCCGCGCTTCCTGCCCCAATACGACAACGTCTTCCTCTCTCACGAAGAGCGCTCCCGCATCGTGCGCGACGATCTCCGCTGGTCGCAGCGCTCGGTCATGGAAGGGCGCTTCGGTACGGTGCTGGTCGACGGATTCATCGGAGCGACCTGGAAGATCGCCCATGAGGGCGGAAGGGCGACGCTGTGTGTCGAGTCGGCGCTGCCGCTCGGGCGGCGGGACCTGGACGCGGTCGCGGCGGAGGGCATGCGGCTCCTGGCCTTCACCGACCCCGACGCCTCACGCGACGTGAATGTCGCGCACGCGACGAAATCCAGGCCACGCCTGGGCCGTACGCGGAGCAGAGCGAGCGACAACACCGGTGACACACTTGAGGTCGTCACCGAGAAGGAGAGCTGAGATGCCCACGACGAAGGAAACACTCTTTGAGACGTTCCACATCGACGAGGAGGGCGTCGACCGCGTCATCGAGCGGATCAAGGCGCTCGTCGAAGAAGGAAACGCGCGCCGGCTGATGGTGAAGACGCGCGACGGCGTCACGATCATCGAGGTTCCGTTGACGCTCGGTGTCGTCGGCGCGTTGCTGCTGCCGGTCTGGGCAGCGATCGCGGCGATCGCCGCGATCGTCACCGACGCCGTGGTCACGGTGGAGAAGCGCACGGACGAGAAGCACTAGCGCGCGCGTGCGCCACCGCATCGCGATCGGCGGCATCCACATCGAGTCGAGCACGTTCTCACCACATCGCAGCGGATCCGCCGACTTCACGGTCGTGCGCGGCGACGAGCTCCTCGCGCGATACAACGACCTTCCGCGTGATTTCGAATGGGTGCCTCTCGTCCACGCTCGCGCTCTTCCGGGTGGCGCGGTCGAGCGCGAGTTCTACGACGCGTTCAAGACCGAGCTCCTCGAACGGCTGCGCGCGGTCCTACCGGTCCACGGCGTCCTTCTCGACATTCACGGAGCGATGAGCGTCGTTGGCCTGACGGACGCCGAGGGCGATCTCGCCTCGGCTGTCCGCGACATGATCGGACCGGATGCACTCGTCTCCGCGGCGATGGATCCTCACGGGAACATGTCCCGCCGCCTCATCGGCGCGCTCGATCTCGCGACCTCGCACCGGATGTCTCCGCACGAGGACGCGCCACTCACGAGGACTCGGGCGATCGCGAATCTCGTGCGCTGCCTACGGGACGGGGTGCGTCCGCGAAAGGCGTGGGTACGCGTCCCGGTCTTGCTGCCGGGGGAGCGCGCCAGTACGCGGGATGAGCCGGCGCGCGGGATCTATAGCCGTCTTTCGGTGATCGAGGCCCAGCCGGGGATCATCGACGCCGCTGTGTGGATCGGCTACGCGTGGGCTGACGAGCCCCGTTGCAGCGCCGCGATCGTCGTGACCGGGACAGATCCGGACAGGGTCCCGCGCGAAGCGCACGATCTCGCCGAGCGCTACTGGAACGCGCGATCCGATTTCACGTTCAGTGCCCCGGCCGGCGACGCGGATTGGTGCATCGCGACGGGACTCGTCGCGAGCGCTCGCCCTTTCTTCATCAGTGACTCGGGAGACAACCCCACCGCCGGCGGTGCGGGCGACGTGACCTACATGCTCGAGCGCCTCCTCGCGCATCCGGACCTGGCGTCCGGGCGCGCCACCGCGATCTGGGCCAGCCTCGTCGACCCCGATGCGGTCGCTCGCTGCATCGGTGTGGGTGAAGGCTCCGACGTTGATCTTGCCGTCGGCGGTGCGCTGGGTTCGCGGCACGCCGTGTTCGCCCTTCGAGGAAAGGTCGTTCGGGTTCACAAGGCAGATCCGGTCGGCGGCGACATCGCCGTGATCGCCTCGGGCGGGGTGCGGACGGTCCTCACGACGCGCCGCAAGCCATATCACGTCGTTCGCGATCTCCAGGCCCTCGGTCTCGACCCGGCGAGGCACGACCTCACCGTCGTGAAGATCGGCTACCTCGTGCCCGATCTCTTCGCCGCCGCGAAGGGGTGGGTTCTCGCGCTGACGCCCGGCGGGGTCGATCAGAACATCGTTCGACTCGGTCACGCGCGCCTTTTGCGCCCGCTCTACCCGTTCGATCCTGACATGACCGCGCCCAACCTAGCGCCGGAGCTGCTGAGCCGGTAGGTCAGCTCCCGGTCAGCTGCGGCTCGTCCTCCCACTCGCGATCGACGTCTGGCTCCGCTCGCTCTGCGTCGCGATCGGCGGCCGCCGCACGGGCAATGAGTCGCGCGATGAACCTGCCCAGCACGCCCGCGAGGTCTTCGTCCGACTCGTCGTAGCGATCGCGCGATCGGCCCAGCACGAGGGCACCCCGGCTCCCCGCTCTATCGGCGAGCGGCACGACGATGAGCTCCCTGGTGTCGGCCGGGACCCACGGACGAAGGGCGCCCTGTCCGATGCGAACGAGTCGCTGCTGATGAAGGGCGTGCGCGAGCGCGTCGTGCTCGGATGGGTGCATCTGCTCGAATCGAAGGTTCTCGCGCGGCGTTGCCGCGGAGAGCTCGAGCGTGCCGTCGGGTCCGTAGAGCCAGATCTGCGCGAGGTCGTGATCGAACGCGCTGGTGAGGAGAGCGGCAACGTCCTGCAGCGTTTCCAAGAGGCGCTCGCCGAAGAGAGCGAGACGCGCGAGCTCGTAGAGCGCGAACGCCTGGCGGCGATGCGCCGCGTCGCGCAGCGCCGCGGCCTCGCGAGCGAGCTCGAGAGACAGCAGCTCGGACACGCCCGAGGCCGTGAGCGCGTCAGCGGCGGCGAAGGATCGCCCGACGCGCAGCGCGATCAGAACGCCACTGACCGTGTCGGTCGCGACGAGTGGAGCGACCATCGCCGTATCCGCGACGCGGTCATTGGCCAGGCGGATCGCTGTGCGCGTCTGGACGGTCGCGCCGCTGCGTCTGGTCTCCTCGATCGCCGAGCGAGTCGCAACATCGCTGACCGGCTCGTCGGCGATGTTGTAGGCGTAGCTCGAACGAGCAGCGCCGTCGACAAGGAACGTCAGCCCGTCGTACTGGCCGAGCGTCGCGAGGGCCGCGAGCCTGACGGACCACTCGTCGGCGTCACTCGCGATCTGCCGTCTGGCCACGATCGGTGGGGTGAGCAATCGGCTGACGATCGACGGCATCGCCGATTCCTGACGCACGATGCGATCGCCGGCGGCGCGGAAGGACTTGGCCGCCCTTGGCTCCCTGATAGCACTCACCTCGACTTTGTCGCGCGAGATGTGACCGACGCGTGCTGGGAGCCATCAGCATCAGGGCGCGCGGGGTCACTCGTCAAACTCGGGTGCGGCTTTGCAAGTGTCTTTGCGCGCCGTTTGATGCCGATGATCGGTCGCGTTCGATGAAAATGCGGCCGATGCCACGCCGAAGACTCTTCACCCTCGCGCCCTTCGCAGTTGTCTCCGCGCTTGCCGTGGGTGTGGCGCTCGCGGGATGCATCACCAGCCCGCACGCTCCGGTCATCTCCGCTGGA
>DASYUY010000007.1:0-8573 GCA_036000705.1 Candidatus Limnocylindria bacterium | reverse complement strand
GTGATGCATGAAGACCCGAAGACCAGGAAGAAGAGAACGCCGAACGCGAGTGGCTGCCAGCGACCCAGGGGCACGAGCAGCGGACGCGCCGCGGCGTAGAGCGGCCCACAGAAGGCGCCGACGACCCCGCCAGCGACGATGAGTCCGACAGTACCGTCGAGTGTTATGTCGCCGACGACGTTCTTGTTCGCGGTCAGGAGACCGGCGACAGGCTGCCCACCCAAGATGCCGATGATCCGCATCGCGAGTCGACCACCCAGCCCAAGGACGAGCATCCCCGCGATCACGCCGGCGAGCGTCGCGGTCGCAATGCTGCGGGCGAAACGGAGCAGCGCCGACACCAGCGCGTGCGGCGGGGTATGAGGAGGATCCTGCTCCGTCCGTAGCGCGTGCAGGCCCGCGCGCATCTCCTGGAAGTTTCGACGCATCCGGTCGGTCGCGAGACGGGTGAGATCGCGCACGCGCTGCACGATATCGCCCGTTGTGTTGTCCGGGTGACTGTGCGACGTCCATCCACGTTGCTCTTCGCCGACGAGACCCGGGCCTTGCGGCCCGGGTCTCGACAGGTTCCGCTAGATCGCGGTCGCTACGGGACAGCGACGATCGCGGGGTTGCTGTAGCCGAACGCTGTCGTACCCGTCACCGGGTTCAGCGTTCCGATGCGATAGCAGTAGGTGCCGTTGCTGCGGTTCGGGTCCGTGTACGTCACGGCATTGGAGCCGTTCGGCACCTGGATCGTCGTGAGCTCGGTGTACGTGCCGGCGGTCGCGTCACACGTCGTGGTCGTCGCGGCCGCTGTCGCTCGCTGAACCGAGTAGGAGTTGCCGTCGATGTTCGACGACGGCTCCGTGATGGTGACGAGAACGTCGTTCTTCGTCGCCCCACCGTCGTAGCTGTCGACGGTCGTCGTCACGGTCGGCGCCATGCGCCCGACGTCCGTGGTGATGTTGAACGTGGACGTGCCGGCCGTGTCGGGGTTGTAGCGCACCTCGACGGTGTCTCCGCTCGAGATCACCTGCTCGAACTGCGCCAAGGTGATACCGGTGCCGCTGTACTGGAACGTGTCGTTGCTGTCGTAGCGGAACGTCGACGAGCCGGCGGTGAAGAAGTCCTCCGCGAGGTTCACCGTTCCGACCGTGACGGTCTGGTTGCCGAATGGTGCCGACGGCGGGATGAACCGCGTCGCGCCACCGACGCCGTTGTCGGTCTCGGTCGGGCGGTTGTCGCTGTTCAGATCCAGCGCGTTGTTGCCGTTGCTGTCCTGGAACACCAGCGGCCGCACGTTGGCGTTCGCGGTGCCCGAGCTGATGGTGAACTGGATCTTGCCGTCGGCTGGGATCGCCACGCAGTTCACGAAGGTCCCACCGACGCTGACGCCGTTCACCGTGGCGAACGTGGCGTCCGAGGTGAGGTCGGCCTTGTCGTTGCCGGTGCCGCCCTCCATGTCGCGGAAGGTGCCGTCGCCGGGGTAGGTGTTCGCGTCGACGAACGCGAGGTCGACGCAGCCGGAGAGACCGGTGAGCGTCGCAACGTAGGACCGCGATGTGTCAATGGCGATCGTCGTGTTGTCGGTCGGCGTGACGCTGACCGGCACGACCGCCTGGCTCTTCACGGTGACCTGCCAGAAGACCCCGAAGTCCTCCATCCACTGCGCGCCCTCGATGAGAGGCCGGATGTAGAGCTTGTACGTGCCGGGCGCCTGCGGCGCCTGGATCTTGAACTGGAACCAGGACACCTGGCCCGGTCCGACGTAATCGGCCGGCTGTGCCGCCACGCGGTTGTAGCGCGGCCAGCCCGTCGAAGGCGAGCCGTTCGTGCCGTCACCGCCGAGCAGGCTGAACTTGTCCTGACCGGGCGATGGCTCCCACGTTCCGAGGAACGCCATCTCGCCCATCTTGTTGGAGACCCAGCCCAGCGATCCGGAGTTGTAGTACGCGACGACGGCCGTCGACTGCTCACCCGGGCAGAGCGTCGGGTAGCCCGACTGGCCGAACCAGTTCGCGTGGAATCCCGGAAGACCCGAAGGCACCGTCGCCGGCGGCGGGATGCCCGGGCCAACGCTGCCCGTGCATTCGGCGGCCTCGGCCGTCGTCACGGGCGCCATCGGTGACCAAAAGGTGAATGCGGTCGCGCTGACCGTCGCGGCCAGTGCGAGAAGACAGGAGCGAACCAGCTTCATTAAGACCTCCCCTGTGTGTCTTCTTGTTCGGCTGACAGTGGCGCGGCCCCACCTGCGTCTGCGAGCAGTACGCTCGTGATGTGCGAGCGCTCAGCTCGCATCTAATGGTGGTGTGTCCAAGCCTGATCTGGCCCAACAGTCACGTGAAGGCTTTGTCACACCCGCGTTACGGAGCTGTTGGGAGCGGCCGTAACGCTCCACAGCGCGGGCTAGATTCGAGCGATGGTCCGCTTACTCGTCGTTGCAGCGATCTACGCGTCCGCGTGCGCGCCGGGCGGGCCGCAGGAGCTCCAGATCCTCGGCAAAGGCGGTCCGCTCGTCGCGGTGATCGTGATCAACGACACGGAGGTCGCGCGCGTCGAGTGCAGCCTCAGCCGCCTGTGCGATCGACGACCACGATCTCCCCATACATCCCATCGCCCGAGTGAGGCGTGCAGAGGTACTTGAACGTGCCGGGCTTGGTGAACGTGTGCGTGAAGGTCGCGCCCGGCCCCATCGTCGGCGAGTGGAACGAACCGTCATACGCCCAGACGTCGTGCTCCTGCGACCCGAGCATGCGCCACATCACCGTCGTCCCGAGCGGAACGGTGAGCTTGGAGGGCGAGTAGTAGTGATCGCCCATCCATACCGTCGCTACCGGTTTCCCCGCGGCGTCGGTCGGGGTCGCGATGCTCGGTGGCGCGACGAGACGCGTCGGCGCCGCGGCGCCTTCCCGACCGGGCGCCGATTGGCGAGCGGCGCTGCCGACGGTCGATCCGCAGGCGGCAAGAACGAGCGCGGCGATGAGGAGAGCGCCACTCGGACGACGCGCTGAGGACATCGCGAGAATTGTCGCTCCGTGATCGCCTTCGCGCTGCTCATCCTCACACTCGCGGGGGTCATGTCGCGGCCGCGCGGCGTGAGCGAGTGGATCATCGCCGTCGTCGGAGCCGCCGCGATGCTCGCGGTCGGCGCCCTCACGCCCGCCGAGGCGCTTCAGACGCTGGCTGCTCAGTGGAACGTGCTGATGTTCTTTCTCGGCCTGATGGCCACCGCCGCCGTGGCGGAGCAAAGCGGCGTCCTCGCTTGGCTGACCGGAGCTGCCTACCGCGTCGCGCGCGGAAGGCAGGACATCCTGTTCCTGCTCGTCTGCGCACTGTGCGTCGCCGTCACCGCCACGCTGTCTAACGACGCGACCATTCTGCTGCTCACACCGCTTCTCGTACGCATGGTCATGGCGGTCGGTGCGCCGGTCCTCCCGTACGCGCTCGCGTGCGCCTTCCTCGCCAACGGCGCCTCAGCCGTGCTTCCGATCGCGAACCCGACGAACGTCATCGTGCTGGAGGGCCACCCGCTCGTGCTCTCCGAGTACGTCCACCATCTCCTGCTCCCATCGTGCGTCGCGATCCTGGCCACCGTCGGCACGCTGTTCCTCATGCATCGGTCAGCTCTGAGCACGCCGCTTGTTGAACGCCGGCACGAGCGGCGACCTCCTCCGCGCGGCGCGCCCGCGTTCGCGCTGGGTCTCGTCGCCGTGCTGACCGCATACCTCGTGGCGCTCGAGGTCGCTGTGCCCATCGGACCCGTCGCGGTCGTCGGTGGCGCGGCGCTCACGAGCGCGCTGCTCCTCGGCCATCGCCTGCATCCGCGGACCTTCGCGGCCGACATCGAGTGGGGCATCTTCCCGTTCTTCGCTGGGCTCGTGGTCGTCGTCGCCGGTGCGTCGCGCGCCGGTCTCGTCGACACAGCCGCCACGATCATCCAAGAGCTGGGCGCGAACGTGATGACTGGTCCGATCCTGGTAGGGATCGCGTCTGCCCTCGCGGCGAACGCGATGAATAACCTGCCCGCCGCGGTCCTCCTGAGCGCGGCGCTCGAGCGGGGCGCGACTGCCGACCACACCATCACCGCGGCGGTCCTCGTGGGGATCGATGTCGGACCGAGCTTCACGACGCTCGGGTCGCTTGCCACCCTCATGTGGCTCGTGATCCTGCGTCGGCGCGGTATCGCGATCAGCTCCCTCGACTACCTTCGATGGAGCTTCGCGCCATCGCTCGCCGCCCTCGCCGCGTCGCTCGCGGTGCTCAGCCTCTTCCGTTGACCCGCCACGCCAACGTCGGGCCCAGACCGAACTCCGCTCCCTGGGCAGCCTCCTCTTTCGCAGGCGCGTGCGCCTGTGTCCTTGACGGGTAGGCCTCCGCGTCAACGACATTCCGACACCGGACCGACGCCGAGGTAACGGCTCGCGAGTCTCATCGTTCCCCGTGTACAGGGCCACGTCTCTCGGGCAGAATCCACGACAAGCGTCGGGGAGCGTGGCGAGGAAGTAAGGGGGTCGGGTGAGCCGACGCTGGTCGCGCCTACGCCTCGCGTCACTCATCGCGCTGTTCCTGCTCGCCCTGCTCCCGAGCTTCGGTCCGCCCGCGCACGCGTCCCCCCGCGCGTCGGGCGTGATCATCGCGAACGAGGTCCTCCAGACCCGCCCCGCCGCCCGCGAGCTCGGCGCGCTCAGCCGCCCGAGCGCGTTCCCCGCCGGCAGCGACGCCGGCGCCACCGGCGGCGACACGCTCCTGTTCACCTCGCAGGTCCTGGACGCCGGCCAGCTCTTCGACCGCATCGGCTCGCACTGGATCGCCGCGCCGGGCGCGGAGGAATCGATCTACGTCGAGGTCCGCGTCTCGAAGGACGGTAGCGCCTGGACCGACTGGACGGCGCTGCCGCACGACGAGGACATGCGCAACGTCGATCGCAACGAGCAGTTCGCGGGGCCCTATGAGTTCCCGGTCTCGCGCTACGCCCAGTACCGCACCTGGCTCACCAGCGGCGACACGGACGCCCTGGGTCAGATGGCGCTCACGTTCATGGACGTGAGCGACGTCAACGCCGGGCCGGTCGCGCAGCTCATGAACGACATCACCGGCGCGTTCGCCGACATGTGGCACAGCTACGCCGACGCGACGCCGCTCGGCGCGCAGAAGATCCTCACGCGGCAGGACTGGGGCGCGGACGAGAGCCTCATGAAATGGGTGCCCAAGTACCAGCGCGTGCAGAAGGCGATCATCCATCACACCGTCACCGATGACGGCGGCACCAACGTCGCCGCCACCATCCGCTCCATCTATTACTTCCACGCGGTCACGCGCGGCTGGGGCGACATCGGCTACAACTACCTCGTCGACAAGTTCGGCAACATCTGGACGGGTCGCGCGGGTGGCGACCACGTCATCGCCGGTCACGCTTACGGCTGGAACAACGGCTCGATCGGCGTCGCCGCGATCGGCGACTACAGCACCAAGCAGACGACGTCCACGATGCAGAGCGGCATCGTCAACATCATCGCGATGAAGTTCCAGCAGTTCGGCATCCAGCCGTTCGGCGCGGACACCTTCACGCACCAGGAGCAGGCCGCGAACGGCACCTGGGTGAACGTCACCTCGAACCCGCCGAACATCCAGGGCCACCGCGACGCGAACTACATCGTGAGCCAGCACGGCGGCCAGACCGCCTGCCCGGGCAACGGCATCTACAACATCCTGGACGGGTTCCGCCGCCAGACGCAGGCCCTCGTGACCAACGGCTTCTTCCAGCTGCCCTACATCGAACCCAACCTGCCCAAGGCCGCGTTCCCCGGCGCGGCGGTGCCCGTGGGCGTCACGATCTTCAACCGCGGCGCGACGCCGATCGCCGCCGGGACCGGCCTCTCGTACCGCATCCTCAAGGGCGGCCAGGTCACCACGCAGGGCAGCGTGACCGCGATCCCGGCGGCGATCGCGCCGAACGCGGCCGGGACCGCCACCATCCAGTTCGTCCCGCCACCGGTCGGCAGCTACACCGTCCGCTTCGATCTCCAGACCAACGGTCAGTGGTGGAGCTCGCTCTACAACACGCCGGTCCGCGACGTGGCGTTCCGCTCCGCCGACTGGAGCGTCGACTGGGTCAAGGACAACGTGCCGATCAACTGGACCGCCGGCGAGACGCGCGTCATCACCGTGACCGCGACGAACGACGGCGGCCGCCTGTGGCCATCGGCCGGCACCAACCCGGTGCGCCTCGGCTACAAGTGGGTGAGCAACGCGACCGGCAACACCTTCCCCGGCGCGAACAAGGCGCCGCTGGCCGTCGACGTGCAGCCGGGTCAGACCGTGACGATGGTCATCCCGATCACCGCGCCGACGTACCCGACGAATTACACCCTCTTCATCGACCTCTATAAGGAGAACGAGTTCGCGTTCGCGGACAAGGGCGTCGCGCCCGACGACACGCCGACGGGTGTGTCCGTCGACTTCAAGGCGAAGTACGACGTCCCGGTCGGATCGATCCTCAGCGCGCCCGCGTTCACCGCCGGACAGACTGCGAGCGTTCCGGTCACGGTGACGAACACCGGGAACGGCACGTTCCCCGTCACCTCGTCGTTCCCGGTGAACCTCGGATATCACTGGTACGACTCCGCGGGCCGCGCCGTCGTGTGGGACGGCGCGCGCACCAAGCTGCCCGGCGATCTCGCGTCGGGCCAGAGCGTGAGCCTGGTCGCGCAGGTCGCCGCGCCGACCACGCCCGGCACGTTCTCGCTGCGCTTCGATCTCGTGCAGGAGGGCGTCGCCTGGTTCAGCCTCAAGGGCGCGGCGCCGACCGACTTCACCGTCACCGTCGCGGGCCAGCTCGTGCCGGCGTACGGCGCGGGCTACAGCTCGGGCGTGCCGACCGCGGCGATCGCGGGCACGAACACCAGCGTGCCGATCATCGTGACGAACAACAGCAACTTCAGCTGGCCCGCGGGCGGCGCGAACCCCGTGACCCTCTCGTACCACTGGACGACCACCTCGGGTGCGACGGTCGTCTGGGACGGCCTGCGCACGAAGCTCGCCGCGGATCTTTTGCCCGGCCAGAGCGTGCAGCTGCAGGCCACCCTGGCGTTCCCGTCCTCTGCCGGCACCTACGTGCTCAAGTGGGACCTCGTGCACGAGGGGATCAGCTGGTTCAGCGGCAAGGGCGTGGCCGCGTCGTCGACGCAGGTCGCGGTGTCGCCGTACGTCGCGCCGTTCTACGGGGGCGCGTTCCTCGTCGACGACGTGCCGACGACCCTCGCGCCCAAGGTCGCGACCACGGTGCCGGTCAAGGTCTTCAACCTCTCGAACTTCGACTGGGGCTCGGACGTGAACCTCAGCTATCACTGGTACGACACCGCGGGCAACGTGCTGGTGTGGGACGGCGTGCGCACGTCGCTCGCGGGCATGAAGGTCGGGGAGGTGCGGATCGTTCAGATGAACGTGAGCGCGCCGAGCGCCCTCGCGTCGTACATCCTGCGGCCCGACATCGTGCGCGAGGGTGTCACCTGGTTCTCGGATCGGGGGATGATGCTGCCGTCGCGGACCATCACGGTCGCGGTGCCGCCGTACGGCGCGACGTATCAGAGCGCGCCGAACTTCGGCGCGGCCGTGAACACGATCACGACGGTGTCGGTGACGCTCACGAACAACGGGTCGCTGACGTGGCAGCCGGGCGCGGTCAACCTCGCGTACCACCTCTACGTGCCGAGCGGTGCGGTGTATGTCTGGGACGGCCTGCGCACCGCGCTGCCGACGGCCGTCGCGCCGGGGCAGAGCGTGACGGTGAGCGCGATCGTCAAGGTCCCGACCGTCGCCGGCGCCTACACCGCGGCCTTCGACCTGGTGCAAGAGGGTGTCACGTGGTTCTCCGGACGGAACGTCCCCACGGGGAGCAGTACTCTCCAAGCACAGTGAGCGGGCACGCCCTCCGCCTCGCGCTGGCCATTGCGCTCCCGATCGCCGCCTGCACGACGACGACGACGACCGTGGCGCCGACCCCTGGCACACCGACGTGGACGATCTTCGGGGAGCTGTCGCACCCGCGCGCGTACGCGACCGCGCTCGCCCTTCCCAGCGGGGAGATCCTCGTCGTGGGCGGTCTTGATCGCGACGATCCCGATGTCACGAACGCCGACAGCGAGCTCGTGAACGTGAAGACGGGCGCGGTCACCGTGCTGCAGCAGAAGCTCGAAGGGCGACTCCATCAGACGATGACGCGCGCGCTCGGCGACCGCGTCGTCGTCGCGGGCGGCGTGAGGTTCCAGAAGACGTACTGGGATCCAGTGGACCGCGTCGACGTCTACCTCCCTGCGGAGCGCAAATGGACATCGGCGCGCCCGCTGATCGATCCGCGCTCCGATCACGCCGCGACCGCGCTGCTCGACGGGCGGGTCATGATCATCGGTGGGAATCAGGGGCCGCGCCTGCTGCAATCCGTCGAGATCTACGACACGAAGACCGACCAGTGGACCCGCGCGTCGCCCCTGCCGACTCCGCGAACGGAGCACAGCGCCTTCACGCTCAAGGACGGCCGGGTCCTCGTGGCCGGCGGCCTCGACCCGAGCGGCGCCGCGACCGACGCGACGTTC
>DASYUY010000006.1:0-17936 GCA_036000705.1 Candidatus Limnocylindria bacterium | reverse complement strand
GGGATAGTTGCCTAGATTTTGTGCCCCCGTCCCCCATATCTTGTGCGTATGCGTTGTCCTTCCTGTGGCCACGAAGACACCCGCGTCGTCGACTCCCGCGAGGCGGAGGACGGCGATTCCATCCGTCGGCGTCGCGCCTGCGACTCCTGCGGCGAGCGCTTCACGACACGGGAACGATCGGAATCGGCCCGCATCCAGGTCGTGAAGCGCGACGGGTCACGCCAGGAGTTCGACCGCCGCAAGCTCGCCAGCGCGATCGGGAAGGCTGCCTCGAAGCAGCTGGCCCCCGACGCGATCGACCATGTGATCGACAACATCGAGACGACCATCCGGCAGAGCGGGACGTCCGAGGTCGCATCACAGCGCATCGGCGAGATGGTGCTCGAGCGCCTCGAGGAGTCGGATCCGATGAGCTATCTGCGATTCAAGATCGTGTATGCCGGGTTGCAGGATCCCGACTCGCTGTACGACGAGCTGGAAACGCTGCTGCGCCGACGACAGGAAGCGCGCGATCGCCGGTTCGCGGAGCAGACGGTGTTGCCCATCGTCGAACCCGCCGCCGCCGCCGGGTCGCGGCGTCGACGCCGCTGATCCCAGTGCGCGGATGACGGTCCGCGCCGTCCTCTGGGATCTCGATGGAACCCTGACCGACAGCGTGCGATTCGTCGTGGACACCGCGAATCGCGTCATCGAAGCGCACGGCGGATCGGCGCTCGACTTCGACAGCGTCGGTGCCATGACCGGACTTCCCTTGGAAGAGATCTTCCGCATGGCCTGGCCCGATCTCACGCCGGATGACGCGCAGCGATACCGGAGCGAATACCGGCACATCTACGACCGCGAGGTCATACCCGTCACGAAGCTGTACGACGGCGCGCGCGAGACGCTGCGCGCATTCCACGGGGCGGGGCTGCTGCAGGCGACGGTGACGGGCAAGCGCGCGGCTGACTGCGAGCGCATCCTGCGTGGCCTCGGCATCGCGAGCGAGATCGACGTCTACCTCGGCGGTGACTCGGTGTCGCGACCGAAGCCGGCGCCGGACCTGGCTCAGCACGCCATGGCCCGGCTGCGCTGCGCGCCCGAGGAGTGCATCGTGGTCGGCGACGCGAACGCGGACATCGCGATGGGGAAGGCGGCCGGTGCGCGCACGATCCAGGTCCTCTGGGGCTTCGCGCGCGGACCCATCGACGGCGCGGACCATGTCGTCGGCACGTGGTCGGATCTGCGCGAGACGGTCTTCGGGCTCGCCCATCGCGCCCACCCCATACTTCGCGACGGTGGTGCTCTCGGATCGTGACATCCGCGCCGCGATCGCCGCGGGGCGCATCGGCATCGATCCCTTCGATCCGTCCTGCGTCCAGCCCGCGAGCGTCGACATCCGTCTCGACCGCTTCTTCCGCGTGTTCCGCTCGAGTCGTCACGCCTACATCGATCTAGCCCGTCCGCTCGACGACATCACCGAGCTGGTCGAGGTCGCCGAGGCGGAGCCGTTCATCCTGCATCCCGGCGAGTTCGTCCTTGGGTCCACGCGCGAGCGGATCCGGCTTTCGGACGACATCGTGAGCCGAGTCGAAGGAAAAAGCAGCCTCGGCCGTCTTGGCCTGCTCATCCACAGCACCGCGGGCTTCATCGACCCAGCCTGGGACGGGCATATCACGCTCGAGCTCTCGAACGTGAACACGATCCCGATCACGCTGTATCCCGGGATGCGCGTGGGCCAGCTCTCGTTCTTCCCGCTCAGCAGCCCCGCGGAGCGGCCGTACGGGTCTCCCGAGCTCGGCTCGAGCTATCAGGGCCAGACCGGACCGACGCCGTCGCGTTACCGCCTCGACGTCCCGCACAAACGTTAGATGTGCGCGACGTGCCTGCTCCTGGTGTTCCTCGAGGCCTTCATCAACGTGCTCGCGCAGGCGCTGGTGCTCGCGATCTTCATCCGCGTGATCATGTCCTGGGTCCCCATGCGCCTGCCCTTCGGCCTGAACGAGCTCGTGTGGAACGTGACCGAGCCGGTCCTCGCGCCGATCCGCCGCTACCTGCCGATCGCGGGCGGGATCGACTTCTCGCCGTTCATCGCGCTCCTGCTCATCCAGATCATCGCGAGCGTCATCCTGCGCATCCTGCCGCCGGCGATCCCGAACGCGCCGTTCTGATGCTCGCCGTCCGCCCGGATGGCGAGCGCGTCTCCTTCGCCGTCCGCGTCACGCCGCGCGCGGCCGCGAACGCCCTCGCCGGTGAGCGGGACGGCGCGCTGCTCGTCCGTGTGACGGCGCCGCCGGTGGAAGGCAGGGCCAACGACGCGGTGGTGGCGCTGCTCGCGAAGGCACTCGATCTGCCCCAACGCGTGGTGCGCGTGGAACAGGGCGCGGCCTCGCGTACGAAGCGCGTCAGCGTCCCGCGCGACGCGGTGCCCGCCCTGCGTCGGTTGGCGAAATGAGGACGGCGGTCGCGGCGTATGGACGGAGAATGACCACCCATGCGAGCCTGGCTGCGCTCTTTCCGTCCGCGCTCATCCACTCCGGCCGCGTGATCTTCGCCGACGCGGTCCGGGACCATCAGGACGAGGTCTACGGGGTGGCGCTCCGGATCCTCGGCGACTCCGATGCGGCGCGCGAGGCGGCGAGCGCGGCCTTCCTCAAGGCGTATCGCAGCTGGCATCGCTACGACCAGACGCGGCCGGTCCGCCACTGGCTGCTGCGGATCGCGGCCAACGAAGCGATCAGCATCGGGCGCTCGCGCACGCGCGAGCGCGCGCGGACGACGAGCGTCGATGAGGCCGCGGGCGTGGCCGATCCTGCGAAGACGCCGGACCTCGCGCTCGTGGCGCGCGAAGAGCGCGAGCGGGTGCGTACGGCGGTCGCGAGCCTGCCCGAGCTCTACCGCGTCCCAGTCGTTCTCCGCTACTTCAGCGAGCTCTCGGTCGGGGAGATCTCGGCCGTGACCGGCCGGCCCGCCGCGACGGTCGGCGTGCAGCTTCTCCGGGCGCGCGCGCTGCTCAAGGCATCGCTGGAGGTGCGTCCGTGACCGATGAGCGAGAGGAGCTTCTGAACGAGGCGACCCTCAGGCGCGCGCTGCGCCTCGAGGCGGACGAGCGCGCGCCTCTTTTCGACGCCGCGGCCATCGCGGCCGCGGCTCGCTGGCGGCCGCGCATCGCCCTCGTCAGCGCGCTCGTGGCCGTCGCTCTCAGCGCGCTGGGCGCGATCGTCGTCTGGTCATCGGCCACGTTCCTCCTGCCGACCGTCGCCGGCGACGTGTTCGAGGTCGCGCTGGGGCTGATCGCGCTGGTCGCGGTGCCGGCAAGCCGGATCGCCGACCTGGTGCAGCAGCCTGTCGTACCGCTCAGCCTGCTCGCAGCGCTCGTGATCGCGACCGCGCACGAGCTTCGCCAAGGAAGGGAGCTCGCTCATGCCCGCGCGTCTTGAGAGAAGCACGGCCAACAAGGTGGTCGCCGGCGTCTGCGGCGGCATCGCCGAGTACCTCCAGGTCGACCCCACGCTCGTCCGCGTGTTCTTCGTCGTGGGCACGATCGTCACCGGTGGTCTCGGCCTGCTCGGCTACATCGTCCTCATCGTGCTCATGCCGCTACCCGGCCAACCCGCGCCGTTCGTGAAGCAGGCGGGCGTGAGCACGTCGACCGTCGACGCCGCCGCCAGCGGTGACGCGATGATGACGACGACTCCGGTCGCGCCCGCGCCGGCAGACCCCGAGGCGGCGGAGCGTCGCCGCGCCACGTTCGGATTCGTCTTGATCGCGCTGGGCGCGATCTTCCTGTTCAGCAACGCCGGCGTTTTCCGCGTCGTGCGCTGGGATCTTGTCTGGCCGCTGGTCTTCATCGCCATCGGCGCGTTGCTGATCGCGCAGCGGATCCGGCGATGACCGTCCGTCGCAGCCTCTTCTGGCCGCTGCTGCTGATCACGATCGGTCTGGTCTTCCTCCTCGTGAACTTCGGGTTCATCCCGGGCGTGACCGCCCTGTCACTGCTCAACCTCTGGCCGCTGCTACTCATCATGGCCGGAGTCGACATCGCGATCGGCCGGCGCTGGCCGCTCGCCGCGGTCGGCATCGACGTGACCGTGATCGCGCTCGGCCTCGTCCTCCTTGCGACGCAGCCGCAGCTCCTCGGTAGTCCGTTCTTCATCGTGAACAGCGGCGCCGCCGGCGAGCGTGACATCAGCGTGGCGCGGCAGAGCGCGACCTCGCTCTCGCTCGACATCAACGGCGGTGTGGGACGCTTCCGCGTCAGCGGCGGCAGCACGATGCTCGTGGAGGCCCACAGCAACAACGAAGACCTGCGGCTGCGTCGGTCGACCTTCGACAGCGGGGGCGACCACGCCGACCTCCGCATCGACCAGAGCAGCAACCGCCGCGTGGGGGGCGCGACAGCCGAAGTCGAGACGCGCATCGCGAGCGATGTCCCAACCGACCTGACGATCGATGGGGGCGCCGGCGAGTTCTTCGTCGACCTGAGCGCGGTGACGCTCCGCAGCGCGCGGATCGACGTCGGTGCGGCGTCGCTGACGATCACGCTCCCGAAACCGACGACCGGCGTGACGATCGACGTCAATGCCGGCGCCTCGAACCTGTACATCGACATCCCCGACGGCGTGGAGGCGCGGGTGACGACGACCGGCGCGCTGCTGCAGCTCCGCAGCTCCAATCCGCGCGCGAGCGTGAGCGGGAGCACCGCCGAGACGCCGGGCTACGCCACGGCGACGGCGCGCGTCACGGTGCGCGTGACCGCCGGAGCGAGCTCGATCACGGTCCGCTGACCGCGGCGCGCGCACGCCACGCGGGCGCGCAAGCGCTCTTCCGTTTCGATAGCGGATTGACGAGCTGAAGTGGTGCCGAGCGCTCGGTCGTTCGGCGATACTGTCCGCGTGGCCGAAGCGAAAGTGATCCAGCGCGTCGCCGCCAAAGTCCTGACGCTCGAGGACCTCGAGCTCGAAACGCTGCGCGCGCTCAACAGCGAGTACCTGCGCCACCATCCCGAAGAGGTCGCGGCCTTTCTCAACGAGCGCTCACCCGAGGACACCGCCCTGCTCCTCGCGCGTGCGCCGACCCCGAACGCCGCGGCGCAGATCCTCGAGCGGCTCAATCCGCGCGTCGCGGCGGAGGTGCTGTCTCTGCTCGACGACGTCCTCGTGCGCGCGATGCTCGCCGTCACGAACCCCGCGCGGGCGGCGCCGATCATCGGCGGGCTCGATCCCGTGGGCCGCCAGGCGCAGCTCGCCCGCCTCGACGAGCGCGTCGCCGAGCAGATCCGCGAGCTCCTCGCATACCCCGCGGAGTCCGCCGGCTCCCTCATGGATCCGCGCATCAGCGCCTTCGGGCCGGACACGACGGTCGAGGAAGCGCTGCGGAAGATGCGCACCTTCAAGGAAAAGGAGCTGGGTTCGATCTACCTGATGGACCGCGACGGTCGCCTCGCCGGTGCGGTGCCCCTTGGCGAGATCGCGACCGCCGAGCCCGATACCCAGCTGCGCGACCTGATCCGCGGCGAGCCCGTATCCGTCTTCGTCAACGCGTCACGCGAAGAGGTCGTGAAAGCGCTCGACGAGCGACGCGTCGCCACGTTACCCGTCGTCGACGCCGACTCCAAGCTCGTGGGGGTGATCCGCTACCGGACGCTCGTCGCGGCGGCGGAGGCCGAGGCGACGGCGAGCCTGCAGACGATGGTCGGCGTGGGCAAGGAGGAGCGCGCGCTGTCGCGCGTGCGCTTCGCGGTCCGCCAGCGGTTGCCGTGGCTCGAGATCAACCTCGCGACCGCGTTCGCCGCGGCGTTCGTCGTCGGTCTGTTCGAGGGGACGATCGCGCGCTTCACCGCTCTCGCCGTGCTCATGCCCGTCGTCGCCGGCCAATCCGGGAACAGCGGCATGCAGGCCCTTGCGGTGACGATGCGCGGCCTCGCGCTGCGCGAGGTCCGCCCGACGCACTGGCCGCGGCTCATCTGGAAGGAAGCGGGCACCGGGATCATCAACGGCCTCGCATGCGCGGCGGTGACGTCCGTCGCCGTCTACATGTGGAGCCAGAGCGGCGGACTTGCTCTCGTGATCGGCACCGCGATGGTGATCTCGATGAGCATCGCCGGCATGTCGGGCGCCGCCGTCCCGCTGATCCTGAAGGCGGCGGGACAGGACCCGGCGCAGTCGTCGTCGATCGTTCTCACGACGATCACCGACATCTCGGGATTCATGACGTTCCTCGGTCTCGCGACGGTGTTCGCCAGCCTCCTGGAATGAGCGGCGTGCGCCGACCCGCCGCGACCGCGCTCCTCGTCATCACCGCCGCTCTGCTGATCACCGCCGCCGTGCTGATCACCGCGGGGGCGGCCGCGGACGACGGCTGGGTCATCGAGCGCTTCGCCTCGGATATCGAGATCCAGCGCGACGGACGCCTCCTCATCACCGAGGCGATCGACGTCGACTTCCAGCAGTTGAACGATCGGCACGGCATCTTCCGTGACATACCGGTGCGCTACCGCTGGGATCCGGACCCCAAGATGGTGCGGGTCTACGACGTCGCCGTGCTGTCGGTGCGCGACGCCAACGGTCGCGGGCTGAAGTACGAGACGAGCGAGAACGGCGCGAATTACCGGATCAAGGTCGGCGACGCCGACCGGATCGTCGTCGGAAAGCAGACCTATCGCATCGCGTACACGGTGCGCGGCGCGCTGAATGCATTCGCCGACCACGACGAGCTGTTCTGGAACGTGAATGGCGGCAGCTGGTCGGTGCCGATGCGCGCGGTCAGTGCGACGGTCCACACCACCTTCGACGCGTTCACGACGGTGACGTGCTTCGAGGGTGTGGCGCGCTCGACCAAGCCGTGTCAGAGCTCGGTCTCGCCGCAGCGAGCGGCCTTCAGCGCGACGACGGCGCTGCCCACGGGGCAGCAGCTCACGATCGTCACCGCGCTACAGAAGGGTGCGGTCACCGTGCCCGCGCCGATGCTGCAGCGCGAGGAGCGCGGTATCGACGAGTACTTCGACGTCACGCCGACCACGATGGGCGCCGCGCTGCTGACGATGATCGGCGGCGTCGGTCTGGTGGTGTGGCGCTGGCTGACCGCCGGCCGCGACGAACGCGAGCGCGAGACGATCGTCGCGGAGTACGAGCCGCCGGAGAAGCTGCGCCCGGCGCAGGTCGGCCTTCTCGTCGACGAGCACGCCGATACGAAGGACGCGACGGCGACCATCGTCGACCTCGCGGTACGCGGTTATCTCACCATCACCGAGCTCCCGGCGACGGGGATCTTCGGAAAGAAGGACTGGACCTTGACGCGCATCGAGGGCAAAGCGGATCCCGCCGCGCTACAGCCGTACGAGCGCACGATCTACGACGGGCTGTTCGGCCGCGCCGTGATGGACGTGGCCCAGGCGAAGGTCGTCGCGCTGGTGAAGCAGCTCGGCGACCGGTTCGGTGCCGGACCGACGATCCGCGCCGCATTCGAACCTAGGCCGACCGACGAGGTACAGCTCTCGGCGTTGAAGGAGCATTTCTACACGACGCTGGCCATTGCGCAGCGTGAGCTCTACGGGGACTCCGTGGCTCGCAAGTGGTTCCCGGCGGATCCGCAGCGCGTGCGGCAGCTCTATGCCGCTCTCGGCTGCGTCGCGATCGTGGGCGCGGGAGTTCTCGTGTTCGTGCTGGGCTCCGCGCTCGGCGCGGGACTGGTCGGGCTCGGCGCGGTCGTGCCCGCGGTGGCGCTGCTGGGTGTCGCGTCACGTATGCCGCGCAAGACGCGCGCGGGGGCCGAGCTGCTGCGCCGCACCCTCGGCTTTCGCCACTACATGGAGATCGCCGAGAAAGAACGGCAGCGCTTCGCCGAGCGCGAGAACATCTTCTCGCAGTACCTGCCCTACGCGATCGTGTTCGGTTGCGTCGAGAAGTGGGCCCGCGCGTTCTCCGATATCGACGCGACGCGCGCGACCGCGGGCTGGTACAGCGGGACCACGCTCGGCGCGTTCTCCGCGAGCGATCTCTCGGACAACCTGAGCTCGTTCTCGAACCAGGTCTCGTCGACCATCGCGTCGACGCCCGGCGGGAGCGGCGGGAGCGGCTTCAGCGGTGGCGGCTCGGGTGGCGGTGGTGGTGGAGGCGGCGGGGGAAGCTGGTAGCGCGCGACTAACGAGTGTCGTTCAGCTCCGACGCGATGCAGTAGCGGCCGCCGCCCATGACCTGCGCCCGATCGGCGGCGGCGAGAGCCGCGCCGAGCAAGGCGACGGGCTGGTCCGCGTCGCGCGGTGACTCCGCGACCCCGATGCTGCAGTGGACCGTTCGCGCCTTTCCAACGACATCGAACGGCTCGGCGAGCACGAGAAGCAACCGAACGGCGACCACGGCGGCGTCGTTGCTGTTGGTGAGCGCCGTGAGAACGACGAGGAACGAGTCGTCGGACATCCGTGCGGGCACATCGCTCGCGCGGATGAACGCCGTGACGCGTTTCGCGAATTGGCGGACGACCTCGTCGGCGGCGGCCCGAGTATCGACCGCATCGCGAAACTGCCGGAAGCGGTCGAGCTTGACGCTGAGGAGGCCGACGGACCGCTTGTCACGCCGCGCGAGCGCGATGGACTGTTCGATATGGAGCAGCGCGATCTCGCGGCCCGGCAGATTCGTTTCGCTGTCGATGAGACCGAGCGAACGGAGCTGCCCGCGCGTGTCGCGCAGATGGACCTGGGACGTCGAGTCGGTGAACAGCACCACGATGTACGTCTTGCCACCGACCTGTAGCGGCGACTGCCTCACCTCGACCCATTTGCCCTCCCTGATCTCGAGGAGGGCTTTGGGTGTCGTCGTGAATCTCTCGACGTTCTGTTCGGCGAGGAGCGGCGACCAGCCCGTGATCGTGCCCGCGGCGGCGTTCCAGTAGATCAGGTCACGGGCGGGCCCGACGATCGCGACGCCGTCGCGCGTCTCACGCGCGAGCAGGCCGGCAAGACCCAGCGCCTCCGCATGCAGCAGTGATGGAAGGCCGCGTCGATCCGAAAGCCGGTCGCTCATGGCAGGTAACTATGGCGCGCCGCAGCCACCGTCGCGCGGTTCCGTCCCGCGACGCTCGTGTTGAGGTGGCGACTTTGACCACCACCGGAGGCGCCCCGCGGTGTCGTCGAGGATCACGTACGCCACCGTCCTCGGGTGGGCGCGGTCCCCCTCGAACCGCTGCGCCACCACGCCGCGGTCATCCATCCGTCACATTCTCTCGTTGCGTTCCGTCAGAGGTCTGACGGACGAAACCCAGGCGATGTGACATCGATACGATGACGGTCGTGACCGAAGCCGCCGGACTGATCGATCGCTATGCCGAGCGGCTCCCCGTCACGTCGCGCACCCCACGCATCACGCTCGGGGAAGGCGGCACGCCGCTTATCCGGTCGTCATGGCTCGAGCGCGAGACGGGCGTGCGCGAGGTGTGGCTGAAGCTCGAGGGCATGAACCCGACCGGCTCTTTCAAGGATCGCGGCATGGTCGTCGCGGTCGCGAAGGCGGTCGAACTGGGTGCGACCTCGGTCCTGTGCGCGTCGACCGGCAACACCGCGGCCTCCGCCGCGGCATACGCGGCGCGCGCCGGCCTTCACTGCGCCGTCGTCCTGCCCGCGGGCCGCGTGGCGGTCGGAAAGCTCACCCAGGCCATGATGTTCGGGGCACGCGTCGTCGCGGTCCGAGGTGGGTTCGACGATGCGCTCGCCCTGGTGCGCGAGCTCGCCGAAGGCGGAGAACACACGCTCGTGAACAGCGTGAACCCGTATCGGATCGAAGGTCAGAAGACGGCGGCGTTCGAGGTCTGCGAATCGCTCGGCGACGCGCCGGACGCCCTGTGCATTCCGGTCGGCAACGCCGGGAACATCACCGCCTACTGGCGCGGCTTCGTCGAGTCGGCGGCGACGGGACTGGCGACGCGGCGGCCGCGCATGTTCGGCTTCCAGGCCGCCGGTGCGGCTCCGCTCGTCAACGGCGCGCCGGTACGCGAGCCGCGCACGATCGCGACCGCGATCCGGATCGGAAATCCCGCCTCCTGGTCGGGCGCGGTGGAGGCGCGCGACGCATCGGGCGGCGCGATCCAGGCGGTCACGGATCAGGAGATCCTCGACGCCTATTCGTGCATCGCGCGCTCCGACGGTGTGTTCTGCGAGCCGGCCAGCGCCGCTGCCGTCGCCGGCCTTCGACGCCGCGCGCGGGAGCACGCGCTTGATGGCATCGACCGAGTGGTATGCGTGCTCACCGGGAACGGGCTGAAGGATCCGGACACCGCGCAGACGATCGGGATGCCGGTGGTCGAGGTCGAGGCCCGCATCCAAGATGTCCGTGCAGTGCTGAAGGGCTGAGCCGCGCGCGCTCTCCGCTATCGGCCGAACGCGATACCGACGACCGCGCCGCCGACGATCACCACACCCGGGTGCGTCCTGCCGTTGATCGCGAGCACCGCGGCGGCGAGGGCGAGGAGCAGCTGCCAGGGCGGCACGCCGAGGACGGCGCGGTCCGGCGCGAGCAGCGTGATGCTCGTCGCGACCACCAGGCCGGACGTGGAGAGGACGACGCCGCGCACGACGCCGGCGGCCCAGGGCGAAAGGAGTTGGCGGCGCACGATCCCCGCGACCGCGACCATGCTGAGCGGCGGGATCGCGGCGGCGATGAGCGCGAGCACCGCACCGACGGCACCCGCGGCGAAGTAGCCGAGGCTCACGACGTAGAGGCCCGTCGGACCCGGGGTCAGCTTGCCGATCGCGAGCGCCTCGAGGATCTGCCGTTCCGTGACCAGCCCGGTGCTCACGAGGTCTTGGCGAAGCTGCGGCAGTGCCGCCATGCCGCCGACGGACAGCGCGGCGGCGCGCAGGAAGACGAGAAACAGCTCGATCTGTTCCATCACGACCCCGGGTCACCCGACGCGCGCGTCGTTTCGCCGCGGAGGAACGCAGCCCCGACCAGCACGCCGGCGGCGATCACGATCAAGGGCGACGCGCCCAGGAACAGACCGGCTCCGATGACCGCGGCGGCATAGCCGTAGTCGATGGTCCGGCGCCAGCCCCGGCGCACCGTCTGCCGCATGAACGTGAGCGCGATCCCTGCGGTCATGCCTGCCGCGGCGGGCCCCGCGCCCGTGAGGGCCGCCCGGACGAGCGGGTCATCGCGAAGGAGCGTGTAGCCGATCGTGAGCGTGAGGGTGATCGCGGCGGCAGGCACGAGCAGCGCGACCAGCGAGACCGCGATGCCGCGCCGGCCCGCGACGCGCGAGCCGATCAGACCCGCCAGCGCGACGAGGTTGATGCCGAGGCTCATCTTCGAGAGCGCGTAATCCTCGAGGAACTGGCGGTGGGTGACCCAGCGATGCCGCTCGACCATCTGCCGGCGCATCAGGAACAGCGTGCTGGCTCCGCCCCCGATCGACTGCGTACTCACGACGATCCACGCACGCGCGAGGTCGAAGAGGGACGGCCTCGCGGGTGGGATCACCTAGCGCGCGATGCCGAGCTCCGTCGCGAGCGCGTCGGCTTCGCGCCGTCGTTCCGACGCCTCGCTTTCACGCCCGGCGTCGTCGAGAGGGCCGGCCCACGCTCGAAGCGTCCGGAGGAGTGCGGGGCGCGCACCGATCGTGGTGAACAGCTCCCTCGCCGCGGCGAAGTCCGTGTAGGCCGCCGTGCGCGTCTGGTCCGAGCGCGCGCGGATCGTGCCGCGGAGCATGAGCAGAGTGCCCTCGTCGTACGGATCGTGCATCTGGCGCGCGGTCTCGAGCGCGGCGTCCAGGTCGGCGAGCGCGTCGGGCCCAGCGTCGTCGAGCATCGCGCGGGACCAGCTGAGGCCGCCGAGTATCCGATTCCGCCACGGCGCGGCGCTGGCTGCTTGCGCGACGTCGCGCGCGCGTTCGAACGCCGATCGTGCCGCGCTCGGCTGGGCGCGCAGGACACCCACGAAGCCGAGCAGATAGTTCGACAGGACCGAACAGGAAAGCGCGCCGGCCTCGTCAGCCTGAACGCGGCAGGCCTGCGCGGTATCGGCGGCGCGGTCGAGCTCGCCGCGCTCGAGGTCGATGTAAGCGTGACCCGCCTGGGCGTCGAGCATCGCCATCAGGTCCGCCGTCCGCGCGATCGCGTCTGATTCGGCGGCGGCGCGCTCGGCCGCGGCGAAGTCGCCGACGCGGGCGTAGCCCAGGGACCGCATGCCGGCGATCAGCGCGGCGCCGATCACGTCTCCGCGCCGCTGGAAGACAGGAAGGACCTCATCCAGAATGCCGATCGCCGCGCGTATCTGGCCGGCGAACATCATCCCGAGCGCGGCGAACGCTCGAGGCATCGCCCCGATCGATTCGTCGCCCAACTCCCGGCCGATCTCGGCGGATCGCTCGAGCGACCGTCTCAGGGCGGGGCTGCTCGCCTCCGTCTCGCCGAGCGCACGCCGCAGATAGGCGACCCAGAAGTGCGCCTCGGCAAGGAGGCGGAGGTCGCCCAGTTCCTCGGCCAGGGGGAGGATCCGCTCGAGCGACGCGGCTTCCTCGTCCCAGGGTTTGAAGTTCCAACCGGCCTTCACGCCACCGACGACCGACTCGACCCGCTGCCGACGCCGCTCCGGCGTCGCCTCGAGACCATCGAGGTGGACGAGTGCGCGATCGTAGGCGGCGCGAGCCTCGTGGATCGCGAAGCCCACCGCGGCCTGTCTGCCCGCCTGGAGGAGGTAGGGGATGGCGCGCGCCGCCGCTCCGGCCTCGTCGAGGTGCCGCGCGAGCACGGGCGCGAGTGACGCAGGACGTTCGGGATGCAGGACCTCGAGCGCGTCCGCGACGGCCGCGTGCAGCCGGCGTCGCTCCGGCTTGAGCAGCGAGTTGTATGCCGCCTCCTGGATGAGGACGTGCTGGAAGAGGTACTCGATCGCGGGCTCGACCGCGGCGACGCGGACGAGACCCCGTGCCTCCAGGGCCGCCAGGGGCGGTCCGATGTTCGTCGGACGCTCGCCACCGATGACGTGCTCGACGACGGGCAGCGAGAAGCGCCGGCCGATGACCGACGCCACGCGCAGGACATGCTTCGGGTCGTCCGGCAGCCCGTCGATCCGCGCGAGGAGCAGACCGTGGATCGTCTCCGGGATCTCGACCGTCTCGATCCTCATCGTTGCGGCCCAGCCCCCACCAGACGGAGCCACCGCGCCGCGGTCGATGAGCATACGAATGACCTCCTCGACGAAGAGGGGGTTGCCTTCCGCGCGCAGCGAGATGAAGTCGCGTACGTGCACGGGAAGGGACCTGACGTCGAGGAGGTTGCCGATGAGTGCGCGGCTGTCCTCCGTCGACAACGGTCGCAGCTCGATCTCCGCGAGCGTGTCGGCGAACAGCTCGCGTGCCGTGGTCACGAACCTCCAGCCCGCGGCGTCCTGGTCGGGCCGGCAGGCGACGAGCATGAGGAGCGGGAGCTCGCTCGCGAGCGCCATGAGATCGGCGAGCAGCTCGGTCGACGCGCTATCTGCCCAATGGACGTCGTCGCAGACGAGCGCGAGCGGCGCGCGTGCCGTCGTGGCACGGATCACCTGGCGCATGGACTGCGCATAGCGGCCTTGCAGGAACACGGGGTCGATGCTCGTGACGCGCGCCAGGTCCTCGGGGCTCAGCTGGAGCCCGAGCAAGTGTCCGAGGTAGAGGATCGCGCTCGGCGCGTCCGCGCCGAGGAGCTCGCCGATCCGTGACTCGAGAGCGCGGCGCGTCTCGGCGTCGTCCGCCGTGGGACCAAGTCCGATGAACGACCGGACGATGCGTGCGACAAGGTGATAGGGCAGCGACCGGCCGTAGCTCACGCAGCGTCCCTCCGCCCAGGCGAGTCCGGCCTCGGTCGCCCGCGGGCGCAGCTCGCTTATGAGCCTGGTCTTCCCCAGGCCGGGCTCGCCGATGACGCAGACGGCCCGCCCGCGACCGGCGCGGACCACGCCGACGAGCCCGTCGAGGGTGGCGAGCTCGCTGTCACGACCGACCATCGCGCTGCCAAGACCGGCGAGGCCGCGCGTGCGCCCGGGCAGCTGCTTCGGTCCTCTGATCTCGAAGGCCACGACCGGCTCGGACTTGCCCTTCACGCTGAGCGGCTCGAGCTCGACCGCATCGAACACCGGCGCGATGAAGCGGAACGTCGTAGCGGTGACGAGCACCGTGCCCGGACGCGCAGCACCCTGCATCCGGGCGGCGATGTTCACCGCGTCACCCATCGCGGTGTACTCGTACATGAGGTCGCTTCCGACCGTCCCGACGACGACCGGCCCGGTGTTCACGCCGGCGCGGATCCCGAAGTCGATGCCGCGCGCACCTCGGAGCTTCGTTCCGAGATCGTCGACCGTCGCGATCATGTCGAGTGCGCAGCGGACCGCGCGCTCGGGATCGTCCTCGTGCGCGACCGGTGCGCCGAAGAACGCGAGGATCCCGTCGCCCATGAGGCGAGCGATGGTTCCCTCGTAGCGGTAGATGACATCCGACATGCGCGTGAACGCGTCGCTCATGATTTCGGTCCAGTCTTCCGGGTCCATCGACGCGGTCAGCACCGTTGAGTTCACGACGTCGGCGAACACGGCTGTGACGGGCTTTCGCTCGCCTGCGCCGGCCGCGCGCATCTTCTGCGCGAGCTGCGTCGGCGCGGCAGTCGTGAGGCGCCGCTGACGCTCCGCGAGATCGTCACGCACGCGGGAATCGTAGGCGCGTGCGAGCCCGATGATCCGTCGTGCTTTGCTCCAACAGCGGCCGGCCGTAGGCTCGGCTCCGAGAGAGGAGGAAGTCGTGAAGATCGAGGTCTCGCAGGTCATCGACCGGCCACCTGCCGTCGTGTTCCGCTTCGTCGTCGTTGATCACGTCCGCAACCACCCCCGCTGGGATCCGAAGATGGAGCTCCAGCAGCTATCCGAGGGGCCGATTCGCGTAGGGACGATCATCCGGAGGCGCCACACGCACACCGGTGCCCCCACTGAGGGGACCATGGAAGTCGTCGAATACGAGCCCGACCGCACGCTCGGAATGATCATCCGCGACGGTCCTGTCGAGATGCGTTCGCGGATGACGTTCGAGCCAGACGGTCAAGGTGGGACCATCATCAGGGGAAGCGTCGACATACCAGCGATGAAGGAGCCAATCCTCCAGAGATCGATCGAGGAAAGTCTTCGCAGGATCAAGGAGCTGGTCGAGTCCGAGGTCTAGAGACTTCGCGCGACCAACGCGTTGTCGGTGGTTGTATTGTGCGGCCGGCCGATGATCTCGACAGCTTCCGTAACAGAGCTCGATCGCACCACGATCGAGGAGCTGAGGCCCCGACTGCGGGGACCGCTCCTCGCCGCGGGTGATCTCGGCTACGATGACGCGCGCCTCATCTGGAACGCGATGATCGACTGGCGGCCAGGCGCGATCGCCCGCTGCCTCGGCGTCGCCGACATCGTGGCGTCCGTCCAGTTCGCCCGTGAGCGCGGTCTGGAGCTCTCCATCAAAGGTGGCGGCCACAACATCTCGGGGCTCGCGGTGTGCGATCGCGGATTGATGATCGACCTATCGCTCATGCGCGGCGTCTTCGTGGATCGGAGCGCGCGCGTGGCCCACGTACAGCCAGGCTGCCTCATTGGCGACGTGGACCGCGAGACGCAGCTGCACGGCCTCGCGGCGGTGCTGGGATTCGTCTCGAACACCGGCGCCGCGGGACTCACGCTGGGCGGCGGTTTCGGCTACCTGACGCGCAGGTTCGGCTACAGCAGCGACAACCTGCTTTCGCTCGACGTCGTCACGGCCGACGGCCACCTCGTGCGCGCGAGCGAGCAGGAGAACAGCGATCTCTTCTGGGGACTTCGGGGCGGCGGCGGCAACTTCGGGGTCGTCACGAACTTCGACTACAAGCTCCATCCGGTCGGGCCCGAGATCGTTGCGGGTGCGATCGCATGGCCTGGCGAAGACGCACCGAAGGTGCTCGAGCTGTGGCGAGCGGTTGCGGACAGCGCACCGCCGGAGCTCGTGGTCGTCGCGGCTCTACGGAACGCACCGCCCGCGGCCTGGATCTCAAAGGAGTTCCACGGCAAGCCGATCGTCGCGCTTTTCGTGTGCCACACGGGATCGATCGCCGACGGCGAAAAACTGCTCGCACCCATCAAGACGTTCGGCTCCCCCGTGGGCGACGTGGTGCAGCGGCGACCGTATGCATCGCAGCAGAGCCTGCTCGACGCGACGCAACCAAAGGGGCGACGCTACTACTGGAAGTCGGAGTACCTGCCGAGGCTCGAGCCCGAGATGATCGACACCGCCATCGGGTACGCACGTCGCATCCGCTCGCCGCACTCGGCGATCGTGATCTTCCCGCTCGGCGGCGCGCTGAACAAGCTCGCGGATGACCACTCTGCCGTGGGGAACCGCGATGTGGCGTTTGTGCTCAACATCACTTCGTCGTGGGAGAAGGCCGAGGATGACGCAGCGAACATCGAGTGGGCTCGAGCCGCGTGGCGCGACATGCGCCGCTTCTCGACGGGCGGCACATACGTGAACTTCCTCACCGAGGAGGAAGGCAGCGAGCGCATCAAAGCCGCTTACGGCAAGAACCACGCGCGCCTCGTCGAGCTCAAGACAAGGTGGGATCCGACCAACCTCTTCAGGCTGAACAAGAACATCGCGCCGCAGCCTGGATAGCCCTTCGCGCCGCGAAAGCGCGGCAGTTTTCCTTCGCGAGCGGTGCGCCGTACTAGTTCGAAAGTCCCACTCGTTGATTTCTGCTTGCGTTCGTTAGACGCGCGATGGACCGAGGTATCGCCCCATCTGCACGGATGCGTGTTGACGGAACTCCAGGCGGATCGGCGACCCGCGGCCCACGCGTCACCGTCGATGTGCGCGCGGTCTCGGATCGTTTCGCGATCTTCGTCTCCGACCGCGCCGCGGGCTGGTTGCCCACGCTTCACAGCGAAAGCGAGCTGCCCTATCCGAAGCCGGTCATCGAGACCGCCCTGCGCGCGGCGATCGCATCGGCACCCGATGAGGCAGAGCGCTCGCGCTGGGCGTCGTGCCTTGTGGAGCTGGAGCACTTCCTGCCGGACAAGGAGCTCGAGCCGTACTGGGCGGCTCTGGAGCATGAGCGCGAGTGCATTCGGCTCATGGGGCGAGCCAACCTCGAGCACCGCTTCGCCCGTCCGAACGGCCTGTCACCCGAGATGCTGGCGTTGTATGAACGGCACGTCGCGGGAGCTGCGGCTCTGAGGCCGCTCCTCGACAAGGTCGCCGCAGCCGTAGAGCGCGCCAAGGACACTCGCAGCTAGCCGAGCTCGACACGCGGCGCGCAGCTCGGCTACGTCGCCGGCATCTCGCTGACCAGCTTCGCCGCAGCCTCGACCAGCCGATCGAGCCGGAACGGTTTCGAGAAATACGCGTACGCGCGCATCTTCGCTGCGATCTCACCACCGCGCTGGGTCCCGCTGATGACGATGATGCGCGCGCGGCTCTGCGGGATCCGCCGATACGCGTCGGCGAACTTCTCTCCGTCCAGTCCCGGAAGCGCGAGGTCCAACACGATCGCTGCCGGATCATGCCGCTGGCACTGCGCGAGCGCGGCCGCGCCGTCCGGCACCGCGACCGTCTCGAGCGCGGCGTCGCGGAGCGCCCTCTCGACCGTGCGACGCGTGTCTACTTCGTCCTCGACGACGAGCACGTAGGGCTTCGGATCTGGCGCACCCACCGCCGGGACTCTATCGGAGCGCGAGGAACGCGGGGGCGGGAAGGCCGGTTTGTCTGCCTCGAACAGAGTGCGCCAATCGATCATTCCGACAATCGGGCGTGGGCAATGTTCATGTCGGGACTAGGCGTCGCGATCGCCCTCTATTTCGGCTGGCTGCGCGAGGACCCCGCGATGCAAGCGAAAGTGACCGCGGCCGCAGTTCTGTTTGTGCTGTTCGGGTCGGCCGAGCTGCTTCTCCGGCGCGTTGCAACACTGCTGCCGCCCGGCGTATTGCGCCCTGCGATCG
>DASYUY010000005.1:0-43909 GCA_036000705.1 Candidatus Limnocylindria bacterium | reverse complement strand
CTTCTTGTCGTCCGACGTCGTGCCTGCCGCGGCGACGACCGAGAGCGTCCCGAGTTCCTGTGGGGCGAACGGCAGTTGCGTGACCTGCCAGGTGTACGTGCCACCGGCGGGGAAGAAGACGGTCGCGACGTAGTGGCCGATGTCGCCCTGCGACTTGCCGGGGAAGGACAACGTCCGTCCGGACGAGGCGATCGCGAGGATCTCGGTCTTGTCGACGTTGACCGGTGTCTGACCGTGCTGGCGGATGGTGTAGCCGAGGGCGTACTCGTGCCCGGAGATGAACTCGCCGGGCAGGTCGTCGAACGTCGTGACGGCCCAACCTCCGGCGACGGCCGGCATCGCGAAGATGCCAAGCGAGAGTGCTAGGACCGCGAGGAGCACCGTGATAGAGCGCATGCCTGACCTCCGTCGTGCAGCGGATTGGCGACGCGGCCCTCGTCACCTAGACGCCATACAAGTCGGCGGGCTGGCGGTTCCGTCTTTGCGCAGGGACGTTAGGTCCGGCGGGGCCCTGGAGCGTGGACGAAGAGAAGAACGGCGAAGCTGAGAAATACGAAGACTGCCGCCCCCACGAAGGAGACGCGGTAGTTGGCGGCCGTCTCGATCAGCACGCCCGCGATGACGGCACCAACTGGCTGCGCGAAGGACCAGACCGCCGATCCAAGACCGGTCATCTCGGCGGCGCGCTCCTGGGGCACGAGGTCCACCAGCAGAGGGACAGCCAGAGCGGTCCATACGCCGTTCGCGAGGCCGACGACGCCCATCGCCACGAGTGCCTGCGGGAAGGTCGCGACTTGCGACGCAACGAGGACGATGAGCGAGTAGGCGAGAAGTCCTGCGGCGAGGACCGGCTTCTTGCCGCGGCGGTCGGCAAGATAGCCCGCTGGGATCGCTCCGATGATGGTGCCGGCGAGGGCCGGGAGGAACAATTGAAAGGCCTCGCCCTCCGAAAGCTCCAAGACCCTGACGCCGAACCGCGTGAGATATGGCAGGACTCCTCCAGTCCCGAGCCAGAAGAGGGATGCGGCCGACACGTAGACGAGGAGATCGCGCCGGCGCAGAAGGTCGCGGACGTACCCGCCCACGTCGATGCGTATCGGCTCGGACGGACGCGGCGGCGCCTCGGGCTCGCGAACGAACACCGTAGTGATGCCGAACGAGACGACCAGCGCGACGGTGACGATCACGAAGACCAGCTCTGGTGAGCGATCCCAGAGAAAGACGCCCGCGAGTGTCGCCGCCACTTGGCCAAGCATGTTGAAGACCGCCAGCACCGCGCCAACACGGCCGCGCTGGTCGACGGGGACGAGGTCGGCGAGCAGGGCGAGATAGGGATCGACAGCGACGTTCAGAAAGAAAGCGTTGACCGAAAGCACGAGCAGCATCGGCAGGAGTGGCGGGAAACCCGACAGGTACAGGAGTGACGCCGCGGTGAGGCCGACGCCGACGATGAAGTACGGGCGCCGCCGTCCGATCGGCGTGCGCGTGCGATCCGACATTGCACCCACAATTGGTTGCACGAACGCGCCCGCGAGAGAGCGCTCCTGGGAAAGGAGGCCCACGGCCCAAGCGGGTACCTCCGGGTAGCGGATGAGGTACAGGCCGGCGGCGAGGTTCAGGAAGCCGTACACGACATTCGCGCCGAAGTTCCCGAAGCCGAAGACAACGCTCTGGCTGAAACTCAGGGGCCGCTGCGGCGCCGGATCGATCATTGCGGCGCGTTGTAGCCGATGGCGAGGACGAATGGGTAGACTCGAACGCATGTTCGTGGATGCGGGGGTCGGTCTCATCGTCCTGGCAGGCGCGTTGGTCCTCGCGGCCGCGCTCATCGTTCGGGGCGGGCGGCAGCAAGCCCCGCTCGCACCACCGGACGGTGCTCCGGCCTTGGAGTTGTTGCGGGCGAGCGTCGAGGATCTCCGCGCGGCCAGCGCTGCGGCACTCGGCGACCTCCGCCTTGAGATCCAGCGCACGCTGGGTGCGACCGAGCAGCAGGTCATGACGCAGACCGGTGCGACGCAGCGCTCGCTGCACGATCTGTCGCGGCAGCTCGGCATGCTGAGCGAGCAGAGCGCTCGCGTCGGCGAGCTCGCGAAGGACATCGGTTCGCTACAGGACCTGTTGCGCGCGCCGAAGCCGCGCGGGGGCTTCGGCGAGCTCATGCTCGAGCGACTTCTGCAGGACTGCCTTCCGGCGAGCGCGTACGAGATGCAGTTCACTTATCGGGACGGATCGCGCGTCGACGCCGTCGTGCACTGTGCGAACCGTCTGGTGCCCATCGACGCGAAGTTCCCGAACGAGTCATACACGCAGATCGCCGCGGCGATGGACGAGGTCGATCGGACGCGCCGCCGCCGCGTCTTCCTCCAGCAGGTGCGCCGCCACATCGACGCGGTCGGCCGCTACGTGTCGCCCCAGGACGGGACCATCGATTACAGCTTCATGTATCTGCCGTCCGAAGCGATCTACTACGAGGTGATGGCGCGCGAGGGCGCAGAGGGCGAGCCCGATCTCGGGAGCTATTGCCAGGAGCGGCACGTCATCCCGGCGTCGCCGAACACGCTGCTCGCGTACCTGCAGGTCGTCGCGCTCGGCATCCGCGGACTCGCCATGCAGGAGCGCACGCGCGAGCTGCAGCAGAGCATCGCGCAGGTGCGGCGCGAGTTCGAGCGGTTCGTCGGTCTGCACGATCAGCTCGGGACGCACCTCGACCACGCGATGAAGAAGTTCGACGAGACCGAGCGCGCGCTCGCACGCGCGTCGGGCGCGATCGAGGGACTGGCGCAGGTCCCGCTCGCCGCCGGCGGAGAGCAGGCCGTCCTTCCGCTCGGTACGAGCGCGGACGAGGACTAGTCATCCGGCGCGCGCTCGCCCTGGTCGCTATCGCGAGCGCGCTCATCGCCGCCGGCGTAGTGGTCACCCTCGATCCGGATCTCCCGCTGGCCGTCGGCGTGGTCATCGCCGCGGTCGCGGTGTGCGTCGGAGCGATCTCCGCCTCGCTGCTCCTGTCTCTTCCCGTGGTCGAGCGCGGTCGGCGACGGCGCGCGTCCGCCTCGGCGCTGCGGCGCGGCCTCGAGGTGACGGCGAGCGTCGGCCTGCTGCTTCTCCTGCGCGTCGTCGACGGGCTCACCGTCATCACCGGCGGCTTCGTCGTCCTCGGCTTTCTCGTCGCCGAGATCATCCTCTCGGCGCGTCCAGGTCGGGCTTCGCGCTAACCTCGCCAGACCGATGGGAAACGCCACTGATTGGTTCGGCGCGGCGGCGAGTCCGGAGCAGGCGGAGCGCTTCGCCGCGCTCTACGACCTGGACGTCCCGCACGGGCCATCCGCGGCGATCGACTGGTTCCGCGCGATCGCGCGCCGCACCGGCGGGCCGATCCTCGAGCTCGGCTGCGGCACCGGCCGCGTCGCGATACCGCTCGCGCAGGACGGTCACGAGGTGGTCGGCCTCGACCGGTCGCCGGCGATGCTGGCGCGCGCCGAGCGGCACGCGCGCCGCGAGGGTGTGAGCCTGCGCCTCGTCGAGGGCGACATGCGCTCGTTCTCGTTCTCCGAAGCCTTCGCGCTCATCGCGATCCCGTTCAACACCTTTCTCATGCTCACACCCGACGAGCGCTGGGCCTGTCTCGCGCGCGTACGCGAGCATCTCTCGCCGACGGGGCTTATCGCCGTGGACTGCTTCCAGCCGGACCCCGAGCACATCGTCGGTCGCGACGGGGGCGTGCGCGAGGAGTGGACGCGGCGCGACCCGGAGACCGGGCGCGACATCACGAAGTTCTCGAGCTCGCGCGCTAACGTGGATCAGATCGATCTGCGCTGGTGGTTCGAAGAGGTCGGCGACGACGGCCACGTGACGCGCTGGCAGCGGGAGACCACGCTGCACTATCTGTATCGACGCGAGACCGAGCTGCTGTACGCCGCGGCGGGCTTCGACATCGAAGCGCTACACGGCGACTACGACGGATCGCCCGCCGGTGGCAGCTCACCGAAGCTGCTCGTCGTCGCGCGCCGGCGTGAGCGTGGTGCCGGCCGCGAGCGCAGAGGGTGACCGACCTCCTCATACGCGGTGGGCTCGTCGTCGATGGCACCGGCACGCCAGGCGTCCGCGCCGACGTCGCGATCACCGATGGTCGCATCACCGACGTCGGCGACATCGCCGGCCGGCGCGCGCCACGCATGATCGACGCGCGCGACCGCGTCGTCGCACCGGGGTTCATCGACATCCATTCGCACTCGGATAACACGGTCTTCGTCAACGACGCGTTCGAGAGCGCGCTGCACATGGGCGTGACGCTCGTCGTGTGCGGCAATTGCGGCGGCTCGTCCGCGCCGGTGAGCGGGCTCGCCGCCGAGGAGCTCGATCGCGCGCTCGCGGTGCTCGATGTTCGGCGTACGTGGTCGACGTTCGCCGAGTATGCGGATGCATGTGACGACGCGCGGCCCGCGATCAATCTCTGCTCGTTCGTGGGTCACGGCACGCTGCGGAAGTGCGTCATGGGCGGTGCCGCACGCGCTCCTAGCCACCACGAGCTGGACGCGATGCGCGCGCTGCTGGCGCAGGCGATGGACGAGGGCGCGATCGGCCTCGCGTCCGGCCTCATCTATCCGCCGAGCGCGTACGGCACGACCGACGAGCTCGCGGCACTCTGCACCCTCGTGCGCGAGAGGGGCGGCCTCTACGCGAGCCACATCCGCAACGAAAGCGAACGTCTCCTCGAGGCCGTCGAGGAGAACTTCGAGATCGGCCGGCGCTCGCAGGTGCGGGTGCAGCTGTCTCATCACAAGGCGTCGGGCCCGAAGAACTGGGGACGCGTCAGGGAATCGACAGCGAAGATCGAGGCGGCGCGTGGCGCGGGCCTCGACGTCCAGGCCGACCAGTACCCGTACACGGCCTCGTCGACCGGGCTCGCGGTGACCATTCCGAACTGGGCGCACGAGGGCGGGCGCCTGGCGATGTGCGAGCGCCTCAAGGACGCGGCGGTGCGCGCGCGGATCCGCGACGAGTACGTCGAGACCGGCCGCAACTGGGACCGCATCGTCATCGCGCGCGCCCGTCGCCGACCCGAGTACAGCGGACGGACCGTGGCGCACCTCGCGCGCGAGTCGGGGAAGGACCCGCTCGAATGGACCTGCGACACGCTCGTCGAGCACGACGGCGACGTCGCGATCGTGCATCACTCGATGAACGAGGACGACGTGCGCTACGTGATGGCGAAGCCGTATGTCGCGATCGGCAGCGACTCGTCGGCGAACGCGCCGTACGGACCGCTGTCCTTCGGCAAGCCGCACCCGCGCTCGTATGGGACGTTCCCGCGGGTACTCGGGCGGTATGCGCGCGACGAGCGCGTCATCACGCTCGAGGACGCCGTGCGCAAGATGACGTCGCTCACCGCGCACCATCTCCGGCTCGCGGACCGCGGCGAGATCCGGATCGGCGCGTGGGCCGATCTGGTCGTGTTCGATCCACAACGTGTCGCCGACGTCGCGACGTATGACGATCCACACCGCTATCCGGAGGGCATCGACTACGTCCTCGTGAATGGCGACGTCGCGCTCGAGTCCGGGGAGACGGCACCCGAGCGGCACGGACGTTTCCTCCGACACGGCCGGGACCTGGGAGGCGCGTGACGGGCACGCCACACGTCGCGATCCTCGCCGAGGGCCTGTTCACGCGAGCGACGGCGAAGACGGCGATCGGCGTCCTCCGGTACGCGACCTATCAGATCGTTGCGGTGATCGATTCGACCCGCGCCGGCACCGACGCGGCGGATCACGTCGGCGTCGGACGCGGCGTGCCCGTGGTCGCGACCGTCGACGACGCGATCGCGCGCGGCGCGGAGGTGCTGCTCATCGGCACCGCCGCCGCGGGCGGCCGCATCCCCGATGCGTACCGTCCGTTCCTGTCGCGGGCCCTCGAGCGCGGTGTGGCGGTGTGGAATGGACTGCACGAGCGCGTGCTCAGCGACCCGCGGCTGGCCGAGGCGGCCAAACGGGGGAACGCGCGGGTGCGCGAGCTGCGCGAGCCGCCCGCCGATCTGCCGATCGGCGGACATCGGCGGCCACGTGAAGGCGTGACCGTGGTGTTGACCGTCGGCTCGGATGCCGCCGTCGGCAAGATGACTGCCTCGCTCGAGATCGTCGCCGCGCTGCGGCGCATGGGCGAGAAGGCCGCGTTCGTCGCCACCGGACAGACCGGCATCGCGATCGCGGGCGAGGGCATATCGGTCGACGCGGTCGTCGCCGACTTCATCGCCGGCGCGACCGAGAGGATGGTGTGCGATGCGGCCGAGCGCGCGGACTGGGTCATCGTCGAGGGTCAGGGCTCGCTCACACATCCGGGCTTCTCGGGTGTCACGCTTGGCCTGCTGCACGGTGCCGGGCCGGACCTCATGGTGCTCTGCCACGATGCGATGCGGTGGACGATGAAGGGGTACGACGACTCCGGTCTCCCGGTCCGCTCGCTGCGCGACCTGGTCCGGATCTACGAGGATGCGGCGGCGTGGCGGAGACCACCGGGCTATCCACCAGCCCGCGTCGCCGCCATTGCGGTCAACACCTCCGGGTACAACACCGACACCGCTGCAGCGCAGGCGTGGATCCAGGACGCGGGCATCAGGACGAAGGTTCCCGCCGCCGATCCCATCCGCGAGGGCAGCGAGGGCGCCGACCGCCTCGCGCTCGCGCTCATCGACGCGCGCGGCCGGGGCGTCGCGACCCGCACGTCATGAACTTCACCGTCCGCACGGTCGACGTGCACCTCGAGGTCCCGTTCCAGATATCGCGCGCGGTGCGCACCGAGAAGCGCGTCGTGCTCGTCGAGCTCGCCGAGGGCGGGCGCATCGCGCGCGGCGAGGCGTCGCCCGATCCGTTCTTCAACGAGACGAGCGAATCGCTCGAGGCGGACGTGCGTGGTGCCGTGGATCTGGTTCCCGCGGACCCGACCGATCTCGCGGCGCTCAAGCTCCGTCTCGACGAGCGCTTTCCACACGGCGGCGCGGCCGCCTGCGCCCTCGACATCCTGGGATACGACCGCGCGGCGCAGGCCGCGGGCGTGCCGCTGCGCGCCTTCCTCGGGCTCGCGGGCCGCGACGCGCCGCCGACGTCGTTCACGATCGGGATCGCGGAGCCGCGCGTCATGGCCGACCGTGCCGCCGCCGCCGCGGCGAGGGGCTTCAGCGTCCTCAAGGTGAAGCTGGGCCATGGCGAGGATGATGTCGAGATCCTCGCGCGGATCCGCGAGCGGTTCCCCGGGACGATCCGCGTGGACCCGAACGCCGCGTGGACGCCGGCGGAGGCGCCGGCGCGCATCGAGCGCATCACGCCCTTCGACATCGAGTTCGTCGAGCAGCCGACGCCGACCGACGACATCGACGGGCTCCGCTACGTCCACGATCGCTCGCCGCTCCCGATCGTCGCGGACGAGGCGGCGGTCCGGTTGCCGGACGTCGAACGGCTCGCCCGTGCCTGTCACGGCATCAACGTGAAGCTGCAGAAATGTGGCGGAGTCGCGGAGGCCCGCGCGATGATCGCGCGCGCGCACGATCTCGGGATGAAGGTGATGCTCGGATGCCGCGCCGCGGAAACGAGCGTGGCCATCGCCGCGGCGGCGCATCTCGCGCCCTCGGTCGAGTGGGCCGACCTCGATGGCAATCTGCTCATCGTCGACGATCCGTTCCGAGCGGTGCCCGTGGTCAATGGGCGTTTCGTGTTCTCGGATCGTCCGGGCCTGGGTGTCGTCGCCGCATGAGCGCGACGCTGGGCAGGGTCGAGCTGGCCTTGTTCGCGGTCGGCTTCGCGATATCCGGTCTCGTGCTCCTCGCCCTGCTGTGGTCCGGCGACGGCGCGTATGTGGACATGGCCCGTGCGAACGGGATCACGAGCGCGTCGTTCATCGATCACACGACGGGCGCCACGGTGGAGATGGGGCTCGGGCCGCTCGTGCAGGAGCATCGCGTGTGGTCGGCCTACGTGACGGGCGGCGCGCTCGATCCGCCCGAGCCCGGTCGCTTCTACACCGCCGATGAGATCTCGCATATGGCCGATGTCCGTCGCGTGTTCGATGGCGCGAAGCTCCTCATCCCCGGAGGATTCTTCGTGATGGCGATCCGCCTACAGCGCGCGCGGTCGCGAAGCGTCGAGGCGATGCTGCGCCTCGTGCGTGACGGCGCGGTCGCGGCGGGGATCGCGGTCGCCGCGGTCGGCATCGTCGCCGCGCTCGCGTTCGAGCAGGCCTTCCTGCTCTTCCACGAGGTGTTCTTCCCGCAGGGGAACTTTCTATTCGACCCCGCGACGAGCAATCTGGTGCGTCTGTATCCGGACTGGTACTGGCAGGGCGTCACATTCCGCATCGGTCTGTCGTTCATCGCCCTCGCCGCGGTGGCAGTCGTCGCGGCCTCCATCGGACTCCGCCGCGGTCGCTCCACTAGACTCGCCTCCGCATGAAACGCGTTCTTCTGGTCGAAGACCTGCCGCAGGTCGCGCAGCACCTTCAGTCGATGTTGGCCCGTGAGAAAGAAGTCGAGATCGCTGGGGTGCAGAACGAGGCCGACGCGGCGATCGCGCAGATCACCACGGAAAAACCGGACGTCGTCCTGATCGACGCGCTCATGCAGGGCAAGGTCGCCGCCCTCGACATCGCAAAGCGGGTGCGCGCCGTCTCACCGGGCACGCGGATCATCATGGTCACGGTCCCGCAGAAGCCGCTCGATGCGAAGGCAGAGGCGACGATCGATGCGGTCTTCGTGCTCCCGGGTGGCGCGAACGAGCTCGCTGAGGTCCTCGGCGTCGGCAAGGCGGCCCGGCCTCAGCACGGGCACATGGTCGCTGTGTACTCGCCGAAGGGCGGTACGGGGAAGACGACGCTCGCGGTGAATCTCGCGGTCGTGCTGCGCCGGCAGGGAAAGTCCGTCGCTCTCATGGACGGTGTGATGCAGTTCGGCGCCGTGCGCCACGCCATGCAGATCCCGCCCGCGACCAGGTCATTCGTCGACCTGCCGACGGCCGGCGCGATGCGCACGTCGCTGGCGGAGGTCCTGTGGGAAGGCCCGTCCGGAGTGCATGTGCTGCTCGCGCCTGCCAAGCCTGAGGAGGTCGATCTCGTCCAGGGCAACGACATCGGAAGCGCGATGAACATGCTGGCCGAGAGCCACGACTACGTCATCGTGGACACACCGTCACGATTGACCGAGGACGCGCTCGCGATCCTCGACGCGGCCAGCACGATCCTGATGGTCGTCACCTACCAGAACGCGACCGTCGCGAATTCGCGCTCGGCGATCGACACGTTCGAGGCGCTTGGCTACAAGGGCAGGAAGCCGATCCTGCTGGTCGTCAATCAGGCCGACACCGCGGGCGGGATGTCGAAGACCGCGGTCGAGCACGCGCTCAATCTCCCGATCGTCGCCGAGATCCCGACGGACTGGAAGACGGTGAGCGACTCGCTGAACAAGCAGCAGCCGTTCGTCCTTGCGAGCCCGCAGGCGCCCGTCAGTCGCGCCGTCGAAGCGCTTGCGCACGGTCTGGTCACGCAGCAACGGAAGTAACCGTCCTCGGCCCCCACGAACGGAGCGCGAAGCGGCGCAGTGAGTAGGGATCAACGGAGCGCGCCGATCGGGGTGTTCGACTCCGGTGTTGGCGGCCTCACCGTGCTGAAGGAGCTGCGCCGCCAGCTCGCGGGCGAATCCACCATCTATCTCGGCGATGAGGCGCGCATGCCATACGGTCCGCGCCCGGCCGACGAGGTCATCACCTTCACTCGGCAGGCGATGCGCTGGTTCGCGACGCGGGGCTGCAAGCTCATCGTTCTCGCCTGCAACACGGCGACCGCACAGGCGCTCGAGGCCGTCCGCGACGAGTCCGCGGTGCCGGTCATCGGAGTTGTCCGGCCGGGCGCGGCGGCGGCCATCGCGTCCTCGCCGCGCCGGTCGATCGGTGTCGTCGCCACGGTCGGCACCGTTCGATCCGGCGCCTACGTTCGCGCGGTGCGCGACCTCGATCCGCTCTGCGACGTGACGCAGCAGGCCTGCCCGAAGCTCGTGCCGATCGTGGAGTCCGGGAAGGCGGGAACGCCCGAGGCGCTCGACGCCGTGCGCGAGTACGTCGCGCCGCTGCTCCGCGAAGGTGGCGTGGTCACGCCCGTCGTGGACACGCTGCTGCTCGGCTGCACGCACTATCCGCTCCTGCGCGAGGAGTTCGCGAAAGTCGCCGGGCCCGGCGTCCGCGTCGTCGACTCCGCGACGACGACCGCGCTCGCGGTGCGCGAGGTCCTGGCGTCGCATCGGCTGCTGGCCGAGGGCGCGCCGGCGACGCATCGGGTCTTCGCCACCGGGCCGGTCGAACGATTCCGCGACGTCGCGCGCACGATCTTCGGGGAGCAGCTCCCCGAGGTAGAAGGCGCGAGCCTGTCGTGAACCTCGTCTCGACGATCACCGGCCTCCCGTACGTCGGCAAGACCACCCTTTTCAATCTCCTCACCGGTGGCCACGCCGCGACCGGTGGGTTCGCGGGGGCCGAGGGTGAGACGAACGTCGGCGTCGCGAAGGTGCCGGATCAGCGCGTCGACAGGCTGTCGGCGTTGTACAAGCCGCGCAAGACGACCTACGCGGAGGTCACGTACCGCGACCTCGGCCTCGCGCCGCGCGTCGCCGTGGGTGACGGCGGTCGTGCCGTTCAGGCGGGTCAGGGGATCAGCGCGCAGAAGCTCGGCGACCTGCGCACCTCGGACGCGCTCGTGCACGTCGTGCGCGCGTTCCGCGATGCGTCCGTGCCACACGTCAACTCGAGCGTCGATCCGAGACGCGACCTCGCGACGCTCGAGCTGGAGCTGCTGTTCGCGGACCACGTCGTCGTCGAACGGCGGCTGGAGCGGATCGAGCCCGAGCTGCGCTCGGCGAAGGGCCCGGAGCGCGAGCAGAAGGAGCGCGAGCGTGCGGTGCTGCAGAAGGCGATGACCGCGCTCGACAGCGAGACGCCGCTGCGGGACGTCGGGCTCGACGACGAGGAGCGGAAGATCGTGCGCGGCTACCGCTTTCTCAGTCTCCTGCCCCAGCTCGTGGTGGCGAACCTGGACGAGGACGACGTGTCGTCCTCCGAAACGGTGCTCGCGCCGCTGCGCGAGGCGGCCGCGAAGCATCGCGCGATGTCGGTCGTCGCCGTGTGCGCGAAGCTCGAGGCGGAGATCGCGCAGCTCGAGCCCGCCGAGGCGAGCGCGTTCCGCGCCGATCTCGGCCTGCATGAGCCCGCGCTCGACCGCGTGATCCATGCGACGTACGAGCTGCTCGGGCTCATCTCGTTCTTCACCGTGGGGGAGGACGAGGTGCGCGCGTGGACGATCCCGGCCGGCACCCCGGCGCAGCTGGCCGCGGGGGCGATCCACTCGGATCTCGAGCGCGGCTTCATCCGCGCGGAGGTGATCGGTTGGGAGGAGCTGCTGAAGGCTGGCTCCGAGGCGAACGCAAAGAAGCAGGGGATCATGCGCACCGAGGGCCGCGATTACGTGGTCAAGGACGGTGAGGTGATCCACGTGCTGTTCAACGTCGCGCCCAGCCGATAACGCCACCGATGTGAGTGCCGATTTCCTCGCGATCGGTCATGTCGCACGCGACGAGTTCGAGGGAGAGCCGACCTGGCGCCTCGGCGGCACAGCGCTGTACGCCGCGGCGACCGCCGCCCGGCTCGGCACCCGCGCCGCACTCGTCACGCGCGTCGGTCCGATCGAGCGCCCGGCGCTCGAGCAGCGTTGCACCGAGCTCCGTATCGCGCTGCACGCGCTGCCGTCGTCCGCGACGACGACCTTCGGCTTCCGCTACGTCGAGGGACGCCGGCTCATGCGGCTCAAGGCGCGCGCGCGGGGCATCTCGCCCGCGGACGTCCCGGCTGCGTGGAGAGCCGCGCGTGCGGTCGTCCTCGGTTCGGTCGCGCACGAGCTGGACCGCTCGCTCTTCGGAACGACGTCGGCGACGGCGACCGTGCTCGTCGCTCAGGGCTACCTGCGGGAGTGGTCCGCCGACGGCGCGGTCCGACCGCGCCCCTGGGAGGACGCGGACGAGATCGTGCCACGCGTCACGGCCGTCGTGCTCAGCGAGGATGACGTCGCGGGCGACCTGAGCGCGCCGCGCCGCTGGTCGCTGAACGGCCGCGTATACGTCACGCTCGCGGAGCGTGGGGTGCTCGTGCTGGACCGCGGATCAGAGAAGACGATCGCCGGCTACACCGCCGAGCGCGTCGTCGACCCGACCGGCGCCGGTGACGCGTTCGCCGCCGGTCTCGCGATCGCTCTGGCGGACGGTCGCGCGGCGGATGACTGCGCCCGATTCGCGAACGTCGTCGCGTCGTTCGCCGTCGAGGACGTCGGCATGTCAGGTCTTGCGGATCGCGCGCACGCCGACGCGCGCATGCGTTAGGCGGCCTGGTCGCGCAGCGCGATGTCCCGGATCTTCGCGCGCGCGGCGCGTGGCGTGTAGCCGAGCTCGAAGCGGCGCGACGCCTGCGACAGCGCGAAGCAGATGACGAAATAGATCGTGGCGACGATCAGGAGCACCTCGATCGGGTTGAAGAATTGGGTGTAGATGGTGCGTCCTTGCTTGAACAGCTCGAAGACGCCGATGGTCCCGACCAGCGACGTGTCCTTTATCACGGTGGTGAGCTGGGCCATCGTCGCCGGGACCATGAGCCGTAGCGCTTGGGGCACGATCACGAAGCGCATCGTCTGCGGGTGGGAGAGGCCGAGAGCGCGTGACGCCTCGGTCTGCCCGCGTGGCAAGCTGACGATGCCGGCGCGGATGATCTCCGCGAGCACAGCGCTCGTGTACATCGATAGGCCGAGCACGCCGGCCCAGAACCGCGGGAGCTCGAAGTCGGCACCGAAGATCGGCCGGAACAGCGCCGATCCCTTGATATCGAAGTACACGATGAGCAGCAGCACCGGAAGAGCGCGGACGGCCTCGATGTAGAAGGTCGATGGCCAGCGAATCCATCGCCTTCGCGAGAGTCGTCCAAGCGCGAAAGCGAGCCCGACGACGAACGACAGCGCCACGGCGACGACGGCGATACTGAGCGTCGCACGCAGCCCTTCGAAGAAAAATCCCCAGATCGCCGGGTCCGCGAACATCGGCCAGGTGTCCGGTCGCATTACCGGGCCACCAGCAGTCGGCGTTCGAGGGCGTTTACCGCGATGCCGAGCGGGATCGTGAGCACGAGGTAGAGCATCGTGGCGGCGACGAAGGCCTCCTCAGCGCGGAACGTGCGGGACTCGACGATCTCGGCCGCATAGAGCAGGTCCGCCACGCCGATCGTCGATGCCAGCGACGTGTTCTTGACGAGCGCGATCGCGATGTTGCCCAGCGGCGGGATGACCGCGCGGAACGTCTGGGGCAGCTGCACGTGGCGGAGCATCTGCACGTACGAGAGGCCCAGCGAGCGTGCGGCTTCGATCTGCCCACGGTCCACGCCGAGCAGTCCGCCACGCACGACCTCCGCGACGTACGCGCCGTGGTACAGCGCCATGCCCGTGGCCGCGGCGCGGAAGATGCTCTCGAACGTGTCGGTCGAGAAGCGGAATCCGAGGAGGGGGAGGCCGAGGAACAGAAAGAAGAGCTGGACGACGAGCGGTGTGTTGCGGAAGAACTCGACGTAGGCACCGCCGATCCAGCGGAGGGTCGCGAGCGGCGAGACGCGCGCGAGCGCGACGAACGTCCCGATGACGATCGCGCCGATGAGCCCCAGGAAGGAGATCTGGATCGTGAGCCACAGCCCCGTGAAGAACAGTTCGGGGAACTCGAACAGGATCCCGCCGGGCATCGTTCAGACCGATAGCAGAAGGGGGCCGGCTTCGCGCCGGCCCCCCTGCATGTAGCCGCTCAGCGCGGGACTAGTCGTCCGGCGTCCTCTTCTTGTCGCCGGACACGGGGGTGATGTACTGCTCGTAGAACTTCGCCCACGTCCCGCTGGTGATCATGGTGATCAGCGTGCGGTTGAGGAAGTCGACGAAGCCGGTCCGGTCCCCACCCACGGACTTCTTCACGCCGATGCCGTACGGCTCGGTGGAGAAGTACTTCCCGACGATCTTGGTGTTCGGGTCCTGCTTCACCAGTCCGAAGAGAATCGTCTCGTCCGTGGACACCGCGTCGGCCTGACCCTGCTGTAGCGCCAGGAGGCAGGCGGGGTAGCTGTCGAGGAGCAGCAGCCGCGCGGCGTTGTTCGTCGCGGTCAGGATGTTCTTCTCGCTCGTGGACCCTCGCTGCGAGCAGATCGTCTTGCCCGCCATGTCAGCGGCTTCCTTGATCGTGGTGTTGTCCTTCTTCACCAAGATGCGCTGACCGGTGCGGAAGTACACGTCGCTGAAGTCGATCTGGGCCTTCCGCTCGTCGTTGATGGTGAAGGTCTTGATCACGATGTCGGCTTTGTTGTCGGTCAGGCTGGGGATGCGCGTAGCCGAGACCACCGGCACCCACTCGATGTACTTCTCGACGTCCTCCCCCTCGCCGAAGATCGCCTTGGCGATCTCACGGGCGATGGCGATGTCGAAGCCGTCCCACTTGCCGGTCGCCGGCGTCTTGACGCTGAAGGGCGTGTTGTCCTCCTGGGTCGCGATGCGGATCTTGCCCTTCGTCTGGAGCGCGTACTGGTAGGTCGATAGATCGTGCTTGGGCCTCGTCGCGGCCGGTGGAGCGGCTCCCGTCGGCGACGGTGACGCCGCCGGTGCGCTACAGGCCGTCGCGACGAATGCGAGCACCAGTCCGATCGCGAGCGCGCGCGTGATACCCCGCATGTATTCCTCCCTGCCTTCGTCCGCGCTAGTGCTTGATGACCTTGCTCAGGAACTGCCTTGCCCGCTCCTCCCGGGGCGACTCGAAGAACGCCGCCGTGGGCGAGTCCTCAATGATGCGCCCTTCGTCCATGAATACCACCCGATTCGAAGCTTCTCGCGCAAATCCGACCTCGTGGGTGATGACCAGCATCGTCATCCCCTCGCGGGCGAGGTCGCGCATCACGTCCAGGACCTCGCGGATCATCTCGGCGTCCAGGGCGCTGGTCGGCTCGTCGAACAGCATGATCTTGGGGCCCATCGCGAGCGCCCGGGCGATGGCGACGCGCTGCTGCTGGCCGCCCGAGAGGCGGACGGGGTGCTGGTCGGCCTTCTCGGGGATGCCGACCTTCTTCAGGAGCGCCATCGCCTTCGCGCGTGCGTCGGCGTTCGACATCCCGCGCACCTTCCGTGGCGCGAGCATGACGTTCTCGGCGGCGGTGAGGTGGGGGAACAGGTTGAACGACTGGAAGACCATCCCGACGTTGCGACGCAGCTTGTTGACGTCGACGCTCGGGTCGTGGACCGGCAGGCCGTCGACGACGAGCTCGCCGCTGTCGATCGGCTCGAGCTTATTGATCGTCCGGATCATCGTGCTCTTGCCCGAGCCCGAGGGACCGATGATCACGACGACGTCACGCTCGCGTACCGTGAGGTCGATGCCGCGCAGGACGTGAAGCGCGCCGAAGTGCTTGTGGACGTCGTGAAACTCGATCACCCGGCGCAATCTAGGCGCTAGGCTCGGGCGGTGCAGGACCTCTTCGCGACGGCGCGCGCCGTGCTCGATCGCACGCGCGGCGTGACCGGCGTCGTCGTACGCGCGATCGGTGGGCCGACGCTGTTCTCGCAGCGTCCCGACGAGCTGTTTCCCGCTGCCTCGGTCATCAAGATCCCCCTGGTGATGGCCCTATATGCCGACGCCGCGGAGGGTCGCATCTCGTTGGACGAGCGCGTGCCCATCGGTACCGTCGTCGGCGGCACCGGCATCCTCGGCGACCTGCACGACGTGAGCGATGTGAGCCTGCGCGACCTGGCGATGCTGACGATCGCGCTTTCTGACAACACCGCGACGAACCGCCTCATCGACAGGATGGGGATTGCGCGGATCGATGAGCGGATGGCCGAGTGGGGCTGTGCGCAGACCAAGCTTGCGCGGGGCATGTTCGATTGGGATGCGCAGCGGCGCGGCCTCGAGAACGTGGCGACCGCGTCCGAGACGACCGCGCTCCTCGAGCGGCTGGTGTGTGGAGAGCTCGTGGATCGCGCGACCTCTGACGCGGTCATCGCCGTGCTGGAGCGCTGCCAGGACGATGGGATGCTGCGCCGCTATCTCGGCAAGGGCCGTGTCGCCAATAAGACCGGCACGCTCGCGGCCACGCGCAACGACGCTGCCATCTTCTTCGGAGTGTCACGGACTGTGGTGGTGGCCGCGTTCATGCGCGAGGTCGGCGATCCGCTTGCCGCCGTCCACATCCTCGGCTTGATCGGTCGAGCTGCCGCGCGTGCGGCCGGATTCGAGCTCCCGCCTCTTCCATTTGATGCACCCGCTGCCGCATGATGCGGGCGTGAGGAAGCGGACTCGGTCGCGCGCCGTCCGCGCGCGGAGCATGCGACCGGTGGTCGCGACGGCCGTTCTCGCGCTGGGGCTCGTGTGCGCGGCCGCGTTCACGGGGATCACCGTGCAGGCGAACGCGCTCGAGCGGGCGAAGGGCCTGCTGAGCGACGAGATCGCGTCGGAGCAAGCGCGGAACGCGCACCTCGAGGAGTCGATCGCGCAGAAGAAGACGACCGATTACCTGATCCAGAAGGCGCAGGACTACGACTTCATCAAGCGGGGCGAGGGTCTGATCGCCGTGGAACGGTCCGCGCCGACGTCTGGCCCGCCGCAAGGCGAGGGCGGGCGAGCGAGCCGCATCGCGCGCTGGGTCCAGCTCTTCTTCGGAGCACGCTGAAGTCGCGCGGTAGCTGCTACACGTCATGGCCTCGACGCTGTCGGAACTCGTCATCGGTCAGCCTGTGTTTGCGCGTATTGCAGTTCCTATACGCTGGCAGAATGTTGTCGATCGAATTCGTCCCGCCCCGCGACAAAGGGATTCGATGTTCGACCTCGAGCGGTCCATGGCCGCCGCAGTACGCGCATTTGCCGCCATATAGCCTGACCAGCGCGATCCACTCAGCAGTCGTGAAGCGGCCAGCCGCAGAGACGAGTCGCGCGCGTCGGCGGTGGCGTTTGGTCCGGGCAACTTGTGGGTGCTCGCGCGCGTAGCGCGCGTTCGCTGCTCGCACCGCGAGGCTGCGGCGAGCGTAGTCGGCACGCTTTGCGGCGCGGTCTCGCTCGCGATCGCGCGCCCGCCAGCGGCGCATTGCTTCGCGCGCTCTGTCCAGATTGCGGCTCATCCATGCGCGTCCGTAAGCGCGACGTTGTTCCGGGTCCCTGTAAGGCATGCGCGATATCTAGCGGATTCACGTCGTCGTCACAACTACCGCTGCGCGATGAGTCAAGCGGCGATAGAATGAGGTTGCGGGGTGGAGCAGCGGTAGCTCGACGGGCTCATAACCCGTAGGTCGGACGTTCGAATCGTCCCCCCGCAACCGTGACGCGGCTCGTGGGCCGCCTTTTACTTAGTTCCGACGTCGGAGCGGACCGATGCGGCCTACCAAGGTCCCAATCCTTCTCCCCAACAGGGGCACCCGGAGGCGAGACGCTTTTTCTGGTCGTCGCACGACGTGGGCCGTTTGCTATGTGACACGCGGATGCGTTGCGTGCCCAAGGCCATACACGGATCCGGAGCAAGGGCGCCTACGGGCGCGAGTGAATGCGGTGGAACCCCGAGAAAGCGCGCGTCTGGACGCGGAGCGCGACGCGCGTTAGCGCCGCTGCGCCTGCCGCACCATGTAATAGAAGAAGCCGCCGATCAGCAGCACGGGCAGAAGGCTCAGGAAGATGGAGCCGATGACCGGGAACGCGGCGTTGTCCTGCATGTAGTCGATCGTGATCTGCCGCGACGGGTTCGCATTGTTGTGGTCGAAGAGCGCCTTCTGGAAGACTTCGTCGCGCTCTGGCAGGTTGGTCTGCTGCTTGTCTCCGTCGGCGAGTTCCAAGATCGCCTTGTTCGCGCCGCTTACGATCGTGACTCGTCTCACCTGGCCGCTGTTGATCTCTTGGATCGCCTGCGTGATCGTCACGGTCTGGAGCGCCGGAGACTGCGACCGGTACGCATAGAGCAGGCCGACTCCGAGCACCACCAGCATGAGAAGCAGCAGTCCGCTCCGAAAGAGACCACCCGCCGGACGCGTGACGCCCATCGCCGCGACGGCGACCTCGCCGGAGTCGCGGAAGCCTCGGCAGCGGCACGGAGCGCCGCCGACCACGCGGTAGCACGGCCGATCGATGCCGGCCTCCCGGCGGGCTGCCTTCGCCGTGTCGCCGTCGTGCCACGACCATCCGTGACCGCAATCGGCGCAGAGCGCCCGCGGATCGCTCGCCATCGGCGACACAGTACGCGCTGGTCCATTGCACCGACGTCGCCTGCCTGCTAAATGAGAAGGTGTGGCGTACAAGGACCCGGAGCGACAGCGTGCCTACGCGCGCGAATGGCTGAAGCGCAATCCGGAGAAGGCACGCGAGGCCATGCGCCGCTGGCGAGCGCGCAACCCCGAGCTGCTGCGCGAGGGGCGCCGAAAGTACAGACAAGCGGCTCGACTGCGCGACGGCGCAAAGTTGAACGCCCAACGAGCCGCATATCTGGCGAGCCATCCCGAGGTCAAGCGCGCGAAGGAGCAGGCGTACCGCGCGCGAAAGATCGCGGCGGAAGGGTCTTTCACCGGCGCCGAATGGCTCGAGCTGCTCGATCGCTGGGACAATGTCTGTGCGTACTGCGGAGAGCCCGGGCCGCTTGAGGCTGATCATCGCGTGCCGCTATCCCGCGAAGGCACGAACTTCATCGATAACATCCTCCCTGCCTGCCGCAGGTGCAACGGCAGAAAGCACAAGATGACCGAGGAAGAATTCCGCGCGCTTCTTGCCGCCGAGCGCGGGTGCGATCACATCGTCGACAGTAGAATGAGTGCTCTGGAGCCTCTCGGCTGGGTAGCTCAGTTGGCCTAGAGCAGTCGACTCATAACCGACAGATCGGCGGTTCGAATCCGCCCCCAGCCACCGTTGGCAAACACCGAGCCATCACGGATCCTCAGCACCGTCCGCTCATACGCGCGCGCCCACAAGCTCCTCCACCCCGGTCCACTCGTTCTCGCCGTCTCCGGCGGCACCGACTCGACCGCGCTCTGCCTGATCCTCGCCGAGCTTCGCGACGAGTTCGGCCTGGTCCTCCACGTCGCGCATTTCGATCACCGCGCGCGTCCACGCGCCGCTGCCGCGGACGCGGCATTCGTCGCGGAGCTCGCGAACCACATCGGCGCGACGCTGCGGGTCGGTCGCGCCGACGCGCCGCCCAGGAGCGAGGACGACGCGCGCAGCGCTCGCTACGAATTCCTACGCCGCGTCGCAGGCGATGTCGGGGCGACCGCGATCGCGACCGGTCACACGCGAGACGACCAGGCCGAGACCGTCCTCCTCCATCTCACGCGCGGCAGCGGACTCGCGGGTCTCGCCGGCATGCGACCCGAGCGCGACGGCATCGCGCGTCCGCTCCTCGGTCTGGCTCGCGCGGACACCGTCGCGATCTGCCGAGCCGCAGGCATCGCGCCGCGCGAGGACCCCACGAATCGTTCCCTGCGCTTCGCGCGCAACCGCATCCGGCACCGCGTCGTCCCGGAGCTCGCAAAGCTCAATCCGGATGTCCGCGCTGCGATCGCGCGGCTGGCGGATGCCGCAGCGGGCGTCGCGGATATCGCGAGGGACCGCGCCGCGGCGACGCTCGCTTCCGGGGCGAGCCGCGAGGCCATCGCCCTCGACCGCCTACCCGCCGCCGGCGAGGCCCGCAAGGACGCGCTCGCGCTGTGGTGGGAGCGGAGCACGGGCCGGCGACTCTCGGCGCGCCACCGCTCGGCGCTGGCAGGGTTGGCGGCCTCGACGGACGGATCGCGGTCGCTCGACCTGCCCGGCGGACGAGCGCTTCGTGAATACGCCTCGCTGCGCATGGTCCCACCGAACGAGAACGGGCCAAAAGACGGCCCGATCACGCTCGAGCGCGGACGCCCCGTGGAATGGCATGGATGGCGCTTCACGTTGGACATGGAGACAGACGCGAAGCGGCATCTCGCTCACATCGACGCGGAACACATCGTGGTCCGCGGACGCCGGCCGGGAGACCGGATGAACGGGCCGCGGGGCGCCAAAGTGCAGGACCTGTTCACCAACGCGAAGGTGGCGGCGCGCGAACGGGACGAGTGGCCGCTGGTCACCGTCGAGGAAGCGGTCGTATGGATCCCGGGGATCACACTGCCGCCGCGTTCCGGCCGATCGGCGGTCAGCGCGCTCCGAATGGGGGAGGACTCCCACGGAATGACCCTTGGTAACCGCGAGCAGGTAGCATCGTTAAGAGAAGAGCGCCCGCGGGGCAAAGAGAGAGGCCGACGACGAACCTAGACAACCGCATCTTCAAGAACGGCATCCTGACCCTGCTCCTGGTGGTCATGGGACTGGCGCTGCTGTACGCGTATCGCTCGCAGACGCCGTCCGTCCAGACGGTGGTGATCACGCAGGCCATCCAGGAGATCAACAGCGGCCAGGTCAAGAAGGTCAGCATCGTCACCGGGGCGAACAAGGCCACGCTCGAGCTCGCCAACGGGGACAAGCAACAGACCAACCTGCCCGAGAAGGACGAGGTCTTCCAGAAGGCGCTGTTCGACTACAACACCGCCAACCCGTCCAAGCAGATCACGATCGATTACCAACAGGAGAGCGCCACGTTCTCGGTGATCGGCTCGATATTCCTGAGCCTGTTGCCGGTGGTACTGATCGGCGGCTTCTTCTTCTACATGATGCGGCAGGCCCAGGGCACCAATAACCAGGCGCTTTCGTTCGGAAAGAGCCGCGCCCGTATGTTCATCGGCAATAAGCCGACCGTGACGTTCGAAGATGTCGCGGGCGTCGAGGAGGCCAAGCAGGAGCTCACCGAGGTGGTCGAGTTCCTCAAATACCCAGAGAAATTCTCGAGCCTCGGCGCGCGCATCCCACGCGGCGTGCTGCTGGTCGGGCCGCCCGGCACCGGCAAGACGATGCTCGCGCGCGCGGTCGCCGGCGAGGCGGGCGTTCCGTTCTTCTCGATCTCGGGCTCCGAGTTCGTCGAGATGTTCGTCGGCGTCGGCGCCTCGCGCGTCCGCGATCTGTTCGATCAGGCGAAGCGCAACGCGCCGTGCATCGTATTCATCGACGAGATCGACGCGGTCGGCCGCCAGCGCGGCGCCGGCCTCGGCGGCTCGCACGACGAGCGCGAGCAGACCCTGAACCAGATCCTGGTCGAGATGGACGGCTTCGACACGGGCACGAACGTCATCGTCGTCGCCGCCACGAACCGACCGGACGTCCTCGACCCGGCGCTCCTGCGGCCCGGCCGCTTCGACCGCCAGGTCGTGCTGGACCGCCCGGACATCAAGGGCCGTCGCGCGATCCTCGACGTCCACGTCCGCGGCAAGCCGCTCGACAAGAACGTCGAGCTGCTCCGCGTCGCGCAGATCTCGCCCGGCTTCTCGGGCGCCGACCTCGCCAACGTCGTGAACGAGGCCGCGATCCTCGCCGCGCGCCGCAACAAGAAGACGATCGGCCAGATCGACTTCGAGGAAGCGCTCGAGAAGGTCGCGCTCGGCCCCGAGCGTCGTTCCCGCGTCATCACCGAGAAGGAGAAGTGGATCGTGGCCTACCACGAGGCCGGCCACGCCCTCTGCTTCAAGCTCCTCAAGCACACCAACCCGGTGCACAAGATCTCGATCGTCGCCCGCGGCATGGCCATGGGCGTCACCTGGTCGCTCCCGCAGGAGGACCGCTACATGCGGACCAAGCGCGAGTTCGAGGACGACATCGCCGCCGCGCTCGGCGGCTGGGTCGCCGAGCAGCTGCACCTCGGTGGCGACGCCACGACCGGCGCGAGCAACGACATCGAGAAGGCGTCCCAGATGGCGCGCCAGATGGTCACGAAGTTCGGCATGAGCGAGAAGCTCGGCCCGCTGCAGTACGGCCGCAGCGACGAGCTCATCTTCCTCGGCCGCCAGATCCAGGAAGAGCGCAACTACTCGGAGGAGATCGCCAAGGTGATCGATGCCGAGGTGCACGACATCGTCGAGCGCGCGCGACAGCGTGCGTACGAGGTGCTCACGCAGAACCGCGACAAGCTCGATCTCGTCGTGCAGAGGCTGATCGCGCAGGAATCGCTCGAGGCCACCGAGTTCGACGCCCTCTTCGACGAGCCAGGCGAAGGCGTGCCGGTCGCGGCAGCCACGACTGGTCCGGATGCGACGCCCCCCGGAGCTCCAGCGGGCGAGCCAGAGCGTGAGAAGTCCAAGAAGGCCAAAGGCCCCGCCACCGCGCCGACGCCGGCATAACGCGCGGCGCACCGTGTGTAACGGTGAGGTGACACGCTCGTTGTAAGGGCATGCGGCACGCTGCTTGCTTAGCCATGTCCCGAAATGAGCGCTTTGATCGCCGACACACGGGAGCGCATCACGCGTAGCGAAAGTCTTCGCGTCACGGTCCTCGCGTGCTTCAGTGGTCTTCTGGCTGTGGTGTTCATCGCGCTGCTCGTCGCCGACGAGGTGCAGGCCGCGGGGTTCTAACCTTCCCGGATACGGCTCTTCGTCGCGCTCCCCCTCCCTCCTGACATCGCAGAAGCAGCGTTCCGCTGCGCGCCCGATCTTCCCGCGCTGCGGCGCGTGAAGCCGGAGCTCATGCACGTCACCCTCGCCTTTCTGGGCCGCACGCCCGACGAGCGGCTCGCCGATACCAGCGCGGCCGTGGAAGCCGCTGCCGATCGCGTCACCGCGTTCGACATCGAGCTCGACCGCCCGGGTCGATTTCCGACTTCCGGCAGGCCACGGGTCGTGTGGATCGGGATCGGCGCCGGCGCTCCCGCGGTGCTGGCGCTCGGCGAACGCGTACGCGGCGAGCTGGCTCGCCGCGAGGTCGCGTTCGACGACAAACCGCTTCGCGCGCACGTCACCCTTGGACGCGTGCGTGAGGACGTCGCGCTCGTGCACGCGCGGGCCATCGCGGCCGCGACCGAGGCGATGCGCGTTCCCCATCTGCGCTTCCGTGCCGACGCCGTCGTCATCTTTGAAAGCGTTCTCTCGCCGCGGGGCCCGAAGTACACCCCGCGCGCGTCCGCTCCCTTGAGGGTGGGGGCCTAGACAGGACAGGCTGCACGCAAATCAGGCCGGTCGCTGGTCGCGGCCATTTCCGAGGATTAGCCTCGGAAATCGGAGGGGCGGATGCGACCGATCGCGATCCTGTACGAGAACGAAGCCTGGATGGCGCCCCTGTTCGTCGCGCTGGACGGCGTGGGTGCCCAGTACGAACGCGTCTTTGTGAACGACCTCAGCTTCGATCCCGCCGCTCCGGCTCCCGAATGGTCTTTGGCGGTGAACAAGGTGTCGCCGTCGTCGTACCTCCGTGGGCACGCACGCAGCATCGCCGTCGCGCGCGAGCTGCTGCCGCTGCTCGAGGGACGGGGCATTCCCGTCGTCAACGGCAGCCGTGCCTTCGCGCTCGAGACGTCAAAGACGCGCCAGCTCCTCCTGCTCCAGCAGCTCGGCATTCGCGCGCCGGCCGCGCGTGTCATCACCGACACCGCGCAGGCCGCGACGGCGGCGCGCGAGCTCCGCTTCCCCGTGATCGTGAAGCCGAACGTGGGCGGCTCGGGCGCGCACATGCGCCGCTTCGATTCGCCCGAGGACCTGGCCGCGCACGCGGCGGAGGTCGATCTGGGACCCGACAACACCGGTCTCGTCCAGGAGTTCATCGAAAGCGAGGACGGGACGAGCCGGCGCGTGGAGTTCCTGGACGGCGACTACTTGTACGCGATCCGCATCGCCAGCGAGGGCAGCGACTTCAACATCTGCCCGGCGGACATCTGCCAGGTGCCCGACAACGGCGAGTTCGACAACTGCGTCGTCGATGCGCCGACCAAGAAACAGCTGCGGATCGACGCATTCCAGCCGCCGCGCCAGATCGTGGATGACGTGCTACGCATCGCGCGCGCCGCCGGTCTCGATGTTGGCGGTGTCGAGTACCTCGTCAGCGCACGGGACGGCCTTCCGTATATCTACGACATCAATGCTCTGTCGAACTTCGTCACCGACGCGCCATCGCTGGTCGGTTTCGATCCTCACGCGCGCTTCGCGCGCTGGCTCGTGGAACGGGCGCGGGCAGGTCTGCGGGAGACCGCCGCCGCATGACGGCGTTCGCACGCACCGCCGACCCCTGGCGCGACACCGACGTCATCGACGCGCGCGCGCCCCGGACGAACCAGGCCATCGTCGGAACGCTGTCGCTGCTGGCGTTCGCGACAGGCTGGTGGCCGATCCTCGGACTGCTCGCGGCGCAGCTCGCGATCGGCCTGAGGTTCGGACGCCGCTGGTGCGCACCCTGCCTGCTCTATTTCGAGGTGATCCAGCCGCGCTTTGGTGAAGGTCCGATCGAGGACAGCCGGCCACCTCGCTTCGCGAACATGGTCGGGGTCGTCTTCCTCGGGACCGCGACGCTCGCGCATGCGCTGGGCTTCACCACCGTCGGCTGGGCGCTCGGTCTCATCGTCGCCGCGCTGGCGCTGCTCGCGGCGATCACCAGTCTGTGCGTCGGCTGCGAGATCTACCGCCTCGGTGCGCGCATTCGCGGGATCCGACCCGGCCGCATCGAGCGCGTCGACCTCGCCGAGCTCGGCGCTGCCGGGCGTTCCGGCGACGTCGTCGTGCAGTTCACGCACCCGCTTTGCACCGATTGCCACACCCTCGAGCGCGAGCTCGTCGCCGCGGGGCGCGATGTGTTCACCGTCGATGTGTCGCGCCGGCCGGAGCTCGCCCGGAAGTACGGCGTCGCGCTGGTCCCGACCGCGGTCGCGGTCGGCCCCGAGGGCATCGTCATCGCGCGGCTCGCCTGATACTGGCGGCCGTGGACGACGGCGCGATGGAGCGGCTTCGACGCCGCGAGCGTCACGTCGACGAGCACCTGCGCGAGCTCGCGGAGATGGGCGAGCTGTCGCGGCTCCCCGGCGAGGGCGCGCCGCTCGTCGACGACGATCCCGACGCCGGCGAGCGGTGGGCCGCGCGGCACATCGCGAAGAACGCCAACCTCACGCCGGAGTTCGTCGAGCTCCGCCGCGAGATCGCGGATCGACGCGACCGTGTCGTGCGACGCCTGCGGGCCCATCGGGGTTGGCTCGCCGACCGCGCGGAACTGCTGCACGGCCTCCCCGCGGAGCGGATCCTCGATGTCGCGCGCGCGACGACGGAGTTCGACCGGCGCGTCGAGTCCGAGCTGCGCGTCGCGATCGCGGAGCTGAACGCGCTCGTCGCCCGCCACAACCTGAAGGTGCCCTTGTCGCTGCAGATCCCGCCGCTCTCGCTCGACCACCTGCGAGAGCGCACCTGACCCGTGGGTCGTCTCAGGCGGCGCGCTCTCCGCGCGTGCGGACCGACGGCGGTCGGACGGGTGCGCGCCGGCGGTAGTTCGTGAAGGCGTAGCGGTCGCAGGCGATCTCCGCCGCGGCGCCCCAGCCGTGCGTCAGGTACAGCCACCAGTGACAGAACTCGTGGAGGTACAGGAAGCGGATGACCTCGCGCCGGGTGCGGAACAGGACCCGCGGCGAGCCCCACGAGCCCAGGTCGACCTCTTCCCGGAACGGCCGGAAGGGCTCCGGGACCTGGATGACGATCTCCGGGTGGTCCCAGTACGTGAAGGCCTGCAGATGCGGCCCGGTGCGGTAACGCAACGGCTTCACCGTCACGGTGTAGCCGGTCGCGGTGGGCAGTCCGCGGAGGGTCTCGCGCACCTTCAGCGGGGGGTGGGTGGGCAGCTTTGACCGAACCGCCATGGGACCGAGGGGGCGACCAGACGCTCGTAAGTTCTTCACTTATCAACTGTACGGACCGGCCCTGCGCTACCGAGGCTGGGCGCAGAGATGGCCAAATTCCGGCCTTATCGCTACGATGCGGCGAGCGTCGTTCGAGCGGGAACGAGTAGGTCGCGCGGACCGGCAAGCGAACCGGAGACGGTGAGAACCGGGACGGCGAGCGCGAGTCGAATGGCTCCCGCGAGACGCCGCGGCGAAAGGGAACGATTAGCCGCGGCCGGCAGCCCGCCGTTACCAACGGGCGCTCCCTGATAGGGGAGGCAGAGGTCGGCGCAGCGATGCGCCGGCGCGATCGGGTGGCACCACGAGCCCTCGTCCCGAGAACGGGCGAGGGTTATTTGTTTCCGGCGAGCAGGGCAGGGACCCTGTTAGGCGCCGAAGGGAGCGAAACGTGGCGGTCACCGCGGCGGCGGCCATCGAGCTCGTCCCGGTCATGCGCGAGCGGCTCGCGGATCTCGAGACGCCGGTCTCTGCGTTCGCGAAGCTGCGCGCTCTGGGCGGCGCGTTCCTCCTCGAGTCGGCCGAGGGCGGCGAGCGCATGGGTCGGTACTCGTTCATCGGTGTCGCGCCGCGCGAGACGCTGTATTTCCGCGACGGCCACGTCGTCATCGATCGGCACCCCGGAGCGGCCGGCGATCGGCGCCCTGGCGCCTCCCCGGAGGAGCTCGCTCTCGACTACGGCCGGCTGCGCCAAGCGCTGGCCGGCTCGGATCCGCTCGCCGCGCTCCGCCACGCGCTCGCGCGATACCGGCGAGCCCCACGACCGGGTCTGCCGCGCTTCAGCGGGGGCGCGGTCGGATTCGTCAGCTACGAAGCCGCACGTCGCTTCGAGCGTCTTCCGCTCGCGGCGAACGACCCGTACGGACCGTGGGGACTCCCGGAGATGGTCTTCGGGATCTACGACACCGTCGTCGCGTTCGACCACCTGCGTCACACGCTCACCGTCCTGGCGCATGACGAGGTCGCGGCGCCCGGCGGTGCCGAGCGGACGATCGAACGCGTCTTCGCCGCGCTCGACGCCCCGCTTCCGCCGTTCGCGCGCGGCAGCGTCGGCCAGGTCGATATCAGCGCCAACGGCACGCCTGAGGAGTACATGGCACGGGTCGCGAAGGCGCGCGAGCTCATCGCTGACGGAGACTGCATCCAGATCGTGCTTGCGCAGCGCTTCGACGTACGGCCCGCTCCCGATCCGCTCGCGCTGTACCGCGCGCTCCGTCACGTGAATCCGTCGCCGTACATGTTCTTGCTCGAAACCGCGTCCGCCACGCTGGTCGGTGCGTCGCCGGAGCCCTTCGTGCGTGTCGAGGGCGGCAAGGTCGTCATGCATCCGATCGCCGGGACGCGGCCGCGTGGTCGCGACGAGGCCGAGGACGCGGCGAACGAGGCGGAGCTGCGCACCTCGGAGAAGGAGCGCGCCGAACATGTGATGCTCGTCGACCTCGCCCGAAACGACATCGGACGCGTGTCGCGGTCCGGGACGGTCAAGGTGAAGGAGCTCATGCGCGTCGACCGCTTCTCGCACGTCATGCACCTCACGTCGGTCGTCGAGGGGGAGCTCAAGCCGGAGCTCGACGCGCTCGACGCGTTCAAGGCGTGCTTCCCGGCTGGGACGGTGTCCGGCGCACCGAAGATCCGCGCGATGGAGCGCATCGCCGAGCTCGAGACCGATCAGCGCGGGCCCTACGCGGGCGCGGTCGGGTACCTGGGCTTCGACGGCGCTCTGGACACCTGCATCACGATCCGGACCGCCACCATCGCGCGCGGCGTCTGTCGCATCCAGGCCGGCGCGGGCATCGTCGCGGACTCTGAACCGGCCGCCGAGGAGGCCGAGACGCGCGCGAAGGCGCGCGCGCTGCTTCGTGCGGTGGAGCTGGCAGGCGGGGAGCTGTCGCGATGACGTCGGTGCTCCTGGTGGACAACTACGACAGCTTCACCTTCAACCTCGCGCAGGCGCTCGGCGCGCTCGGAGCGACGGTCGACGTCGTGCGCGCCGACGACCCGCGCCTCATGACCGCGCTCGACGCGCGCCCCGACCGGCTCGTGATCTCGCCGGGTCCCGGCCGCCCCGAGGTCGCCGGGCGATCGCCCTCACTGGTGCGCGAAGCGCCCGAGCGCGGGATCCCGACGCTCGGTGTGTGCCTCGGCCTGCAATGCGCGGCGATCGCCTTCGGCGCCAGAGTGATACGCGCGCCGGAGCCGCGTCACGGCAAGACCTCGTTCGTCCACCACGACGGCAAAGGCATCTTCACCGGAGTGCCCGATCCGACCGAGGCGACGCGGTATCACTCGCTGATGGTCGATGAGGCGTCGCTGCCCGCCGACCTCGCTGTCACGGCGCGCAGTGACGACGGCGTCGTCATGGCGCTGCGCCACGCCCACCTGCCGCTCGAAGCGGTGCAGTTCCACCCAGAATCGGTCCTCACGACGGACGGGATGCGGATGTTGGAGAACTTCCTTGGACGCGCGTGAGGCGCTCAGCGCGGTCGTGTCCGGCAGGACGCTCACGCGCGCCGAGGCCGAGTCAACGATGAGCTCCGTGATGGTCGGCGAGGCACTGCCGGCACAGCTCGGCGCGCTGCTCGCGGCGCTTCGTGTCCGGGGCGAGACCGTCGAGGAGATCACCGGCTTCGCGTCCGCGATGCGCGGCGCCGCGGTCAAGCTCACGCTGATGGCCGATGCGATCGACATCGTCGGTACCGGCGGCTCGCGCGTCGACCCGTTCAACATCTCGACCGTCGCGAGCATCGTGGCGGCCGCCGCGGGCGCGAAGGTCGCCAAGCACGGGAATCGGGCCGCGTCCGGCAAGTGCGGTGCCGCGGATGTCCTCGAGGCCCTCGGCGTGAAGATCGACCTGGGCCCGGACGGCGCGGCGGCGTGTATCGATGAGGTCGGCGTGGCCTTTCTGTTCGCGGCCCGCTACCACCCCGCGATGCGGCACGCCGGCCCGGTGCGCCGCGAGATCGGCATACGCACGGTGTTCAACATCCTCGGTCCGCTCGCGAATCCCGCCCGGGTCCGCCGGATGGTGCTCGGCGTCGCGACACCGGAGCTCGGTGAGACGATGGCGCGCGTGCTCATCGAGCTCGGTGCGGACCATGTCCTGGTCGTGCACGGTGCTGATGGACTCGACGAGATCAGCCCGACCGGCCCAACGCAGGTGTGGGAGCTGCGTGCCGGCGCCGTGCACGAGTCCGCGATCGATCCGGTGGCTCTCGGCCTGCCGCTCGCGTCGGTGGCCGAGATCCAGAGCGGCGACGCTCCGGCGAACGCCGCGACGGTACGGTCGATCCTGGGCGGGGAGCCCGGGGCGAGGCGCAACGCGGTGCTGCTCAACGCCGGCGCGGCGTTGATGGTCGCCGGGCGGGCCGACGGGATGCGCGAGGGCATCGCTGCGGCCGCGCGAGCGATCGACAGCGGCCGCGCGCGCGACACGCTCGACCGCTTCATCGCGGCGAGCCGGCGGCTCGGCGCGGCCGAGGTGGCGACGGCATGAGTGACTTCCTCGAGCAGGTCATCGCGGAGCGGCGCGTCGACGTGGCGCGGGCGAAGGTGCAGGTCGCGGAGGAGGTGCTTCTTGCGCGTGCCCGCGGGCCCGTTCTGGGCCGTGTCAGGGAGTACGGGCGCGGGAATGCTCGCGGCTGGGGTGATCCGTTCACGAGCGCGCTGCGCACCCTACATGGTCGTCTCGGCGTCATCGCGGAGGTCAAGCGGCGCTCGCCCGCGCTCGGGATACTGAATGCGGACGCCGATCCCGCGATGTTGGCCCTCGCGTACGAGGCCGCCGGCGCGACCGCGGTGTCGGTGCTGACCGAGCCGCGGCACTGGGGCGGCTCGTTCGAGGACCTCGTCGCCGTGAGCCAGGCCGTGCGGATCCCGGTCCTCTGCAAGGACGTGATCGTGGACGAGTACCAGATCGCCCAGGCGCGTGCCGCGGGCGCGGACGCCGTGCTCCTCATCGCCGAGGCGCTGTCCGACGAGGAGCTGCGCCGCTTCATCGCGCGCGCGACCACGCTCGGAATGGGCGTGCTGCTCGAGGCGCACGAGCCGGTCGCGTTCGGGCGCGCGGTCGCCGCGGGCACGCTGGTCGTTGGCGTGAACGCCCGCAATCTGCGACGCCCTTCCGAGATCGACGTCGGCCGTGCGCGTCAGCTGCACACGTTCGCTCGCGACGCGCAGATCCTCGTCGCCGAGTCGGGGATCGCATCGGTGGACGACGCTCGGCTGCTTCCCGCGCGCGTCGACGCTGTGCTCGTCGGCAGCGCGCTGATGCAATCCGATGATCCGATGCCGCTCATCAAGGGCATCGCCGCGATCCACCGGGGCGCGACGCGGACCATCACGGTGCGCCCGTGAAGGCGCGCGGTCGCTACGGGCAGTTCGGTGGCCAGTTCCTGCCCGAGACGCTGATGCCCGCCATCGCCGAGCTCGAGGCCGCGTTCGACGCCGCGCGTGCCGACGAGGCCTTCCAGCAGGAGCTCGATCGCCTACTTCGCGAGTGGGTCGGGCGCCCGACGCCGCTTACCGATGCAGCGCGGCTGGCCAAGCTCGTAGGACTGCGCCGCGTCATGCTCAAACGTGAGGACCTCGCGCACACCGGCGCGCACAAGATCAACAGCGCGCTCGGCCAAGCGCTCCTCGCGCGACGGATGGGAAAGCGGCGCATCGTCGCGGAGACCGGCGCGGGCCAACATGGCGTCGCGAGCGCGGCGGCATGCGCGCTCCTCGGTCTCGAGTGCGTCGTGTACATGGGAACCGAGGACATGCGACGCCAGGAGCCGAACGTCTTCCGCATGCGCCTGCTCGGCGCGGAGGTACGCGCGGTCGAGGCCGGCAGCCGCACGCTGAAGGACGCCGTGAACGAGGCGATCCGCGACTGGGTGACGAATGTGCGGACCACGTACTACCTGCTCGGCTCGGCGATCGGGCCGCACCCCTATCCGGCGATGGTGCGCGAGTTCCAATCGATCATCGGTCGTGAGGCGCGCGCGCAGTGGCTCGAGCGTGTCGGAGCGCTGCCGAAGATCGTCGTCGCGTGCGTCGGCGGCGGCTCGAACGCGATCGGCATGTTCAGCGCGTTCATCCGCGACAAAGATGTCCGCTTGCGCGGTGTAGAGGCGGGCGGACTCGGCCTGGAAAGCGGCAAGCACGCGGCGTCGATCGGAGGGGGTCGCGTCGGCGTGCTCCACGGCACACGCAGCTACGTGCTGCAGGACCAGCACGGCCAGATCCGCGAGACGCACTCGGTGTCCGCGGGCCTCGACTATCCGGGCGTCGGACCCGAGCACGCCTACCTGCACGAGAGCGGTCGTGTCGAATATGTGTCGCGCACAGACGCGGAGGCGCTCGACGCGTTCGGGGTGTTGTCGCAGACCGAGGGCATCATCCCCGCGCTCGAGCCCGCGCACGCGATCGCGGACCTCGCGCATATCCGCATCCGCTACGGCGCGGACAACGACGTCCTCGTCTGCCTTTCCGGCCGTGGGGACAAGGATCTCGAATCGGTCATGCGCGCGCGAGGAGCGTCGTGAGCGTCGCCATCGCCGGTGCGCAGCGCCTCGAGCGCGCGTTCGCGCGCGCGCGGTCCGAGAAGCGGTTGGCCGTCGTCGTATACCTGACCGTCGGCTACCCGGACCGGGCGTCGACGGGCGCGCTGCTGCGCGCTGCGCTCGACGGCGGCGCCGACGTGCTCGAGCTGGGCGTGCCGTTCAGTGATCCGCTGGCGGACGGGACGACGGTCCAGCGCGCGAGCGAGGCGGCGCTGCGCGAGGGCGTGACGCTCGCGGACTGCATCTCCGAAGCTACGGCGGTCATCCGCGAGCGCGACGCGCCGGTGCTCTTCATGGGCTACACCAATCCGTTCATGCAATACGGCTTCGATCGGCTCGCCACGGACGGGGCGCGAGCGGGCATCGCCGGCGTGATCGTTCCCGACATGCCTGCGGAGGAGAGTGCCGAGCTCGACGCCGCGCTCGCGCCGGCAGGGCTCCTTCGCATCGATCTCTACGCGCCGACGACACCGAACGATCGTCTCGCCAGGCTCCTTCCGCGAGCCCGCGGCTTCGTGTACTGCGTCTCGCTGACCGGCGTGACGGGCGCTCGCCGCGCGCTCGCGGCCGACGTCGCGGACTTCGTCGGTCGCGTCCGGCGCCACACGACCCTTCCGATCGTCGTGGGCTTCGGGATCAGCGCGCCCGAACACGTCTCCGCGCTGCGCGGCACGGCGGACGGCATCGTTGTCGGTAGCGCCGCCATCGATGTCGTGACGAGCGCGCCGGCGGAAGAGCGCGCGGGCACGCTGCGTGAGTTCCTCGCGTCGCTCGCGGCTGCGGGGCGGTCCTGATGGCGGTGCGCGGCGTGCGCGGTGCGACGACCGTGCGGGCGAACGACCCGAAGGCGATCTTCGACGCCACGACGGAGCTGCTGCGCGTGCTCACGGAGCTGAACGGTCTGCGACCCGACGACATCGGATACGTGTGGTTCACGGTGACCCCGGATCTCGATGCGGCGTTCCCCGCCGACGCGGCGCGCGCGGGACTCGGCTGGACCGACGTGCCGCTCATCTGCGGCCGCGAGATCCCGGTGCCCGGTGCGCTCGGGATGTGCGTGCGCGTGCTCATCGCATGGAACACCGCCAAGTCGCAGAAGGAGATCCGGCACGCGTTCCTCCGCGGCGCGAAGGCCTTGCGACCGGCGTGGGCGGTGGAGCTTCCGAGCGACGGCCGCGGCGGAGGCGCTTAGTGCTGGTCGTCATGAAGCGCGGCGCATCGCAGCGGGAGATCGACGCCGTCGTCGCGCGGATCCAGGAGTTCGGCATCACGCCCATCCCGCTGCCGGGCGCGGAGCGCATGGCCATCGGCACCTTCGGCTCGACCTCGCGCGCGGCGGCGGAGGCGGTGGAGTCGTTGCCGGGCGTCGCCGAGGTCGTGCCGGTCAGCCGTCCGTTCAAGCTCGCGTCGCGGGAGGTGATCGCGCAGGACACCGTCGTGCGCGTCGGGGAGGTGCCCGTCGGCGCGGGCGCACCGCTCGCGATCATGGCCGGGCCGTGCTCGGTCGAGTCGCGCGAGCAGACCCTGGCGACCGCCCGGGCGGTGCGTGGGGCCGGCGCGACGATCCTGCGCGGCGGCGCGTTCAAGCCGCGCTCGTCGCCGTACAACTTCCGCGGCCTCGGTGCGGCAGGGCTGGACATCCTCGGAGAAGCGCGCGCGCAGACCGGGCTCGCGATCGTGACCGAGGTCCTCACGCCCGGTGACGTCGACGCCGTGGCGCGCGTCGCCGATTGTCTGCAGATAGGCGCGCGCAACATGCAGAACTTCGCGCTGCTCGACGCGGTCGGGGACCAGCCGAAGCCGGTCCTCCTCAAGCGCGGTATCTCGGCGACGGTCGAGGAGCTCCTGCTGTCGGCCGAGTACGTCCTCGCGCGCGGCAACCGGAACGTCATCCTCTGCGAGCGCGGCATCCGCACGTTCGAGAAGTACACGCGCAACACGTTCGACGTCAGCGCGATCCCGCTCCTGAAGCGCCTCTCGCACCTTCCGGTCATCGGCGACCCATCGCACGGCACGGGGAAGTGGTATCTCGTCGCTCCGGTCGCGCTCGCCGCTGTTGCCGCCGGCGCCGACGGCCTCATCGTCGAGGTGCATCCGAGCCCGGACCACGCGCTGTCCGACGGCTTCGAATCGCTCACCTTCGAGAACTTCGCGACGCTGGTCGGTCGCGCGAGCGCGGTCGCGCGCGCCGTCGGTCGCGGCGTCCCGGACGCGGCCCCGGCATGAACGTCTCCATCGCCGGCCTCGGCCTCATCGGAGGCTCGCTTGCGCTCGCGCTGAAGAGGCGCCACCGCGTGACCGGATTCGACACCGATGCGAACACGCGCGATGTCGCGCTCGCCGCCGGGATCGACGTCGTCGGTGCGCTCGAAGCGCTGCTGCCGGCGGACGCGGTGATCGTCGCGACGCCGATCGAGGCGGTCGTGCCCACGCTGGAGGCACTCGCGCCGCGCGCCGGCGCCGCCGTCCTGCTTGATGTCGCCTCGGTGCGCGCGCCGGTGGAGGCCTTCGCGGCGTCCGCTCCGGCGGGCTGCCGGATCGTCGGTCTTCATCCGATGGCCGGTCGCAGCGGCAGCGGGTTCGGCGCTGCCTCGGCGGTGCTGCTCGAGCTCCGCCCGTTCCTCGTCGTGCCAACGGCGCGCGCCGACAGCGCGGCGATGAGCGTCGCCGGAGCGCTCGCCCGCGACGCCGGTGGTGTCGTGACGGTGTGCTCGGCGGCGCAGCACGACCGCATCGTTGCCGTGCTGTCCGCGCTGCCCCTGGCGTTCGCGTCCGCCTTGGCGCTCACCGGGGCCGAGACGGTCGACGGCAATCTCGCCGCCTTCAGCGGTCCCGGGTTCCGAGACAGCACGCGCCTCGCGCTCACCTCGCCCGATCTCGGCACCGCGATGCTGCTCGCGAATGGAGAGAACGTGCGCGCCGCCCTGGACCGCGCGCGCGCGATCCTCGATGAGGTCGACCGCGCGATCGCGGCCGGCGACATCGCGGCGCTGAGCGCGATCCTCGACCGCGCCGCGCACGCGCGCCACGGGCTCGGCTAGCGGGAGAGCTGCCTCAGCACGTCGTAGAAGTCGGGGAAGGTCTTGGCCACCGCGGACCAACCCTTTATGGCGACACCGGGGACGAGCAGGCCGAGGATCGAGAACGCCATGGCGATCCGATGGTCGCCCGCGGCATCGACGATCCCGTCGTGCAGCGGCGCGGGCTCGATGCGGATCGCGTCGCGGAACGCCTGCGCCCGCCCGCCGAGCGCCGTGATGCCGGCGGCGACCGCGGCGACGCGATCGCTCTCCTGCGCCCGCGTATGCGCGATGCCCGTCAGCTCCGTCGGCGTGTCGGCCTGCGTCGCGATCACGGCGAGGGTCGGGAAGGTGTCGGAGCAGTCCATCACGCCCGCGACGATTCCGTGCAGCTGCCCCTCGCGGCGCACGGTGACGCCATCACCGTGGTGGCGGACCTCGCAGCCCATGTCCTCGATGAGCTCGAAGAAGCGCGCGTCACCCTGACCGCCGGGCTCGACCCGCGCACTGGCGTTGGTGATCGTCACCCATCCGCCGAGGATCGCCGCCGCGGCGGCGGGATAGCTCGCCGCGGTGACGTCGCCGGGGATCTCCAGCGAGCGGCCCCTCAGCTTCTGCGGTCCGATCTCGAGCTCGCGCTGTGACGGGCGTGTGACACGGACGCCGCGCGATGCGAGAGCGGACACGGTGAGGTCCACGAACGGGGCGGACACGAGCGGTCCGACGATGCGTAGGCGCAAGCCGTCGCGCATGCGCGCGCCGACGAGAAGTAGTGCCGACGCGAACTGGCTCGACTCATGACCGGGGACGGCCACCTCGCCGCCGACGAGCGGCCCGCGGACCGTCAGAGGAAGCGCGTCCGCGTCGACGGTCGCGCCAAGCGTGCGCAGCGCGTTGACCAGGGTCGCCATCGGTCGCTCGCGGAGGCGCGGCGCGCCGTCGAAGTGGACCTCGCGCGGTCCGAGCGCGGCGACGGCGGCGCCGAAGCGCGCCACGGTTCCCGCCTCCTGCGCGTCTACGACCGCGTCCTTCACCGGGGCGCCGTCGCCCGCGCCGGTCACGGTGATCGTCGCTCCCGCCCACTCGACGACATAGCCCATCGCGTCCAGCGCCGTCGCCATCGCGCGGACATCGGCGCCCGGTTCGAGCGGGCCGAGCTCGAGCCGCGATCGTCCGTGCGCGATGGCGGAGAGGACGAGCTCGCGGTTCGCGATGCTCTTCGAGGCCGGCACGCGGACGCGCTTATCGACCAGCGCATGGCGTACCGGAGCGATCGGATGGATGTCCTGCACGGGGATGCGAGGATTATGTCCGACGTCGATGTACACGCCCGCGGAGCGTTTCGGTCAAGCGGTCGTCGTGATGGTGGGTCTGGTCTTCGCCATCACGGTCGGCGGCTTCCTCTTGCGCGGCGGGCCAGGAGACGGGGTCGGGTCGTCGCCGACGCCCTCCGCCTCGCCGACGGCGAAAGCCCCCACGGTGAAGTTCACCCAGGACACGTGCTGCACGCAGACCGCGCGGTCGATGCGCGCGACGTGGGAGTCGAGCGAGAAGGCCATCAAGGCGACGTTCCAGCTGACGCCGGATCCCGGCTTTCCGTGCGCGACGACGCTCGATCCATCGGGGACGAAGGGCGTTCTGAGCTGCCAGGGACTGCTGCGCGGAGCGACGGACTTCGTCGCGGGGCTGTCGCTCACGGTCGGACGCGACACGTTCCGCTACGAGCAGAAGTTCACGACGATGGGGGACCGCCTCACGGACGTGAAATGGTTCACGGAGTTCGAGGATCCGACCGGCGACCCGCTCGCGTGCGCGGCCGCGAGCATCCGGATCGTGCAGAACTACACCGCCAAGCAGGACCCGATGACCGCCGAGCAGATCCTCGCGACGGCCAAGGCCTACAACAAGAGCCGCGATCCCGGCCTCGATCCCGTCGCGATCGCGACGATCCAGAAGCGCCTGGATCCGAACAACAACTATCACTACTACCGCTTCGGCTCGCGCGAAGAGGCGACGAAGTCGGCCGTGTATTGGCTCGTCCGCAGCGGCAAGCCCGTGCACGTCATCTCGCTGGCAGGGCAGCACGACCCGCTGCTCATCGGATTCACCGGCGCGTTCGGAACGTTCTACGACGATCCCGCCAACAGGATCGACCAGGTGGTCGTCGAAGATCCGCAGCGCGGCGACATGCGGCCGGAGACCGCCAACCGCAGGCCGGACAAGTACCGCACACCGGGCTTCCAGACGGGTCAGCCCATCGGGCTCGACGAGTGGTACGGCGATGAATGGTGGCTCCGCTTCGACTACGCGCCCGTCGTCTCCGGCGTCAACATCGATCGCAACGACGGCGCTTACCCCTCGCCGCACTGGGGCCGGACCTTCGTGCTCTTGGTCGACGATGCCGATGCCGAATGGCCCTCCGACCGCGAGGGCCGGGTGAAGTGGCACTAACGATGGAGGGGTGGCGAAGTTGACCCCCGCGGAACATCACGCGTTGGCGCTCGCAATCCGTTGGCTGCATGTCGCTGCCATGTCGGTCGCCTTCGGCGGTGCGTTCCTTGTCGCCTGGCTCTCGTATCGCACGAGCGTTGATCGTTTGATCGAGACGGCGTCGCGATACGAACAAGCCTTCTGGGCGGCTGCCGGTGTGCTCGTGATGACCGGTATCGGGAATCTCGGCGCCTTCGGCGAGAATCTGTTCGAGCCTGGCACCGCATGGGGCACCACGTTCATCGCGAAGCTCTGGCTGGTCGCCGCCCTGATCGCCGTGTCGCTGCCGCGCTCGCTCGTCGTGGCGCTGCTGGCCTCCCAAGATCGTCCCCAACCTGTCGACCTGCGCCCCGTGTACACGGTAACGACGGGGATGTTCGCGGTGATAGTCGCTTTTGCGATCGTGCTCGCGCACCAATGATCGAGGCGCCACGTATGAACGGTCTCGTCGACTGGGTGCTCGGCACTTTTCACACGAGCGTGTTCGGACTCGCGTTGTTGCTCCTGCTGTATCCGCGGGGTGGTCTCGGCGCCACGCTTCAAGGCCTCAGCACGCTTTCTGGCCTCGCGATCTTCGTCGCCCTGTGGGCGACGACCATCTTCACGACGCGGCGCGCGTTGTCGGGACTCGACTGGCTCGCTGACGACCCAGCCCAAATGGCCGTCTTTTTCCGTCGCGCTCTGCGGTGGGGCGGGGTCAATGGCCTCTTGTTCCTCGCGGCGCTCGGAGCGATCTTGCTCCTGAACACCCTCGTGACCGCGCGTGACTCGTTCACGTCGCCGGCTCTCACCGTCTTTGCGTTCATCGGGGCGATCGGGATCGTCGTTTCCTACGCGATCGGCGCAGTCGTTGCCGCGACGCTCGGGGCAGTCGACATAGCGGCCCTCCGCGTCGCGCGCGCGGTCACTCGGCGGAGCACCATGTGAGGGCTCTGATCGCAAGCGTGGTCGGATCGGCGCCCGCGCAAACACCAGGACACGCGAGGGGCGGTCTCAGCCCGTCGGAGTACACCGCGTCGATCTATGTGGTCGGACTTGCGGATGTCGAGCGACGGCCCCGGGCCAATCCGATGACGCTATGCGCGTGATCTCGGGCGACAGTCCGACGCTCCTGCTGTTCCACGGCTGGAATGGGTCGAGCCACAACTTCGGCGCCTGGCTGCCCGCGCTCGAGCAACACTTCAGCGTTCTCGCGCCGGATCTTCCCGGGTGCGCGGGAGTCACAGCGCTCGCGTCGCGACACACCGCCCTCGCATACGCGCGGTGGGCCCTGGATCTCCTCGACGCCCGCGGGCAGGGTCGCGTGGCGGTGGGCGGTCTCTGTTCGGGCACCGCGATCGCGCTCGCGCTCGCTGAGATCGCCCCGACGCGCGTGACGGGTTTGCTGCTGCACACGCCGTTTCTCCGCCCCGCGCTGATCCGACCGCTCATCCGCGCCCAGCTCGCGGTGCTGGTGTCGCCGGCGGGCGCGCTCTGGGGCCCGGTCCGGAAGAGCACGACGCTCTCGATGCTGCATCGCCGACTCTTCGCGGAAGCCGCGCAGGTCGACGTGGAACACCTCGCGCACGATCAGGCCGACCTCGTGCTGGCCGACCCGCGCGCCGGGCGCGAGCTCGCGCGCGACCTGCTCCTGATCGACCGCACCGCGACGCTCCGCACCTGGAAGGGCCCGCTGGCGGTGGTTCTCGCCGACCACGACGCGTTCGTCGACGCGCCGCGCACGGTCGCCGCGCTGACCGAGGCGGCGCCTCAGTCGCTGATCGAGCGGTTCCCCGGCGGCCACGGCTGGACGCCGGCGTACCGGGAGCATCAGCACGCGGCCCTGGCGCGCCTGGCCCCCCAGCTGCGCGCGGCGCTCGGCTAGGGACGCCGCTGGACGACCATCTGCGCGAGGCGGAGGAGATCGTGCTGGTCACGCGCGGCCGCAAGACCGGTCGCCCACACGAATCGACGGTGTGGTTCGCCTACGAAGACGGTGCGCTGTGGCTGCGCACCGACCGCACCAGCGACTGGTATCGCAATCTTCGTCGCGACCCGCACGCCACGATCCGGGTCGCGGGCGACGAGCTTGCTGCGACCAACGAGCCGATTGCCGACGAAGCGGCGGCGTTGCGTCATGTCGTCGAGCTGTTCCGCGCGAAATACGGCGCGGAATGGGTCTCCGACTGGTACGTCGAGCGCGGACGCGCGCCGGTGCGGCTGCGCCTGGAGCCCTGACGGCTCGGGTCTATCCTCGCGTCATGCGCATCGCGTTACGGCTGGTATCGGTCATCGTGATGGCGCTCGGCGTCTCGGGTCTTGCGCTCGCGGCGGACGACGCCCACACCGTGATCGTTGGGCAGATCCAAGGTGTCATCAACCCGATCACCGCCCGCTACGTCGACCGTCTGCTGGACGAGGGGGAGGAACGCAAAGTCGCGGCGGTCGTGTTCGTTATCGACACGCCGGGCGGTCTCATCGATTCGACGTACAAGATCACCGGCCGGATGCTGAACTCCGGCGTGCCCGTCGTCACGTACGTCGCGCCCTCGGGCGCGCACGCCGCCTCGGCGGGCACCTTCATCACGCTCGCCGGACACGTCGCGGGGATGGCGCCGTCGACGAACATCGGTGCCGCGCACCCTGTTGACTCGTCGGGTGGCGACATCCAGGGCGACCTCCGCGCCAAGGCGGAGAACGACGCCGTCGCGCAGATCACGAACATCGCGCGCGCCCGCGGCCACAATGCCCAGTGGGCCGAGGACGCGGTCCGCAAGAGCGTCAGCATCGGCGCGGACGAGGCACTCAGCCTCAAGGTCGTGGACCTCATCGCGAATGACGTCCGCGACCTGGTCGATCGCATCGACGGCCGGCAGGTCACGACCTCCCGCGGCACCGTGACCCTGGCGACGAAGGGCGCCGGCCTCGAGGAGAGCGGACCGAACCCGTTCGAGGCGCTGCTGCACCTCATCGTGGATCCGCAGATCGCCGTTCTCCTCTTCACCATCGGAACCTACGGGATCATCTTCGAGCTCTCGAACCCCAGCCTCATCTTTCCAGGCGTCATCGGCGTGATCGCCGTGGTCCTCGCGCTCTTCGCGTTCGGCACGCTCGACGCCGAGGTCGCGGGCGTCGCGCTGATGATCTTCGCGGTCGCGCTGTTCGTCGCCGAGATCAAGGTCGCGAGCCACGGCCTTCTCACGGCCGGCGGGATCGCCGCGCTCGTGATCGGGACGATCATCATCTTCCCGCCGCTGCGGCCGACCTTCCCCGGCGTGCGCGCGAACGTCGATCCGCGTGTCATCGCGGTCATCGTCCTCCTGACCGGCGGCTTCTTCTTCGCGATCGCCCGCGTCGCATTGCGAGCACGCGGCGTCTTCACGCCGACGGGATCGGCGGTATTGCTTGGGGCGACCGGCGTGGCTCGGAGCGACATCAACGCGAGCGGGATCGCGTACGTCGGTGGGGAAGACTGGACCGCCGTCAGCGAGGGCGGGCCGATCCCGAAAGGCAGTCCGGTCCGCGTGAAGCGCGTGGACGCGTTGCGCCTTATCGTCGAACCAGCGAAAGAGATGCCTGAGAGAACGGGAGTGTCCTGATGGACCTGAACCTCATCATCGCGATCTTCCTGGCCGTCGCGGCCATCATGATCCTGCGAGCGGTCGTGCACATCGTTCCGCAGTACCAGCGCCTCGTCGTGCTGACTTTCGGACAGTTCAATCCGAGCTCGGGGATCGCCGGACCCGGGCTGGTGCTCCTGTTCCCACCACCGATCCAGACGTCTCAGACGGTGGATCTCCGTGAGTTCGTCGTCGAGATCCCGCAGCAGACGTGCATCACCAAGGACAACGCGCCGATCTCGATCGACTTTCTCATCTACCAGCGCGTGGACCAGGCCGCCGACTCGGTCCTGAAGGTGCAGAACTTCCGCACCGCGGTGCAGGGCATCGCGACGACGACACTGCGAGCTGTCATCGGCGACATCCCGCTGGACGATGTCCTCGCCAAGCGCGAGCAGATCAACGAAGTACTCCGGGTCAAGCTCGACGAGGTGACGCAGCGCTGGGGCGTGAAGGTCACGACGGTCGAGATCCGTGAGATCACGCCGCCGCGTGACATCCAGGAGGCCATGAATCGCCAGATGGCCGCCGAGCGCGGCCGTCGCGCCGCGATCCTCGACGCCGAGGGAAAGAAGCAGGCGTTGATCCTGGTGGCGGAGGGTGACAAGCAGTCGAACATCCTTCAGGCCGAGGGTGCCCGCCAGGCCGCGATCCTGCGCGCCGAGGGCTTCGGGCTTGCGCTCGAGCAGATCAACAACGCCGCGAATCACGCCGACCCGCGGACCATGACTCTCCAGTACCTCGAGGCGCTCAAGCAGATCGGTGCGTCGCCGTCGACGAAGTGGATCATCCCGACCGAGTTCGCCTCCCTCGCCGCGCCGCTCGCGGCATTCGCGCGCGGCGGCGGCGAAGACGGCGAGAAGAAGGCGCCGCGCTAACCACGTCCCCGTGTGTTCACGCGTCCGGCCGCCGAAACCATCTATTCGCGCGATACCCCGTCCCCTGCGGGACGGGGTCCCCTCGCGCGCGGGGGCGCTCGGCGGCCGGACGCGCTCAGCGGAGGGACCTCGTCAGCGCGTGAGGGTCTGCCTAGCGCTTGAGAAGGAGAAGGCGGCGACCACCGCGTCGCGCACCGGAGGGCTGATCGGCTGGTGCTGCCATCGGATGAGAGAGGCGGCGAGGCACGAGTGGTGAATACACGCGCGGCGGCATCCGCCAGGCAGACGCCGCCGGCGTGTGGCGTGGGGGAAGGGCAGCTCGACGGGCGAACGCGCTCATCACGGCCATTTGTGTGCTCCCCTGATCGCAGTTTCGAACGTGCGTTCGCATCTTAGAACGTCTGTTCTCAATGTCAAGCGGGTGGGATACTCGGCGAAAGTTGGACACCCTCTTGGGCGTTGAGCTGATGCCCCAGCGACCGCGCTACGCCCGCGAAAAGGCAGAGCTGCCCAGCCACATCCTCGAACCGGATTGGGTGGGAACGCGGGCGCTGGCACGGGTCGGTCACGGCGGAGCGCACTTTGTCGGGTACAGCGGGGAGGTCGAGGGGCCGCGAGAGCTCTACGACGCGATCGTGGCCGAGGCGCGCTGCTCGACGGCGATCATCGACGGCGTCCTCGTGTCGGACTGGCGGGACGAATCGGAGCTCGAGCTCGATCCCGACGGCAACGCGTTCACGCGCAACGCCAGCGCTCGGCAGATATTCGCCGCCTTCGACCTCCTGGAGGTCGACGGTGAGTCGCTCCTCGAGATCCCGCTGCTCGAGCGCAAGCGTCACCTCGAAGGCCTGCTCGTGCCGAGCGTGAACGTGCGCCTCACACCCTTTGTCACGCGCGGCCTGCGGTCCTGGCGTGAGACGCTCGTCGCGCAGGGCTTCCGCCGGGTCGTCCTGAAGAATTGGAACAGCGCGTACGCTCCGGGCCGCACCACCGACGACTGGCTCGTCGTGGAGAAGATCAGCGGCGCGAGATACTGAGGAGGAGATCGTGGCCACCAAGTCCGTCGTCATCGATCACACGCAGCGCGATCCGTGGTCGGTCGCGCTCGAGCAGTTCGGGATAGCGGCCGACAGACTGCACCTCGACCCGAACATGCGCGCCATACTCGCCGAGTGCCAGCGTGAGCTGACCGTGCACTTCCCCGTGCGTATGGCTGACGGCGTCGTGAAGGTGTTCTCCGGATATCGCGTTCAGCACAACACCACACGCGGGCCGGGCAAGGGCGGGATCCGCTATCACCCGTCCGTCTCGCTCAACGAGGTCAAGGCGCTTGCGATGTGGATGACGTGGAAGTGCGCGGTGGTCGGCATCCCGTACGGCGGCGCCAAGGGCGGCGTCGTGTGCGATCCCAAGACCATGAGCGCGCAGCAGCTGGAGACGCTGACGCGCCGCTACACGACGGAGATCGAGCTCCTCATCGGTCCCGATCGCGACATCCCGGCTCCCGACGTGAACACAAATGCCCAGACGATGGCATGGATCATGGACACCTACTCGATGCATCACGGCTACACCGCTCTGGCGGTCGTCACCGGCAAGCCGCTGTCGATCGGCGGCAGCGAAGGACGCAACGAAGCCACCGCACGCGGCGCCGTGTACACGATCATCGAGGCGTCGAAGCACCTCGGCCTCGACCTCGAGGGCGCGCGCGTGGTGGTGCAGGGCTACGGCAACGCGGGGTCCTTCTCCGCCAAGCTCATCGCCGAGCTCGGCACGAAGGTCGTCGCGGTCTCGGACACCAGCGGAGGCATCTACAACCCCAAGGGCATCGACCCGATGAAGGTCGACGCGTACAAGCGCGAGACCGGCTCCGTCACCGGATTCCCCGGCTCGGAGAAGGTGTCCAACGCCGAGCTGCTCGAGCTCGACTGCGACATCCTCATCCCGGCCGCGATCGAGAACCAGATCGGCGAGCACAACGCGCCGCGGATCAAAGCCAAGATCGTCGCCGAGGCCGCCAACGGGCCCACCAGCCCCGAGGCCGACCGTATCCTCTTCGAGCGCGGCGTCTTCCTCATCCCGGACATCCTCTGCAACGCGGGCGGCGTCACCGTGTCGTACTTCGAGTGGGTGCAGGACCTGCAGAACCTGTTCTGGCGCGAAGCCACGATCAACGCGCGGCTCAAGGAAGTCATGGTGAAGTCGTTCAACGACGTCCTCGACATGCAGAAGAAGAACAAGGTCGACATGCGAACCGCCGCGTACATGGTGGCGGTCGCGCGCGTCGCCGAGGCCACGCTGACCCGCGGGATCTACCCCTAGGACATCCGCGGCGGGGCCGCGGCTAGAACGGCGGAGCCCTGGACGTCGTCGCGCTCGACATCGAGACCACCGGGTTCGACCCGGAGTCGGACCGCGTCATCGAGATCGGCGCCGTGCGCGTCCACCTCGAAGAAGATGGGTCGGCAACGCTGGGCGAGCGCTTCAGCACTTTCGTCGATCCCGGCGTCGGCCTCGGTCCGGCGATCACGCGCCTCACCGGCATCCGCGACGGAG
>DASYUY010000004.1:0-14266 GCA_036000705.1 Candidatus Limnocylindria bacterium | reverse complement strand
AGGAATTCCTCGACGAACAAGGGATTTCCTTCGGCACGACTCACCACCTCTGCCCGCAGAGATTCAGGCAGGGCATCGACCACGAGGAGTTCGGCGATCAGGTCCCGGGTGTCCTCGGTGCTGAGTGGCGACAGGTCGATGGCCGTTGCGTTCGCCGCGTCGCTTCCCCACGTTGGGGCGACCTCGCGTAACTCTGGTCGCGCGGAACAGAGAAGGAGCAGCGGTGCGCGCGACAACTCGGCGAGATGCGCGACGACATCGAGGAGGCGGGGTTCCGCCCAGTGGATGTCCTCGAACACGAGGACGAGCGGCGAGGTCACGGCGCGGCGCTCGAGGTAGCGGCGGAGGCCCCAGCGGAGTTCCTGGTGCAGATCCGTTGGAGCAACGTCCGGCAGCTCGTCCTCGGCGCGGGCCAGGCCCGAGATCACGGCGACACGGCTCGCGACCGCGTCGGCGTCTTCGGGCCCATCGGAGAACGCGGCTCGCGTGGCCGCGCGTACCTTCTGGATCGCTGCCTGGGCTGAATCACTCGGCCCGATGCCGGCATCGGCGCGGACGATGAGCTGGACCGCGTGATACGTGATGGCCTCGCCGTACGGAAGGCATCGGCCCCAACGAGCGTGACCCGTACCGATCGCGGCGATGAACTCGCTCGCGAGGCGTGACTTCCCCGAGCCCGGAGGCCCGAAGACGGTCACGAGATGAGCCGCGCCGCGTTCATGGAGTTCGGCGTATGCGTCGATGAGCTGCCGGAGTTCGCGGTCGCGGCCAATGAGTCGCGCGCGGAGACCCGGCAGGCCACGATGCTGCTCTGGGACAGTGCTCAGAAGTTCGCGTGCGGGCCAGACCTCGACCTGGCCGATGCCTTTCGCCTCGATCGTCCGCGGCTCGGCATAGCCGACACCATCGTGCGTCAGTCGCCGGGTGAGCGCGCCGACAAGGATCTCGCCTGGCACGGCGCTCGCCTGCACCCGCGCTGCGCTGTTCACGACCGGCCCGGTAACGAGGTTCTGGGCGTCCTCTCCAGTGCCGGCGACCGCCTCGCCGCTGTCGAGGCCGATCCGGATCTCTAGTTGCAGACCGCCGCGCCGATTTAGGTCGGCCAGTCGACCCCGGATCGCGAAGGCGGCACGAACGGCACGGTCGGCGTCATCGTCATGTGCCCTCGGCACGCCGAACACCGCCATGACCGCATCCCCAATGAACTTCTCGACCGTCCCACCGTGGGCCTGAAGCGTCTCGCTCATTGCGCTGAACGCGCGGCCGAGTGCCGCGCGGACAACCTCAGCATCGTGGCTCCCGCCGAGCGCGGTCGACCCCACGATGTCTACGAAGATGACGGTGACGAGCTTGCGCTCCTCGATCATGCGCGGAGTCTAGAAAGCCACGATTCGCGAGCCGACGGGCAGACTCGAACTGACGACCACTGCGGTTACCAAAGCGCGTGAGCCGTGCGCGACGAATCGAGTTCTCGCCCGTTCTGACACGCTGCGCACCGCGCTGTAGCACACTTTTCCGCGCCCACCGCTGCACGAATTGCTGCACAAAACCGGTTGCCGAGGACCCCGCGCCGCCCCACGTCGCACCAGGAGCAATGCCAACCTGCCAAACAAAAAAGCCACCCGGCGCACCGCACAGCAGGCGGCTCAGCCAGGCAGCAGGGCAATCGTGTGTGGCGAACACGCTGCTGTCAACAACCCCAGTAGGGCTACTGGCTAAGCGACTGCCCCACCAGGCCCATCGCAACTGCTGCACAACTGCTGTACGGCAGGCCGCTTTGAGCACTCGACGATCGCACTAAGACGCGAATCATCGCAAGAAAACGGAGCCGACGGGCAGACTCGAACTGCCGACCGGCGGTTTACGAAACCGCTGCTCTACCGGCTGAGCTACGTCGGCGCGCATTTCCTAATGATTCTCGCATGTTCTGAACGTACGCGCGACGGTCCTCGGAACCGCTGCTCTTCCCTGGGACTGCTCGGGGGTGAATCTCCTAGTGATTTCAAGGACCTCGTGAGCATTCACGCAACTGTTCGGTGTCCGCGCCCAATAGTGGCTCTGCGGTTTTCGAACGCGGAGCGCCTCCGCCCATTCCTCGCGGCGCGAGGCAGCTCAGATGTAGTTAGCACGCGAACAGCGACGTTGGAGGGAGTGACGGTGGCGAACCGAACACTCAGAGGTGGTGCGGTGATCCCGCTTCCCGCTGGGCCGGCGTAGTCGCTGTACTCGGCACGTCCAGCCAAGTGATGCCGTCCATCCTGGCGCTTATCGACGAGACGGCGGGCGCAAGATCGGAACGCGCTGGACGCTACCCCGCGAGCTCCGTCCGTGGCCGGGTCGAATCGCGAACAACCAGTGTCGGCTGGAGACGGATCTTCTGCGGCGCCTTCTTATCGTCGTCGAGCCGCGTCACCAGAAGGTCGACCGCCGTCTCCCCGATCTCGGCCGTGGGCAGGCGCACGCTGCTGAGGGCGGGATCGAGGTATGGCGAGAACGGATGATCCCCATAGCCGATGACCGCGACATCGTCCGGAATCGCTCGCCGCGCCTCGCGCAGCGCGCGATACACGCCGAGTGCGAAGTAGTCGTTGCCGGCCATGATCGCGGACCGGGGACCGAGTTGGGGGATAAGACGCTGCGCCAAGCGATAGGCGTCATCGGGTAGCCACGGCAGCGCACTGGACTGCTGCCGCCGCGTCGGCACCCGAACGATCGTGTCATCGGTTAAGCCGCGTTCTGCGAGCGCTGCTCGGAATCCTGCGATGCGGTCACGGACCGGCGAAATCGGCAGATCCTCCTCGAACAGATGCACTTGAACGGCTCCGGCGTCAAGAACGTGCAGCGCTGCGCGGTACGCACCGTCGCGATAGTCGACGCCGACGAAGTCGCTATCCATCGTGCCGAGATCGCGGTTCACTAGCACCAGCGGCACGCCCGCAGCGCGTAGCCGCTCCCACGGTGCGCTCTCCTGCTGGACCGGCACGACGATCGCGCCGTCGACGCCCCAGTGCAGAAGCTGCTCAGCCAAACCCTCTTCCACTTCCGGGTTTTCCTCGCTGGCAAGAAGAACCAGCGAGTAACCGCGGGCGCGGCCGCTGCGCTCGACCGAACTGATAAGCGTCGAATACAGCGGATTGGACGGATTGGTGATCACGAGACCGAGCGCCATCGCCGAGCCTAGCGCGAGCGACCGAGCCATAGCGTTGGGGACGTATCCCAGACGCCTGGCCTCTGCGCGAACGAGAGCGCGCGTCTGCTCGCTCACCGCATCCTTCCCCGCGAGTGCACGCGACACGGTGTTCACAGACAGCCCAAGCGCCGCCGCGACATCGCGAAGGGTCGCGCGCTGCACGTGCGCAGTCACGCCTGCTCCGCGCGAGGGTCCAGCAGATCGCGCACGCGGTCTCCAAGTGTGCCAACCGCCACGACGACGATGCTGAGCGCTATGCCCGGCATGGTCGAGATCCACCACGCATTGTTCAGATACGCCCGGCCATTCGCGACGATAAGGCCCCACGAGGGCTGATCCGGCGGCGTCCCGAGGCCGAGGAAGCTCAACGACGCCTCGGAGATGATGACCAGGCCGACCTCGACCGTCGCGATGACGATGAGGGGCGTCAGCGTCGCGGGCACAATATGCCGAAGCATGATGCGCGCACCGCTCGCGCCGACGGCGCGCGCCGCCTCGACGAACTCGCGCTGTTTCGTCGCGAGGGTCGATGCACGCGCGACGCGGGCGTAGGTCACCCACCGCGTCAGCGAGAGCGTGATGATGACGTTGGCGACGCTCGGCCCGAGCACTGCGGCGATCAGGATCGCGAGCAGGATCGCGGGAAAGCCGAGCTGCACATCAGCCGCGCGCATCGCGACTGCGTCGAATGCGCCGCCGCGATATCCGGCAACGACGCCGATCCCGAGGCCCGCCAGCCCCGCGATCAGCACGGTACCGGCGGCCACCGACAGGGAGATCCGAGCGCCCTGCAGCACCTGCGCGAGCAGGTCGCGTCCGACCTGATCCGTACCCAGCAGTGCAACACTGCCGTCCTCGAGGACTGCCCCAGGCGGCCGCAGCCGGTCGCCGGTCCGGGTCGCGACTGCGTCGTACGGCACGACCACCGGACCGAAGATCGCGATGAGCGCGAACACAATGACCGGCAGCGCCGCCGTGACGAGAGCACCTCGCTTGCGCTGGGTGCGGGTCATCCCACACGAATCCGCGGGTCGAGCAGGCCATAGCTCAGATCGACGGCCAGATTGATCGTCAGGAATCCGGCCGTGATAAAGAGGATTGCGGCCTGCACGAGCGGGTAGTCGCGGTTTCCGATGGCATCGAGCAGGAGTCGACCAATGCCCGGCCACGCGAACACGGACTCGACGATGACGGCCCCTCCGAGCAGCTGTCCGAGCTGGATCCCCATGACCGTGACGACGGGAATGAGCATGTTGACTAGGGCGTGTCGCGTGATGACGTGGCGAGGCGGAAGACCCTTGCCGCGCGCAGTGCGGATGTAATCCTCGCGGAGCACCTCGAGCAGACCGCTCCGGATCAGGCGCGTCAGGATGCCGAGCAACGGTAACCCGAGCGTCGCGGCCGGGAGCACGAGGTGCTGCCACGTGTCGGCGCCACCGCTCGGCAGCAGTTGGAGCCCGCGCGCGAAGACGAGGACGAGCATGATGCCGAGCCAGAAGCTGGGCACGGACTGCCCGAGCAGGGACACAATGGAGATCGCAGCGTCGAGTTTCGTCCGCGCTGCGAGCGCTGCGGCAACGCCCAGAGGAAAGCTCAGCGCAATGGCAATAAGCATCGCCGCCGCCGTCAGCCGGATGGTCGCTGGGAAGCGCTCGGCGATGACATCGATCGCAGGCTGGTTGAGCCGCAGTGATGTCCCAAGGTCGAGCCGCGCGACGTCAAACAGATACCTGCCGTACTGGACCACCAACGGGCGGTCGATCCCCAGGCGCTCCCGCAGCGCCGCTACGTCCTGCGCTGTCGCACTCGAGCCGAGCAGCATCTGTGCGGGATCGCCAGGCGCGAGGCGGATCGCGACGAACACGACGGTGGCGGCGCCCCACAACACGAACACCGACAGGCCGAGCCTGCGCAGCAGAAAACGAGTCATGCCGGCCGTCGCCATGACTTGGCGTCGAGGTCCGTCACGCAGTCGTGATCACGCGACGGACCTCCCGGGCACAGCAGCCGTCGGTGAGCCTTCCTACTGCACCGTGACGCCAGCGAAGCTCATGATCGCGGTCGCTGTCGGCGTGAAGCCGGTCACCCGTTTCCGATACGCGAACACGTTGTAGAGCTCGGCAGGGAAGATACCGACCGCGTCGTCCCAAATGATCTTGTTTGCCTGCGCGTAGAGGTCCTTGCGGCGGTTTTGGTCCACCGTCGCGACTGCGTCGTCGAGGATCTTGTCGAGGTCCGGGTTCTTGTAACCGTTGCGGTTCGCTCGCGAGTGGTAGAGCCGCCCGAGAGTAAAGTCCCCGTCGCCCGTCGTTACCGCGTTCGCCTGCATGTCCATATCCCAGTTGAGCTTGTTGAGGTTGTCGATCCACACCGCGCGTTCCATCTCCTGGCTCTTCACGCGGACGCCGATGGCGTTCCAATACGAGATCATCGTCTGCAGGAGCTCGCGGTCCTGAGGCGCTGAGCCGGGGTTCCAGATCACGCCCGCGTCGAAGCCGTTTGGCACGCCAGCCTGCGCGAGCAACTGCTTCGCCTTCGCCGGGTCGTATGCGTACGCGGCTTGTGGTGCGTGACCGAAGACTGTGGATGGGATCGGGGCCGTCGCGCGCTTGGCGACACTGCCCAAGAGGTCCTTGATCATCTTGTCGACGTCCAGGGCATACACCATCGCCTGACGAACACGCTTGTCGGCGAACACAGGCCTGCTCGAGTTCATCCAGATGAAGTAGTAGGTCCACCCCGGGACGGCATCGACCTTGAGATTGGAGTCGCGCTGCAAGGCTGGAAGCTGGTCCGGAGGCAGCCGCCACGTGAAGTCGATCTCGCCAGTCTGCAGAGCGGTGACCAGCGGGGCCACCTCGGGGTAGTAGCGGAACAACATCGTCTTCACGCCGGGCTTCGACCCCCAGTAATCGGTGTTGGCCTCGAGGCGCAGATCCGCATCTGCACTCCAGGAGACCACCTTGTAAGGACCGGAGCCGACGGGCTTGTTGAAGAAGCCCGTTGAGTTCAACTGTGCGGCCGGCGCGATGGGCACCATCGCCATATTGGCAAGAAGGGTACCCACGGCTGTCTTGGTCTTGATCTGCACGGTGGTGGCGTCGAGCGCGGCGATCGTATCCACCTGCGCGAACTGCGGCGCAAGCGCACCCTTCAGCGCGATGACCCGTTCAAGCGACGCCTTCACGTCCGCGGCCGTCACCTTGCTGCCATCGTGGAACTTCGCGTCACGTAGAGTGAACGACCACGTCGTGGGGTCCGGATTCTTCCATTCCGTCGCAAGCGCCGCGACGATGTTCCCGTTCGTGGGCTCGCGCCTCACGAGAGACTCCATGACGTGCTGCAGCACGGTGTGCGAGACATCCTCGACCGACTGCGCGCCGTGCGGGTCGAGAGTCGGCACCTTCACCGGCACGGCGACCTTCAACTCGCCCGTCGGTACCCGCGCTGCGGGCGTGCCAGAACCCGCGGTGTTCGAAGGCGCCACGGGACCGCACGCTGCCGCGACTAGACCAGCGCTCGTATACACAAGGAATCTGCGACGCGTCGTCTTCATTGGCCATGCCCTCCTGACTTGGTTAGCTCTTGAGCGCGAGATAGATCAAGACCTTGACGCCCACCTCCTCTCCGTCACCGCTGCTCGTTGCGACGGAACCCTTGAGCCGCAGCCACCCACCGAACTCGCGGACGGGCAGGCTCACAATGCCGCGGGCGCGGATCACGAGCGTGCGCTCATCGAGATCGCACCAATGCAATCCGTCCGGCGAGATCTGGGTTCTCGCCTCCAGCCGCGTTTCGCTGCCGCGCAAGTCGAGCACTCGGACGAACCATCGCGCCTCGCTCGCCCAAGCAGCCTCGTACGGCTCGGTCGCGAAGTTGCCGCACAACAGGGTGTTGCGTTCGAGGACGACCGTGAGGGACTCACGCATGCGCCTTACCAGTCCACCGAGATGAGGACCGTGTCGAGGAAGACGAAGTTGCGGACGTTCGCGTGCGTCCGCACGGAGACGTAGAAGTTCAGGAGGTCTTGCAACGAGCCGTAGGAGTCGGCGTACGCCGGCACCGGCACCGAGCGCATGTCGTGCGTGCGGTCATTGACCTGAAGCTCAACGTTCTTCCGCGTGCGCGTGTCAATGAGCCAGCGCAGGTAGTGCCAGTTGACCTTGGTGGGGACCTCGTTGTAGCAGAGCTCCTGCGGATCTCCGAACGGCTTCCAATCCTCGGGCCGTGGCGCGGTGAAGTCGGCGAGACGGTCGAGCTTGACCTTGCCTTCGAGGTGCTCGCGCGGCGTCGGCTCGGGTACGATCGGGTACATCCATTGTCGGCGCGTCCGCATAGTGACGTCGGTGTTCAGGTACCGCGCGACACAGTGGTATCGCACCCCGTCGCAGACGTCCGTCGCAACGGTGAACGCGCCGAACTGCGACTCGGATGGATGCGTGTTGCCGTCCCATTTGGCCGCACCGCCCTCGAGGTCGGCACGGTTCTCCTCGGACGCGGCCTCGGCTTTGTATGCGAAGTACGTTTCGAATTGCACCTGCCCGCGGCCCGCCATCGTGAGCCGCCGGATGGCGACCGCGGTGTGCCCGGCCTCGGGCCGCGTCGCAAGCTTCAGCGCGTACGTGCCGGACATCGCGCCATGCGTTCCAACGTCGAAGAAGCTGCATGAGCTGAGCTGCGGCGGCCTAAAGTCGCGCATGTGCGCATCGACCGTGTCGAGGTTCGCATGGCCGTCGTAATTGCCGAGCAACTCAACCCAGCCATGCGTGCCGGTGTTGAACTGGTCGAGCACGAGGATCCGATCGAGTGGGTCGAATCGCGAGAGCGAGAGGTCGGCGCCGTGACGCCGGATCACCGGAGCGGGTGCGTGCGACGCACCGGCACGCTTTGTACGATAACGCTCACGTGAACGCTAATGTTGGGACGTTACGCGAGGCGTCTGCGCGTGTCAAACCCACCCGACGCAGGGCAGCTTCTCAGGTGTGGGTCGGAATCGACCTCGGGACGCAGGGTTGCCGAGTCGCCATCGTCAGCGCAGACGGCGCGGTCCTCGCGATGTGCGACAGCGCCATTCACAGCGCGCGCTTTGCCGACCGACGGCATGAACAGGACCCCGAGGAGTGGAAGCTCGCTGTATCGAGGGCGGCCCGCGAGGCGCTGACGTCGGTGCGCGGAAGTGCCGTGGCCGGCCTCGCAATCTGTGGTACGTCCGGCACCTTCCTCGTTGCTGATAGCCACGGCCACCCACTCACGCGTGCACTCATGTACGACGACGCGCGGGCCACCGACGAACAGCTCGGTCGCGTCCGCCAGGCGTGGTTGACCTGTGCCGATCGCAACGGCTACGAAGTGCAGCCGACCTGGGCCCTTCCCAAGATCGCCTGGGTCGTAGACCAGGTCGCCGGCGCCGCCGACGGACAGCTGTACTTCGCACCTGATCTGATCGCGAGCTGGCTCACCGGGGAGCGTGTCGCGACAGACAACACGCACGCGCTGAAAGCGGGGTTCGACCTGGTACACGGCGAGTGGCCGGAGGACGCGTTCGCCGCGGCCGGGCTGCCGACGTCACTCCTGCCGCGCGTTGTTCGTCCGGGCACCGAGATAGGCCGGGTATCGTCGGCGGCCGCGAATGCGACTGGCATCCCGGTCGGGACGCCGTTGCTTGCCGGCATGACCGACGGATGCGCTGGCCAGGTCGCATCGGGAGCGCTGCACGAGGACGAGTGGAACACCTCGCTCGGCACGACGCTCATCTTCAAGGGAGTCTCGGGCCGCCTGCTCCATGGCACTTCAGGCGCGGTGTACTCGCACGCACATCCTGACGGTGGTTGGCTGCCGGGCGGCGCCTCGAGCTCCGGAGGCGGTGCGATAACGAGCGCCTTTCCCACAGCCGATCTCGTGGCGCTTGACCGCGCAGCGGCGGCGCGCGTACCGACGCGGCTGGTGCGCTATCCCCTGACGAGGCCTGGTGAGCGTTTCCCATTCGTCCGCGACGATGCCGAGCCATTCATGCTCGGCACGCCCCGGGACGACTTGGACATGTTCGCAGCGATCCTCCAAGGCGTTGCATTAGTTGAGCGGCTCGGCTTCGCGTACCTCCGGTCTCTCGGCGCGCGCGTGACCGGGGCGATCTCGTTCACCGGCGGTGCCACCCGCAGCGAGCTCTGGACGCAGCTGCGGGCGGACGTCCTTGGACGCGCGGCGCAGGTGCCGTCGTCGCCGGACGCGTCGGTCGGTGTCGCGATCGTCGCGGCGGCGGCCGGCGGATCCGTCACCGCGATGTCGGAGAGGATGGTCCGGATCAAGAAGGTCATCGAGCCACGCCCGTCGCTCACGGAGCGTTACCACAACGAGTACGTCATGCTCGTCGATGAGCTCGAACGTCGTGGGTACATCGGCCCCGAGCTGGCAGCATCGGCGCGGGCGACGTGATGCGCACACTGATACTCGTGCGCCATGGCCACACGGAATCGAGCGATGCCGGCCGGTACCTAGGCAGGACCGAGATGGATCTCAGCGAGCGCGGCGTGCGTCAGGCCGAGCACCTCGCCGTGTGGATCGCGAACATCCGCGTTGACGCGATTCTGACGTCGCCGACATTGCGTGCGAGACGGACCGCTGACATCGTTGGCAGCCGAGCGGCACTCGCTGCAACCGTGGATGAGCGTCTCCGAGAGCTCGATTTCGGGCTAGCCGAGGGGCTTACCTTGAGCCAGCTTCGCGCGACACACGCGGACGCCGCGGCGGCCTTCGAGAGCGACCCCGTCACCCATCATTTCCCCGGCGGGGAGCATCCCGCAGCTGCGGTCCAGAGGCTGCGCGAAGCAACGGAGGACGTCCTCAATCGTCCCTGGCGCCGCACGCTTCTCGTCACGCATAACACGCTCATGCGGCTCTTCATTTGCGAGGTGCTTGGTATCCCGCTTAGCGCGTACCGCCGCCGACTGCCCATCGCCGAGCATTGCGCGCTGACTGAGCTCGTCGCCGACGACGATGGCCTCGCCCTGCGTCGATTCAACGCCGTTGCACCGGGGAACGCGTGAAGATCCTCCTTGCCGGCGACGGATTCGTCCTGAACGATCTTCTCGAACGCGAACTTTTGGCCGTGCCGTCGATCCAGTACGAGCTGACAAGGATCGTGTTGCCTTGGCCAGCGATCCCGTTTGGGCCTGTCGCGGAGGTCGAAGAGGCGTCGGGGAGCGAGGAGGAGGTCATCCGCGCCCTCCGAGACGCCGAGGTGATCATCACCCAGATGGCCCCGCTGACGGCGCGCGTGCTCGCCGCCGCTATCGCGCTGAAGCTGGTGATCTGCGCGAGAGGCGGGCCGGTGAACGTCAACGTGCGAGCCGCCAACGAGCGCGGGATCGCCGTGTGCCCCACGCCGGGACGGAACGCAGTCGCCGTGGCCGAATACACGCTCCTTCTCATGCTCGCCGCGCTGCGCCGGCTCCCAGAGGCGCACACCTCGCTCGTCGGCGGCGAGTGGCGGAGCGGCCTGTACGCGTACGGCGAGTCCGGAGGCGAGATCGCGGATTCGGTCGTCGGCGTCGTCGGGCTCGGCGAGATCGGTCGGCGCGTCGCGGCGAGCGTTCGGGCGATGGGCGCCTTGGTGATCGCGCACGATCCGTACGCGACGAGCAGTGACGGCGTCGAGCTCGTGCCGCTCGACGAGCTCCTCGAACGGGCGGACATCGTCACGCTCCACGCGCGGCTCACGCAGGAGACCCGACACATGATTGGCGCCGCGGAGATCACTCGCATGCGCCCGGGAGCGATCCTTGTCAACACGGCGCGCGGCGGCCTGCTCGACTACGACGCTGCGGTAAGTGCTCTCGCGTCGGGACGCCTGCGCGCGCTCGCACTGGACGTGTTCCCTGAGGAGCCAGTTCCGGCAACCTCGTCGCTGCTTCGTGCGCGCGGGGTCGTTTTGAGCCCTCATCTGGCCGGGGCGACGCAGCAGACCGCGGCTCGTGCGGCCGCGTACGCGGCTCGCGAGCTAGACCGGTACGCGCGCGGGGAGCCGCTGATGCACGTCATGAACGGAATCCAGCCTGGCCCTCGCCGATGAGGATCGGCGTCGATGTTGGCACGACGTTCACGAAGGCGATCCTCTTCGGATCGGCGAACGAGGTCGTGGCTCAGCGTGGCGCACGCACGCCGCTGACCCAGAGGGGTGCAGGGCGCTTCGAATGCGACGTCGACGAGCTTGCGGCCACGGTGCGTGGGCTCCTGGCCGGCCTGGCCGTACCCGGTATCGATCTAATCGCACTGACCGGACAGGGTGACGGCCTATGGCTTCTCGACGAACACGGACGCGCGGTGCGTCCGGCGCTTTCCTGGCTCGACGCCCGCGGAGCCTCGGTGTGCGAGCAGTGGGCCCGCGACGGCGTCGTCGATGCCGTGTTCAAGCGGACGGCGAACGCGCCGTTCCCCGGCGCTGGTGCGGCGCTGCTGGCGTCGCTCGAAGAGTCCGACGCGAGTGCGCTCGATGCCGCCAGCAGCGCGACACAGTGCCAGCACGCGCTCTTCCAGAGTCTTACTGGCATCCGCACGGCGACGCGTTCGTGCGCGACGCTCCCGGTATTCGATCCGACGACACTCGACTACGCCGACGACGCAGTTCAGCTGTTGGGCCTCGCGCGGCGACGGCATCTCCTTCCGCCGATCGCCACCACATCGACGGCGATCGCACCGCTCCATGACGAGCTCGCAGATCGTCTGGGATATGAGCGCGGGATCCGCGTGGCAACTGGACCGTACGATCTGCCTGCCACCGCCCTCGGGATCGGGGGGCTGTCGCCCGGCGATGGCGTGCTCATACTTGGAACGACGCTTGCGTGCGAAGTTCTCGTCCAGGGGGCGCCGACGTCCGGCCCGCCGGTCGGCCTGACGCTGTGCCTGGAACGTGGACGACTACTGCGGGCAATGCCGGCGATGGTCGGGGCCGCCTGCATCGATTGGGTGTTGCGCATGGTGCGGCACCGTCACAGTGAGCTGGGGCGCCTGCTCGTGGAGAGCCCACCGGGCGCGAACGCGGTCACCGCGTTGCCATACTTGTCACCCGCAGGCGAGCGCGCACCGTTCGCGGACAACGCGGCGCGAGCCCAGCTTCATGGCCTGACGCTCGAGACGACCGCGGCGGACATCGTGCGCGCGATGTGCGAGGCGCTCGCGTACGCCGCACGCCAATGCTTCGCTGCCGCGGGGCTGCGTGGCGAGGTCGTCGTATGTGGTGGCGGTTCAACGACCCCGGAGCTCGTTCAACTGCTCGCTGACGTGCTCGAACGGCCTGTGACGCTGCGCCGCGGTGAGGAGATCGCAGCGCTCGGCGCGGTCATGGCCGCGGATCCGGAAACCGCGCGCGCCGCCACTGCATCGCGGGAGGTGATCGCGCCGAGCGCGGAAGCGCGATACGCCGAGGGCTACGCCGACTACCTCAACCGTGTTGCGACGGCGCGCCGCCACGGTTGGCGCAGCAGCGAACCATCAGCGTCCAAGTGACCGCGTGCGCGCCCCGTCACCTCACCCTGGAGGGTCGTTAGACGACCTCCTATGGGAGAGCAATGCCCGAGAACGGGAGTTCGGGGTGACGGATTCGGTGCCTGCCGCCCGTGCTCCGTCCGAGTCTTCAATGATTTCTGGGTGCGCGTGACCATCGAACGCGGGAAGTTACGAAACCGCTGCTCTACCGGCTGAGCTACGTCGGCGCGTATTTCCTAATGATGCTCGCATGTTCTGAACGTGAACGCGACAATCCTCGGAACCGTTGGTCAGTCCGTCGGCGTGCTGTACGTGGATCTGCTAGTGATCTGAAGGACCTACTGTCAAGAACTCCAATCCTCAAGGGCGTTTCGTGTGAGAACGCTGTCTCGGCGCTGGTTATGCACTCAATTAGCGCCGAGCTTCCGTCTTCGGTCAGACGTCGCGCCCTATGTATGGCCGGGCGCAGCTGGTCCGGTCGCTCGACCCTCTCAGCGCACATGCCAAGGCTCCGCGCGATGCCGGTGTAGTCGCCGCCGATGTCGCGCGTACGGTAGCGCTCTTGCGCGACCACCATGTGACGACTCTCGATGGCCATGGTGCTGCTGTTTAGCACAATCGCCAGTGTCGGAATCCCGGCCCGCACCGAGGTCTCAAAATGCAGCCCGACCATACCGAAGGCCGCATCGCCCATGAAGTACACGCACAGCTTGTCGGGCGCAGCCAGCTTGGCGCCCATGATGAGCCCGAGGCCGCCGAGGCAGCGTGCAGCTTCGATGAATCCGAGTTGGCAGGTCGCCGGACCGCTAGTGGCATCTCGCCTATCAAGCTCATGCGCCTTTGAGGCAAGTCACGGCCTCCTCGCGACTCACCGCGCCGAGCGGCTCGGCTACAGTGCCGGCTCGAGGGCGGCGTTGGTGGTCAATCCGCTGGACGGGATTTCCGTCGCCGGGGCCAGGGAACGCGTTGTCGGAAGGTGGCGGTGCGATGGTTAGATTGCGGAGCGCTCTCTGCGACATTCTGCGCATCGAGATCCCCATCATCCAGGCCCCGATGGGTGTCGCCACGCCAGCCTTGGTCGCCGCCGTCTCAAATGCAGGTGGTCTCGGGATGTTGGGCACGGGGAACCTTCGCAGTACGGACGAGATTCGCGCGGCGATCTTGGAGACGCGTGGTCTGACGGATCGACCGTTCGGCGCGAATCTGATCCTACGCGGGCAGCCAGATGTCGCAGAACGCCTCGCGGCGTGTCTGGACGAAAGGGTGTCGGTGATCTCGTTCTTCTGGGAAGATCCCGCGGGCTACATCGAACGCGTGCATGAAGCTGGCTCTCTGGTCACGTACACCGTGGCCAGTGCGGAGGATGCCCGCCGAGCCGTGCGGGCGGGCGTCGACATCGTCGTCACGCAGGGCTGGGAGGCGGGCGGGCATGTCCGAGGACAGGTCGCGAGCCTTCCGCTCATCCCGAGGGTCGTCGACGCGGTGAGGCCGACTCCGGTCGTGGCCGCGGGAGGAATCGCCGATGGGCGTGGAATGGCGGCAGCGATGGCACTCGGCGCCGCGGGAGTGTGGATGGGCACCCGTTTTCTTTTGAGC
>DASYUY010000003.1:0-2529 GCA_036000705.1 Candidatus Limnocylindria bacterium | reverse complement strand
GTTGAACGAAACCGCTGATCGCGGTAGGCGTCTTTTCTAACTCGCCCCTTCTTCTCACAGCCCTCGACACACAATCCGCCGATCGAGCGACCTGAGCGGTGGTGCTCAGTTCGTTCACGAGGACGGAGGTGTGTCATGACGGAGTTGCGCCGACGGATGGATGCGGACATGGTCGTGCGCGGGATGGCCGATCGCACGCGCGAGACCTATCTCAGGGCGGTCACCGGTCTGGCTCGTTACTACCACCGGTCACCTGATCAGATCTCCGACGACGAGGTCCAAGCGTATCTGCTGCATTTAATTCGCGAACGCCAACGCTCGTGGAGTACCTGCAATATCACGGTCAATGCGTTGCGCTTCCTGTACCACACGACGCTGAAGCGGGATCGGACCACGTTTTGCGTCCCGTCGCCACGGCAGCCAGGCAAGCTCCCCGCCATCCTCAGTCGCGAAGAAGTCGAACGCCTCATCACGCACGCCGCGAACCCGAAGCACCGGGTGATGCTATTGACGACCTACGCGGCCGGCCTGCGGCTCACAGAGGTGCTGCGCCTGCGCATCACCGACATCGATTCGTCGCGGATGACGATCCGCGTCGAGCAGGGAAAAGGCGGCAAGGATCGCTATACCGTCCTCTCGCGCCGACTGCTCGAGGCGCTCCGCGTCTACTGGACGAGTGCTCGCCCCGCGACCTGGTTATTTCCCTCGCAGGACACCGGACAGCCGCTCCATCCGACGGCGTTGCAAAAGGCCTATCAGCTGGCCAAGCTACGGGCCGGCATCAAGAAACCCGGTGGCATTCACAGCTTACGACACGCCTTTGCCACCCACTTGCTGGAAGCCGGCATCGACATTCACACGATTCAACGGCTGCTCGGGCATGGCGACATCAGCACGACGACCCGCTACTTCCAATTGACCCGTCACACGCAGATCGGCCCCGACTCACCACTCGATCTGCTCGAGCGTTTTGCCCGGCCCCCGCAGGGATAACCCGTGTGCGCCGTGCCGAGATGCACGGCGGTCTCGTCCGTCCGTTCGCGACTGGAGCTCGCGGACATCGTGCGCGCCCACGGCGACGCGTATCGCCGTACGCATCGCCTCGCCGCCGTCCAACACCGGGCGCTCGACGCGATCGAGACCTGCCGCACGGCCGCCCTCGGCGGCCATCAGGAGACGTGTGATCACTGCGGCGCCGTGCGGATCACCTACAACTCCTGTCGCAATCGGCATTGTCCGAAGTGTCAGATGCTTCCCACCGCGCGATGGCTCGCGGCGCGGCGCGCCGACCTGTTGCCCATTCCGTACTTCCACGTCGTCTTCACCCTGCCGCACGATCTGAACGCGCTCGCACAGGGCAATCCGCGCGTCATTTACGCGCTGCTCTTCCGCGCCGCCGCCGACACCCTGCTCGCGTTCGGTCGAGACCCGCGACACCTCGGTGGCACGATCGGGATCACCGCGATCCTGCACACCTGGGGTCAGAATCTTTCGCAGCATCTCCATTTGCACTGTCTCGTGACCGGCGGCGCCTTGTCGAGCGATCGGTCGCGGTGGATTCCTGGTCGATCGTCGTTTCTCTTTCCCGTCCGCGCGTTGTCGACGGTGTTTCGTGCGAAATATCTCGCCGCGCTCCGACACGCCTTCAACGCCGGCCAACTCCAGTTCGCAGACGGCACTGCCACGCTCGCGAGTCGAAGCGCGTTCGACGGTTTTCTCGGTACGCTCCGAACCGTCGACTGGATCGTGTATGCGAAGCGGCCCTTCGCCGGCCCCGAGCAGGTCCTCGCCTACCTCGGTCGCTACACGCACCGCGTCGCGCTGTCGAACGATCGGCTCGTCGCGCTCGACGACCGTGCGGTCCGGTTCCGGTGGAAGGACTACGCCGACCACGACCGCGTGAAGATCCTGACGCTGCAAGTCGACGAATTCCTGCGGCGGTTTCTCTTGCACGTCGTGCCGCGCGGCTTCATGCGCATTCGGCACTTCGGTCTGCTCGCCAATCGCACGCGTCGCGTGACGCTGGCGCGGTGCCGCCGCCTCCTCGGCGAACCACCGATGGACGACACCGCACCGGAATCGACCGCCGAGCTGATACAGCGACTCACGGGCATTGACCTGGCCCGATGTCCGGTGTGCGGCGAGGGCCGGATGCACGTCACCGCGCTCGTCGTGCGTGTAACATTCGCGCCGGACACGTCATGAAAACCCCAGCGCCTCGCCTCCGACACGGCCCCGCGGCGCAGGCGCGTCCGGCCGCCAGAGCTGTGCCGCGCGCGGTCTCCGGCGACGATCGACCCGTCATCACCGGCCAATTCCGCCTCCTTCACCCGACTTCGGCGCCCCTGCCCGCTCGCGCGCCTCGGTCACAAGTCGCACCCCATCCCGGCTGCACCGCCTTACAATCCCCATAGCGCGGCGACGCAGCCACGCGGCTTCGTCCAACAGGGTTTATCCGCACTGCGTCCGCGCGAGTGCGCATCCCGACGATCGTTGCAGTGCGGATGAAACCCTATTTGTTGGGCGGAC
>DASYUY010000002.1:0-25169 GCA_036000705.1 Candidatus Limnocylindria bacterium | reverse complement strand
CACCGGCGAGACGCTCGGATGCTTCGCGCTGTCCGAGCCGGCCTCCGGTAGCGACGCGGCGGCCATGCGCACAGCGGCGCGGCGCGACGGCGACGCGTGGGTCCTGAGCGGGACGAAGAACTTCATCACCAACGGCGCGAGTGCCGATGTCGCGATCGTGTTCGCGCAGACGCAGGGGCCTTCAGTGGGCGGCAGCGAGCCAGCGACGTCGCGTCACCGCGGCATCGCCGCGTTCATCGTCGAGAAGGGCACGCCGGGGTTCTCCGTCGGCAAGATCGAGCACAAGCTCGGGATCCGCGGTTCCGACACGGCGCAGCTGGTGTTCCAGGACTGCCGCGTGCCGGCGGCGAACCTGCTCGGCGGGGTGGGCGAGGGCCTGCGGATCGCGCTGTCCACCCTGGACGGCGGGCGCATCAGCATCGCGGCGCAGGCCGTCGGTATCGCGCGCGCGTGCCTTGAGGACTCGCTTGCATACGCGAAGGAGCGAGAGGCGTTCGGCAAGAAGATCGTCGAGTTCCAGGCGATCCAGTGGAAGCTCGCGGACATGGCGACCGAGATCGACGCCGCGCGCCTTCTCGTGTGGCGCGCGGCGACGCTCAAGGATCGCGGCGAGGACCACATCCTCGCGGCCGCGCAGGCGAAGCTGTTCGCGAGCGACGTCGCGGTGCGCGCGGCCCGCGAGTGCGTGCAGATCTTCGGCGGCTACGGCTACCTGACCGACTTCCCCGCGGAGCGTCACTACCGCGACGCGAAGATCACCGAGATCTACGAGGGGACGAGCGAGATCATGAATCTCGTCATCGCCGAGGAGATCCTGAAGGAGTGACCGCGCCGACGCAGGGTCTGTGGGTGCTGGTGCTGCTCGCGCTGACGCTCGCGGCGCTATTGGCCTTCGGATATCGCGTGTGGCACCTCTACCGACTGCTGCGGCTCGGCCGTGATGAGGCCCGGTTGGATCACCCGTGGCGGCGGCTGCGCGACGAGCTGGTGGTCTATCTCGGGCAGCGCAAGCTCATCAAGCGCCCGTACTACGTCCGCGGCGTCGGACACGCGCTGATCTTCTGGGGCTTCCTGGTCATCACCTGGGGCAGCGCCGACCTGCTGCTGCGCGGCATCGTCGGCTGGCAGATGCCCTTCACCGACACGACCGCATACATGTGGATCCTCGACGCGTTCGCCGTCGCCGTGCTCGTCTCCGTCGTCGTCGCGTGGATTCGGCGCGCGCTCGTGCATCCGCCGCGCATGCACATCGCGAGCGAAGGCTACGTGATCCTCGCGCTCATCGGTTTCCTCATGCTCACGCTGCTCACGTTCGAGGCGGCGGCTCTCGCTTCGACCCGTGAAGGCTTCTCGCGCGGCGATCTCTTCACGCCAGAGCCGCCGATCGCGACGTTCCTCGCTCCGCTCATCCCGACGTCGGCGAGCGCCGTGCTCTTCGCGAGCGCCTGGTGGGCGCACGTGGGGACGATCCTGGCGTTCGCGGTGTACCTGCCGCGAACGAAGCACCTGCACATCGTCACGACCCTCTTCAACGTCGGCTTCCGCAAGCAGTCGCCGCGCGGCGCGCTCGACCTCATCGGCGATATCGAGAACCAGGAGACCTTCGGCGCCGCGAACATCCGCGACTTCTCGTGGAAGGAGCTGCTCGACGGCTACACCTGCACCGAATGCGGCCGCTGCTCCGACAACTGCCCCGCGCTCGCGACCGGGAAGACGCTCGATCCGCAGAAGATCGTCCTGGACATCCGCGACCAGCTGCTGCGCGAAGGCCCCAAGCTGCTCGCCGACGCGAAGGCGGAGACGACTGCGCCCGCGCACTGGGTGGAGACGAAGCCCGACGAGCTGTGGGCCTGCACGACCTGCGCGGCGTGCGTCGAGGCGTGCCCGGTCACGATCGAGCACATCGACAAGATCGTCGACATGCGCCGCTCGCTGACCCTCATGGAGGGCGCGGCGCCGGCGGAGGCGCAGCGCGCGATGACGAACATCGAGCGCGCCGGCAACCCCTGGGGCGAGCCGCGCGCGTCGCGCGGCGACTGGGCGCAGGGCCTCGACATCCCGACGTTCGCCGAGAAGCCCGACGCCGAATATCTCTACTTCGTCGGCTGTGCCGCGTCGTACGACCGCCGCAACCAGCGCGTCGCGCGGGCGCTCGCGACGATCCTGAAGAAGGCGGGTGTCTCTTTCGCGATCCTCGGGGCGGCGGAGACATGCAACGGCGACCCGGCCCGCCGCATGGGCAACGAGTACCTGTGGCAGCTTCAGGCGCAGCAGAACATCGAGACGCTCAAGGCTGCCGCGGTGAAGAAGGTCATCACCTCGTGCCCGCATTGCTTCAACACCATCGCGAACGAGTACCCGCAGCTCGGCGGCAACTACGAGGTGGTCCACGCGCTCCCGCTGGTGAAGAAGCTGCTCGACGAGAAGCGGATCGCGATGCGCGACGGCGCCGCCGCCGAGGTCGTCGCGTACCACGACCCGTGCTACCTCGGCCGGCACAACGGCATCTACGACGCCCCGCGCGAGGTGCTCGACGCGGTGCCCGGCGTCACCCGCGCGGAGATCGCCCCGCACCATCGCGAGCGCGGGTTCTGCTGCGGCGCGGGCGGCGGGCGCATGTGGATGGAAGAGAAGGTGGGTCAGCGCGTGAACCACCGCCGCATCGATCAGCTGCTCGCGACGAAGTCCGGCGCGACCAAGGTGGCGAGCGGTTGTCCGTACTGCCTGATCATGCTCGAGGAGGGCGTCGGGGCCAAAGGCGTGCAGGAGCAGATCAAGCCGGTCGACGTGCTCGAGCTCGTCGCGGCGCGCTTGGAGACGAACTGATGGATCTCACCGACGGCGGCACGATCGCGTGGATCGTCGGAGCGCTCGTCGCGATCGTCGTGGCGGCCTTCGCGATCTGGGTCGGTCTGCGCTACGCGAACGACGAGGAGATCGTCTGACATGAAGTTCCTTGTCTGCTTGAAGCAGGTCCCCGACTCGACCGTGCGCGTGAAGGTCGCGCCGGATGGGAAGTCGATCGCGACCGAAGGCATCACCTGGTCGATCTCGCCCTACGACGAGTACGCGATCGAGCTCGCCCTCGAGCACAAGGACGCGGACCCGGCGACGACGGTGAGCGTCGTCGCGGTCGGCCCGGCGCGCTCGCGCGATGCGCTGCGGCAGGCGCTGGCGATGGGCTGCGACGATGCCACGCTCGTGACCGCCGACGACAAGGTCTCCGGGCTCGACGTCGCGAAGGCGCTCGCGGCGGTCGTCAAGGAAGCGAAGCCCGATGTGGTGCTCTGCGGGAAGCAGGCGTCCGATGACGATCAGGGCCTCGTCGGTCCCGCGCTCGCCGAGGCCCTCGGCTGGCCACACGTGGGGATGCTCACGAAGATCGCGGCGGGCGGCGACGGCGTGGAGCTCTGGCGCGAGATCGAGGGCGGCCACGAGGTGTGGACCGCGCCGCTGCCGGTCGTCGGCCTCGTCCACAAGAGCGCGAAGGAGCCGCGGTACCCGAGCCTGCCCGGGATCATGAAGGCCAAGAAGAAAGAGATCCCGGAGAAGGACCTCGCCTCTCTTGGCGTCACGCCCGGCGCGCCGCGCGCCGAGGTCGTCGCCATGGAACCGCCGCCGCAGCGCGGTGGCGGAAAGATCCTGAAGGCCGACGGTGACGTGAAGGCGCTCGCCGCGGAGCTCGCGCGGCTTCTCCACGAGGAGGCGAAGGTCCTGTGAAGATCCTCGTCGTCGCCGAGCGCAGGGATGGTGAGCTCCGCCGGGTGACGGCGGAGATCGTGGCGAAGGCGACGTCGTTCGGCGACCTCGAGGTCGTGGAAGTGACCGGGACCGATCGGTACCACCCGGTCGCGCACGCGAAGGTCGTCGCCGACCATGCGAAGTCCAGCGGAGCCGATGTCGTGCTCACCGGCGCGACGCTGAATGGACGCGATCTTGCGGCACGCATCGCCGCGAAGCTGAACTGGGTCCATGCCGCGGACTGCACCGACGCGGCGGTGAAGGATGGCGCGTTCGAGGTGAAGCGCCCGATGTACGCGGGCAAGGTGCGCGCGACGCTGCGCCTCCCGACGCCCGCGGTCCTCTCGATACGTCCCGGCGCGTGGACCCTCCCCGCCGGCGCGGGCGAGGTGAAGCCCATCGCGATCGGGGCCGACGCCGGCGCGGAGCAGCTGAGGTTCGCGCGCTTCGAGCCCACGGCGACATCGGGCAAACGCGTCTCGCTCAGCGAGGCGCGCGTCATCGTGTCCGGCGGACGCGGCCTCAAAGGCCCCGAGAACTGGAAGCTCGTCGAGGAGCTCGCCGACGTGCTCGGCGCGGCGACGGGCGCGTCGCGCGCGGTCACGGACGCCGGTTGGCGCCCCAACGAGGAGCAGGTCGGACAGACCGGCAAGACCGTGACCCCCGACCTCTACATCGCTCTCGGCATCTCGGGCGCGATCCAGCACCTCGCGGGGATGACGTCGAGCAAGGTCATCGTCGCCGTGAACAAGGATCCCGACGCCGACATCTTCAAGATCGCGGATTACGGCGTGGTCGGCGACGTCTTCGAGTTCGTGCCGGCCTTTACCGAGGCCGTGAAGAAGACCAAGGCCGGCGCCTGATGAACCCTGAGGCGGGGCAGACCGAGCGCGAGCTGGCCGGCGCGGTGCGCGACTGGGCATCCAGCGCGCTGCTCGCGCCGCGGATCGCCGAGGCGGAGCGCGAGGGCGTGCTGCCCGCCGACGTCATACGGGACCTGGGCGAGCTCGGTGTGCTCGGGATGAGCGTGCCCGAGGCGGACGGCGGTCTCGGCGCGTCGACGGTCGTGTTCGCGCTGGTGCTCGAGGAGCTCGCGGCGGCGTGGCCGTCGCTCGCCGTCGGCGTGTCGGTCAACAGCGGCATCGTCGCGGGCTCGCTCGTCCGCTACGGCACACGCGAGCAGCGCGCGCACTGGTTGCCGCGACTCATCGATGGCTCCGGGCTCGGCGCGTTCGCACTCACCGAGGCGAGCAGCGGCAGCGACGCCGCTTCGCTCCGCGCGACCGCCCGCCGCGATCGAGAGGGCTGGGTGCTGAACGGTCGAAAGCAGTTCATCACCAACGCGAAGTACGCCCCGCTCGTGATCATCTTCGCGCGCGTGGGATCGCCGGAGGAGCAAAGGCCGCACGCCGGCATCACCGCCTTCCTCGTTCCCGCCGACGCGCGCGGGATCAGCTTCGGCCCATCCGAGCAGAAGATGGGACTGCTGGCCTCGGACACGAGCGGGCTCGTCCTCGAGGACGTGCGCGTCGGCGCCGACGCCGTGCTGGGTGAGGTCGGCAGCGGTTTCGGCATCGCGCTCGCCGGGCTCGATGGCGGACGCATCGGCATCGCGGCGCAGTCGATCGGCATCGCGCGCGCGGTGCTCCAGCGCGCGATCGGATACGCGCGGGAGCGGCGCCAGTTCGGGCGGCCGATCGCCGACTTCGAGGCGATCCGCTTCTCCCTCGCGCACGCGCGGACCGATCTCGACGCGGCGCGGATGCTGGCCCTGCGTGCGGCGTGGCTGCGCGACGGCGACTGTCCGTTCACCCGCGAGGCGTCCATGGCGAAGCTCTTCGCGAGCGAGGCCGCGCAGCGCGTGACGTACCAGGCTCTGCAGGTCTTCGGCGGATACGGCTACATGCGTGAGTACGAGGTCGAGCGCTACGCACGCGATGCGCGCGCGACGACACTGTACGAAGGGACGAGCGAAGTGCAGCGCATGGTCATCGCACGCTCGCTGGTCGCCGCATGACGCTCCAGAAGAGCAAGACCGCGAAGCAGCGGTGGCTCGACGAGGTCTACGGGCCGGCCGTCAGGAAGCGGGCGGAACGGAAAGGCCGCTTCGCGACGTTGTCGGAGGTGCCGATCGAGCCGCTGTACACCGCCGACGATCTCGACGGCTTCGACGCCGCGCGCGAGCTCGCGGCGCCCGGGGAGTTCCCGTACACGCGCGGCATCCATCCCACGATGTACCGCTCGCGTCTCTGGACGATGCGCCAGTTCGCGGGCTTCGGGTCGGCCGAGGACACCAACGAGCGTTTCCATTACCTGCTCGCGCACGGCGTGACGGGTCTCTCCACGGCCTTCGACATGCCGACGCTCATGGGTCGCGACTCCGACGATCCACTGTCGCGTGGGGAGGTCGGCCGCGAAGGCGTCGCGGTCGACACGATCCGCGACATGGAGATCCTGTTCGACAAGATCCCGCTCGATCAGGTCACGACCTCGATGACGATCAACGGGCCTGCGTCGATCGTCTGGGCAATGTACCTCGCCGCGGCCGAGAAGCGCGGCTACCCGCTCACCGCGCTGGGCGGAACGATCCAGAACGACTGCCTCAAGGAGTACATCGCGCAGCGCGAATGGATCGTGCCCGAGAGGCCGGCGATGGACCTCGTCATCGACACGTTCCGCTTCGGGTCGCGCGAGGTCCCCAAGTGGAACACGATCTCCGTGTCCGGCTACCACATCCGCGAGGCGGGCTCCACGGCCATCCAGGAGCTCGCGTTCACGCTGATCGACGGCCTCGAGTACGTGAAGTGGGGCGTCGCCGCCGGGCTCGACCCCAGCGACTTCGTGCCGCGGATGTCGTTCTTCTTCGACGTGCACAACGATTTCTTCGAGGAGATCGCGAAGTTCCGTGCGGCGCGACGGATCTGGGCGCGGGAGCTGGAGCGCCGCTACCACCCGACGAATCCACGCGCGCTGCAGCTGCGCACGCACGCGCAGACGGCTGGCGTGTCGCTCACCGCGCAACAGCCGTACAACAACGTGGTCCGGGTCGCCCTGCAGGCGCTCGCGGCCGTCCTCGGCGGCACGCAGTCGCTCCACACGAACTCGCTCGACGAGACCTACGCGCTCCCGACGAAAGAGGCGGTGACGCTCGCGCTGCGCACCCAGCAGGTCATCGCGCACGAGTCGGGCGTCGCCGATACGACGGACCCGCTCGCGGGCTCGTACTACCTCGAGCACCTCACCAACGTCATGGAGGAGGGCTTCGACCGCTACCTCGCCGAGATCGAGAAGATGGGCGGCATGGTCGAGGCGGTGGAGCGCGGTTACCCGCAGCGCGAGATCACGGAGGCGTCGTTCCGCTTCCAGGAAGAGGTCGAGAAGGGCGAGCGCACGATCGTCGGCATCAACAAGTACGCGACCGAGGCCGAGCCCGAGATCCCGCTGCTCCAGCTCGATCCCGAGGTCGAGCGCAAGCAGGTCGAACGCCTCAAGGAGGTGCGCGCGTCGCGCGATGCCGGTCGCTGGCACGAGGCGCTCGAACGTCTGCGCGACGCGGCAAGGGGACGCCGCGAGCTCATGCCGGAGTTCCTCGAGTGCGCTCGCGCGAACGCGAGCGTCGGCGAGCAGGTACGGGTGCTCAAGGAGGTGCTGGGTGTCTACCACGATCCCGGCTATTTCTAAGAGCGACCTTCTTACGAAGATCGAGCACGGCTACATCGCGTCGCGCGCTGTCGTCGAAGCGCTGCCGGGCGAGCGCTGGGAGGAGCAGCTCCCGTCTGGTTGGTCCCTCAAGGAGATGGTCGGACATCTCGCCTACTGGGAGAGCACCGTGCCCGCATACATCGCGGCGCTCCGGACCGGTGCGCCGCGTGAGCCGGGCGGCGACGTCGATGCCAAGAACGCGAATGTCGCCGCCGAGGTGCGCAGCCTGTCCCGCGATGACGTGCTGCAGCGCTGGGCCGCCGCGCACGCGAACGTCCTGATTCTGTTGGGCACGCTGACCGATACGGAGCTTTCGGACGAGCGCGTCATCGAGAAGCTGCAGGGCGAGACGTACGGTCACTACCCCGATCACTTCGCCGACCTCGGCGCGGCGATCAAGACGGCGAAGGATCTGGCCATGGCCGCGAACGCGGGCTGGATCAACTTTCGGCTCGCGCTCATGTCACTCGGCCCGACAGGCCTGGAGGCCACGAGCCCGACCGGTTGGACGTTCAAGGCCCTCGCGCAGCACGTCGCCGGTTGGGAGGACCTCACCGTGAAGCGTCTCGCGCGGCTTCGCGAGGCTGGCGAGTTCGCGACGAGCGGCGTCAGCACTGACGCGTTCAATGCCGAGATGGCTGACCGGGCGAAGGGCCGAGCCGGGTCCGAGGTGCTCGCCGATCTGGACGCCACACACACGAGGCTGGTCGCCGAGGTCGAGAAGCTCACGCCGGAGCAGATCCGCGCGAACGACAGCTGGGCCATCGCCATCATCGCCGGGAACAGCTACGGGCATTACGGCGAGCACCACGCCGAGCTCTTCGCCGCGGTCCCGAAGCGCCCGGCCGAGCTCCTCGAGCGGATGCGCGAGGGCTGGCGTCCGTTCCGTCGCGCGCTCTCACGCGTCGGGCTGCGACCGCTCGGCGACAAGACGGCGGCGGGATGGACGGCGAAGGCACTCCTATCGCACGTCGCTTTCTGGCTCGAGGCGGTGGAAGAGGCCCTGCCAGAGCGTCTGGCGGGACGGCGCGGACGGATCCGGAACGTCCAGGCTGAGAACGACCGCGAGGCCGCCGCGGCCGACGCGCGCCCTGCGCAGGAGGTCGTGAAGCGTCTCGATGACGCATACGGGAAGGTCGTCGGCATCCTGAACGCCCTCGCGCCGGACGAGGACGTGCACTTCATGGCGAGCCTCCTCATCGCCGTACGGAGCTACGGCCACTTCGCGGAGCACCTCTCGGAGATCGAAGCCTGGGTGCCGCTGTCGAAGGAGGACGTGCTCCGCCGCTTCGACGCGACGTGGACGAGCTTCCGTGCGGCGGTGCGCGAACGTGGCCGCGCGGGCCTGATGACACCGACACCGTCGGGCTGGTCCTATCGCGACATGTGCGCGCACGCGGCGAACTGGATGCAGCAGGCCGTCAGCGAGGTCGACGCGGGAGAGTCTCGGAGCTGGACGACCGAAGCGATCCTCGCGGAGAACCAGCGCGCGGTGGAGGCGCATCGCCTGGTGGGGGCGGAGGCGATGCTCGACGAGCTCGACACCTCCCACCGTCGGGTGCGCGAGACCATCGCGAAGCTCTCGGACGAGCGGATGCGCGATCCGAAGGTCTTCGGCATCGTCGGCTTCTACACGTATCTCCACTGGGAGGAACACCTGCACGAGGATCTCGGGGTGAGCTATTGAAACGCCCGATCCGCGTCGTCGTCGCGAAGGCCGGGCTCGATGGCCATGACCGCGGCGCGAAGGTCGTGGCACGCGCCCTGCGCGACGCGGGCATGGAGGTGATCTACACCGGCGTGCATCAGACTCCCGAACAGGTCGTGGAGACGGCGCTGCAGGAGGACGCGGACGTGATCGGGCTCTCGCTGCTCTCCGGTGCGCACAACTATCTCTTCCCCCGCATCGCCGAGCTGATGCGCGAGAAGGGGATGGACGACGTCCTGCTCTTCGGCGGGGGGATCATCCCCGAGGCCGACGTCCCCGGTCTGCAGAAGCACGGCGTGGGACGCATCTTTCCGCCGGGCGCGTCGCTCGACGAAATCGCTAAATACGTACGTGAGGCTGTTCCGGTGCACCGAGCAAAAGCGTGAGAAGTTCTTAAGGGGGATCGAACATGGCAGGTATCTGGGGTCTCTTCGGTGGTAAGAAGGACTCGCGACCCATCGACGTCGGTCTGGCATCTCTGGTGGGCAGTGACGAGGCCACGGCGATCGAGTTCTGGAAGAAGCGGTTCGAGCTGACCGCTGCGGTGCCGAACGATATCGCGCGCGTCGGCGCGCTGACACCGCAGATGCGCGAGCTGACCCGCATCGACGATCTCGAAGAGCGCAAGCGTCTCACCAAGGCGCGCCTCATCGCGTTCACAAAGCTGGCGCCGGAGCAGCGCCAGCTCATCGCAGCCGCGCGGCGCAAGGCTTTCGACGTCGACCCTGGGGTCATGGAGGCCGACCAGAAGCTGGTCGACGAGCTGCTGCCGACCCTCGACTCGTCGGTGCGCTCGGCGTACCCGCAGACCTAGTGCGCTTCGCCTACCGCGACGATCAGATCGCGGTCCAGGGTGCCGTGCGCGACTTCGCGCGCGAGCGCATCGTCCCGAATGCCGAGCGGTGGAGCGAGGCCGGAGCGTTCCCGGTCGAGCTGTTGCCCGACCTCGCGCAGCTCGGTCTGCTCGGCCTGGCCGTGCCCCCGGAGCTCGGTGGCGCCGGGCTCGACACGCTCACGATCGCGCTCGTGATGGAAGAGCTCGGCGCGGCCGACGGATCGATCGCGCTCTCCCTCGCCGCGCACAACAGCCTCTGCATCGGACATCTGCTCGTCGCCGCGAGCGACGAGCAGAAGCGGCGCTGGCTGCCACCGCTCGCGCGCGGCGAGTATCTCGGCGCGTGGGCGCTCACCGAGCCGGCCTCCGGCTCTGACGCGATCGCGGTCCAGAGCCGCGCGGTCAAGGAGAAGAACGGTTACATCCTGAACGGGACGAAGCAGTTCATCACCAACGGGTCGCTCGCGGGTTTCGCGGTGGTGATCGCGGGCGCGGGCGAGCGCAAGCTCTCGGCGTTCGGCGTGTCGCGCGGAACGCCCGGGTTCCGCCCCGGCAAGCGCGAGAGGAAGATGGGGCTGCACGCATCGGACACCTCGCAGCTGGTGCTCGAGGACTGCCGCATCGCCGACAGCGACCGCATCGGGGTCGATGGCGACGCTTTCGAGGACACCAAGAAGGTGCTCGACAAGGGCCGCGTCGGGATCGGCGCGTTGGCTCTCGGCCTTGGACGTGCCGCGCTCGAGACCGCGATCGCATACGCCAAAGGTCGCCGCCAATTCGGCCGACCGATCGCCGAATTCGAGATGACGCAGTGGAAGATCGTCCGTGCGCGCACGCAGCTCGATGCCGGACGTCTCCTGGTGCACCGCGCGGCGGCGCTCGCCGACTGCGGCAGGCCGTTCGGTGTGGCAGCGTCGAAGGCGAAGCTGTACGCGACGGAAGCCGCGAGCCGCGCCGCGAACGACTGCCTGCAGATCCTCGGCGGATACGGATACCTGCGCGACTATCCGCTCGAGCGCATCGTGCGCGACGCGCGCCTCATGGAGATCGGCGAGGGGACCAGCGAGGTGCAGCGCATCGTGATCGCGAGGGACCTGGTGCGAACCGGCTCGTGACCGTCGCCGCGTCCGATCTGCTGGAGCGCGCTCGGGGCGGCGACAAGCGCGCGACCGCGCGCCTCCTGTCCGTCGTCGAGAACGACGAGCCCGGCGCGGCGGACGCGCTGCGCGCGCTATATCCGCTGACGGGTCACGCGGAGATCGTCGGCATAACCGGGCCGCCGGGCGGCGGCAAGAGCACGCTCGTGAACCGGCTCGCCGGCGCATACCGCGCGACGAACGATCGCGTCGCGGTCGTCGCGGTCGACCCGTCGTCACCGTTCAGCGGCGGCGCGATCCTCGGCGACCGCATCCGCATGCGTGAACGATTCCTCGACGAGGGGCTCTTCATCCGCAGCATGGCGAGCCGCGGCCATGCCGGCGGTCTCGCGCAGGCCACGTCGCGCGTCGTCAACGTGCTCGATGCGCTCGGCTATGGCGTCGTGCTGGTCGAGACGGTCGGTGTGGGACAGGAGGAGGTCGAGGTCGTGCGCGTCGCGGACACCGTATGCCTCGTCACCGTTCCCGGGCTCGGTGACGACATCCAAGCGATCAAGGCCGGCGTGCTCGAGATCGCGGACGTCTTGGTGGTGAACAAGGCCGACCGACCCGGCGCGGACGAGACCGCGCGCGACCTCGCTCAGATGCTCACGCTGGGCGCGGCACGCATCGCGTGGAAACCGCCGATCGTCCGCACCGTGGCGGCGACGGGCGAGGGCACCGATCAGCTCGTCGCGGCGATCGCGAGACACCGCGCGTGGGCGGCCGAGAGCGGCGAGCGCGACGTCCGCCGTCGCGCGTCCGCGCGTGCCGAGGTCGAGGGGCTGTTGCGCGTGGCGCTGGTGCGCCGGCTCCGCGCTCGTCTCGGTGACGACCGTGTCGAGCAGGCGATCGCCCGCGTCGCCGAGCGCGCGATCGATCCCTACGCGGCGGTGGACGAGCTTCTCCGCGAATGACTCACGCCGACCACGGCGAAGGTGTCGCGCGCGTCCGACCTGACGTGACGCGCCTCGCCCTCGACGCGACGCGCCACTGCCTCACCGGTTGTGCGATCGGGGAGGTCGTCGGGCTCCTGGTCTCGGGCGCGATCGGGCTCACGACGGAGGCGTCCGTCGTCGCCGGGATCGTGCTCGCGTTCGTGTTCGGCTACTCGCTCACGTTCGTCCCGCTGCTCCGCGGCGGCATGGCTGTGCGACGCGCTGCCGGCATAACGCTGGCGGGGGACACGATCTCGATCGTGGTCATGGAGGCGGTCGACAACCTCATCGTGCTGCTCGTTCCAGGTGCGATGGCGGCGGGCCTCGACGATCCGCTCTTCTGGGGCAGCCTCGCGGTCGGTCTGGTCATCGCGTTCGCGGCTGCGTTCCCGGTCAACAGCTGGCTCATCGCGCGCGGTCGCGGACACGCTCTCGCACACGGAGCGCACGGAGCGCGCGGATGATCGAGCTCGTCCTGTTCCGCACCGGCGCGGTCGATCTCGTGCGCGGCGCGTTCGCTCCCTGGCTCAGTGACGGCGCGGCCAACATGCGTGTCGTCGCCCCAGTGTGGTCGGCTCTGATCCGGACGCCCGAGGGCAACATCTTGTTCGACACCGGGCTACACCCCGTGCACGTCGCCAATCCGGACGCGACGTTCGGAAAGCCCCCGCCCGATCGCGAGGCCGTCGCGATGCGCGTGGCGATGCAAGCCGACGACGCGATCGTCTCCCGCCTCGCGGGGCTGGGCGTCAAGCCCGACGACGTCGCGGTCGTCGTGAACAGCCACCTGCATTTCGATCATGCCGGGAACAACGGCGCATTCCCGCGCGCGACGTTCGTCGTGCAGGCCGAGCACCTCGCGTTCGCGAAGGGGAAGCCCAACTTTCCCGGTGTGTACTGGGACATCGCCGAGCTGCGTTACCTTCCGGTGACCGGCCGGACCCGCGTCGCGAGCGGACTCGAGGTCGTGCCGACGCCCGGTCACGCGCCCGGACACCAATCGCTCGTCGTCGACCTCGCCGAGAGCGGGCGTGTGGTGCTCACCGGCGATGCCGCGTTCACCCGCGAGAACATCGAGCGCGGCGAGATACCGGCGATGGATCAGGCGGCGGCGAAAGAGTCGCTCGCGCTCATACGCTCACTTGCCGGCGGCGACCTCACGCGCGTTTTCAGCAGCCACGACGCGGATGCGTGGGCGTCGTGGCGTCATTCACCCGAGGCATATCGCTAGGATGCCCGCCTTACCTGGCGCGCGACGTGCTGGGATACTGCCGCGATGAGCAGCCCGCGCAACACGGTCGGTCACACGCTCACCAAGCGCTGGAAGTGGCTCGATCCGGTCGCCGACTTCTTCGGGGCGATCGTGAAAGCGGTCTACAGCGTCCCCGGGCTCACGGCGGTCAAGACGCTCCTTCACGGCACGTGGCCGCTTCATCATCCGCTGCACCCCGCCGTGACCGACTGGACCGTCGGTGGCTACATCACGCTGGTCGGCCTCGACGTCTTCTACCTCGTCACGCGGGACGCGACGCTCACCCGTGCGGCGGACTTCGTGCTGGTCCTGACGCTCCTCAGCTCGGTCGTCGCGATCGTCTCGGGCCTCACCGACTGGAACGAGACGTACGGCGAGGAGCGGCGCACCGGGATCCTCCACGGGCTCCTCATGCTCGTCGTGAGCCTCGCGTTCGTGACGTCGCTCTGGCTGCGCGTCGGGGGTGCACCCGATCAGCGCGACCTCGCGATCGCGACCTCCATCGTCGCGTTCGCGATCCTCGTCGTCTCGGCGTACCTCGGCGGCGACATGGCCTTCGGCTACGGCACCGCGGTGAACCGTCAGGCCTGGGTCGACGCGCCGAGCAAGTGGGAGCGTCTGGAGATCACCGCGAGCGGCCTCGACGACCGCAAGCCGGTCGTGGCGAGGACGAAGAAGGGCGCGGCCGTCTTCATCGCGAAGCTCGACGGCGCCGTGTACGCGATCGGCAATACCTGCACGCACGCCGGCGGGCCGCTCAATGAGGGCACGTGGGTGGGCAGGGATCGCTGCGAGATCCAGTGCCCCTGGCACGCGTCGCGTTTCTGCGTGAAGGACGGCGAGGTGAAGGGCGGGCCCGCGACGTTCTCCGAGCCGCGCTTCGAAGTGCGCACCGACGACAAAGGCTTCATCGAGGTGCGCGCCGCCGACTAGGATGCGGTCATGGCGCGTCCACAGGCGCCGCGCATCCCGATCTCGCGCTGGCGCGGCCGCGCATGGGAGCACGTCGACGATGCGGTCGCCGCGGAGGAGCCGCTGCAGCTCCTACTGAACGGCGAACCGCTGAGCATCGTCATGCGGACCCCCGGCCACGACATCGAGCTCGCACTTGGCCTGCTTTCGGCGGAGCACGTCATCCGTTCGCTCGCGGACGTCATCGGGATCCGCATCAGCGCGGAGTCGGGCGAGCGTGACGAGCGCGTGAGTGTCGAGGACGACATCCTCGAGTCGAACCAGATCGACGTCCGGGTCCGCGAGGGCGCGGGACGCAGGCCCGAGCGGTCGTTCCTCGCGAGCTCCGCCTGCGGCGTGTGCGGCGCGACGACGGTCGACTCTCTCGCGCACGATCACGCGCCGCTGGCGGACGGCCCACGCGTCGAGGCCACGACGCTGCCGCCACTCGCGCATCAGCTGCGCGGCGGCCAACGTGTCTTCGATGCGACCGGCGGCCTTCACGCCGCGGGTCTGTTCACCGCCGGCGGCGAGCTCGTGACGCTGCGCGAGGACATCGGCCGGCACAACGCGGTGGACAAGGTGGCTGGGCGCGCGCTCCTCGATGGGCGTCTGCCGCTCTCGACCGCCGTCCTTGCCGTCAGCGGCCGCGCCGGGTACGAGGTCGTGCAGAAGGCCGTCGCCGCGGGCATCCCGATCCTCGTCGCCGTCGGCGCGCCCTCGAGCCTTGCGGTGGCGACGGCGGTCCGTTTCGGACTCACGCTCGTCGGATTTCTGCGCGACGACCGGTTCAACGTGTACTCGGGCCGCGAGCGTCTCGCTGGTCTGCAGGCGCCGGTGGCATAGCTCGTGCGCGCGGAGTGAGAGTGCTCGGCTCGCTGGCGCGGCACGTCAAGTGGTTCATCGATCCATCGCGACATCCCACCGACTACTCGTTGCTGTTCACGCTCCCGGTCGTCGTCGCGTTCGCCATCGCCGGACTGGCGATCGGGGCAGCCGCGTTCGTGCAGCGCCACGTGCCCGAGCCGCGCATCTTCCGCGCCCTCGAGCGCTTCGCCTGGCTCGGGCCGTTCGTGCTCGGTGTTCACGTCGGACTGGCGCTGATCGTGGCTGCGGCGCTCGGGATGCTCTTCGTGCCGTCGCTGCGCGTGGAGCCGGACGCGTTCGGCTACACGCTGCTCGGCGTCGAGGCCGCGTGCGGTGTCCTGCTGCTTTTGGGGATCGGGACGCGCGTCGCGGCCGTCGCGCTCGCGATCCTCGGTGTCGTCGCGATGCAACCATTCAACTTCGAGTCGATCCTGGAGCAGGTCCACATCCTGGGCGCGGCGATCTTCCTGTTCATCACTGGGCGCGGCGCGCTGTCGGTGGATCGGCTCTTCGGTCAGCACCGTGCGCTGGCTGTGGCGGAGGCACCGGCTGCCGCGCTCACCCTCCTCCGCGTGTGCATGGGCGTCGGCATCGCGTTCGGCGCCCTGACCGAGAAGCTCCTCGATCCCGGGCTCGCGAACGCGCTCCTCACCGACCGGCCCTACCTGAACGTCGTGGCCGGCTTGGGCGTGTCGAACGGGCAGTTCGCGTATGTCGCCGGCCTGGTCGAGCTGGTCATCGGCCTGGTCGTCGTCTCCGGTCAGCTCACGCGACCGGCGATGGCGCTCGGAGCGGTGCTCTTCACGATGACCCTGCCGTTCTTCGGCTGGACCGAGCTGCTCGGCCACCTGCCGTACTACGGGATCATGCTGACGCTGTTCATCGCGCCCAGCGCGGATCGGCGCGAGGTGCGCAAGCAGCTGCGCGAGGGGCGAGCCGCGTGAGCCGCGGCACGACGTCTGCACGTGAGAGTGGCGTGAGAACAGCTTGGCGGCGCGTTGGTGCGCTCTTCTTGGCGCTGATGGTCGCCTTGACGGTCGCCGCCGTCCCAACCGCCTGCACCGGGCCGTCGAACGGGCCGCGGCCGTCGGGAGGCGCGCCCAGCTACTGAGCGCGCGTGCTGACTAGCCGAACGAGAGCTTCAGGTCGCTGCGGTCTTCGATGATGTCGGGATTGCGCAGCAGGTCGATGAGCCGTGGATCGTTCGGCAGAACGACGCCGCTCACGCCGGCTGCGGTGCTCGCTGCGCGCAGGTCGTCCCAGGCTGCGCGGCTCGGCGGGAACGCGGCCTCGGTCCAGCGCTCCTCCGATTCCTCCGCGATGACGAGCCGCCCACGCGCGAGCGCCGCGCAGGTCTCGCGCCCGGCGGTGTCCGCCCGCGCGCCGCGTGCGACGAGCCGCACCCGCCAGGTCACCGCGGCCAGCGCCGCGAGGACGACGTAGGGATCGCCGTCCGCCGCGTCGATCCAGAGTGAGTCCGCGCCGGCCGCCTCGACGGCTTTCGCGTCGGCGAAGAGCTCACCGGCGTCGCCGGCGATGGCCAACCGGACGCCGATGCGCAGTGGTGTCGGGGCTGGGGCGGGTGCGGCGTCGGTCATACGGGAGGTGCCTCGCGCTCCAGCGCCTGGCGTACCTCGCGGACGTAGGCGGCGGCGACGCCAGGGTCGAGCGACCCTTTCGAGGCGCGCAAACGCTCCGCCGCGACACCGGCGATGAACGTGGCGAGCGGCGCGAACCGACGCTCCGTCGTATGCGCGACGACGCGCGCGAGCTCCAGGATCTCTTCTGCGACGTCGGCGTCCAGCAAGGGCTCGTCGATCGTCAAGCCGCGCCGGCCCGCCGCCTCGGCCCAGCGCTTTGCGAGTGACGAGAAGAACGCGTTCATCTGGCCGACGATAGCGTGCGTAGAACTTGACGCAGACGCATGCCAGGAATAGAACGCCCGTAAGGACGTGAGCGACCTCACCCGTCGTCAGCTCCTCAAGCTCGGCGCCGCCGGCGCCGGCGCCACCGCACTCACACCGCTCGCCAACCCGCTCGGTTTCGACCTGCGTCTGGCGAAAAAGCGGCAGATGACGTTCCGTATCGCGGGCGCGAAGGAAGTCCACTCGCTGTGTCCCTACTGCGCGGTCGGCTGCGCGCTCATCGCCTATACGCGTCAGGGCGCGGACGGCAAGACCGAGCTGCTTCAGATCGAGGGCGATCCCGACAGCCCGGTCAACGAGGGCCGCCTCTGCCCGAAAGGCGCGACGGCGATGCAGCTCGCGACGAGCGCCCGTCGCGTCGACTCGCCGATGTACCGCGCGCCAGGTAGCGCGAAGTGGGAGAAGAAGGACTGGGACTTCGTGCTCGGCAAGATCGCGCAGAACTTTAAAGCCTCGCGCGACAACACGTTCGTCGCGCAGGACGCCAATGGGAACATCGTGAATCGTACCGAGGGGGTCGCCTTTGCCGGCGGCGCCGCATTCAGCAGCGAAGAAGGCTACTTCGCTACGAAGATGATGCGCACGCTCGGCATCGTGCATATCGAGCAGCAAGCTCGGGTCTGACACGGTCCCACGGTGGTCAGTTTGGCCGCCACATTCGGACGAGGAGCGATGACGAACCACTGGCGCGACATCAAGCACGCCGACGTCATCCTCATCAACGGCGCGAACCCGGCGGAGGCGCATCCGGTCGGCTTCCAGTGGTTCGTCAAGGCCAAGCTCGATCCGACCAAGGGCCCGGGTCAAGGCGGCGGCGCGAAGATCATCCATGCCGATCCGCGCTACACGCGGACCTCGGCCCTCGCGGACACGTACCTCCGCATCCGCACCGGCACCGACGTCGCCTACTTCGGTGGCCTCATCAACTACGTCTTGCAGAACAACCTCTACCACGACGAGTACGTGAAGAACTACACGAACGCGTCCTGGATCGTGCGCGAGGGCTTCGATTTCAAGGACGGTCTCTTCACCGGCTACAACGCGCAGACGCGCTCGTACGACGTGACGACGTGGGGCTACGAGACCGAGGGCGCGCCGCTCGACGGGCCACCGGGTACGACGCAGGCGCGGGCGAAGCGCGACATGACGTTGCAGAACCCCCGCTCGGTCTTCCAGCTCCTCAAGAAGTTCTACTCGCGCTACACGCCGGAGATGGTCTCGAGCATCACGGGCATCCCAGCGCAGCAGTTCAACGACGTCGCGAAGATCGTCGGCGAGATGGGGCGACCGGACAAGGTCATGACCATCGTCTACGCGGTCGGTCTCACGCATCACACGACAGGCGGCCAGCTCATCCGCTCGGGAGCGGTTCTCCAGCTGCTCCTCGGGAACATGGGCCGGCCCGGGGGCGGGATGAACGCCGAGCGTGGCCACGCGAACATCCAGGGCAACACCGACCACGCGATCTCGTGGGAGATCCTGCCGGGCTACCTCCGCATCCCGGCACCGGGCCAGAAGAACCTCGACGACTACGTCGCCGCGAGCGCAGCGAAGAAGAGCGATCCGAACTCCTGGAACTTCTTCGGCACGAACTACCGCAATTTCATGGTCAGCCTGCTGAAGGGCTGGTACGGCTCGACCGCGACAAAGGACAACGAGTTCGCGTTCAACTTCATCCCGAAGCCCGCGGCGAACTCGTCGTGGATGTCGATCTTCGACCAGGCGCTCAAGGGGAAGATGGAGGGCGTGATCCTCTCGGGCATGACCGCGACGAGCATCGGCCCCGACTCGAACCAGGTCATGAAGGCGCTCGCGAACCTCAAGTGGCTCGTGGTGATGGATCCCCTGCCGACGACGAGCTCTGAGTTCTGGCGGGCGCCCGGTACTGATCCCGCGTCGATCCAGACCGAGGTCTTCATGCTGCCGACGACGCACTGGATCGAGAAGGACGGGTCGTTCGTCAACAGCGGCCGCTGGATGCAGTGGAAGGAGCAGGTCATCCCGCCCGAGGGCGAAGCACGGCACGACCACTGGATCCTCGCCGAGCTGTTCGACCGCGTGAAGACGCTGTACCGGCAGCAGAGCGGCAAGTTCCCCGACGCGATCAACGCGATGACGCTCGACTGGTACAAGGATCCGAAGAAGCCGGAGCTCGACGAGATCGCGAAGGAGATCAACGGGAAGGATCTCTCCGCCGGCAAGCAGATGACGAGCTTCGCGAACCTGAAGTCGGACGGCACTACGACCGCCGGGGACTGGATCTACACCGGCAGTTACACCGACGACGGGAACCTTTCGAAGCGCCGCAACGGCGTCCAGGACCCGGGGAAGAACGATCCGACGGGGATGGGGTTCTACCCCCAATGGGCCTGGAGCTGGCCGCTCAATCGCCGCGTGATGTACAACCGCGCATCCGCCGACCTCGACGGAAAGCCCTGGGACCCGAAGCGCCCGGCGATCCAGTGGAATGGCAGCGCCTGGACGGGAGACGTGCCCGATTACCCAGCGACGATGAACCCGAAGGACCCGGCAGCGTGGCTCCCGTTCATCATGAACGGCGAGGGCGTGGGTCGGCTCTTCTCGAGCTCCATGCTCGACGGCCCGATCCCCGAGCACTACGAGCCGGTCGAGGCGCCGATCGACAACCCGCTGCACCCGGCGCAGTCCGCGGATCCGGTCGCGTTCCTGTACGACCAGGCCGCGGGCCGGCCCAACCGCTTCGGCAAGGTCGACAAGTATCCGTACGTCGCGACGAGCTACCGCCTCACCGAGCACGAGCACTACGTCACGCAGCACGTCCCGCTGCTCGTCGGGCTCCAGCCGCAGGCCTTCGTCGAGTTGCCCGAGGAGCTCGCGAAGCAGAAGGGCATCCAGAACGGCGACCGCGTGCGCGTGTGGAGCGAGCGCGGCAAGATCGAGGTCGCCGCCGCGGTCACGAAGAGGCTTGGCCCGGTCACGCTCGCCGGCAACAAGACCGTCTACCAGATCGGCATCCCGATCCACTGGGGCTTCGTCGGCCTGTCTGCCGAGCAGAACCCCGAGAAGAGCAAGTTCTGGCTTGCGAACGCGCTCACGCCCTTCGTCGGTGACGTCGGCGCGAGGACGCCGGAGTTCAAGGCGTTCCTCGTGAACATCGAGAAGATCGATTGAGCGCCGTCGCTGAACGCGTCACGACCTACGCCGAGCGGCGCCGCCGCGCGGCCGAGCTGGCCGAGCGCTACGACTTCGCGCGCGAGCCGCTCACGCTTTACGCCGCCGTCGCGGAGGCGCAGGAGCGCGCGTTCGAGCGCGCCCGCGCGGACCATCCCGACGTCGAATCGCTCGCGGCATACGTCGTGCGCGCAGCGCTACCCGACGTGATGAGCGCGCTGATGACGGCGGGCACCGAGACGCTGCGCGAATCCGTGCTGCTCCGCTTCCACGAGGGTGATCTCGAGCGCATGGTCACCTCCTGGCTGCGCGGCGAGACGCAGAGCGGGACCGACGTGTTCCTCGCGCGGGCCGCGACGGCGCCGGTGCTCGAGGCGCTGCCCGATCTCGCGCGCGCACTCCCCATTGCAGGCGAGGAGCGCTTCTGTCCGGTGTGCGGCGGCCCGCCGCAGGTGAGCGTCTTCGTCGACAGCGGCGAGGCGCTCGTCACGAGTCAACGCCGCCTCGTGTGCGCGCGCTGCGCGAGCGAATGGGTGTACCCGCGGATGACATGCGTCGCCTGCGGCGAGACCGAGTCGAGCAAGCTCGTCGTCCTCGCGGATCCAGATCAGCTGCCGCACCTCCGTCTCGACGCATGCGAGCGCTGCAAGCGCTACATCGTGAGCGTTGACGCGCGGCTCGAGGGTCATGCCGTCCCGATCGTCGACGAGATCGCCGCGATCCCGCTCGACATCGCCGCGTCGGAGCGTGGCTTCACGAAGGTCACGCCCAATCTGATGGGGTTCTGAAGATGGCCGCATTCCAGGAACGACCGATGGGGTTCTTCACCGACACGTCGATCTGCATCGGCTGCAAGGCGTGTGAGGTCGCGTGCAAGGAATGGAATCAGCTCGAGGGCAACAAGCCCGAGCTCCTTCTCGACAGCTTCGACAACACCGGGCAGCTCGACGCGCAGAACTGGCGTCACGTCGAGTTCATCGAGCAGATCCCCGACAACAACGGCGTGGTCATGACGCCGACGCCCATCGCCGGCGGTCAGGCCTGGCTGATGATGAGCGACGTCTGCAAGCACTGTCAGAACGCGAGCTGCCTCGAGGTGTGTCCGACGAACGCCATCGTGCGCACCGAGTACGACTCGGTCCTCATCCAGCAGGACGTCTGCAATGGCTGCCGCGACTGCATCGCCGCGTGTCCGTACGGGGTCATCGGCTTCAACGAGAAGACCGGGACCGCGCACAAGTGCACGCTCTGCTACGACCGTCTGCAGAACGGGATGCAGCCCGCCTGCGCGAAGGCGTGCCCGACCGAGTCGATCAAGTTCGGCTACCTCGACGATCTGCAGGCTGCCGCGGACAAGCGCGTCACGGCGCTGCAGACCGCGGGGTACAAGAAGGCTCAGCTCTACGGCCGCGACGCGACGGTCTACGGCGGACTCAACGCCTTCTTCCTGCTCATGGACAAGCCCGAGGTCTACAAGCTGCCGAACGCGCAGAACGCGACGCTGCCGAGCCGGAACAACCTCGCCGGCTACGCCGGCGGCTTCGTCACCGCGGTCGTCGGCCTCGTCGCCGGCGTGCTCGCGTTCCGCCAGCAGCGGATGAACGAGAAGTCCTGATGCCACCCGCCGAACACTTCGCCGCGCCGCCGAACTGGGAGTGGTGGATCCTCGGCTACTTCTTCTTCGGTGGGCTCTCGGGCGGCTCGTACGCGATCGGGACTCTGCTGCGGCTCGTCGGCGCGCCCGCCGACCAGCGACTCTCGCGTGCCGCGTTCATCGTCAGCTTCCTCGCGCTCATCCCGTGCCCGATCTTCCTCATCCTTGACCTCGGCCAGCCCGCGCGCTTCCTGAACATGCTGGTCGACGCGTCGGACGGCGGGCTCGCATTCAAGCTCTGGTCCCCGATGTCGGTGGGCGCGTGGGCGCTGCTCTTCTTCGGTCTGTTCTCCTTCGTGTCCTTCCTCGGCGCGCTCGCCGAGATGGGGACCGTGCGGGCACTGGCGCCGATCGCGCGTGTCTTCCGCGGCCCGCTCGAGACGGTCTGGAACATCATCGGTACTGGCCTCGGCTTCTTCATCTGTGGCTACACCGGCGTGCTCCTGGCGGTCTCGAATCAGCCGGTCTGGAGCGACGGCTGGCCGCTCGGTGGGATGTTCCTGGCCTCGGCGCTCTCCGGCTCGGCGGCGCTCCTGCTCCTCATCGCTCGCTCGCGGCGCGATGTCGAGTCCGGCAGCGCGATGCGACTCGAGGCGGCGGACCGCAACTTCGTGATCATCGAGGCGATCCTCATCGCGATCTTCCTCGCGACGGTCGCCGTCGCGGGGACCATCAACAAGGTGCTGGGCGTCTGGATCGTCCTGTGGATCGTCGTCATCCTGGGGCTGCTGGCGCCCTTCGTCCTGACGCGTGGAGACATGGCGCGGCGCATGCCCGTCGCCGGTCCGGCCATCGCTTTGCTCGGCGTGCTCGCGCTCCGCGCCCTCGTGATCTTCTCGGCGCAGACCTGATAACGAGTCGTCACTGCGACCGTATCGACGCGTTTCCCCCTCTAAGGGGAATCCAGCGCCCCTAAACTCACCGGACCAGCGTCTCGGAGGATAGGGAGCAGATGGCAAGCGCAGCACCCACGGCCGCAGCGCCACACCCACCGGCAGCGGCACCGACACGGCCCGCAGAGCAGTCCGCACCGCTCGCACCGGCGAGCATCGAGGAGACCGGCCTCACGTCGGCGTTCATCGCCGACCTGACGCTGAAGCTGCTCTATCAGCGCGCGACGAGCGCCGCCGAGCTCACGCAGATCCTCTGCCTACCGCTGAAGATCCTCCAGCCCGTCCTCGACTTCTGCAAGACCGAGCACCTTGTCGAGGTGAAGGGCGGCGCCGGCGTGACGGCGTCCACCTACGTCTACATGATCACCGAGAAGGGGACCATCCGCGCGAAGGAAGCGATGGCGCGCAACGCCTACGTCGGCGCGGCCCCCGTGCCGCTCGCGGCATACGTCACTCGCGTGCGCGCGCAATCGCTCGGGTCGGTGCAGATCAGCTTCGACCAGCTGCGCAAGGCGCTCGGGCACCTCGTGCTGCCCGACCTCACGCTCCGACAGCTCGGCCCGGCGATCAACAGCGCGCAGTCGATCTTCCTGTTCGGGCCGCCCGGCACCGGCAAATCGACGATCTCGAAAGCGCTCGCGACGATGCTCACCGGCAGCATCGTCGTCCCGTACGCGATCCTCGTCGGCCAGCAGATCATCCGCGTCTACGACTCGTCCCGGCACCGCCCGCTGGTGGAGCTCGACGCGCGCTTCGACCGGCGGTGGGTGCCGGTGTCGCGTCCGTTCGTCGAGGTCGGTGGCGAGCTCACGCTCGAGGATCTCGACCTCGTCTTCGACCAGACGTCGAAAGTGCACGAGGCGCCGTTCCAGATGAAGGCGAGCGGCGGCGTCCTCCTCATCGACGACTTCGGCCGTCAGCGCGCGTCTCCCGATCAGCTCCTCAACCGCTGGATCGTCCCGCTCGACCGCGACGTCGACTTCCTCACGACGAGCGACGGTCGCAAGATCGAGGTCCCCTTCGATGTGCTCCTCGTGTTCGCGACGAACCGCACGCCCTCTTCGCTGGTGGATGAAGCGTTCCTGCGGCGCATCCAGTACAAGATCGAGATCAAGCCGCCGACGCCGCCGGAGTTCATGGAGATCTTGCGCCGCGTCTGCGAGCAGCAGAAGATCACCTTCTACCCGAAGGCCGCGGAGTGGATCGCGAAGTACTGCCTCGAGCGGAACATCGCGCTGCGCTCGTGCCACCCGCGCGACCTCATGCAGCACCTGAGCGCGGCGGCGCGCTTCCTCGGGAAGCCGGCGGAGCTCACGCCGGAGCTGGTGCAGCTCGCCTGCGAGACCTACTTCGTAGCGATCTAGGGCCGCTATCGGGCGCGGTTAGGCGTGCTGCTCGTGCCACCGGTGCACGCCGGTCGCGAGGCGCGCGAGCGCGAGCGCTCCGAGCAACAGCGCGAAGTCGTGTAGCGCGACGTCGTCATGCGTTCCGACCATCAGCAGGTTCACGATGATCAGCGCGAGCCAAGCCGTGACCCAATAGGCCGCGTGGCGTGGGACGAACGCGAGCCAGATGCCGAGCGCGATCTCCACGATGCCGGCGCCTCGCAGGAAGATCTCAGGCGGGATGCCGACCATCCGTGGGATCGCGGGCGCGAGGTACTGCATCCAGTCGACCATCGCGTTCAGGAACTTGTCCGCGCCGGCGAGGATCAGCGCGATAGTGAAGCCGTTGCGCAACAGGAGATACTCCAGATACGCCGGGTCGGCGACGTCGGCGGTCACTGTCATGTCGAGCACATCGCGCGTTCGCGGTGCGTCGCGTCGGATCGCGTCCATCGGCCCACGCCGTTGGCACGACCGATGCCATCGACCGACGGCGACGCCCATGGTCGCGCATCGAACTTCGCTCCGGACGCAAACGTTTTTGTAACGGTCGCAGATAGGTCTGCAGGGCGAAGCCCGCATCACTCGCAACCGATCCGACACCGCTCCATACAGACTTCTATGTAATGGCGATGCAGCAGTACAGCGTTTCCGCAGTACCCCATCGAGGACGCATACACGTACGTTCTCTGTCGATCATCGCGAAGCGGAGGCGCTTCGCGTGTCGGGATGGGTGGGGAAAGTGGCAACTAAACGTCTGCGCGCGCTCACGACGTTCACGGTCCTCGCGACTTTCGTTCTTGCACTGGCGAGCTCTCTTCTTTCTTCAAGTCCGAGCCAGGCCGCAAGTCCTGACGCGCCAGCTGCGGAGCTCGTTCCGCTGCTCATCAAGTTCCGGGCGAACGCCACGGCGACGGAGATCACAGCGGCGGTCCGGGGGTCAGGCGGAGTTGTAAGCCGCGACCTAGGGCAGCTCCGCACCAAGGTCATCAACGTCCCCGCCGGAGCGCGCGATCGGATCCTCGCCGCGTA
>DASYUY010000001.1:0-14399 GCA_036000705.1 Candidatus Limnocylindria bacterium | reverse complement strand
TCGATGGACTGGTCGAGCAGGACCTTCGAGATCGGCACGCCCAGCGAGTCGGCCTGGACGACCGCGTTCGCGAAGCGCTTCACGTCCGGGACGCCGGTGCGCTCCGCCATCGCGCGCAGCGCGTCGCGGCGGTCGCGGCCCATGCGGAACTCGGCCAGGATCCGCCGGAATTCGTCGCTCAGCGGACTGTCCCAGCGCTGCACCACTTGCGAGATCGCGCCGTCGAAGGTCATGCCAGCCCGTGCGGACAGCGCGAGCATGTCAAGGGCCGACGGCAGCGCCCGCTGGATCTGGCGGCGGCGGTTCTTGGCGACCCGGTCAAGCCAGACGCTCGGAACGAGGATGCCGACGAGCGCGCCGGCCAGACCGATGAGGACGATCCAGCCAAGCTGCGGGCCGATCCCGAACGCGGCCGCCGCGGCGAAGAGCGCCGTACCGACGAGGCACGCGCCGAGCTGTAGGCCGAGGAACTCGACCGGCCCGAGCGCGAAGGGATCCCCGGCCTCTGACAATCGCTGTTGCGTCCGCTCTGCGAGCGATCCGGACGTGATCCGTCCGAACCGCCGGCCGATCCGCGCGAGGATCGGGAGCACGACGCGCTCGAAAAATGATCTCCCCTGCGTGCGCCCAACGGGGAGGCTTCCGGCCGCGGCGGCGAGCTCGCCCACGCGGCGGCGCTCCAGATGCTCCATCGAATAGCTCGTGGAAATGACGAACACCCACAGGAGCAGACTCAGCGCGGAGGCCGTCCCCAGCAGCGCCGCGACCTCGGGGCTGTACGGACCCGTAGCCGGCTGCGCCACAACGGCGGGGGCGGGCGCGGCGGGCTCCGCGGTAGCCGCGACCGCGGCCGTGACGCCATGCCCGGCCGGGACCTCGAAGATCACCGAGGTGGAGCCTAGGATCGCGCCGGCTCGCGTCACCTGCACCGTCAGCGTGAGAGGTGTTCCGTCTCTGACATCACGGACGTTCGAGTGATACGAAATGATGTATTCGGTCAGGATCCGCTCGCTCAGCGTGGCGTAGATCGACGCGAGCTGCGCTGAGCTCGGTGCGACGAAGGCCTGCCCGCCGCGGCTCGCATCGGCGAGCGTCTGGAGCACGCGTTGATCCAGATTGGTGCCCAGGCCGATGACATAGACCGGATATCCCTGAGCCCGGACGCGTTCGCTCACCGCGGGCAGGTTGATAGAGCTGGAGTTGTCGACCCCGTCGGTGAGCAGCACGATCCCTCGCCTGGCTTGCGGCGGCGCCGCCGCGAGGACGTCGATCGCTTTTGCCACGCCATCGAAGATCGCCGTGTTCCCCGCGGCGGCAGCCGCCCCCGTCGCGGCGACGAGCGCGTCTTTGTCGGTCGTGAGCGACTGGTCGACCACCACACGAGTGTTGAAGGTGAGCACGGCGCTCTGGTCCTTCGGGCCGAGCGAGCGGATGAGCTGTTCCATCGCGGACTTCGCGTCCGCGATCGGCCGGCCCGCCATGCTGCCGGAGGTATCGAGCACCAGTGCGAGCGCGATGGGCGCCGACTCCGTCGAGACCTCCACGGTCGCCGACTGCGTGCGGCCCTGCTCGCTGAGCACGATCTCGCGCGCGGCGAGGCCGCTGACCGGCCGGTCCTGGCTGTCGACGATAGACGCGACGACCCGCACATCCGGGAAGTTCGTCGCATCGACCTGCGTGAGTCGGATGCGCAGCGGATCATCGGCCAGCGCGGGCTGTGCTCCGGCCACCGCGCAGGCCAGCGCCGCGACGACGGCGACGAGGCGAAGACGGGAGCTAAACATCGACCGATGCGATCCGTCGCATGAGGATGAACCCGACGAGGACCATGAGACCCGCGGCGATGGCCGCGTATCGCAGCGTGCCCTCGAACAGCAGACTGATGTAGTCGCGGCTGATGAAGAGGAGCGCGGCCGCTACGAAGATCGGGAGGAGCGCGAGCACGTATGCGGAGTAGCGCTGCTGCGCTGTGAGCGCGCGGATATCACCTTCGATCCGTTGACGCTCGCGCAAGACCGCGGCCATGTCGTCCAGGCTCTGCGCCAGTGAGCCGCCGACCTCGTGCTGAACGTTGATCGACGCGACGATGAGATCGAGGTCCTCGGACGGGAACCGCGCGGCGAGCCGCTCCATCGCTTCGCTCTGTGACGAGCCCACTCCGATCTCGCGCACGACCTGTTCGATCGCGCTGCGGGTCGGCTCAACGGATTCGTGCGCCACCTGCTCGAGGCCCTGCAGCAGGCTGTGTCCCGCGCGCACCGTGCTCGCGAGTAGGGCGATCGTGTCCGACAGCTGCCCAAGGAACGCACGCTGCCGACGACCGTGTCGCCAGTTGATCCAGAGGAGCGGAAGTGCTGCTCCGAACACGAAGCCGGCCGCCGCCGGCAGCGGACCCCACAGGACACCCGCGATCAAGGCCGATGCCCCCGCGAGCACCGCCATCGCGCCGACGATCTCGCCCGCGGTGATGTCCAGCGCGGCGCGCTCGAGACGGTCCTCCAGTCCACGCAACACGTCGCTGTGCCCGCTGCCCGCCGGCCGGCGCAGACCGCGCGAACGCCGGCGTCCGCCCATGTCGAGGGCATCGGCGCCGCCAGGCACGCCGACGAGCAGGCCGAGCCGGCGGCGCAGCACGCGCGTTCGCGCGTAGGCGGGGTACCAGATGCCCACGAGAAGGACGAGCACGGCCATGGTGCCGAGCACCGCGACGAGTCCGGCCGTCGGAGCGATCACGGGCGGACTTCCTTGGTGTGCTCGAGATAACCGAACCATGCCGCGGGCAGCTCGATGCCGCGGCCCAGGAGCTGGTCGGTGAACGCGGGCCGGATCCCGGTCGGCTTGAGCTCGGCGCGAACGCGGTCCCCGGCGCCGCGAACGTCGAAGGCGAAGATGTCTTGCATCGTGATGACGTCCGACTCGAGGCCGCGGACCTCGCTGATCTGCGTCACCTTGCGGGTGCCGTCCTGCAGACGCTCCACGAACACGACGAGATCGATGGCGGAGACGACCTGCTCGCGGATCGCGCGGAGCGGCAGATCGGCGCCGCTCATGAGGACCATGGTCTCGATGCGCGCAAGAGCGTCGCGCGGTCCGTTCGCGTGCACAGTGGTCAGCGATCCGTCGTGGCCTGTGTTCATGGCCTGGAGCATGTCCAGGGCCTCCGGGCCACGGCACTCGCCGATGATCACGCGATCCGGGCGCATGCGAAGGGCGTTGCGGAACAGATCGCGGATCGCGACCTCGCCACGACCCTCGGCATTCGGCGGACGCGTCTCGAGCGTGAGTACGTGCATCTGCTGAAGCTGCAGCTCGGCCGCATCCTCGATCGAGACGATGCGCTCGCGCTCGGAAATGAAGTTCGACAGCGTGTTGAGGAGCGTGGTCTTGCCCGCGCCGCTACCACCGGCCACGACGACGTTGAGGCGACCCTTCACGCAGGCGGAGAGGAACTGCAGGGCCTCGGTCGTCAAGGTCGCGTTGCGCAGCAGCTCGCCCGGTCCGAAGGGCACGCGGCGGAACTTTCGGATCGTCAGCGTCGGTCCGACAAGCGACAGCGGGGGGATGATCGCGTTCACGCGGCTGCCGTCGGGCAGGCGCGCGTCGACCATGGGACTTGACTCGTCACACCGGCGACCGAGCGGCGCGACGATGCGCTGGATGATGCGGAGAACATGGTCGGCGTCCGAGAAGGTGATGTCCGTGAGGTACAGCTGACCGGCACGCTCGATCCACACCTGCCTGGGTCCGTTCACCATGACCTCGGAGACATCGTCGTCGTTCAGGACGTCCTGGATCGGCCCGTACCCGATGACCTCGGCCAGCACCGCCTCCTGCAGCCGCAGGCGATCTGTCCGGGCAAGTGCCACCTTCTCCTCATCCAGCACGATCGGGAACTGCTCGTGCACGAGAGCGCGTACCGACTCCGGAGCCGCGATGTCGAGCGCTCTTCCGAGCGTTGCGGCGAGCCTGGCATGGATGCGGCTGACGAGCTGCGCCTCGCCCTCGTCGCGCAGCCGGCTGATCCGAAGCAGCTCGGGCTTCCAGCGCTCGCCCGCGAGCGCGACGGGAGTCCCGTTCTGCGACTTGTGCGCGTCGCCGGCGTCTTGCCTCTCCTCGCGGAAGCGTGATGGTTGCGGTCGAAGGATGCTCATCTCTGCGCCTCTTTCAGTCGATCGCCAAGCGCCACGGCCGGTGTGTCATGAACGTCCGCAACGAGCGAAGCGAGCGTGTGGTAGTGGCGTGCGATCCGCACACGTGCTCGTGAGTCAAGCAGCGACAGACCGCGATTGATCGCGTCGGTCACGGTGATGCCTTCGCTTGGGATGGTCGCGGAGATCTTCTGGCCGAGCGCTTTCGACATGTCCGCCTGCGACAGGCCCGTCTTGCCTGGATAGCGATTGGCGACGACGATGGTCTTGTCGTCGAGGTGGAGATCCGCGCGCGTCGCCTGCAGGACTCGCTGGACGTTGCGGAGCGAGGGCAGCTCAGGCGTCGTCACGAGCAGCACGCGGTCGGCCGCTCGGAGCACGCCGAGCGTGAGCGCCTCGAAGCTCGACCACAGGTCCGCCACGACGTAGTCGAAGTGCCGCCGCAGCTGCGAGAGCAGGCGGACGACTCCCTCGGGGTCGATGCCCTCGACGAGTGCGAGGTCATCGGGCGCCAGCAGGACGCGGATCCCTGATGCGTGCTTCACGAATGTCTCGTCGATGAGTTCGGACGTCAGCTCTTCAGCGCCGACGACCTCGGCCACGCTGTTGGCCCCACGCAGGTCGAGCGCGGATCCGATGTCGCCGAACTGGAGATCGAGATCCAGCAGGGCCACCGACGTCTTTGGCCGCGCGGCGAGTGCGACGGCGAGGTTCGTCGCGACGGTCGTGCTGCCGACCCCGCCTTTCGGGCTGTAGACGGCGACGATTGTTCCGCGAGCGCGCTCCGTCGGCTGCGACGGCTGCGCCTGCACCAGCACCTGCGAGGCGACCGCTCGCGCCATCTCGAGCGCTTCCCCGATCGTGGTGAACACATCGGCGGGCGTGTACGGCTTGATGAGGAACCCGCGCGCGCCGGACGCGACGGCGCGCGACATCGTCGTGGGTGGCGTTCCGGCGCCGGTGACGATGATGCAGCTCGACGGGCACGCGAGCTGGATCTTCTTCACCGAGAATGCGATGTCCGCCGAGGAAGCGACGTCGATGAGGACGACGTCGGGACACGTCGACATGAGCACCGGAAGTGCCCGGTCGGCGCTGGTCTGCGACCCCGCCAAACGCAGGCCGGCTTTGGCCAGACCAGGGCGTAGCTGCCCCAGGACCTGCGGGTCGGGGTCGAGGACGTAGAGATCGAGGGCCGCTTCGGTCACCGACGGATCCCGTAGGTCTGTGTCAGATACGTCAGATCCACGCTCGTGGTCCGCACGAGCTCGCTCTCGGCACGGGAGCGGATGGCAAGGTCGATGGTCGCCTGAGAGTCACGCAGGTACTTGAGCACGAGCGCGACCTGATGATCCACGGCGAACACCAGGGACGTCACACGCTGCGGCTGGTCCTTGGTCGGGACGAGGATGTCGATCACTTCGAGATTTTGGAGCGTCGTCTGGCTCACCTTCGCGTCGGGGCCGCTGCCCTGGATGACGCTCGCGAGGATATCGACACGATCACCGACGTTGACGAGGCCGGCGGTGCTGAGCGGGTCGACCGTCGGAAAGGCGACCAGCACGCTTCCCTTCGCGATCGTCACGGACGCGCCGCTCTTTCCCTCGGCGGAGCTGAGCTGCCCGGCCACGATCGTCTGGCCACGCGCGATGGGCGCGATGGTGGTCAGGCCGAGCGCATCGGCGTCCCGCGTCAGAGCACCCGCGGGCACGAGATCCGCCGGGAAGCTCTTACGCATGACGACCTCGCCGGTGAGGACGGTGCGCACCGGGATATCTACCTTCGCGACGATCACGTCAACGGTCCGCGAGGCAACAGCGGCTGCCGGCGCCGCCGTCTGCTGTGCCAAGCCGTACAGAGCGAATCCGGTCAGGGCCGCCAGCAGCAGACCCACCCCCAGAAAGATCCACGATCGAGCTTCACGCATTTCTCCACGTCCCTTCTTATCGCAACATGTCGACGGTCGAGCTGACGAAGAATGTCGCCCCAGTTCCGCTCGGGAAGAACAGACCAATGAACGTCGCCGCCGACCACGGGTAGCTCACGGTGACGCGCACCGGCGTGTACGACGGACTCGGGTTCGGGGTCGGGCTCGCCGGCCACGCCTGGAACGACGAGCCGTTGTAGTAAGACGCGGTGACGGTCACCTGGGCCGGATCGAGCGGCACGACGCGCTGATGCACCGCGCCCGCGATCGCCGATGGGGCGGCGGTGGGGTGAAGCGCGAGGTAGTGCGTGCCCTCGCGCGCCGCGTTGCTGACGGTCACGTAGGCGTTGACCGCTCGACCGAGGTCGAGGATCCCGACGAGGATCAGCAGGAGCACCGGCGCGATGAGCGCGAACTCCACCACCGATACGCCTCGATCCTCATGCAGCGCGACTCGCAGTCTGTTCATTTGAGCCCCGGGTACGTCGCCTGCGCCCGCAGCGGGAGCGGATTCGTCGAGACGACACGGCCGATCAGATAGCTCGAGATCAGCCTGAAGTCATACGTGACGCTGATGACCGCGTCCTGTCCAGGTGCGTAACTGGGGAAGTCCGTCGCAGTTGGAGGCGGACCCAGCACGATCCGCTCGACCCTAAGCGAACAATTGCCGGGATCGTTGTACGCGAACAGACCCGTCTCGTTGCAAACCTTCGACTTCACGGAGTTCGCGTCGGTGGCCGGCAGCGTGCGAACGTTCGGGTTCTGCGACAGGTACGCGGCACCGGCGCGCGCCGCGTTCGAGATGATGGTCGTGTAGTAGAAAGCCCGACCGAAGTCCGCCAGCCCGAGCAGGATGAGAAGGAGCAATGGCAGCGCCAGCGCCAGCTCGACCAGGCTTTGGCCCGCGTCGTGCCGGACGCTTTTGGCGCAAAGAACGCGTGAGGATACCGACTTCACCCAGAACACTCCTCGGACGCCCGGGATACTGATGACTCCCCTTCGCTCGGCGCTGGGACGACTTTGGAATCCCCCGCCCCCAGCGGCAATACGCAAAAGCCATCACAGGTACGCCGAACCGATGACTCTGTCGCAGGCGTCGCGCCTAGGTGAGCGCCGACTGCCTCGCCACAGCGACAAGCTGGCTTCGCGTCTTGGTCTTCGAGCGTCGGAGCGCGTTCTGCACGTGCTTATGGGCAGTCGACTCGCTGATCCGGAGGTGCGCAGCGATCTCGCGATCCGTCGCGCCCTGGGCGATGAGGTCCACGATCTGCTGCTGCCTCGGCGTGAGCGCGACAGGCTGATCGCCGCGCGAGATCGACAGCGGAAGCAGGCTGAGGAGCTTGAACAGGCCGGCCAGTGCAGCTCGCGGGAACGCGATCTCACCTTGACTCACCGCTCGGACCGTCCGCGTCAAGGCATCGGGGCTGACGTCGCGCTGCACGAGGCCGTGGAACCCGATCCTCGCGGCTGTCGCCGCGTCGGCGCCGGCAGGAACGACCGCGATCGCCGGGATGATGCGAACGAACCGCATCACGTGGGCCTGGAACGCCGGGTCCTCGAGCTCAGCCGCGCTACAGCCGATCAGCGCGGCGTCGTACTCATGGAGGAGCGCCGTGCTCACCTGTTCGACCGACGGCACGAGCGCCATGACGTCAAGCGCACACTCGCCCAGACGCGGATACGCGACGCCCAACTCCGGCGAGTCGACCACGCAAAGCTCGATGGCCGACGACTCGGCGGTGGCGAGCATGTTCCCCATCTCCTCAGGACGCGACGCGACGCGGGTAACGGCGGGCAGCGTGTTGTCTCCAGATTGCGGTGTCAATAAAGCATCTGACGACAACATACCTCGAAAGACCAATGACTACCTAATCTTCACACCGGGCGTGTGCTCATTACTCATTCTGCCACCTCCGATATGACTTCTCATGCCCATTGCGCGCCAAGCTCGTTTGCAGATTACTCAATGTTCATGCAACAGGCGCCATCCCACGAGCTCCAGTCGGATCCGGCACGTCCGGTCCTCGTCGTCGTAGACGATCGCGGCGACGTCTTCCTCCGGCTGCGCTCCATGGGGCTGTCCACAGCCATCTGGCGGACCGTCCGTGCGCCCGGAGGCCTGGAGCTCCCAGAGTCGACGGTGGTGCTCTTCGTCGTCTACGACGAACCGCCGTGGGAGACGATCCGTGACTGCGCGCAGCGCTATCCAACGGTCGTGGTATCCGCGAACGCACGCACCGAGCATCACCTGACCGCTCTGCGAGCCGGAGCTTTCGGTTACGTCGATCTGGCGATGTCGGTCGACGGGCTCCGCCGCACGTTGATCGGTGCTCTGCACGGCGAGCCCGCGTTCTCGCGCGAGGCGATGGGGGCCTGGATGCGCGAGGGCCGCACGTCGGCCCGCCGCGGCATCCGCGGCTCGCGCACCGACCGGCTCACCGCACGCCAGGCCGAGATCGTCGGCCTGATCGCCGGGGGCGCGACCGACAAGGAGATCGCCGCGGCGCTGGGTATCAGGACCGCCACGGCTCAAAAGCATGTTGCCAACTTGCTCCGCCGTCTGGGCGTAGCAAACCGCGCGGCGGCCGTCGGTCTCCTGCTCAAGGAAGGCGCGGCGCTTCCGCAGGCCCGGCGACCGGATAGGCGACGACAATGAACCGCGGGTCTTCGGGTCGTGGTCCTGTCGAGGTCTGGAGCGTGAGTCGTTCGACGCCTCCAGCGTCCAGCCATTGGGTATCGGCGGGAGCGACCCTGGGCACGATCAGCGCCACCTGGTAGGCGCGCACCACCGAACCCTCCGCGCGCACGATGACCACGGTATCGCCGAGCTTCGCGTTCCACAGCGAGAGGAACATGCCGGCGCGCGCATGGGCGTAGATATAGGTGTTGCCTCCGTCGGCGGGGCTTCGCGACCCCGGGTACACGAGCGCGACCTGCTCAGGAGTCGCGCCGGCGAAGCCCGGTCGCGGGACATCGCGCCCGGGATCGCCGAGCTCCAGGGGCAGGTCGATCCCGAGCCGCGGGAGGACGATCCGGAGACCGTCGACCACAAGCGGGTGCGGCGACTCGGCGGGAGCGCTTGGCCCGCGTGTCTCCGGGAGCAGCACCGCGCCGTCCGCCGGGGCGGGCGCGGCAGGCGAGCTCCGGACCTCCCCGGCGGCGGGCCCGGCGGGAGCCGACGAGCCGACGCTCGTCAGGACCACAGCCGCGGCGATCGTCACGAGGACGAGCGGCGCGACCGCGACCGCGGATGCGGCGATCCGGTTCACCGGACCGAGGGTCGGGCCGCCACCGTCTTTGGGGAATACCGAATCCTCTTCGCGGTACCTATTCGTATGCATTGCCGCGGTGATAGCGCTCGGCCGACGCTTCACGGGTGTCCCTTGTCGGTACCGACGAGCTGCTGCGCGCCGCGCTCGGGCGCAGCCAGGCTCTCGTTGCCTTCATCGAGGGCGACACGCTTGTCCTCGCGAGCGATGGCGCGCGCTCCCTCGTCGGCGATCGAGAAGAGTCGCTTGCGGCCCTGAGGACCCTCCTGGCTTCCGTGAACGCGGACGAGACAGGCGCGACGGCACATGTCGAAGGCTCTATCGACGGCCCGAGTGGTGAGGCGCGCAGGGTCACGTTCGAGCTCACGGTCCTGCGCGAGGCTCCCGACCGGCGCCTGCTCGCGATAGGGCAGGACGTCACCGCGCAGTGGGCGCGCGAGGCCGATCTTGCGAGAAGGGCGACGACCGACGTGCTCACCGGCCTGCCGAACCGGGCGCTTCTGGCAGACCGGATCGCGCGCGCGCTTCTCACGGCGGAACGCGAGGGCACCTCGGCCGCGTTGATCGTCCTCGACCTCGATTACTTCAAGGGCGTGAACGACACGCTCGGCCACAGTGTCGGAGACGCGCTGCTTCGCGAGGTCGGAGAGCGCACACAACGCCAGCTTCGTGATTCGGACACCGTGGCGCGGCTCGGCGGGGACGAATTCGCGATCCTCCTCCCGCCGCCGGGCGACGTCGTGAGCGCATTGACGGCGGCGCGAAAGATCCGGCTGGCGCTCGAGCAGCCCCTCCTCGTAAACGGGGCCGTCGCGCGCACGAGCGCAAGCCTCGGCATCGCGCTGTTCCCCCAACATGCGAAGACAGCCGAGGCGCTTCTTGATCGGGCCGACGCCGCGATGTACGCGGCCAGGCGCGCGGGCAGCGCCGTCGCGGTGTACGACTCCGAGCACGACATGCGCAGCTCATCGGTGCTGGCGCAGCTCGATGAGATCGGCAAGGCGATCGCGGGTGGCGAGTTCGACCTGAATTACCAGCCGACGGTGCGGCTCTCGGATCGACATCCGCTCCGCGCTGAGGCGCTCGTCCGGTGGACGCACGCAGTACGTGGCAAGCTGCGGCCGGCAGAATTCCTGTCCCTCGCCGAGCGCGGCGGATTCGGTCCCGCCCTCAGCGCCTGGGTGCTGCGAACGGCGCTCCGGCGTTGTCGCGAGTGGCGCGATGCGGGAATCGATGCGGGCCTGTCTGTGAACGTCGGGCTCCGCGACCTGTTGGACGCGGGGCTTCCAGAGCGCATCCAGGCGGCCCTGAGCGCCGCGGGTTTGGAGGCGCGGGCTCTGACGCTGGACGTGAGCGAGGACGCGCTCAAGAACGATGCGATGCGACTCAAGCGCCCGCTTCTCGCGCTCGCGAACATCGGTGTGCGACTGGCGCTGGATGACTTCGGGACGGGCACAGCTTCGCTCCGTTTGCTCCAGCGTCTCCCGCTGTCGGAGGTCAAGCTCGATCGCCGTTTCGTCAGCGAGGTGTGCACGAACATCGAGAGCTGGGCTTTCGTGCGTAGTGGCATCGACGCCGCCCACGATCTCGGCCTGGAAGTGACGGCGGAGGGCGTTGAGGACAAGGCCACCGCGTACGTCCTCGAGCGCCTCGGCTGCGACGTCGCTCAGGGCACGTACTTCACAAGGTCACCGAGTGGATTCGAGCCCGGGTTCCTGCGCGCCGGCGAGCTCGACACCGCGCCGCTCAACTGATGCGAGGAGTGCTTCGCGAAATCACGCATATGCCGCGCTTGCGCGTTGGCGCACAATGCCGCGCGTGCCTAGAAGCCGCATGTTCGGTCGTTTGACCCGTCGCCGCGCTCGGCTGACGAGCGCGTCCGGCGAGACGCAGGGTCAGGCGATGATCCTGGTCGCGCTCTCCATCGTCGTGCTCTTGCTCGCGGTCGCCCTTGGGACGGAGTGGGGTTTCGGGCTGACGCAGCGCCGGCTCGCGCAGAACGGCGCCGATGCTGGCGCGCTCGCGGCGGCGCGCTTGCTGGCCGGAAGTGTCAGAGCGACGAGCAGCGGAAACATGTACGCGGTCACGGAGAAGAGCGCGTTCTGCACGGCGCTCGACTACGCGCGAAACAACGTTCAGTCTTTCCGTCCGTCAGGTCCGTCGGATGGCCTCATCGTCGAATGGGCCGCCGCCGACGGCACTGGCGCTCCAGCGCTGCCCTGGCTTCCGTTGACGTCGCCGGACCCGCTCCACCCCGAGCTGCGGTATGGCTGCCCAGCCGTTCCAGGAACGCCGGTCCTCTCCGGACCATTCGTCAATGCGTCGGCGGTCTTCATTCGCGCGACTCCGACTGTGACGTACTCATCGCCGCTGGCACGGTTGGCTGGCCAGCCGAGCCTCACCGCATCGGCGCGCGCGGTCGCACGCATCGTCGGCGTCCCGCTCTCGCTCGATGCGCAGACCTGGCCGATGGTCCGGCACTTCAATGCGGCGGACTTCGCTGGCGCGCCGTGCGTATCCCCATGCAATCCGATGGCTTTGACACCCGTCACGTTCTGGAGCTCTGGCAATTCGCCCGACATCACCTTCAACAACTTCACCGGCCTGGTGGACTTTTCGCGCTTCTCACCGAACGCCAACGCGTACAACGGCAAGCCACCGTGCGACTTCCCACCGAACGCCAACGCGGGGACCAAGCCCTGCGTGCCACAGCTCATAAAGGGGTGGGACCGGAGCGGTCTGGGCCCGAACGGCAAGCCCGATCTCGTTCACGTTTTCAGCGGCGGTACGCCGTGCTCTCCGCCGGCACCCGTTGGCCAGTGGCTCACAGCGGGCCTCGAAGACACGAACAACGCCGATAAGGCCTGCAGCCTGATGAATTGGATCGGGTACGGCTTCGGCGGACCGACGGTGGCCGCGGAGACCGGGCCACGCGGGGAGGTCTCGCTCACGAACCTGGTCTGGCACGGCAACCCGATGCCGAACTCGCGCCAGGAGGAGCCAAGCGCGCTGCCGAATTCCGCGGGCCGCATCGTGTGCGCGAGCGTGCCGCCGCAGCTTCCGAATGATTCCTGCGCGAGTCCGCAGATGGGCGACTGGGTCGAAGCCGGCGACACCGGCAACGTCGGCAATAACGTCGCGAGCGCGCTGCGCTACTTCATCGACCAACACGGCGTCAGCGATGCTTTCGAGCACGTGCTGACCGGGAACGGCGCGGGGGCGCCTGAGTACGGCAAGAAAGTGGTCATCCTCGTCTACCTCTGGGACTGCGCCGAGTCCTTCGACGGTGCTCCGTCCGGCAACAACCAGTGGTCGCTCATCCTGCCGTCAGGCGGCGGCAGCGACTGCTCGAACATCCACAGCGGCAACGACATCGGGAGCGTCAAGATCGGACGCGTTCATCTGTTCTCGGCCGCGCCCTTCACCTTCTATCGAGGACTCGTGCAGAGCAGCCTCATCCGCGGCTTCTGGGGCGGAGCCGTCAGCGGAGACCCCGGCGCATGCGCGAGTAATCCGACCGCCCCGGGATGCGCGATCAACCCGTTCTCCAACGCCGTGTTCCTCGTCGCGGACGACTAAGCGGCAGCGACGGTCCCGGTCGTCACTCTCGCGACGACCGGGTAGATCTCGGCTCTAGAGGGCGCCGTGTCCCGCGATGACAGCGACGGCGGCGGCGCGGTTCGGCACGTTGAGTCGCTCGAGGATGTTCGTCACGTGCTTTTGCGCCGTCGCGGTGGCGATGCCCAGCGCACTCGCGATCTCCTTGTCTGTCCCGCCGCGCGCGATGAGCGCCACGATCTGGCGTTGCCGCGGTGTGAGATCGAGCGAGCGCTCCGCATGTACAGCCGATGCGCGTCGTGCACGGAGCCACATGCCCGTGATGTCGCGCGCGTACGCTGGTTCGCCTTTCAAGACACCCGAGACTGCGCGCCGCAGCGCATCGACGGTGAGCGACGCATCGAGGTAGCCGATGAGACCGTGGCCGAGCGACGTCGTTGCGTCCTCACGGCTGAAGTTCGTGGAGATCGCGAGCGTCGGCGCGCGCTCTACCAGCGAGTCCGCTATCGGCCAGTCAACGCGGTCGTAGACCGCCAGGACGGCGAGGTCCACGCTCGAGAGGACCGGTAGGCGCCGCGCGTCGAGGACGCGCCAGAGGGACACGGTCAGGCCCAGCTCTCGCAGCGTGCTGAACACCGCCCCGAGAGGATCTAGGACGACGACCGAGGCCCGACCGTTCGAAGCCGCGTGTGCTGCGCTATTCGAAGCCGGCTGTACCTCACTGGCCGCTGCGGCGGACGCGCCAAGGGCAATCTGCAGAACTTCCATGCACGTACTCCCCATTCCCCAGTAACGCTCTAAGTGCGATGTCCCAACCCCGTCGAACAAGTCCCCCTCAAAAGGGACCGCCCGCGTGCGTACTGAAGCAGGTGCAAGCACGACTCACAAGTACTCAATGACTGGTAGTCCATTTGCGCGCGGTGGCGCGCCTATACGTGTTTGCAATAGCCTGAGCGTCGCCGAGGCCTCGAAGGTCTAGCCGGGCTTGCCGGTGCACGGCGCGCTATACCCCGGTCAGCGAGGACGTGAGCTAATCGTCGGGCACGAGGTACGCCGTGTTCGCCAGGGGGTTGAGGGCGCACGTCTGGCACGACGCGGGGTCGCCGAAGGCGCCACCCCAGAAACCTTGGATCGCCTGGGTCGACACAAGACCCTCGTAGAAGGTGAATGACGCCACGGTGAACAGGTGCACGCGGTCGGGCGTGGGCGAGTTCCCGCTGGCGGTCAGCTGTGAGCAATCAGTACCGCCGTGCGACGGCAGGATGAGGGACCACTGCGATCCGGCGGGCGCCGAGGAGTTGAACGACTCGGCGCAGTCCCAGAGATAGACCAGGATCGTCATCGCCTTTCCGTAGAGGTTTCCGCTGTTCGGGCCGCTCTGGACGACCTGGTTGGAACGGCCCTCGAACCAGATGCCGTCCTGCGCGATACGGAGCTTCATGTTGTCGCTCATGTTCTGTCCGACGTTGCCGCCCGCGGTCTCGATCCAATCACCCT